>JADFAL010000012.1 GCA_015665275.1 Flavobacteriales bacterium | reverse complement strand
ACCTGGGGAAAATAATTCTCATGGGATGAGAGGTACTTTCCCAAGCTTTGTTTATTTCAGTTTTGCTGTTCGTACACACTTGAAATACATTCTTTATAATAAACTGAGCGGGTGTATAAGCTGAAGTCTCATAAGTATTTACAATTACGATTCTTCCTGTTAGGATGTATATCCCCACTAGGAACGGATTATATGCAAAGATTCACTGACACTGTTGAGATATTCACTTATATTTGTTAATACTCTCGGTGATAATAAATTAGAAAGAGTGAAAAAAGTATTTTACATATCAGCAGTAATTCTTGGTCTAGGGTTCGTTTCTTGTCAAAAGCAAGAGATCGCTCCAGCGCAAGAATTAGAAGCGCCTTTATGGCAAGATGCTCCTGATAGTGATGAAAACGCTCGTACATCAAATTCGAACAATGATTCGGATGCACGAGTGGGAGCAGAAGACACTGGATTACCGACGGACAATGGAGATGGTACTGTATTCGATGGTGGAATCACCGATCCGAATTCAGATCCGGATGAGGATACGCCAGACCCGGAAAATCCGAATCAAAATTAATCCAAACTATTTTTAATTTCAGGCATCATTTTAGTGATGCCTTTTTTTGTGCCCGCACTTCTGGAGCCTTAGCGCGCATGTTCCAAATAAAGAACACCAAGTGGATTCGAGATGTACTTCGATAACCTAAATACTTCTTCGGGGAATTTTTATCCAGTGGGTCGAGGTTCTCGAAGCCCACGCGTCCGAACACTCAATAAATTATACACTTCAAATGTTTGTCAAAAAACGTCCCTGTTCTTTACCTATCTTAGATATACTACTTGTGAATCAATAATTTTTATACATGTCTGGAAAGGTAAATGAAGCGTTGTTTGATCTGGTTCAGTCCATGTCAAAATCGGAAAAAAGGTACTTTAAGTTGATGTCATCCCGCCATACAATTGGAGGAGAAAACAACTATGTACGCATTTTCGATTACTTGGATAAAATGCCCGCGTACGATGAAAAAGCATTGTTCGATTTCTTCAAAGGCGAGGCTTTTTTGAAGCGCTTTTCTATTACCAAAAAACGTTTGTATGATCACATCTTGAGTGCCTTGGATGCATTTCACGCGTCCGGGTCTATAGAAGCACAAATACACAAAATGTTGCACGCTTCCGATATTCTTTACGACCGATCTTTGTACGATCAAAGTCGAAGGTTGTTAAGAAGTGCTGAGAAATTGGCACTGAAATATGAGAAGCCCGCACTGGTCATTGAAATTGCCAATAAGCAAAAGCGCATTCACGAAACAATGGGGTACTCCGGAATTTCAGAGGCGCAAATGAATGCATTTACGGAACAAGAAAGTTCGCAGATTGAATCACTTCAGTATTATGCTACTTTATGGCAAATCAAAAGCAGATTGTTCAGTCAATTGTCTAAGAAAGGTGTGGCGCGTTCCAAAGAAGATGCTGCACATTATACAGAAATCTGTAAAGAATTACTAGAACGCCCTGTGCCTGCAGAACATGTAACCACGGAAGCACGCTATTTATATTATCATGTAATGAGTGCGTATTATTATGCAATAGCGAATTTGAGCGACTCATTGGATGCATTGCACAAGAATCTCGAGCTAATAGAATCAAGCACCAGCTCCATTGCCATTGAAGTCAATAAGCAAGTATCAGTGCTCACGAATGCGATCTATATTTCAGATAAATTAGGCGATTACAGAAGTTCCATTTCTTATTTGAATCAATTGAAGACGGTGGCGAACAAAGTCACTGCAAATGAGGATTTAGAGATTAAATTGTTCTCGAGTATCAATAGCATTGAATTGAGCATGAACCTCAGAAAAGGTGATTTTGGAAAAGCGGCTCAAATTGCGGATGATGTAAAAGAGAAACTGGATCAATTTGGTGATAAGGTAGTACCTGCGCGCCGTGCCTTCCTCGAATTCAAAGTAGCTGTAGCTTACATCGGAGTGAGCGATTTCTCCCAAGCATTAAAATGGGTCAATCGAATATTGAATGATAGCGAATTGGATCAAACGGAGGATATTATCAGTTTCACGCAATTGCTAGAGCTCTTGATTCATTTAGAACTTAATCACGATAAGTTGTTGCCCTACTCCATCAAAAGCACGCAGCGATTCTTGAAAACGCGGAACCGACTGTATAGTTTCGAGAAAGTCTTCTTACAGTTTATTGGTAAGCTGGCGAAATGCGATGACCGTTTCGAAGTAGACCGTTATTGGGAGGATCTTTACGACGAATTGGCTACCATCACGGGTGATGATGCTTTCGAAAGCGTAGCATTGGATTACTTTGATTTCCAATCTTGGGCAGAAGCCAAGTTAAAAGGAAAAGACTTCGAAAGTGTAGTACGTGAAAAATACAACCGAACGGTACGAAAGGCGTCTTAGTCCTGGTTGAAATGGTTCCAACCTTGTGCCTGAAGTTCTATCATAGAAGCATTCTTGTCAACATAGTATAAACCTTCAGAAGCATCTGTAATATGTCCGATCACAGTCATATGCGGATTTCCTTTGATTTTGTCAAAGTCAGATTGTTTTACCGTGAACAGCAACTCATAATCTTCGCCACCATTCAATGCGCAGGTAATTGGATCCAAGTTGAAATCAATCGCCGTCATGGACGTTTTTCCATCAATAGGAATCTTTTCGTCGTATACGCGACACCCAACTTTTCCCTGAGAACAAATGTGCATCAATTCGGAAGCCAGGCCGTCACTAATATCAATCATAGCGGTAGGAACCACTTCTAATTCTTTCAAAAACTGCACAACATCCACGCGCGCTTCTGGTTTCAGTTGGCGTTCCATAATGTAATCGTGTCCGTCTAAATCTGGTTGAATGTTTGGGTTCGCGTTGAAAACGTCTTTCTCACGTTCCAGAACCTGCAATCCCATGTATGCACCTCCCAAATCACCACTCACGACAACAAGGTCGTGTTCTTTGGCTCCATCTCTGTAGGTAACTTCTTCTTTCTTCGCGCGCCCCAAAACTGTTACAGAAAGCATCAATCCGGATAGGGAAGAGGTAGTGTCTCCGCCGATAAGGTCCACTTTGTAGACATTACACGCGGCTTTGATTCCATCGTACAATTCTTCCAGAGCCTCGATCGGGAAACGATTGGAAACGGCCAAAGAAACCGTAATCTGCTCCGCTTTTCCATTCATCGCACAGATATCCGAAACATTCGTTGCAACGAGTTTGTACCCAAGGTGCTTCAAAGGTGTGTACATTAAGTTGAAATGCACTCCTTCGATCATGGTGTCGGTAGAAACCAATTGTACTTCATCGTCGGTTATAGCAATTACTGCAGCATCATCTCCTATACCCTTCAGCGTGGCGTCATGGTGGATTGTTACGTTGTTGGTCAAACGCTCAATGAGACCAAATTCACCCAGTTCATCGATTTCGGTACGTTTCTCTGACATATGAAAGTTTTTTGCAAAACTACGAAACTTCCTAGCCTTTCGATGATATCAACTGAAAATCCGTGGATTTTACTATGTCACTTGTACGGACTTGGTTTGCAACATTTACGCAAAATACTGCGCATAAATACGGTTTTTTAAAACAGACCCAATAGTGTGAATTAAGCGTATTATTAAAATTATCATTAATGGGAATAAAGTGAGAATATAACGTGATATTGAATCTCATATTTCTGCAATCTACTTTGGTGTTCAAACAAGTATTAATCTTTTAAAATTTAACGTATGGCATTTAATGGAACAGAAGGAGGATCAATCTCACTAACGGCAGGAGCCGCATTAACAAGGGAGTACAGAAAACAAAACCCAGGAGCAACCAAAGGGCATTTCTTTGGTAAAGACATTTTGCACCAATTACTCAATCAGCAAGGGTGCCAAGGCATTCGCATGTACTATGGACTTGACGAGGATGGCAATAAAGAGTTAGTTTTAGTTGGTGCTGATACCAATGAAAATGATCTGACTGCTTTAGTGGCGGATTTATCGATGCCTTGCCCAGGTGTTTGTGGCAATGCAAACGTGCTTAACAGTTAATGGAAATGAGTATACACCTGCATTTGATATCGGCATGTTCGATTGTAGCCCCAATTCTTATTGGGGCTATATACTTCAATCATTGTCATTTGCACTGCGTATTCTTTTCGTTTACGTAATAATCACGGGGCTATTTGAGTTGGCGACTAGCATTATGAGTACGTATCATATCAACAACTTGTTCTTATTTCATGCCCACTTTTTTATAGAGTTTCTGGCCATTTCGGCGATTTTTTTCTTTAGCTACGATTCAGTTTTTTGGCGAGGAGTGGTAGGTGTTTTTCTGGTCTTCTTTGTGATTTTTTCCCTTCTCGATCAATTTTATTTTGATGCTTGGGACCCTTTCAAAGCAAACGAACGCTATGCTGAAGGCCTCATGGTTATTATTTTGTGCGTCGGTTATTATATCTCGCTTTTGAGAAGACCAATACACAGATATCTCGAAAGACAGCCTATGTTCTGGCTTGCGTCTGGTTGGATCATCTATTTCGCTGGTACTTTGTACCTATTTTTATTTAGTAAAGAACTGTTAGCCATGAATAGATTCCATTTTTGGCAAATTCATGCAATTCTTAATATAGGACTCAATATAATTTATGTGATCAGCTTTGTTAAGGGCCGAAGACTATGAACGGATTGTTAATTATTGGGTCTGCGATAATGGTGTTCATTGCACTAATCATTGTGGTATTTGTACTGGTCTATCAACGAAGAATGTACGAAAAACACCACAAGCTTATTGAATTGGAACTCGCAGACCAAAAACGACTGATAGAAGCAGAAATTCGCGCTACTGAGCGCGAACAGAAGCGCATTGCGCAAGACCTTCATGATGATACGGGGGCTTCTTTAACCGCTCTGCGTTTTCATATTGCACAATTGCAAGATAGCCCACAAAAACGTGCAATGACTAAGACGCTTTCTGAGACAACATATAAGGTTCGGAATGTTTGCAACGAGTTATTACCCTATACTTTGGAAGAGTTAGGTCTTTCGGATTCCTTGTCGTATATGACGAACAGGATGAATGATACTGTAGAGATTGATGTGAATTTTATTCTTATTTCCGACGATGGGACCATACAATTGGAACAAAACGAAGAGCTAGCCATGTATCGAATTGTTCAAGAATTGCTGAGCAATATCGTAAAATATGCTGAAGCTTCGTATATTGACATATTACTTACAATGAAGGACTATACTATGAATCTAGAGATTGTGGATGACGGAAATGGCGTGATCGCGATGCCAAAAGATCATCCGGGATCATTCGGACTTCAAAACATTGTTAGTAGATTGCGTTATATTAACGGCTCGATGGTTCGTACTTTACGAAAACAGCGAGGTACCACTGTTGAAATAAGAAAGTCACTGAAATGAGGAAGAAGATTACCATTGGCGTAGCTGAGGACCAGAGAATCTACAGAGATGGACTGATTGCGATGCTCAACGGCACCGATAACTGTAAAGTGTCGATTGAAGCTGAGTCGGGTGTCGAGCTACTTCTTAAAATGAAAGGAAATGTTCCTGATGTCGTTTTGCTGGATTATCGCATGCCAGAGATGAATGGAATTGATGTCGCAAAGAAAATCCGTGAGAAGTACGATAGCGTGAAAATCTTGCTATTGTCTTACTTCGATAATCAGGAATTTGTTGTGAGAGCAGTAGAATGCGGAGCAAACGGATATCTATCCAAAGACGACGAACCGGAAGAAATTCTACAAGCTATTGAAAGTGCTATAGAGACCGGTTATTACATGAACGATCGTACATCGAAATGCCTGATCGGAGAATTGGTCCGTCAAGGAGAAGTAGTCTCGAGTTTCGATGGTGCTGTAGAGTT
Organism: Flavobacteriales bacterium; assembly: GCA_015665275.1. Classification (GTDB taxonomy): domain Bacteria; phylum Bacteroidota; class Bacteroidia; order Flavobacteriales_D; family Crocinitomicaceae; genus UBA4466. Next base: position 35,568 of record JADFAL010000012.1, on the reverse strand, counting down.
CAGTCGTGTTGAATTACAAATCATTAAATACATCTGTCAGGAGAAATCTGCTTCTGAAATTGGATTGTTGCTCTATCGAAGTAAAAGAACGATTGATGGATATCGTGCTGGAATTATGAAGAAAATTGGAGCAAAAAATGTGGTCGGTATTGTAATGTATGCGGCCAAACACAAGCTTGTAGAGCTGTAATCTGCGACTACCACTAACCTGCTACTACATTTTTTAGTTATTCGATTTATAAATCGGCGATGGTTTGTTTTTCCACCACTGCAAGAATGGAATCTCTTACTTGAATCATAGCACCATTGAGAGCACAGCTTTCTTCATCCTGACAATCGTCACATTTCTCGTAGTAATTTAAGCTGACACATGGTAACCATGCAATAGGGCCTTCCAAAGCACGAAAAACCGCAGCAATTGTAATCTCTTCTCCAGAACGAAGCAGGTAGTATCCACCGCCTTTTCCTTTTTTAGATCCAACAAACCCTTTTTTCTTGAGCTCCAGCAAAATAGACTCTAGAAATTTCTGAGAAATATTCTGAGTTTGAGCTATTTCAGAAATCAAGACAGGCTTACGTGTTTCTTGTTTTGCTAAATAACTCAATGCCTTGAGTCCGTATTTCGTTTTCTTCGAAATCATAGGCTAAAAATACAATTCTTGAGTGATTGATGTGACTATTCTACCCTCGACTCTTGGGTTTTTAAATTTGATCTCTCGGTTTTGATTCCTTGGTTTTTCTTCTAGAGCCTGTGCTGAAGAAGTAGCTGGCAAGAGCTCCCAATATTGCACAGAGAAACAATCCGGCGAAAATGAATTGAAATCCTGCAATTCCCGGATAGTTATCCAGAAAGTATCCAGATGTCGGGCCTACAAAAATATCAGGCGTGAAGCCAATGATCGAGACAAATCCAACCACTTGCCCTGTTTTGTTCAATGAGAATTTTCCTTCTTCGATTAGTGAAAAATACAACGCACGTGCGCCGTAAATGGCAATTCCGGTAAGAAGCATGTTGAAGGTGAAAACAATCGTGAGTTCTTTGCTGATGATACCTGACGCAAATAGAGCCCCCTCAATTACCATGAGCACAAAGAAGATTCCTAGAACTTTTGACTTTACAAATCGATCCGCTATTAGTCCAATGGTAATAGCTGTAATCGGTCGACAAATCATCAATGCGGTCCCCATTTTGCCGGCCGTGATCTCATCCATTTTCATGACCTCTGTAGCATATAGCGGGAAGAAATCAGTGATTTTATATCCAACATAGGCTGTTAGAACGATGATCATTAACAGCCAGATACGCGTTTCCTTTAATAGTAAAAATGGATTGCTCCTATTGGATTTTGTTTCATTTTCCGAGGCTTTCCCGGATCGAAGAAGGATAAATACCAGAATTCCAGCACTGAATACGATAGCCGAGGTGGTCCAAACAATCCTTTGAAACGATGCCAAGCGTTCGGCATCACTCAAGGTTTCGTTTTCTGAAGGGCTGGAAAACAATAAAATTCCTAAAAAACCGATAAGCGCAGCAACAGCACCACGACCTCCATCGAGAAGTCCGAATGCCATTCCTTGATTCTTGTTTGATCCCCAAGCCCGTGTTGCTTTAATTAAAGGCGCCCAGAATAAGAGAATTGTTGTAACACCCCAGTATGAGTACAGAATGATCAATGCTTGAGGAGTAGGGATAGTTCCGAGGTAGAATCCACCAAAGGAAGTGGCAATTAAAGCCGAGCCAATGAGCTTTTCTGGAGCCATACGATCGGCAATCAATCCACCAAGGAAATAGGAAGCCAATGCTACAAATCCATAGGCAGAGAAGCACCAACCAAGTTCTGTGTTAGACACTTCGAGGACTTTTAAGAAGGTAGGTCGAAAAATACGCACGAGTACAAAGGGAAGCAGGAAAATAGCTTCACCCGCCAAAATCAGTAATAAAATGTTGCGCCATTTGTGCCGCGTCACTTCCATGGCATTAAAGTAAGCATATTTGAAGGGAACGTTGTATTTTTGGAGAATGGATGAGATAGTTAATCGCGTAAAAGAAAGTGGGCTTATTGCTATGGATTTGGCGGATTTCAAACCGCGAGTGGAACTAGTCGGGATTGATTTGACGGATCAGCTTTGGCAGGGGATGGTTTTGAAGGAGAAGGATTTTCGTGCCTGGATCAAATCAAACGATTGGGAGTCATATGCATCCAGAGCGGTATATGTTCATTGTTCGACAGACGCCATTATTCCTACTTGGGCATATATGTTGGTTGCCTCGAAACTACAAGAGAACGGTGCTGATTACGTTATTGGATCGGCCGAAATGCTTTCTTCAAAGTTACTCATGGATAAAATCCACGGTTTGGATCTTTCCGAATTTCAAGACGGACGCATTATCATTAAGGGATGTGCTGATGTTTCTCAGCCAGAAGTTGCGATGTCAGAATTGGTGCGAAAGCTTCAGCCAGTTGCCAAAAGCATCATGTACGGTGAGCCTTGTTCAACGGTGCCAGTATTCAAGCGGAGATAGGGGAAAACTTCAATCCTTTTTTTTCAATCAAACTAAGTAAGTCAGGAAGCGTTTCTTTGAGTTTGTCGAAGCTTTTGACGTTGTCATGTAGCACGAGAATGTCCCCGGATTGAATTGTTTCTGCGCGCTTCAGGATTCTCTCTGGACTTACTTCAGGATGGTAGTCATACGATAGCCATGTCCACATTATGACATTGTATTTTTTTCGCAATTCTTTGGTGTACCCCATCGGGATTCTTCCATAAGGAGGGCGAAACAGTTGAGAAGGAACAAATTCAGCGGCTTCTTCAACGCTTTTTAAATAGTCTTCTTTTTTCGTTTGAGTCCCTTTTTCATGACGCATGGTATGATTCCCGATGGTATGTCCTTCCGACTGCATGCGTTCCATCAAATCGGGGTGTTTTTTGGCATTCGAGCCCACACAAAAGAAGGTTGCTTTAATGTTTCTCTCGGCCAGTTGATCCAAAATCCAATGCGTGCACTCCGGTGTTGGGCCGTCATCAAAAGTAAGATAGACGATTCCGTTACGACGTGAAAAACCCCATACTCTTCGATGAAAAATCCATCGAAAAAAATATGGGGTTCGAAATTGTTTCACCGTTTTATTCTATTGCGCCAAGTTACCTTGTTGGCCCTGTGGCTGTCCAGTTGGTTGGGCATTCCCCGGAGGTGTTTGACCATTTCCAGTTGGAAGCTGTTGATTGCCACCCTGAGGGTTGGTTGCCGGTCGTTGTGATGGAACCGGCTCCTGCGGCATTTCTTTGAAACCTACGCGGTACGCAATTCCATTTGTGAAATCCTCAATCGCAAACATTCTTCCAGCATTTATTCCAGATTGAGATGATCCACGGCTAATTGTCTCGCCATTATTCTCGGCAGCATCTCTAAGTGTTCTTGTCATGTTCGGAATAATCGTACTATATACCTTGCTCAACGTTTTAAACATGCGATTATCCAAATCACTTCCTGGTTCCTCGTTGGAAACAGCTCCATATACTACGAAGTACGATTCAATGGCTGCATAAAGATCCTTCACGTTGTGCTCGCTACCTGTAATTCGTGCATCTGATTTCTCGAAGTACTCGAATATCGACTCGTATTGATCAGCAAGTGTTTTTGCCAATTTACGCGCAGATTCTTTGTCACCGGCAACGTAGAAGACATCCACATAATCGTGAAGAACACCATCTGTGTATCCGCGACGCGTTCTTCCGTTGACTAGATATGCTTCACCTGTTGCTGCAGGTTCACTATGATCGATAACAACATCCGCTGGCATTACCTCAAGTGATTTCTTCAACAATTTAACAGCTTTCTGCATGTACTCTTTTTGTTTTTCTTCAGAAAGAACATCAGAAGCACTCATGTTTGCATTGCTTGCTGCAACGCCTTCAGCGTATTCGATCTCACGCAAGTAGCTAGATGCTAATCGATAGAAGTGACTTCTATACTGAGTTGTGTGACGACGTGTGTAGTAATCTGTAAGCACATCCGGGTTCTTCATATCTCCGAAATGGTACTTATTCATCAAGTTATCATACATACGATCACGGTTGATTCCAGGAGTTCCATCCAAAGGCGTCAATTCGAATGCCATACCGTTTTGCTTGATCGATCCATCACCAAAGTTACCTGAGTAACCGTGTAAGATTGCGCTGGCTACTTCAGACCCAGATGGAGAAGAGAAGTACAATGGACGCTCCCAGTTGTTGTTTGCGATGATATCCAACATCATTACTTGTTCTTTCTTCAAGTATGATTTGTTCAACTGACGTGCTCGAGACATTGGAATTCCTTCCACTGTGTAACTCGGGTTCTCTTTGTTTTGTTCGGTGCTGTAACGGAAACGGAATCGGATGCTCTTACTGCAATCTTTCAATTGTTTCTCATTCACCAATCCTGATGCAACAAGGTTCTTTTCGTTTACATCCATTATAAACCCTGTGCTCGGGAAGAAACGATACAATTCTCCACCTGTTTCAAGCGGCATCATATTCTCGTCATTACGAACGAAGGCCATTGCGTCAGGCAAGTTGGTAAGGTCCCAACCATCCTCGAATTTGAATACATGCTTATTGAACAAGGTGAATTTCGCTTGATCCAATTGAATAGCACCACTTTCCATATCGTTGTAGATGCGCATTCCCACGGACAACTTCTCGTAAATGAAGCTTGTGGTGTCGCTCGTTTTGAGTGGTTTTCTTGCCACTGCAATGTACTTACGGATTTGCTTCTCTGCCTGTGGAGATCCCGCTTGAGCACCGGCTAAAATTTGAGGAATAGCTATCATTAGATTTTGCGTCTTCTGCATGGCCATATCCGGATTTGCTTTGATACGTAACGCTAACATTTTTTTGATGATGTCTTCGTTCTTCGCATCCTCACGCATTAGGTCGATCAATCGCTTGAAGAATACTTGATCTGTTCCTCCGTAGTTCATCAAGATTTGATCTTCTGTGAACTTGATTGGAAGCGGTTCAGATCCGTATGCTTTCATCTTCATCTGGTTCGTATACCAGTCTGTCTGCATCAACGACAAGTTACACACACGAACGTCTGTGAATTTCTCCTCTACCTCTTGCATATACCAAAGCGGGAAGGTGTCGTTATCTCCATTCGTGAAAATGATTCCGTTCGGTTGACACGAAACTAGGTAGTTGTATGCTAAATCATGCGCTGAAGTTTTGTTGCTTCGATCGTGATCGTCCCAACCTTCCATACCCATGAGTAACGGAACTATTAAGGCAAGCACTGAAGCGAGAAAGGCTCCATGCGTATTTTTCTGTGTGACTTTCTTCGCACCAAACATGATTGCCATCATCGCCGCAATGAGCAAGAGGACAATGATCCATCCCATGGTTGCAGGCATTCCAACCGGAGAGCCCGTGTCAAGGATGAGGAAGAGGAACAGTCCTCCACCTGCTGCAAAACCAAGTTTCTTCAAGGTTTCTTTTGAAATGTTTTTGAATGTTTCATAAAGACCAAAGACGCCCATTCCTATCCACATGGCGAAGAAATAGAACGAACCGGCATATGCATAATCTCGTTCACGCGGTTCCAGTGTTTTCTGATTCAGATAGATTACAATGGCGAGCCCTGTAAATAGGAAGGCTAGGAACAGAACAAATGCCTGCTTTGGCGAACGGTATGCATGGAAGAATAAACCAATCAATCCAAGTACCAGTGGCAGCAAGAAGAAATTGTTGTTCGATTTATTTTCTTTGGTATAATAAGGCGCTGCACTCTGATCTCCCAATCGCGCATTATCAACTATGCTGTAACCAGAAAGCCAGTTTCCACGCATGGCTCCACCGCGGCTTCCTTGAATATCATTCTGTCGTCCGGAGAAATTCCAGAAGAAATAGCGCCAGTACATCCAATTTACTTGGTAACGGAAGAAGAATGTTAGGTTTTCTCCCATGGTTGGAATTCGCTTTCCATCTTTACCAAGTTCGGTAGTCGTTTCGTCGTTAGCGCTATATCCTGACCAATCTTTGTAGGAGTCGACACGCGCAGGGTCTGCGGACCAATACATTCGTGGGAACAAGGTGTTCTGTGAATATGTCGGAATCGCTTCCTCACGAGTGTCTTCGTTGGACACGAAATACGTCTCCTCGATGGTTAGGCCTTTATTTTTACTGATAAATTGTTTCGCATTCTTTTCGTCTTGAAAGGCTCGAACCACATCATCTCCTTGCTTCACTACAAATCGACGCAAGTGAATCGGTGATTGATCTTCCCAATTGCTTCTGTTGGCTCCGGCATTCCATTGCTGCTGACCGTTTCCTACATCTACAAACTGACCTCCACTTTCACGTGAGTTCCAATATTGTCCATATGCCAACGGGGCAGAACCGTACTGTTCACGTTTCAAGTAGGAGTGTAATGTTACCAGGTTCTCTGGATCGTTTTCATCCAACGGCGTGTTTGCATTGGAACGAATAACGATTACGGCAAATGAACCATATCCAATGAGAAGCAATAACAATCCCATTACGGCACTGTAAATTGTTCTGTTACCATTTTTTCTAGAGCGGCGTAGGAAGTAGACAAATGCTCCTACAAGAATCACAAAGAATAAGAAAGTTCCTGCATAGAAAGGCATCCCGAATGTATTAACCAATGTAATCTCTAGGAAAGCAGCGAACGAAACCGATCCGGTAATCACCCCGTCTTGAATGAAACTTAACAGGACAATGGACATCAATCCTACCAATAAGAATTCGATAATTTTTTGAGATCGTGACCAGATGAACAATCCATATAGAATTCCTAGAACGATTGCTTGTTTAATGATTTCACTGAAGACATCACCGGCACCGTTCCCCATTTTAAACATACCAACGATTGCGCTGAAGATGGCTACGCCAATATAAATTTGGAAGAATTTCTGAGAGATTCCATTGTATCGGAAGTATACGATGTATGCGATTGCTGGAACGACAAGAATACCCAATAAGTGAACTCCGACTGCCAGCCCAAGCATGAACATGATCAGGAGCATCCAACGATCTGGAGATACGTTTCTTGGAACCAATTTACCTTGTTGCACCTGAATCATTTCTTCGTCCCATTTCAAGGCTGCCCAGAAGATAATGGCGGTGAACAATGATGACATTGCATATACCTCTCCCTCCACAGCAGAGAACCAGAATGATTCTGAGAATGTGTAAGCGAGTGCTCCAACAATGGCGCTTCCGAAGATGGCGATTTTGTCACCTTTATCAAGTTCTTCTTTTGTGCGAAGAATCATCTTTTTCACGAAAAGGGTAATCGACCAGAACATGAAGAGAATGGTTGCGGAACTCGAAACTGCTGATAAACGGTTGATCCATACGGCAACATTTTCAGGGTCAGCGAAGAAAGATGCCAGGCGTCCTAGTACCATAAATAAAGGTGCTCCCGGCGGGTGACCTACTTCTAATTTGTACGCGGCTGTTACATACTCACCACAATCCCACAAACTCACGGAGTCTTCCAGTGTCATGAAATATACCGTAGTTGCGATGATAAAAATAATCCAACCGAGGTAGGTGTTAGTTTTCTTGTAGTCCATTCTTCTTTGTTATAAAGTAAAGTTTAGGCAATAGAAAGCCTAGCCTTTGCGGCAATGCGAATTTAAAAAATTCAACCTTGAGAATGAGTGCCCAAAAGTGAAAAAATGCCAACAAGGTTAATTGGATTCGTGATATTTCGTTCGAAAGCTTGATATACAGACTGTTGCGAGGTGATTGTGAATGATTAAATAAGAAGAAATAAAAAAGGGAAATGAATTTATTCTAGTTTTTTTGTTGAATTAATTATTGTTGCTATTTTTGCCCTCGCCTTTGCATAGCATTAGCGAAGCAAATAACACCAAACCCGTTAGATTTCGGGGAACGTTGTGAAACTGTCCCATGGTGTAACTGGCAACACGTCTGGTTTTGGTCCAGAAGAGTCTAGGTTCGAGCCCTAGTGGGACAACAATTAAGGAGTTAGGAAACTAGCTCCTTTTTTTGTGCGTATTGGTTTTGTGAGGGAGTTGGGTGTGGAAGTTTTGGATAGTGGGGACGGGATTTGGGACGGAACTAAAAGAAAAGGGCTACACGAATGCAGCCCTTTCCAAAAAATTAAAAACCATTAGCCTTTCGGAGGGAATGGATCATTCCCATAAGTTCTCTCACTCTGAATCTTTCCATCCATTTTGTGTATTACCACTTGTGAATTTCCATAATTCTTGGCAATTCCCGCTGTCCTTGCCACTACTTCGGCTTTTGTATTACCTTTTACTGAAACACGTTCTCCACCTCTTGCTTTTCCTGCCCATCCGTCTTCTGTCTTAACGACATGATATACTTTTCGACTCATAATTATTTTTTTGACACTCATAGCAATGATGGAAGCACCGGCAATTATCGTCGCAATATTGCTCATTAAGTACTTTAAAAAGACAAACGGAGAAAAAGGAGAAACCTCAGGGTTCAGAAAAGTAGTCTGGCATTCTATCACCAACGGTAGTGTTTTGCTCATTATTGGAAGTTTGATCATCGGATTCCTAGCCTCAGAAAAGCAAGCCGCTGATGTACGTCCCTTTACCACAGACATTTTCAAGGGCTTCCTTGCAGTATTCCTTCTAGATATGGGATTGACCAGTGGGAAGCAATTAGGGATTATCGTGAAAAAAGGAATCTACCCATTTTTGTTTTCCGCACTGATGCCATTTTTCGGAGGGTTTGTCGCTTTATTTCTAAGTATGCAAATTACGGATTCAGGAGGAAATCAACTTTTGTTCGCTATTCTAGGAGCCAGTGCATCTTACATCGCCGTCCCAGCAGCAATGAAGCAAGCTGTCCCGGACGCCAATCCAAGTTTGTATCTACCAATGGCGCTGGGGATCACATTCCCCATAAACGTGATGATTGGGATTCCCATTTATGCGAACATCATACATACAATGCACGGATAACACTTCTCCAAATACTAATAAAAAAAGGCCAGATCATCGAGCGGAGTCGAGATGCTGGCCTTTTTCGTTTGTTCGAGTTTCGTAGGGATCAATCAAAAAATTTCACTCTACCTGTTTTGAGTTCATAATATGCCGAAACTACTTCTAAGCCACCGTGCTTCACTGATTCGTTCAAAATAGGTTTCGATTCCTTGATTTCTTCCGATACCAATTGTGCATTCACTTGAATAGCATTCGTTAAATGATCGCCAGGCATGCGTTTTGCCATGTAAACTGCCGGTTTGATTTTTTCAATAATGGCTCCAATGTGTCCGCCAGGATCACTATCTCCAAGACTTGCACCAACAGCACCGCAACTTTCGTGGCCCAATACAATAATCAGTTTGGAATTCAAAAATTTCACGGCGTATTCCATACTTCCGAGAACCTTGTCCTTGGCAATGTTTCCTGCAACACGAATCACAAATAAATCTCCCAATCCCTGATCGAAAATCAATTCGGGAACAACGCGTGAATCAGCGCAGCTTAATATTACGGCAAACGGGTGTTGCGATTCGGTCAAAGTATCGCGGCGAGTACTACTAGTATGTGGGTGCACCAATTCACCATTCACATAGCGTTCGTTTCCTTCTTTTAGAATTTTAAGTGCTTCTTGAGCATCCATAGATTTATAGTTTGAGTTGTGTGTTTGTATTGTGATCCAAAATAAACAATTCAATCCGAAACTTGATGTCTGTGGAAGAATAAGCCAATTTTATAAAACAAATAAGTCATTTTAATTCTTTAAATGAGCACAATTTTTCAAAACTCATAAGCATCAGTTATATTTGCTCAAATTTGCATAAACTATGATAGATGACTCAGTCATGTCACAAGAAAGTAAAACAAACACAGGAGTTGAAGTTCCAATCGCAGTGGCGATGGGAGATGGAATCGGTCCGGAAATTATGAAAGCTACCTTGCGCATTTTAGATGCAGCGGGTGCAAACATAGATCCGCATACCATTGAAGTAGGGGAGAAAGTTTATCTATCTGGTGAAACAGCAGGAATCGGAAAAGAAGCCTGGGAAACCATTCGTAAGTGCAAAATAATTTTAAAAGCACCCATTACAACACCGCAAGGTAAAGGATACAAGAGCTTGAACGTAACAATGCGTAAGTCTTTGGGATTGTTCGCAAACGTTCGCCCTGTGACTTCTTTGCACCCATACATCAAAACGTTCCATACTGACATGGATGTATTAATTGTGCGTGAGAACGAAGAGGATCTGTATGCAGGAATTGAGCACCGCCAAACGCAAGATGTATATCAGTGTTTGAAACTGATTACGCGTCCGGGAACAGAGAAAATCGTTCGTTACGCGTTTGAATACGCACGTGCTTACGGTCGTAAGAAGGTAACGTGTATGGTGAAGGATAACATCATGAAAATTACGGACGGATTGTTCCACAAAGTGTTTGACGAAATTTCGGCAGAATACCCAGATATTGAAAACGATACGCAAATAATAGATATCGCATCGGCGCGCTTGGCTGCAAGACCTCAGGATTACGATGTAATTGTTACAACAAACTTGTACGGTGACATCATTTCTGATATCGCTGCAGAAATCGCTGGATCGGTTGGAATGTGTGGTTCAGCAAACATCGGAAAAGAGATTTCTATGTTTGAAGCCATTCACGGATCGGCACCGGATATTGCAGGAAAAGCGATTGCAAATCCATCTGGATTGCTAAACGGAGCGATTATGATGTTGGCGCATTTGGGTCAGAATGAAACAGCAGATACTATCAAGAACGCATGGTTGCGCACCTTGGAAGATGGATTCCATACAGCCGATATCTATCAAGAAGGAAAAAGTGTGAAACGCGTAAATACTGGAGAATTCGCAGAAGCGGTTATCGAACGCTTAGGACAGAAGCCTGAGAAATTACCGGTAAGTACTTTGGCATCTGGTAACGGAACTATCACAATTCCTGATTTCATGCGTCAGAAAGAAGAGAAGACATTGGTGGGGGTAGATTTGTTCATTGATTGGGAAGGATCAAATGCTGATGAAATCGGTAACAACTTATCGAAAGTAACAGGAGGAAACTTTGAATTGAAGATGATCACCAACCGTGGAGTGAAAGTTTTCCCTGACGGAATGGCGGAAACGTTCTGTACGGACCACTGGAGATGTCGCTTCGTACCACACAAAGACGGGCAGCCAAATTACGTGGAAGAGCCATATGCTTCGGTACTTGAATTGTTGAACAATGCCAACGCTGCAGGGTTCGATGTAATTAAAACAGAAAACTTATATCATTTCAATGACGGACGAGGATTCTCGTTAGGTCAAGGGGAATAATAAGAAGGTTAAACAACGTAATTTTATTGATCTTAACGGGCTTCGATGCAAATCGGGGTCCGTTTTTTTTGTGAATCCGCTCATCACAAAAATTTTGAAGCTACCTGTTGCTTTTTGTATATTGCGTAAAATTTTGAACATGAAGCTACTACAATTACTCGCAATTTCTTTTATCACTGGATCTTCCGCATTTGGACAAGTCGCAACGTGCGATGGAACACGATACGCTGATTTTGTATACACTCCTTCTTCATCCACAGGGATCTTGTATGGGAATGCAACTACAATTGGCGGTAATAATCAGGATTTGTACTTAGATTTCTATGAGCCCGCTGGTGATATGGCTTCAGAACGCCCATTGGTAATTGTAGCTTTTGGAGGGAGTTTCATTTCTGGAATGCGACAAGACATGGATTGGATGTGTGAATATTATACATCATTAGGATATGCGGCAGCAACGATCGATTATCGTCTCTACGATGGTCCTTTGATTCCATTGCCGGATTCTACATCAATGACGGAAGAAGTTTTGATGGCTGTATCAGACATGAAAGCGGCGGTTCGTTTTTTCAAAGAAGATGCGGCAACAGGAAATGTTTATGGCATAGACACCAATAACATTTTCGTAGGAGGAATTTCGGCTGGAGCCATTGTAGCTTTACATGTTGGGCTTCTGGATCCGAACGATGTAATTGAACCGTATATTCAACCGCTTCTTGCAAATAATGGAGGATGGACCGGAAACAGTTCGACAAACACGCAATATACAGACGACGTTCGTGGCATATTGAATTTCTCTGGTGCGCTTAGAAAAGCATCTTATATTGATGCGAACGATGCGGACTTGTTCTCGGTGCACGACAGTGGAGACGGCATTGTACCTTACGCGAGCGGAGCGGCAAGCATTGCAGGCTTCCCAATCATTAATATGGAAGGATCTTTCTTAATGGATCAAGAAGCGCAAAATGTTGGTTTGAATTCGGAATTGATCACATTCCCGGGGAACGGACACGTGAGTTATTTCCAAGGCACCAATGCAATCGCAGATTCTGTTTTGTGGGCTTCAGCTTCGTTTCTTTACGATATCATCTGTCCACAATATGCAAACACTGAAGAATTGAATGAAATTGAAAAAGTATCCATTGCTCCAAACCCAACAGAATCATCATTTACAGTGGCGTGGGAAGAGCAAAAAATGAATTCTATTCAATTAGTAGATGCTATGGGAAGTGTGCTTTCAACCGTAAAGCCCAAAGGAAATGAATACACATTTGACATTAACTCCTTTGCGCCAGGCATGTATTTCGTACGAATGGAAACAGAGAACGGTATTCGCGTGCAAAGCGTGCAAAAAATGTAGTATCTGTACGAATCATTAAGTAAAAGCGTAATTCAAAGGAATCTACAAAACCCTTTTAGTAAATTTTAAAAATACCTCAATGCTCGGTACCCCAGTTGATTACAGAGATTCCGAAAAATTCAATTCGTGAGGCGTATTGCAAAGTGTGAAATAAGTTGCGTTTTTGCTCAATTTTCGACAAATTCGCAAGCAACGAACTAACTGCCGCTTTGAGTACCTGCAATTTTTTAAAAGCGAATGGAACACTATACTAAAAAGAAACGCGTCTATATTACCTCTAAGTCCTACTTAAAAAGGATGAAGAACTTCTGCCTCCTGTTGGCAGCGCTTTCAGCTATGTCTTGTGGTTTGGTTTTATTTGGAATGGGAGTCACATTTACTTCTTTGGGGGTAATTGCTGGAATTGGATTAGTTGGTTTACTTCTAATACAATTTTTCTGGAAAAATGCTCGGGCAATTAGTTTGAAAGCCGGAAACATCATTATGAAAACGATGGGAGATCATAATATTGTTGCTCCTATAGGAAGTATCCGTGAAATTAAAAGCAGCGTTTTCTTTGGTTTGCATCTCACTCGAATTCGATATAAAATTGACGGTGGACTTTCCCACTTCTTTGTGTTTACGAAACCTCAAGAATGCACACCAGAAAAGGTGATCAAAGATGAGATTGCAGAATCTAGAAGGAAGAAATCGGAATCAAAAGAAAGAAAAAAAGAGGCAAATCATAAGCCGGATTCTGTACTAACGCAAATTGCGTAGTGTCTATCATTTATCTGGGATTACTGTCACCAGTAACCTCTAACGACCTACCCTCCACGACATTCCGAAGAATTGAAGCGAGCAGCCTCAAATTCGTGGTTTACATGATCTTTCAGCGCGTAAGGTTTACCTTGCAACGTTTGTCACCAAACGCCCGGTAGGCTCTTACCCCACCTTTTCACCCTTACCTAGAAGCAAGCCCCTAGGCGGTATCTTTTCTGCGGCACTGGCTGTTATTCCAATCGAAATTAGAACACCTTCCCGTTAAGAAGTACGCTGCTCTATGCTGTCCGGACTTTCCTCGCCAAACCGAAGTTTGTCGCGATAGACTGATTTGCCTCCGGTCAAAGGTACGGATTACTCTTTAACGAACGGAACACGCAATGTTCCTTGTTTCGTTTGTCCAAATAAGATGTAGTAACCTGAAGTCAGACTTGAGATATCGATCACGGGCTCAGAAAGCGAACCAATTTTCACGATGCTTCCACTTGCGTCGATAATGGAATAGTTCAATTGCGCTGTTTCAATATCTACGTGCAATTCATTCGTTGCTGGGTTCGGATACACCTCTGCCTGAATAAATTCCAATTCGTCGGTTGACGCCAAATTGGGATCGAATGTATCGCGATATTCGATGTTGGTAACAGTTTCAAATCCTCCGAATTCAGACGTTTCAATACGAAGCACCACTTCTTTCTCACCGTTCGCAATCCATTCGTAAATGTTTGCTGTTGGTAGATCAAGTCCGAACCACATCGCGTTCCCAGTGCCTAAAAGATCTTGATATAAAGAGTCGTTCTCTTCAATTGTATGTTTTACGCGCAATACATTGAACGATCCCATTGGAAGGGTGATTGTTCCCCATCCATCTACTACAGACGATCGGGTGCGATTCTGACGCCAAATTATATCAGCGATAGGGTTCAGATCCATTTCTGTCAATCCAACTCCGTTATAGCTATCTCCAAAATTCAAAGGAAGTGCGTATCGCTTTTCAATAATGTCCGAACGGAAAGGAATTTGGTTTCCTTCTACATCAAGAGAAATTCCAACCGAAGAAACGGAGTCCGAGGTGATTTTCGAGAATTGGTTAAGGTTCGAAATATTCACCGGTAATAACTGTCCCAATTGATCAATCGGAAGGTCGTCGAATTCAGCAAAATAATCGGCTTGATAATCAGAAGGGGCAAAGCCACCAAACAATATCTGAACAAGTGTAGAGGCACCTGAAACATCGTTAAACTCAATAAGTGTTTGACTTTCTGCAACGAAAGAAGAGAAATCCCAATTCCAATTGGTTCCAGTAGATGTGTAATCAACTCCTAAGTCTGTTGTTGCGCTCATACGAACCGTATCTCCCGTATTGCCAAAATCGGCATCGGTAACAGTGATTTGAGAAAAACCAATTGTCGGTAAGAGTAATAGGGCTAGCAGAATTCTCATGGGTGTAGATTTCCACGAAGATAATGATTCTGAGTGGTTAAGGAACTTCAAAACCAATTGTAGTTGTGAATATCACAGGAAGCATTTTCTCCGTACTCATTTCCATTACGATGGCTTCAACTTGAAGTACTGCTTTGTAAGTCTGATTACCATTCGCATTGTTCTCGTATGGCTCCAATGAAAGTAGTGTAATCGTTGATCCTTGATTTTCTGCCTCGATAGAACGGAAAGTCTTCCCGTCTTTTTTGATGATCAAACGTCCTTGATAGTCCTGTGGATCAACCGCAGGAGTAGACCCGTATTCAAATACCGAGAAGTCCGAAATCCATTGTGTTGGATCTGTACCATCGATGAAACATGATTTCTCACGAACGACTCCGTTATCGAAAGTCACACGAGCTGTAAGTTTGTTGCCAGTTCCATACGTATATGGATATACCAAATCAATTCCAGCGCTCACCAAGGTATCATTCAAGAACCATTCAGCACTTTGAATTGCGGCACCCATAGCATTCAGTTCGGCATCAATATAATTTTGACTTAAATCTAGATTGATATTACAATTCGCATTGCGCTCGTATCCCAAAATAATTTCGTCACACAATTGCTCCGTTTGTCCCGTAAGGAATGTCACATGCGCACAGATGTCATATTTTCCTGGCTCGTAGATGGAAATCTGTCCTGAACCGGCAAACGAACCGTTCACATACCAATCAACGTGCGTACCATTTCCATTCGGAACGATGTCCTCCATTCGCAACAAAGCCAATGGATCATTAAATCTTCGAGCAAATTTCAATACGGTATTCTGAATGGCAATCTCCGGAGTGCTATTGGGGATATCGATGTTTCCATCAAACAATCCAAATTCAACGGAAGTCTCACCATCACTCAATTCACCGGTGAAAACACGTACGCCATTCTTTATTTTCGTAGAGGTGTACATGAAGGCATTATTGTCTCCTGCTACAATGTCCAAAGCATCATTTCCAATAGTTCCGTGTACCTCAAAAATAGGTGTGCTCGGTTGCTGTTCGTTTGGAAATTCTTCCTTTTGACAACCCACCAAAGCAAGTATGCTCAATACAAGCGCACAGGATGATATGTAGGTAAGTTGTTTCATTTCTTAAAATTCAAAGTTTTGCGAATATACAATTGTCCGTCCAATGGTAATCTATTGTTTACACCGGAAATGAATTCCTCATTGATCGACTGTCTTAATTCTGTTCCAATGTTAAGTCCTATAGACCAGTTAGATGGAAAGCTGTATCCGTAGCCGATAGTCGGTTTCAATCCCCAAAGCTGCAGTGCTCCAAGGTAACCGTATTGGCCTTGGCGACTATCGCTGGTTTCAATCATTTCTCCCTGACTATTGTAGATGTTCGTTTCGGAATAATCTACACGTGCATTATACGTATATGACGGACGAATTCCCATGTGTACTTGATGGCGACCGAAGTTGTATCCTACGCCCAAGTCTAATTCAACGGAATACAGATTTCTGTACTGAAGGTCTTGTCGACTCTCTGTAGAACTGAAGTGAACATATTGCTTGGCAACGCGCGTTAACTCCAAATCACTGTAGTTTTCAATCACAACGTTAGACCCAATGTTAAATGTCCAGTTTCGTTTGTGCGCCATGATTCCTGCTCCAATTCCGTAAGAGGTTCCAAACGCATCTGATGGTGTAATCAACGATTCAGAAATTCCTCCAACTCCTTGTACGTAAAAGGACGTCAATGGTGCTCTTTTGTAGGGTCGCAAACCTGGGAACTCTTCTACTTCTGCCAATTCATTATTCAAGGTTGACAATGTTCCAAGCGATTTTGCAGAAAGTGGATTCAGTGCGATATCGTTTGCCGTGGTTTCCTCATCAGAAGCATTAGATGCTGCTGTTCCATTAGTCAAGCGTGATGGCTCGTTAAGAGCAGTTGTTATTACTAAGGTTGGAATAACTCGATTCAAACGAGGTGTACCTTGCGTATTGTTTGGATTCGCATGTGGGTTGATTGAAACAAGGGTAGGGCTTCCATTCGTCTGATTACCGCTCTGTGGATTGTTTCCATTACCGTTGTTAGCAGTGTTGTTCTGATTGTTGTCGTTTGGTGCCTGATTCAATACAGCATTCGAAGCGACAGTTCCATTTTGAAGATCATTTGAGTTTTGGAACACATTATTTTCTAAACCATTCGATCCATTTGAAGCGACATTATTCGCATTTTGCTCAGCAGAATTCACACCATTCCATGCGAACTCAGGAGTAAGCAATTGAACCGGCGATTGCTGAACGAAGAGCATGGCAATGATCGCTGTGGCGAATATACCGGACAATCCAAACCATAAGAATTCTGGACGTCTGCGACGACGACGCAACATAGCAGCCATCTCTTCCCAGTAAGCAGGGTGATATACAAATGCAAGCTTCGAAGCCTCTTCGCGATACATGGCATCCACTTCAGTGTCTGTCACATTTTCTGTGGCAGCAATAGATGATAATTCATCGCTGAATTCACTCCAGAACTCTGGTTTGTAGGCAACGGCAATGTTTGAAGCCTCTTTTTGAAAGGCAGAATCCAATGCGTCATCTGGGACTTGTGATAATGGGGTGTTGTCTGGCAACGTAGCCGAGAACTCTTCCCAAAACTCCGGTTTGTATGCAATGGATTGCTTAGCAGCTTCCTCTTGGAATGCAGCATCAAGGGCATCGTCCGAAGCTTCAGACAAAGGGGCATTGTTGGACAGGGAAGAAGAAAACTCCTCCCAGAACTCAGGCTTGTACGCGAAAGATTGCTTCGCCGCACCATCCTGAAATAGTTTGTCTATTTGTTCGTCCGTTAGTTTCATATTACCATTCTCTGGTTGCGATTCTCCAGATCTTCTAGTTTTTCTCTCAATTGTTTTCTTGCCGTGGAAAGGTGCCATTTTGAAGTTCCTTCCGACATTTCCAACAGTATTCCAATTTCTTTGTGCGAGTATCCATCAATAACATACAAGTTGAATACACGTCCTGTGGTATGTGGCAATTCTTTCACGAGCATCATAATATTCTCGTATCCTAAATTGCTTTCGGCGTCGTTTTGATGTCCGGTAGAGTAGTAGTCCAGTTCACGCTCGTTATCACTTTTCGTGATTTGAGTATTGTACTTTTTATCTTTTCGGTATTCATCGATAAGCGTATTTACCATTATACGCTTGGCCCAGGCGTTGAAGTTGATGCCTTCGTCTACCTTTTTCATCCCTTTCAGGATTTTCATAAAACCATTGTTGTAAGAAGCCCTCGCGTCTTCCTCATTCCTGTTGTATCGGAAACATACGGGCATGAGCAACTCAAAGCAATACTCGTACAAGCGATTTATTGCCTTTCTGTCATCACGATTGCATGCATCGATTATTTCTTGTGTGACATTCATATAGTTGCTGTTCTTTATCCCTTTTTCTAACGTAATTTACACAAATTGGGACACAGTTTGCCTATCTTACGTTTGGTTTCACATTTAAAAACGAACCAATTCAGGATTTGGTTGGATAAAACAGAAAAAAATCACGCATTATGCTTCGATTGCATTTACTGAGACATGCGAAGACCGAACAATTCTCGCCAACAGGGAAAGACTTCGATCGCTATTTGATGAAAAAAGGGCTCCGACAACGCGAAGATTTGAAGCAATTCTTCAAAACGATTCCCGATATCGAACACGTTTGGTGCAGCAGCGCCAAGCGAACTAGGGAGACGCTGGAAGTCCTGGAGGGATTACCTGCTCCCACATTTCACGATGATCTTTACCTGTGTTCGGATAAAACGATGCTAAAAATGCTTTGGGAGTCAAATGCTGATGGGGAAATATTGATCGTAGGACACAACTTTGGCATTTCTGATCTGGTCAATTATTTCTGCGATTCAGATATAGAATTGCGCACGGGGCAATACGCGTGCATTTCTTTCGATTGCGATAATTGGTCGGAAACGTTCCGCGGGACGGGAACTATTGATCGTCTGTATCGTCCGGAGGTGTAGGCGGTACGGGAGGTTTCTTTGGGATATACGTGTAAATCACACGAATCGGATCTGGTGATTCTTCCGGATGCCTTTGCTGTCTGCCTTCCTGTTGTGCTTTCCGTTGTTCTGCATGCTGTTGTTTCAACTCTTGAATAGCTTCTTGACGCTCTTTCTCTAAACGCAGGCGCTCACGCCATTCTCCTTCCAAATCGGGTGGTTCAATGCCCAGTTCTTTTTCAATTTCGTACTGGTATTTCGGTGCTTGTGGTCCCATTTTTCTAAAAAGGAAAGCGAGTGCAACTCCGGCAAGTAAGCCAGACAAATGACCTTCCCATGAAACATGAGATTCTGTTGGGAAAATTCCCCATATCATCGATCCATAAACAAAGGCTACGAATAGCGAAATTGCCTGTAATGGAAGGTATTTACGCAAAACACCAGAAATGAAAAGGAATCCGGCAAGTGCATAAATGACACCACTCATTCCAATGTGATAACTGTTTGTATTTGTTGCAAACAGCCAAAGTCCAAGGCCTGTCGCTGCCCATGAAATGAGAAATACGCGCAAGGCTACCTGACGGTAATAATAAATGAGTGCTCCCAAGAGAATTGCAATAGGGATCGAATTATTTAAAATGTGCTCAAATCCATCTTTGGAATGAATGAAGGGCATAAATAATACACCGGAAAGGGATGTTACTTCTCCCGGTTGAACGCCGTATTGATAAAATTTCATCAGTGGAAACAAATGATCTGCCCAATGCGCAAGCCACATAACTACCAACAACAAAGCTGGGTATAGGATTGATTCTGTGGTGGATCCAAATGGATGTCTGTTCGATTTCACGCAGACTATTCGTCAAGTACCATGCCCAACAAAAATTGCTGTCATGTTGGCAGTTACTCGATTTCTTTAAGCATTCGTTCGATCATGGTATGGTACTGCATCAATAGATCAGCAGGTGTTGCGAAACGTCGATAATTTCCAGCTGATCGAATGGGTTCGTACCCACGATTGGCAGTTAGTTTTTTGTTGATTTCCGGGGTGGTCAACCATTCCAATAGATTCGTAGCCGTTTTAAAGTGAGAGCTTTGTTGAATAACTCCGGCCGTAAGCACGTCATAAAATACTCCTGAGGTGGAGCTGTTGGGAAATTGTAATTCGGTAAAATTGGTCCAAAGGGAATCTTCTGGCTCCAGCGCTTTGTAATCCGAATATGTCGTCAAAATGGCATTGGATGAATCTCTGAACCAAGCCTTCATGGGAACCGTGTTTTCATCTAATTTCTTTAGTCTCTCAAAAGTTTTTGCCCGATGCAAGCGTTCTTCATACGGTGCAAAAAAATGTGTTTTTGATTTGTGCTTAAGGTTCATAAATAAAGGCTGTGCATTCAGGTCGTCGTAAATATTGATGCGAACGTTTTTCTTCGATAGGCAAACAAATGGGTCAATTCCACAAGTGATAAACAACTTTGATTCCGTTAACATCGCCTCAGCCAGAAATGTACTCGATTTCAAGGGCTCCAAAAGCTTACTATTTCGAACCAGACGCATATCGTAAGCATGATGCAAGAGAATCACATCGATCCCTAACCCATAGCGATCTTCTTGATACAATTGCATGATCGAATCGGCTGTCATTTCTTTCAGTACGATCTCTATTTTGTGTTGCGCGCCGAATTTCGCAAAAAGCAAACTATCTCCTTCTGCTAAACGATCCGTTGCAATGACAAGCGTCGGATTTTTCTCAGGCGCAGCTTTCGGGACATCACATCCGATAAGCAATAACAAGAGAATGGGGAAGAGGCACCAGCGCATACTACGAAATTAGGAAAATGGCTTAATAAAGAATGTTGAATAAGAAATAAAGCTCCATTGGATTTAACTTGTCGAAATCTCAAATTCTGAGATATTACTTGGCAAGGTATGAATTGTCTCCCCCTTCGGAAGGGGATGATGGGGAGGACAAGTAAATTCTAAATAGGCATAAAGCAATGACCGAGTTTAATAAAAGTCGTGTTTAACAATCAACAAACTATGCACTCTTTGCAGTGCTTATTTGTAGAGTATGTCTAAATTTGCCGAAAGTTTTCGAAGATGGCGGATAAGAAGAAAGACACAAAGTTGAAGCAGATTCTAATGGAATTGGGGACTGATGACACAAAAAAGATTTCTAAGGCAATCAAAGCGTTAGAGGCGAATGGAGATCCTTCTGTGATTAAGCCATTGACCGAGAAATTATTATCCGGGGTTTCGGAAAAGAATCAAAAAGAGATTTTGGAGCTATTCTCAAGTTTCAAAGATTCCAGCGTTACGGCAGAAATGATGGACGTGATCGAAGACGAGCGTTATTTATCGATTCGTCAACTATTGCTTTCAACTATTTGGAATACGAAAGTTGATTTCAGTGATTACCTCGATGAGTTCGTACAAATTGCAGTTGAAGGTAATTTCATGGAAACGTTAGATTGCTTAACCATAATTGAAAACCTAGAAGGTCCGTTTATGGAAGAGAATATTCTCGAGGCGCAATTGCATTTGAAAAGTTACTTGGAGCAACCGGGAAGTAAGGATGAACAAAAAGCGCAACTCCTGAGTGAAATTGCGCTGTTGTTGAAAGATATTAACCGAAATCTTCAGGATTGATATCCCATCCGAAGCGTTCGTTGAGTCTTTTATAGATATACGTTTTCACGTCTTCATTTCCTACTTCAGCAATTACTTCTGCGATAAATGCGGAAACTAATAATTGTACTGCTGCACTTTTCGATAGTCCACGTGCACGCAAATAATAAATGGCGTCGTCATCCAATTGCCCCGTAGTAGATCCATGCGAACATTTTACATCGTCTGCATAGATTTCTAATTCAGGTTTTGAATTCACCGTTGCGTTATCCGAAAGCAATACGTTTCTATTCGATTGGAACGCATTGATCTTCTGTGCATCTTGTCGTACGAATACTTTCCCGTTGAAAACCGCAGTTGAGTTTTCGTCCATCACACCTTTATACAACTCGTTCGAGTTACAATTCGGTACTCTGTGATCTACTACCGTATGGTTGTCAACATGTTGCTTTTCTTTCAATAAGTACCCGCAGTTGAGGTTCGTTGTACAATTCTCGCCGATAACATCGATGTTCAAGTTGTTTCGAACCAATGAACCGTTCAAAGTGATAGTATTGATCGTAAAGGTTGAATCTTTCCCTTGGGATACCGAATCTGTTCCAATATGGAAATTTCCAGCCTCTTCATCTTGGATTTTTTCGATGGTGAAGTGCGTATTGACTCCCACCTGAATGTCTGAAGTATAATTTACGAAGCTGTTGCTTGCATCATCTGAAAAGAATCCTTGAACTACTGTTGCTTTCGAAAAATCTTCCGCATCTATTTGTACTTTGAAGTTAGACAACTGTGCCTCTCCTTTCAAAATGTGAATCACTTGAATCGGTTCCTCAACGACTGCCTTTTTCTCAATGGTAATGTGCAATCCATCATTCAGGTATGCAAGGTTCAAAGCACCAAAAATGTCACCCTCGAATTCTTCTTGTGTAGAAATTCCGTCCAATGTGGAAAGTGGCTTTACTGAGACTCCTGCTGGGAATGTATCCGCAGAGAGTTCTTTAGAAAAACGACCGTTAACGAAAACCAAAGTATGCGGCGAATCAATGACTTTCTTGTCATCGATAGACGTTACCGTTGAGGCTTCATTCTTAAAGTCAATTTTACCAATCTTCGCTACGCGAGTATATTTCCAAGCCTCGGTACGTGTTGTTGGTAATTCTGTGGTATCGAGGACGTGAGACGCGTTCTTTTGCGCGGCTGTATTCACCGATAATTTTGTCGGCGTCAGTCCTGTGATAAATTTCAAATTGTTATTCATGTCTGAATGAATTTTCAATTGCTACGCTTCAACCAGTTCTTCCTTGATCCAGTCGTATCCTTTCTCCTCTAGTTCCAATGCTAATTCTTTTGGACCTGATTTTACAATGCGTCCATCGTACAAAACGTGCACAAAATCTGGAACGATGTAATCCAACAAGCGCTGATAGTGTGTAATCACAATTGTCGCGTTGTTATCGCTTTTCAATGTATTTACTCCATTTGCAACAATGCGCAATGCATCGATATCCAATCCGGAATCCGTCTCATCAAGGATGGCCAATTTCGGCTCCAACATCGCCATTTGGAAAATTTCGTTACGTTTTTTCTCACCTCCGGAAAATCCTTCGTTCACACTTCGTGAAGCCAATTTCGCATCCAGTTCTACCAACTTTGATTTTTCACGTACCAAAGCCATGAAGTCTTTCGCTGAAATAGGATCTTCTCCCAAATGTTCGCGCTTCTCGTTGATCGCTGTTCGTAGGAAGTTGATGTTCGAAACTCCTGGAATCTCTACTGGATATTGGAACGCCAGGAACAAGCCTTCACGGGCACGATCTTCTGTTTCCATCTCCAACAAATCTTCTCCATCGAAACTCACGCTTCCTTCCGTGATCTCGTAATCTTCTTTTCCTGCAAGAATAGACGCCAACGTACTTTTACCAGCACCGTTTGGTCCCATAATGGCGTGTACTTCTCCTGCCTTCACTTCGAGATTCAACCCTTTCAAAATGGCTTTGTCTTCGATGTTTGCGTGTAAATTCTTTATTGTAATCATATCTTTCTGTTTAGATGCTAGACTCGCTTCGCTGCTAGATTTAGACACTAGACTGTTTTGATTTCCTTCATTAAGTCTAGTTTCTAGCGTCTCACTGTCTAGCGTCTTATTATCCTACTGAGCCTTCAAGGCTAATCGTTAACAATTTCTGTGCTTCCACCGCGAATTCCATCGGAAGCTGGTTCAATACTTCTTTTGCATATCCATTGACAATCAAACTGATTGCTTTTTCTTCATCAATTCCACGCTGCAAACAATAGAAGATTTGATCTTCTCCAATTTTTGATGTCGTTGCTTCGTGTTCAATTTTAGCCGTACTGTTTTTGCACTCGATGTACGGGAAGGTATGTGCTCCACAACGATCCGTCATCAACAAGGAGTCACACTGAGAGAAGTTTCTTGCGTTCTCAGCATTCTTGTGAATTTGTACCAATCCTCGGTAAGAGTTCTGTGATTGTCCAGCAGAAATACCTTTCGAAATAATGGTGCTTTTCGTGTTCTTCCCAATGTGGATCATCTTGGTTCCCGTATCCGCTTGCTGGAAGTTGTTCGTTACTGCTACGGAATAGAATTCTCCGATAGAATTATCACCTTTCAATACGCAAGAAGGGTATTTCCATGTTACGGCAGATCCTGTTTCTACCTGAGTCCATGAGATTTTAGAATTGGTATGACACATACCTCGTTTTGTTACGAAGTTGAAAACACCACCCTTTCCTTCTTTATCTCCAGGGAACCAGTTTTGAACTGTTGAGTACTTGATTTCAGCATCGTCCAATGCAATTAATTCAACCACCGCTGCGTGCAATTGGTTTTCATCTCGTTGCGGTGCTGTACAACCTTCCAAATAGGAAACGTAAGAACCTTTATCGGCAACAACCAAGGTGCGCTCAAACTGACCCGTTCCAGATTCGTTGATTCGGAAGTACGTGCTCAACTCCATCGGACAGCGCACACCTTTCGGAATGTAACAGAAAGAACCATCAGTGAAAACTGCTGAGTTCAAAGCAGCATAGAAGTTATCTTGTTTTGGGACTACAGTTCCCATGTATTTTTGCACCAATTCCGGGTATTCCTGAACCGCTTCTGAGAACGAACAGAAAATAATTCCTAGTTCTTTCAATTTGGCTTTGAAAGAGGTGGCTACTGAAACAGAATCCATTACAAAGTCAACGGCAACTCCTGTCAAGCGTTTCTGCTCTTCCATAGAGATCCCCAATTTGCTCATGGTCTCCTTCATTTCAGGATCTACATCGTCCCAACTCTCGTACTTTTTGGATTGCTTCGGAGCTGCGTAGTAGGTGATGTCCTGAAAATCAGGTTTGTCATATCTTACATGCGCCCACTCTGGTTCTGTCATTTCTAACCAAGTGCGGTATGCATCCAAGCGGAATTCCAACATCCATTCTGGTTCTTCTTTCTTTGCAGAAATAAAACGAATGATGTCCTCGTTCAATCCTTTGGGAGCTTTATCCGATTCAATGTCCGTAGTGAACCCGAATTCGTACTCTTTGCCCTCTAAATCCTTTGCTAAATCGTCTTCTGTATATGTTGCCATAATTTCTCGTAATCAGATTGAAAATGATTCACCACAACCGCATGTTCGGTCTGCATTTGGATTCACGAAAACGAACCCTTTACCGTTCAATCCGCCAGAAAAATCCAATGTTGTGCCTACGAGGTAGAGAAAACTCTTCTTGTCTACAACAACTTTTACTCCGTTGTCTTCAAATGCCTTATCCTCCTCTTTCTCTTCATTATCGAAATCCAATTGGTACATAAGACCTGAACAGCCTCCGCCTTCAACTCCGACACGAATGAAGAACCCTGCTTTGCCGTCGTCCTCCATGAGTCGAGCAGCTTGTTTCTTCGCAGCATCTGTCACTTTTATCATACTATTCTAATTTAATTCTCCAGTGTTTTTATTTAGACTGAATATAAATAAAGACAAATATCAGAACAAAAATACCTATTTTGTGGTATTGTTGCAAGCAAAGAATTGTTATAAATGAGAATGATTAAACTAATTTCTTTTTGCGCCTTGATTTTGAGTGTGTCAGCGGCGTGTAATCAACCCTCGATAGATGAAGACGTTGGTGACGTGTGCGAATGCATTAAAGCTGCTGAAAGCGAATCAGATCGCGATAGATGTGAAGCGATGATGGAAAGGATATCTGATAAATACGCCTTTGACCCGGACGCAGCAGATGACATAAAAAAACGGCTCTCCGAGTGTGCTCCTAAATAACGGATTCAATACCTTTGTTTTAGAAACCGTGTGAATGAAGATATTTCAAGGATTCGAAACGCTCGAAGAAATTCCCAATCCCGTATTAACTATAGGAACATTTGATGGTGTGCACCTCGGACATCAGAAAATTATCAATCGCCTGAATGAAGAAGCAGAGAAAGTAGGAGGAGAATCGGTATTGTTTACGTTTTATCCGCATCCGAGAATGGTGCTGTATCCTGATTCTCATGGACTCAAGTTACTTCAAACGCAGGTCGAGAAAATTGACAAATTGCGTCGGTTTGGGCTTCAGAATATTATTGTTCATCCTTTTACTAAAGAGTTTTCCCGATTGACGGCATTGGAATTTGTTCGTGATTATTTGGTGAATCAATTGCATGTGAAAAAGTTGGTGATTGGATACGATCATCAATTTGGAAAGAATCGAGAAGGGTCAATCGAGTTTTTGAGAGATGTATGCGATACCTATGGATTTGAAGTGATTGAAATTCCGGCGAAAGAAATCAATGATGTGAATGTGAGTTCTACCAAAGTTCGAAATGCTATCATGGCGGGAGAACTGGAAAAAGCACAACATTTTCTAGGAGAACCCTTCGAATTACATGGTCGCGTTGTTGGTGGACAGGCGATGGGGCGGCAGATCGGTTTTCCAACGGCTAACATTGATGTAGAGAGCGACATTAAGTTGCTTCCTAAAACAGGTGTTTACGCTGTAAATATTGTCATGGGTGACGGAATCATTATGGAAGGAATGATGAACATCGGAACAAAGCCAACGCTGTCTGATTCGCAACAATTGAGCGTAGAAGTGCACTTGTTCGATTTTGAGGCAGATATTTACGACCAATACGTTACGGTACAATTATTGTCACGTTTTAGAGACGAACAGAAGTTCGATTCCGTTTACGATTTAAAAGAGCAATTATCTAAAGATGAAAGTGCTATTCGCCATTTCTTTGCTACTTCTCACTAGTTCGACTTTCGCAAAAGTTCCGGATTCAGTTAAAGTATATCATTGGAGCGAGGTATCTGATACCCTCGATCGTGATGAAGTTGTTGCGTTGAGTTTTCATAAAATGAAATTGGATTCGCTGCCTGCGGAATTAGCACAGTTCCCAAATCTTCAGTACCTCATTGTAAGCAAGAACAAGTTGAGTAGTTTGCCGGACTTCGTCTCCGAAATGAAGGATTTGATTTACATCGACCTTTCTCAAAATCGATTCAAAGAATTGCCTGAGGAGATTTGTACTCTAGGGTCTTTGGAAAAACTCATCCTGAACCGAAACAGTCTTAAAACCCTTCCAGAATGTATTTCTGGTGCAGCTGCCATTACTTACATTGATCTTTGGGACAATCCAATCCGAACCTTACCGGAAGCACTGGTAGATCTGCCACAACTCAAAAAGGTAGATCTCAGCGGCATCAAATTCTCACCGAAATTCCAAGAAGACTGGTATGAGAAATTACCTCGTGTAAAATGGGTTTTCGAGGAGCCATGCGATTGTATGAATTGATGTTAGACCACTCGTAAACCCGTTGTTAGACTCTAGACAAAGAGACATCGGACGAAACAAAGTCTAAAAGTGAGCGAAGCGAACAATCTAGTGTCTAAAAGCGAAGCGGTCTAATGGCTAATAGCGCAACGGGTCTAAGTATCTTTCTTGCAAAAAGCCAATTATTCCGTTAAATTAGGGCTGCTAAGCTACGTTTCTGCCTCAAAAACCAAACTTTTCGGTCAGGCATAACGTTCTTTTGATGTTAACTAATAGATTGCTACGAAACCAATAGGTCTTATAGCGAAACAGACGAGAATGAAAAAGTTGCTACTTCTAATGCTGCTAGGCGTTACAACTACTGGATTTGCTCAGCAGTTGCCGCAATATAGTCAGTACAATCGAAATCAATTCATGGCAAACCCGGCTGCGGCTGGAATGTATGATTTTCTTGACGTTACTGTCGGAGGTCGTTCACAATGGTTGGGAATTACAAATTCACCATTAACGGCGTATGTATATGCCAGTACTGTTATTTCGAAAAATAAAACACGATACAACCCTTCGCTTCGAACAAGTTACGGACCAGTAGCCAGTCCTAAAGTGAATACCGGGAAATTGAAACATGCTATTGGAGGACAGGTAATTGCAGATCAATACGGTGCTTTCCGAGACATTTCAGTTGCAGGAACTTACGCCATACATCTTCCGGTTACACGCGATTTTAATATGTCGTTTGGGGCAAAATTAGGATTGTCAAATAGCATGTTCTTGCAAGATCGTGCTCAGGTTCTTTCCCAAACTCCAGGATATACAGGTCCTGTAGTTACCGACGCTACGTATGATAACTATGTAGCGAACCAAAGTAGTTTGAATTTTATGGAGATTGGAGCTGGATTGTTCTTTTATGCCGATCACATGTACATCGGAGTATCTGCCGATCAACTTTCTAGAAATGCAATTTCATTCGGTCAGGGGACTGCCAATTTCGATCCGCAAATGCACTTTAATTTCATTGCCGGATATCGTTTTAACCTCACGGATGAGTGGACGATGATGCCCTCTGGAATGATAAAATTTATGACTCCTGCACCCGGATCGATTGAAGGTTCATTGCAATTTGAATATAAGCGATGGTTGTGGTTCGGTGCTTCTTACCGTCAGAATGATGCCATTATCGGGATGCTGGGAGCGAACCTTAGCGAACGATTCAAACTAGGATACTCATTTGACTTTTCGATTACAGAATTCAATAATTATTCATCCGGCGGACACGAGGTAATCCTCGGATTAATGTTGGGTCGATAAACCGAAAACGCCACGAACCAGAACATGAGAAAACATACGATTCTAAGTGCCCTATTTGTAGTGGCATCTTTGTCAGTAAATGCTCAATGGTGGGATTTTACTGAGCCCGCTGCGCTTCCAGGAGAAGTGAATTCACCTGAAGCCGAGGAAAGCATGCCGGTATTTTCTGCCGATAGTTCTACCCTTTATTTTGTGCGTACGGGAGATCCTCAGAATCAGGGAGGAGAGAGCGATCAGGATATTTGGCAAAGTATTCGACAGGACGATGGCAGTTATAGCGAATTGAAACGTGTCAAAAGCCTAAACAACAAATTCAACAACGGCCTTGTTGGTGTTAGTTCGAATGGTTCGACCGTATACCTGCTGAATGCGTACGAAGGCAAGAAGGATAAAGAAAAGGGGATTGCGCAATCCAACAAGTCTGGAAGCGGGTGGGGAAAACCCGAAGCAATTGAAATTCCGGGATTAGACATAGAAGGATTCCATTATGGATTCCACGTGAGCGGATCTGGCGATGTGATCATCATTTCTTATGAAGGACCTGGGTCACTTGGAGAAGAGGATTTATACATCTCCACAAAAACAGGCGAAACATGGTCTGCACCTCAGCATATGGGAAATACCATTAACTCGGCTGGTTATGAAATCTCGCCGTTTCTTTCTTCATCTCAGGATACTTTGTTCTTTTCTTCAAACGGAATGGGGGGAGAAGGGGATGCCGATATTTTTTACTCGGTAAAAGAAGGGTCATGGACGAATTGGTCTGTGCCAAAGAACCTCGGAAATCGGATTAACTCTCCAAAGTTTGATGCGTACTTCAGTTACACAGGAAATAGCGCTTATTGGTCGAGTAACCGAGAAGGTGAACGCAGTGATATCTACAAAATTGAAATCTTGACGCCACCGCCATTGGAAATTTCGTGTGTTGGGACGAATGTCTCGGTATACGGAGGTGATGATGGTTCTGTTGATCTCTTGATTAATGGTGGAGGAGGGCCGTACACGTTCCAATGGTCAAATGGAGATACTTCGGAAGACATTTATGGATTGAAGGTTGGAGATTACACGGTTACCGTAACAGACGTCATTGGTCAAACTGCCACGACAATGTGTTCTTTGGATGAACCAGAAAAGCGCATCGATCCCATTGTTGTGCAGAATTACGACAATTATGAATTCAAGCACACATTCAAGTACAACAAAAATAAGCTGTCTGTTGATAAGGGAGACCTGCGCAAGTTTGTACGAAAGGTCAAAAAGGACTTGAAAGATGGACGTAAATCGATTACGATCAATATTTATTCATCGGCATCACAAGTTCCAACGAAGACGTTTGGATCTAACGAAAACTTGGCGAAAGTTCGTGCGGAAAACATGAAGTACGATTTGATTAATGACTTCAAGAAGAAATACGCGGACAAGGTGAATGTGGTGATCGTAAGTTCAAAAGTAGACGGTCCGGCATACTCAGAAGACGCCGGTAACAAGCGAAAGTACGAGCCGTATCAGTTTGTGGAGTTGAAGACGGAGTAGTTCCGTGAGAAAGTGCACTTCGAGAGCCTCAGTGTACTTTAATCCCGAAAGTCTAGCAGTTTGTATTTGTCGCCTAGAGTTTTTTATCTAGCGTATTTTGTCTGGTGTCTATAAGTCGTATGTCTACAATTTGCGCAGGCTGAGGCTCTCGAAGTCAAGCAACCTCAATTGTCTAATTAAACTTAATCGCCTTTACAGGTGAAATACGACTAATCACACGACTTGGAATCATAAGAGCAAGAACGCACACTAATAAGGTTCCGATGTTCAAGAAAAGCCAATGCCAAACGTTCAATTCAATCGGCACTTGATTCAAATAGTAAACTTTAGGGTCCAATGGAATAATTCCATACCATTTCTGAGCGAAACAAAGCCCGAGTCCAATGATATTTCCAATAAGCATTCCACGCCCAATTAAGAATGATGCCTGAATCAAGAAGATCTTTTGAATTTTCCAGTTCGTTGCCCCAATGGATTTTAAAATACCAATGAAATTGGAGCGAATTAATATTAGCACGAGAAGCGCCGATCCCATATTGATGATTCCAATGATGATCATTAGAACCAAAATGATCACAACGTTGATATCGAGAAAGCCTAACCATACAAAGATGTCATTCTCATTCTCTTTAATGGAAGTTACTTTCAGTTGTTCGTTATAGGGGCTTGGAATAAACGCAACCTGTTGGTCAATTTTCTCATGGAGTTCATCCAATCGGTCCCAGTTTTTCACGTTGACCTCAAATCCTCCAACATAATGTTCCGAACTTCCTTTTCCCGGAATAATTTGAAAGGTAATTCGTTTGTATGGTGCTGTCACGCTGAACTTTCCTGTTTCCGGATCAAATTCTCTTATTAACTCACCCGTTTCGTCCGTAGCACAATTACATGGGGCATAAGGCTCGCCTTCCACTTCAATTTTAATGTATGCCGTATCCGGTAACGTAGTCGTTTCGATAGGTGCAAAAACATCCCCGAGATGATCACTTCCAACGAGCTGAATGATCGTATCATTCGTTGGACAAATTGGAATCTGATTGTACCTATTGAAACCGCGTCCCCAATCAAATCGATGGTAGCCATTTCCTCCGGTAACATTGGCTGTGAGAACAAGTCTGTCACGAGGGATATCCGGATAGTCTTCGTAGGGATAATCAGTCCGGAGTGTGTCTTCTACTTCAATAAGTGAATGAATTCCCCAATCGTTCAAGACTTGAACGTAACGCAAATCCCCCAAAACGAATTTCTTGTCGAATTCTTCCAATCCCGTTTCATAAATTCCTGAAATGATGAAGTTCTGTTTGATCGGCATGTTCCGCACGAAAAATGCACCAACTGTATCTCCCGTTTCGAAATGAAGATCATTTGCCAATTTTTTAGAGATCAATGCTTTGTTGGAAAGACTATCTCCAAATTTTGGTATCTCTCCATCGATTAAATGCTGCTTAAAAAATGACCAATCATATGAATCCTCAACACCTTTAATTACTGTCGCAAATACATTTTGTTGTGTTTCGGAAGTGTCTTTTCCATTGGGGAGTTTGTATGAGATCTCCTCTTTTTTGGATTGAAACAAAACAGGCTTGTATCCAACGGCATGTATCGACTTAACTCCTTCTGTATTGGCAATTTCTTCTACGAAAACTTGGTCCTTTCGGATAGGGTCACTTTCGAAAATACTGTAGTCGCTAGCAGTCATAATGAAGATGTGCGAACCAAAGCCTTGAACTTTTTGGCGAACTTCTTGCTGGAAACCAGTTACAACAGCAAGAGTGATGAGGTTTACAATAACCGCTAGTGCAATGCTGTAGATTGAGATTCGGACTATAGGTCTGGAAACTTTCTTACCTTGCACGACACTCTTGAGCGTTCTTCTTGATATGAAATATTCAAATGCCAATAAAGGGACTGGTTTTCGGCTAAAGTACACAAAGCTTTTTTGCCTGAAAAGCATTTTTATTTTTTTGATTTTTTCGTGTTCGGCCAATGCTGATGTGCAGAAAGCGGATAAAGCTTCAAACAAAGCGGCGAAAGACGAAATAATGATGTTGCCAACTGTAGGGGCAGCAAAAATGGATGTTTACCTCGATTCATTGAAAGGTAAAAAAGTAGCCGTAGTAGGGAATCAAACGTCACTGGTGAACAGAGTACATTTGGTAGACACCTTGATCGGTAGTGATATCGAAGTGGTTAAGGTTTTTGCACCAGAGCATGGATTCAGAGGCGAAGCCAATGCAGGAGAATACGTGAAAAATGGCGTGGATGCACTCACAGGAGTTTCCGTCGTCTCTTTATACGGTAAGAATAAGAAGCCAAGCGCTACGCAATTAAGTGGAGTAGATGTAGTCGTTTTCGATATTCAAGATGTTGGGGTTCGTTTTTACACCTACATTTCAACCTTGCATTACGTAATGGAGGCCTGTGCCGAACAAGGAATTCCAGTGATTATTTTAGATCGTCCAAATCCAAACGGACATTATGTTGATGGGCCGGTTTTAGACCCTGAGTACACTTCTTTTGTGGGAATGCATCCCGTGCCAATTGTGCATGGAATGACAATTGGAGAGTACGGTACCATGATTAATGGTGAAAAGTGGTTGAAAGGCGGCATTCGATGCGATTTGACTGTAGTGAAGTGCGATTATTATTATCACGGCTCGCAATGGCCCGTTGAAGTGCGTCCATCACCGAATCTTCGTTCTGATTTATCGATTGCTTTATATCCAAGCTTGTGTTTATTAGAAGCAACAGACGTTACAGTGGGGCGTGGAACACCATTTCCTTTCGAGCAATATGGACATCCGAACTTCCCAGATTCATTGGAATATTCATTCACGCCAGCACCCGATTTTGGAGCAAAGAAACCGAAGCACAACGGAGCTTTGTGTTATGGAATTAAACTAGAGTCGGCGAATTATTGGCGAATGAGCCAGCTAGATTTGAGTTTCCTTCTCGATGCTTACGAGAAAATGGACGGCGATCTCTTTCAAGGTAAAAAGACGCGTATGTTCTTCCTTCTGTACGGTCGAGGTGATTTGCTTGATTTGCTCAGTGATGGTAAATCCGAAGCGGAAATTCGCGCCACATGGCAACAGGATTTAGAGGCTTACAAAGAGATGCGTAAGAAGTATTTGTTGTATTATGATTAGGTGTTTGGCGAAAGGTAAAAAGCGATAAGTAGAAAATTATCCTTTTACCTTCGACTTTTAGCTTTCAGCCTCAAAAGTATTAATATCCGCGGCGTTCGAAAGCACCTTTTGCTTCAATCCATCCATGTAGGCTTCCATTCGAGCAAGAACTTCTGGATTCGAAGAACCAATAATTTTAGCAGCAAGAATTCCTGCATTTTTCGCTCCGTCTAATGCAACTGTTGCTACCGGAATTCCACCCGGCATTTGAAGAATGGAAAGGATGCTATCCCAACCATCGATAGAATTGCGAGATTTCACTGGAACTCCAATTACTGGAAGTGGCGTAAGCGATGCTGTCATCCCAGGAAGATGTGCTGCTCCTCCGGCTCCGGCGATAATTACTTTGACTCCACGTTTGTGTGCAGATTTGGCGTAGTCGAACATCAATTCTGGAGTGCGATGTGCTGAAACAATATTCACCTCAGTTTCAATGTTCAATTCTTTTAGAATGTCGATTGCTTCTTGCATCACCGGCATATCCGATGTGCTTCCCATGATAATTCCTACTTCTGCTGCCATTTCGTGTCGATTTTCGCGTAAAAATAAGGATTCCTATCTCAATTAGGACTTCGAACCTAGTCGAGAAGCCCTTTCGCCCATTCACTACAGTCTGATCTGACTAGCGTCGGTCAAATCTGCATGATTTTCTAGATTGTCATCGCCCCAGTTTTCTAGTTCTTCTACAGTCCACAATTCAGGGAAGAAGATGCGTCTCTGATAGCGAGGGTGCATGTACTTCTGCCATTCACTTCCTCCGGTAGCTTCGGCCGATTCTTCACCGCTGTTTAAATATTTTTTTGCTGCGTTTAAATGATGCATTACCCATTTTACGTTAACCGTGTGGTCGTAATGGCGCATCGAGTTGATGAGGGCTAAATCTTCACGATCTTCCTTAGGCAGTGTTTTAAATTTTGTCCAAAGATTGATGGAATTGTACTCCTTCATGAAGCCCATGAAATCCTCCTTGTATTTGTCTTCGAAATTCGAAAGCAACTTGGATTTTTCGCCGGTTTTATGATCCAGTCCTGCGGCTTGCCAGTACAAATGCTTGAATGCGTGATTGTATGGCGTGTTTCTATCAATCGATTTTCGGAAGCGGTAATCTATCAAGTTGATCAATTCTGTCGAAGCGAATTCAATCTTTCTGTACTGAGCGCTTTGGAATCCACTGGCTGGCGTTAAAGTATCGCGGAACTTCATGTATTGATCTACATCCATTCCATCACCCATAATGGTAAACGAGTTGGAAAGCATGTCGAAATAGTGACTGATTCGGTCCAAATGCTTCGTAAATTTCTTCGTGGAGATCGCCTCATCATGCGATACTTGATCCATTTCCCACAAAATCATTTTGAACAGCAATTCATTGATTTGATGGTACATGATGAAGACCATTTCGTCTTTCAAGTTCGTACGTTGAATCTGAAGTCCAAGTAATGCGTCTACCTGAATGTAATCCCAATAAGTGATAGGTTCGGAATGCAATAGTCCAGAAAGATATGTATCCGGATTTTGTCCCATTGCGCCATACTTCTCATCAATGGCTTTCAGCAGTTCTTCTCGTGTCATAAGTGCAGGAATTCTGTGTCCAAATGTACATAATTCTTTGCGCTGGAAACATGATAATAATCAGTTCGCCATCGGATTCCAACACATCTTTACAGATCTAGGGTGGATTTTAACAGGGGATAGGCGGTTCGGCTGATTGGTACTACATTCCCATCGGATAAAGTCGCCCGGTAACTATTCTTCTCGAAGGATTCAATTTTACTCAAAGCATCAATGTTGATGATGTAGGATCGATGGATCCGCATAAATTGCTTTTGAGGTAGCGCTTTTTCGTAATGTCCCATGGTCTTATTCTTCAGATGATAACCATCCTTGGTATGAATTTTTACATAGTCGTCGTAGGCTTCAATAAAGAGGACTTCGACGGTTGGAATAATTTTGATTTCACCGCCATCTTTTACGACAATTCGTAGGTGTTCATCTGATCGCGATTGAGACAGGTTCTGGAATTGTTCCATTGTATCAGTATGATTCGAATGCATCCATTTTTTTACAGATTTTTCGAAACGATCTTTGGTAAATGGTTTCAATAAATAGTCGATTACCGAGGCTTCAAACGCTTTAATGGCGTACTCATCAAATGCGGTAGTAAAAATAACAGCGGGTGGATTTTCAACGAGTTCTAGCATTTCAAATCCATTAATCTTTGGCATTTGAATGTCAAGGAAAATGAGGTCTGGATGATGC
>JADFAL010000027.1 GCA_015665275.1 Flavobacteriales bacterium | reverse complement strand
CAGGTAAAACATACAAGTTACCGCAGCCATTCTTTGTATTGGCAACGCAAAACCCGATTGAACAAGAAGGTACCTATCCTCTACCCGAGGCGCAATTGGACCGTTTCATGTTCAATATTTGGGTAGATTATCCAAGTTATGAAGAAGAGTTGGCGATTGTGAAATCAACAACGTCAGATCAGCAAGTAGACTTGAAGCAAGTCATTTCTGGAGATCAAATTATGCAGTACCAAGATTTGATTCGTCGCATTCCGGTTGCAGATAATGTGTTGGAATATGCGGTTAAATTGGTTGGAAAAACACGTGTAAACAGTCCTGAAGCACCGGAAATCACTAAGAATTTCATTACGTGGGGAGCAGGACCACGAGCATCTCAAAACCTTATTGTTGGCGCGAAATGTCATGCGGCCCTGAACGGAAAGTACTCTCCAGATATCGAAGATGTAAAGGCTGTTGCGAAACCGATTCTACGTCATCGTTTGGTGCGAAACTACCGTGCAGAAGCAGAAGGATACTCAATGGATAAGATCATCGAAACGCTTTTGTAAGCAGTTCGAATCTCATAATACGTAAAAGAGCATGATAATAATATGCTCTTTTTTAATGCCTTAAAACTTTTTGTTTAACCTTTTAATTGATTTGTTAAACATTTTGTTTTATCTTTACGCTGAAACATTAAACAAACGTATTATGACTTATGGAAAAATATTATTGATCGTATGTCTGTTAATGGCATCGTTTGTTTTCGCAAGAGTGATCTCAAACAAGGCTGGGAAGAAGAGCGAAGAAAAAAATTATACTGTGGAATCTAGCAATGATAAATTTGAAATTCGAAACTACGGAACTTCTATTGTTGCAAGCGTCGAACTTGGCAATGGGACCTACGATGATAATTCAAGCCGGGGATTTCGAAAACTCGCCGGATATATTTTCGGTGGAAACAACGAATCGCAACAAATTGCCATGACTTCACCAGTAATGATGGAGTTAGGTGATTCTTCAACCATGCACTTCTTTATGCCAAATGGTTACGATCTTGACAACTTACCTACTCCAAACAATCAGGAAGTTCAATTGGACGAAATTCAACCGAAGCGCGTAGCGGTAATAAAATTCGGCGGATGGGCCAGCCAAACGCGCATTGACAAGTACCAAAGTAAGCTTGTTGCAAGTTTGAAAGAAGAAGGAATTGAGCACACTGATAACTTCTTTTTCCTGGGATACAACGCACCGTATGAAATGGTGAACCGAAAAAATGAGGTAATGGTTGAATTGAAAGATTAAAAAAACCCGTACAGGAAGTTAATTGAAGCCTCAATTAACACGTTTAGGTTTGCTGAAAATGATCTGGGTTCCGCTGTTTGGTTTCCCTCTATCATAAAGATTGCGGCCTTCCATACTATTTCCAAAGACGCACCTTAAGATTTTTTTCCTAAGCTTCAAATTGTGACTGTACGGGTCCTCCTTACGGAGTCAATGTGCTGTCCAAACTTTGTTGGAGACATTGTACATTAAAGGTACGTAAATTAGACCGAATTGTAACCATTAATTGTTCTTCGTATTGTATGTGCAACATGAAAAAACTCTTCTTCTTTATCCTTACTATTTCGCTACTTACAATTGGCTCTTGTGCTTCAAAAAGAAAGATTACTGGAGGTGTGAGCCAAACCGCTGGAGTTGTTGCCATTAACGAACAACTGATGTGCGACCAAAGGGAATTAACAAATTTCAATTGGATGGAATACATGTATTGGACCAAACGAGCTTATGGGGAAGACTCCGATG
This sequence comes from Flavobacteriales bacterium, assembly GCA_015665275.1. Lineage (GTDB taxonomy): Bacteria > Bacteroidota > Bacteroidia > Flavobacteriales_D > Crocinitomicaceae > UBA4466. The sequence continues at coordinate 46,133 of JADFAL010000027.1, read as the reverse complement.
AATACAAGGCCACTTTACCAGACACATTGGATTGGTCCATACTTACCTGTGCCGAGGAATGCAACAGCTTCAATTACAGGCATCCAAACAATCGTGAATACCCCATCGTTGGAATTTCGCAGGGACAAGCAAAAGCATTCAGTAAATGGAGATCGGATCGTGTTTTCGAGTGGAATTTAATTCGAGTGGGAGTTATTGATTACTACATTACTCCGATGGATTCCGTGCATTTCAGCATTGAGAACTATTTTAAAGGAAAGTACTCTCAACCAATTGTCGAAAAGAAAGATACCCTTGGATATAAGAAAATAGAACCTGACTTTTCAATACCCCACCCCGTTTACTCATTACCGACCGCAGAACAACGTCTATTAATTTTAGACTACATCGACTCAACGGATGCACAATTTCACGCTAAGAAAGCACGTAGATATGAAAAGTGGCGTGAAAAAAACGTCCCATTCTTGCTAGCTCATGATCCTTGTATAAGTGACAGCATATCACAGGAGGTTTTCAGAATGGTCGATCATGGACTTGACCCACGAAATAAGTTTAAACTGATTCAAAATTCACGCGGGAACGCAGCCGAATGGGGAAATGAAGATGGAATCTCTACTTCAAATGAAAGCGCTCCTTTTTCTTGTCCGAATGAAAATATCGAACTACTTAAGAAGATGATTAGCAGTAGATTTCGCATATATTTAATTACGCTTCTTCGTCCGATTTATTGTCCTCTATCTTCTTCTTAGATTCCAATGGCTCTTTCCGAAGTTTTTCACGCGTTGCTGCCAACTCCCCTTTCAAATAGCTGATTTCTTTGTCTTGTTGGCGCGACTTTACCCAGCTATAAATACGTGCATACGCGTACCCACCGAACATACTTACCAAAATAAGAATGGTCACTGGGACTTCTACCTTTCCGAAGATGAGATTTAGGTTATATACTTTCCAATTGAGTAACGCAAAAATGAGAATCAGCAATCCGCAAATGGCAAAGAAGATCAACTTTGCTTTTTCTCCAAATGATAATTTGTTCCAGTAGTCTTTCATTGTTCGGTTGTTTTCTTTAAATCTTTTAAGTGCTCTAGTCCCTTTATATGGACGTCTCTTTGTGGGAATGGAATTGCCAATCCGCTATCTGTTAATTTTTTATAGACCGTTCGCCGTAGGTCGGACTTCACATTCTCAATGATAAATCCTTTCTTCGACCAAAAAATCATTTCAAACTCCAGAGCGGAATCGCCAAAGTTTTTAAATCGCACAAATGGTTTTGGCTTGGCTACGGTGTCTTTGTTTTCTATCATCGCTTCTTCCAAACACCTGTAAACCTCATCGACATCTGATCCATAGGCCACGCTCACATTTACTTCGAAGCGCACAAGTTCATTATCTGTTGACCAATTTACTATTCGTTCAGAAACAAATTTTGAATTGGGAATGACGAGTGTAACGTCATCCACGGTAATCATTTCCGAACTTCTGAGATTGATTTCCTTCACACGTCCTACTTCGCCGTCAACCTCAATGACATCGCCAATTTTCAAAGATCCTTCAAACAGTAAAAACAATCCCGAAACGAAATCACGGAAAATATTCTGCAATCCAAATCCCAATCCAATTAAGAGGGCACCAGAACCAAAAAGTAAAGGCGTAATGTTGAATCCAAGAACTTTAATTGCAATCAGAATCGTAACAACCCAACCTATGTATTTGACGATAAGAAAAATGGAAATTCTTCGTTTCTCATCAATTTTATTCATGATGATTCTCGGCTTGAGTATCGTACGACGCCAAATTTTTACCGAGATAAACGTAATGAGAAAAACTCCGAAAGTACCGAGTACGCCCTCCATCAGAATTTTTGTACTTCCAATGTGGCCCACTTCAACACTCATGAACTCGTTGTAATCCTGCCAGGTCATGAAACAAAGATGGCTATAATAGCTTCGATTTGAAAGAAAAAAATAGAATTCCTATATTCGTCGACATAACTAAAGAAACATGGCAAACACTTCAGATATAAAGAATGGAATGTGCATTAACCATAACGGGAAATTGTACCAAATCAAAGAATTTCAACACGTGAAGCCCGGAAAAGGCCCCGCATTCGTAAGAACCAAATTGAAGGCAATTGAGTCTGGGCGCGTTATTGATCACACTTTTTCCGCTGGGCATAAGATTGAACCGGTTCGAATCGAGAATCGCGACTACCAATATTTGTATCAGGAAGGAAGCAGCTACGTATTTATGCATAGCGAAACATTTGAGCAAGTGAATATTGAGAAGGCAATGGTTGAGAAGCCAGAGTTTCTTCAGGAAGGAATGATCTGTAGCATCTTGTTTCACGCAGAAGAAGAAATGCCATTGGTACTTGAATTGCCGATGCACGTTATAGCAACCATTACCTATACAGAACCAGGCGTGAAAGGTGATACAGCAACGAACACAATGAAACCAGCTACGATTGATACGGGTGCAGAAGTTCGTGTTCCGTTGTTTATTGATAACGGAGAGACAATCAAAGTAGATACACGCACAGGAGTTTACGTTGAGCGCGTAAAGTAAGTGTTTAGATAAAAACTTGAAGTGAGTTGCAGACTTGGGTTTGTAACTCATTTTTTATGGTAGCAACTTTCAACAATATCACCCTTCATTGTAAGCAAATTGGAAATACGTCCACAAAAGGTCCAGTGCTATTGTTTCTGCACGAAGCTTTGGGAAGTATACCGCAATGGAAGGATTTTCCTGAGAAACTTTGCAACGAGTTGGATCTACCGGGAATTGTATACGAACGTCAAGGGCACGGCTCCTCTTCCCCACTTCTGGTGAGTCGAGATGCCAATTACCTTCATAATTACGCGCTAACAGAACTTCCCGCATTTTTGGATGCTATTCATGAAGATCGTTCTATCGTCCTCGTAGGACACTCAGATGGAGGCACAATCGCATTGCTTTTCGCTTCTGCTTATCCAAATCGAGTTGCTGGAATTGTGACAATGGCCGCACACGTTATCAATGAACCGGAAACGATTCAAGGTATTGCTCCGGCTATACTGGCCTTTGATGCCGGAAAACTAGATGGATTGAAGAAATATCACGGTGATAAAACCGAAGCATTGTTTTACGCCTGGGCGAATATTTGGCGATCAGATGCGTTTGCTAGCTGGGACATCTCAGCTGAGATTTCAGAGTCAGATGCTAAAGGATTGTTCATTCAGGGTGCAGATGATCAATACGGAACGGTAAAACAATTGGAGTTGATTTCGCAGAATTACTCAGGCCAACATGAAACCATTATGCTTCAAAACTGTGGACATCACCCTCATTTGGAACAATCAGACGCTGTGATACAACTTATTGGTGATTGGTGGAAGCAATAGATCACTTACCAAGTAAGGCTTCAATCTTATCAATAGACACTTCAGCTACTTTTTCACCCATTTGACGTCCGCGAATATCATCAATTGGAGGATGAATTCCTCCATAAATTCGAGACAGGCACGTCTCATCGGAAGCCTCTCTATAAGTTGCCCACTGCAATGTTAAATCCTCTGAAGGCCCTTTTTCAAAGTTTAGAAAACTGTCCTTTTTGAACGTATGGGTAGAAATTCCTCCAGGGAAATAAGGATCCCCTGTTATGTACGTCATGATCCTTGATGCCGCGGTAGAAAAACAGGAATGTCCAGAAACATATCCTGCGAATGGCGGTGTTGGGAATGCATACTGCTGATAGGGCCACCAATTCTCTGCCAGAATCCAACCAACTCCTCCAACGTCTTCTCTTTGGTTTACTACACTTTCTGGACCTTTCCAAGTGAAGAGTTTAATCTTCCCAATATTTTCACCATTCTCTCCTGCTAAAGAATCTCCTTCAGCAATCTGCTCAATACTTCCTGGAACAAGTTTTAATCCTTTGGGATGATACCTAGGTGCTAAACTATCGCTCGCTTGCCCCATTGATGCCATCCAACGAATTGCTGTGATCGGTCGCACGTAATCATATGCAACTTTTGAACTCCATGCAGCAATTCCAGCATCGTGGAGTGCACCGGTCAGAGCCATGTATGACTTCACATCCCACTCCAGTTGGGGGATTTCCTTTCCTTTTCCACGCCATTTCCTTACAAAATCCGGGTGATCGCTAACCTCTTGAAGAATACTTACCCAATGACCGGGTGGTGTATACGTACCAACACCATCAACCCAATATTCGGCAATGCAGCGTGTATAATCACCACGTTTCACCATATGTTTTGAGTACTGTTTCTTCGTAGAAGGGTTCAAGCGCGTGGGATTGCTTTCCGTACCCCCATCTTCTTCATTGTAAAATATTTTGTATTCCTCGAAAGTATTCGGTAATAACCCTGCGGTGCTTCCAACAGCCCCTGGGGATATATCTATTAATGTTTCATCTAAAGGCGTATTAAATTGACTCCACTTAGCGACAATCTCAAAATTCCAACGGTAGGCATCAAATTCCTCCTGTGAATTACGCGTATATGGTGGCGCTCCAGGGTCAAGGTAAATCCGGAAATTACGGCCATCTTTTTCGACCCAGGCTACGTGAGAATCGCTTAAAGCAAACGGTTGAATTTCTGACCAATTTGGCGTTAAAAATATGTCCTCGGTTGGTGCCAATAATATATGCCAATCTAACAAGTTCTCACTCCACCCTTTCTCTGCAATATATCCTCTCGTTGAAATGGGCTGCCATCGGTCCGGATCTTCCAACTGCTGCACTCCTGATTTGTTTGGTTCAATATGAGGATTTGCCGTCTCATAATCAATCCCTTCATACCCTTCTAACTCTTCCGCAGGATCAAACTCCCAAGCAAACTCAATCATTCTCTCAGCGAGATAATTACCAAGCGCTGCCGGAGATCCCTCAGAGTAATCTACACTCTTAAATGAAGGATCAAGCCCTAAAGAATCGAAGAGAAATACAAATATGTCGTACGTTCTTCCTTTACTTGAGTATTCGCCAAATCTTGCCGTAGTTAAACGATATGCGTAATAATGGATTGCAACAATGGCAGCACTATCACGGTTTTCGGGAACTGGATAGGGTTCAAATTGACAGGGGAACTCCCCGAATCCTTTACCAAGAAAAATGGTTTCCTCAGCTTCTCCCATAAATACCGTCCATAGATCATACATCCCTAATGATAGTTGATATAAGTTTCTAGAGTGAATGGTTGGTCCTTGACCATCTTGCTTAATAGCTTCTAAATGGGCGTCCATCCAGATTTTTGCAGCACTTTTCTCAGCGACTTGCGCAGATACTGAAAACCCAATGAAAAGGAAAAATATAGGACTTAGATAAGCACTTTTATTCAGTTTCAATTGCCTTCTTTTTTGTGGATTACGCATGTAATGGAATGTCGATCGTTCCGGCGGTAATGTAATTCCACTCGTTCAATATGCTGTTCGAGGTATTCAGCTTCTACATCTAACATATATTCGCTTGAAATTTCCCCTGTTCGTATGAAGGTTTCAATCATCAGCAACGTTGTATTGGTTTCCAGTTCATTCACGTGGAATGAAGAATCCTGATAAATTTGGGGAAGCGAAGTATGTACATCTTCAATGATAAATATTCCACCGGGGTTTACTGATTGAAACAAACAACCCAAGCTTATTTGTTGATGATCCATTGCATGGCCTCCATCGTCTAAAACTACATCAAAGTTTGCTCCGCTTGCTCGCATAAATGCGTATAAATCCTGTCGATTTGATTGATCTGCAACATATGTTTTAATTCCCGACCCTTCTGCAGCCTCAATGTAATCGCGAATATCGATTCCGAATACCTCCGCATTTTGAAAATAATTCACCCACATCAAATGCGAAAGTCCAGAGAGTATTCCTATCTCAAAAAATCGAATTGAATCATCTCGCATGGGTTCGAATAAGGGTTCGTAGATTTCCAGAAAATTATGACGATCCGCGCATTTATCAGTTGGGAAGGTATCACAAAACTCCGGCAAGGACTTGGATCGGAACCACTCTGTTGTACCCGTGCTATCCTGAGCGAATGAAACACTCGCTTGAATAAGAACAAACGCAGTAAAAAGAAATGCTTTCATCGTCATAAAATTACACTATTCTTTCTTCTGATTAACAAGAATAAGACCGAAACAAAAAAGGGAGTTCTTCCGAACTCCCTCTATTGAATTAAATTAATTCTATTCGCTTTGACCTATTACAATCGGTTTGGTCAGGATGTTTCCATTCTCCGCAGTCAAGCGAACCATGTACTTACCTGGTGCAAGTATACTTGCATCTACCATTCCTTCGTTCAAGGTTGTTTCTTTCATAACAATTCGGCCAGTCACATCAATCATTTCAATCGACTTGATCTCTCCATCGAAACTTACCGTAAACTGTCCGGTAGTAGGGTTCGGGAACAAGTTGAACTCATCAATTGAAATATTCGTCAATCCAACCGTACTGTTTACACATGCCGATGTGTCTGAACATCCGTTTTCCGTAACAATTACAGCGAAATCACTACCATACGTTGGTGTGAAGTTAACATTGGTTGCTCCGGCCACTGGTGCGTTTGTTTCACAATCAATCCATTGGTAAGTAACACCTGCATTGTTGTTCGTCGCGATCATCGTAATACCGTCACTAGCCATTGTTGTTCCAACATCTACTCCCGTAACAGTTACGTTTTGAGTTTGAGTTGTTGTGTTACTACAGTTATCAGTGTACGTCCACGTAACAACTGTTGTTCCAACTGTACTGATTGGGAAAGTAACATCAGGTACCCCGTTCAATGTTCCTGCACAGTTATCTGTAGCCGTTGGCGTTGCTGGAATCGCATCACATGTTTCAGTAATATCTGACAACGTTGCAACATCTGCAACAGGAGAGATATCATCATTAATAATGATCAACTGTTGTACAGTAATCGAGTTACCACAAGCATCCGTCACACTGAAGGTTCTCGTTATGGTATCATTACATCCTGTCCCGTTAGTAGAAACGTCACTTACCCATGCAACTGCAGGTGTTCCACAGTTATCTGCTTCATCCGTAACCCACGCTGTTGCTCCCGTAGATGTAGGCACATCTGCCAAACAAACTACGTTCAACGTTACTGGGTTCGAAGCCGTAGGTGGTGTAACATCATTCAATATAATAATCTGAGTTACATCGATATTGTTTCCTGCGTCATCTGCTACATTATACGTACGTGTAATTGTATCTCCACAACCTGTGCCGTTCGAAGCAATATCTCCTACGTAAGTAACTGTTGGTGTTGCACAGTTATCGGCCTCGTCATCTACCAACGTAATATCAACAGCCACATCTCCAATACATTCTGCAAAAGCAGTATCAATGTTCGAAGCAGTTGGCAATGTAATATCATTAATGATTACGTTTTGCGTTGCCGTAGATGCGTTTCCATTTCCATCGTCAAAAGTCCAAGTGATTACGAATGTTCCTTGGGTATTGTATGTCAATGGATCCGTAGTTGTTCCAGTAACAGTTCCAGCACAGTTATCCGTGGTTGTTGGGGCCGTTGCCGTCACACTACATTCATCCGTAAGATCCGCCAAGGTTGGAGCTACCGGTGCTGTAACATCGTCAATGATTACATTTTGCGTTGCTGTTGTTGTGTTACCGTTTCCATCATCAAACGTCCACGTGATTACGTAGGTACCTTCTGCAGAATATGTCAGAGGGTCTGTAGTTGTTCCATTAATTGTCCCCGCACAGTTATCAGTTGTCGTCGGCGCGGTTACCGTTACCGAACACTCTGAATTGACGTCTGCCAATGTTGGTAACACAGGGCTAGTTGTATCTGCAACTGTTACTACCGCAGTACACGAACCAACATTTCCTGAAGCATCCGTAGCGGATAAAGTAACGTTGTTCGCTCCAATATTAGCACATGTGAATGATGAGATATCAATTCCAAGAGTAGGTGTTCCACAATTATCTGTTGATCCACCGTCTACATCTCCTGCGGTAATGGTTGCGTTCCCTGAACCATCAAGGTATACTGTAATGTCCTGACAAACTGCCGTTGGAGTCACTGAATCAATTACCGTAACTGTTGATGTGCATGATCCTACATTGCCGTTAACATCCGTAACAGATAATGACACTGAATTTGCTCCAACATTTGAACAATCAAACGACGACTGAGACAGCGCGTATGAAGCAATAGAACAGTTGTCTGAACTTCCATTGTCTACATCACCCGATGTGATGGTTACATTTCCTGTTCCATCTAAGTAAACGGTCAAGTCTTGACAAGAAGCCATTGGTGACGTTGTATCAGCCACCGTTACTGTTGAAGTACATGTTGATGTGTTTCCTGAAGCATCCGTTACCGTCAATGTTACCATATTGGCACCAATGTTTGCACATGTGAAGCTTGTAAGGGAAGCTGACAATGATGGCGTTCCACAGTTATCCGTTGATCCACCGTCGATATCTCCAGCGGTGATTGTTGCACTTCCTGTTCCATCTAAATAAACAGTGATATCCTGACACGTTGCGGTTGGAGAAACTGTATCCAGAACTGTAACCGTTGCTGTACATGAACCAACATTTCCTGAAGCATCCGTAGCTGTTAATGTTACTGTATTGGCTCCGACGTTAGCACACGTAAACGATGAAACATCAATTCCTAGTGTTAGCGTTCCACAGTTGTCGGAAGAACCTCCGTCGACATCTGCTGCGGTAATAGTTGCATTACCTGATCCATCCAGGTATACGGTAAGATCTTGACAGACTGCCGTTGGTGTTACAGAATCAATAACCGTTATTGTTGATGTACAAGCATCTGTATTTCCTGAAGCATCGGTTACAGTAAGTGTTACTGTATTTGCTCCGGCATCTGCACATGTAAAGCTTGTTTGAGACGCTGATAATGTTGGTGTACCACAATTGTCTATTGAACCTGCATCAATATCTGCAGCAGTGATTGTGCCGTTACCTGTTCCATCCAGGTATACTGTGATATCCTGACAAACAGCAACCGGTGTCACTGAATCAATGATTGTAACTGTTGCCGTACAAGCCGATGAATTCCCTGATCCATCTGTAACAGTAAGTGTTACCGTATTAGCTCCAGCATCAGCACAAGTAAAGGCTGTTTGAGAAGCTGATAGTATTGGCGTTCCACAATTGTCCGTTGAACCACCATCAATATCTCCCGCAGTGATTGTTGCATTTCCTGCTCCATCAAGGTAGGCTGTAATATCTTGACACACCGCCGTTGGCGTAACTGAATCAACGATAGTTACCGTTGCCGTACATGAACCAACATTTCCACTTCCGTCTGTTACTGTCAATGTTACTGTATTCGCTCCTGTGTTAGCACATGTGAATGATGAAACATCAATTCCTAATGTTGAAGTTCCACAGTTATCTGTCGATCCACCGTCAACATCTGCTGCAGTGATTGCAGCATTACCTGTTCCATCAAGGTATACTGTGATATCCTGACAAACCGCTGTTGGTGTTACTGAATCAATAATTGTAACGGTTGATGTACAAGCGTCTGTATTTCCTGAAGCATCTGTTACAGTTAAAGTAACCGTATTTGCTCCAATGTCAGCACATGTAAATGATAACTGAGACAGTGCATATGAAGCAATAGAACAATTGTCTGAGCTTCCATTGTCTACATCACCCGACGTGATTGTCGCATTACCCGCTCCATCCAGATATACTGTCAAGTTCTGACAAGATGCAGTCGGTGTCACTGAATCAATTACTGTTACAGTCGAGGTACATGTTCCAATGTTACCGGATCCATCTGTTACGGAAAGCGTTACGGTGTTTGCTCCAACGTTTGCACATGTGAAGCTAGACTGAGAAAGAGACAATCCTGCGATAGAACAGTTGTCAGAACTTCCGTTGTCAACATCTCCAGTAGTAATCGTTGCATTTCCAGCACCGTCCAAATACACGGTCAAGTCTTGACAAACTGCAGTTGGCGTAACTGAATCAACAATAGTAACCATTGCAGTACATGAACCTATATTTCCTGATCCGTCCGTCGCAGTTAAAGTCACTGTGTTCGGACCGATATTCGCACATGTGAATGATGAAATATCGATTCCCAATGTTGGCGTTCCACAATTGTCTGATGATCCTCCATCAACATCTGCCGAAGTAATACTAGCATTCCCTGCTCCATCCAGATACACTGTGATGTCCTGACAAACTACTGTCGGAGTTACAGAGTCAATTACTGTTACCGTAGAAGAACATGCTGAGCTATTCCCTCCTGGATCCGTTACAGTTAAAGTCACCAAATTGGCTCCGATGTCAGCACATGTAAACGATGATTGAGAAGGTGTATAAGTTAGTGTTCCACTACAGTTGTCAGTTGACCCGTTGTCTAAATCTGCTCCTGTAATCGTTGCGTTACCAGTTCCATCCAGATACACTGTTATGTTCTGACAAGCAGCCGCAGGAGTTACAGAATCAATAATAGTTACTGTTGCTGTACACGTACCAATATTACCTGAAGGATCTGTAACTGTTAGTGTAACTGAATTGGCTCCAACATCTGCACATGTAAATGCCGATTGAGAAATTGCCAAACTACTAACTGAACAGTTATCCGAACTTCCATTATCTACATCCCCTGTAGTAATTGTAGCATTTCCAGCACCATCAAGGTAGGCTGTCAAATTTTGGCACACTGCGGTAGGTGTAACTGTATCCAAAACAGTTACAATAGCTCCACAGGCGGCACTATTTCCAGCGGCATCAGCTACAATTAGGACGACCGAATTCGTTCCAATATCAGCACATGTAAATGAACTGGTACTTACAGAATAGCTTACGATTCCAACGTTATCTGTACTTCCACCGTCAACATCCGTTGCTGTGATCGTCGTGTTTCCGGTTCCGTCTAAATACACCGTAATATTCTGGCATACCGCATTTGGAGGTGTATTATCGGCAAGTGCTGCCGCTGCTACGTATACACCGAAGTCGTCGGTATCTGATCCACTTGAAGTTCCTTTTCTGTTCCCTCCTTGCCATGCAATAATGGCATCATAACTGTCGCTACCAACGGAAACATCTGATAACATCTGCCTTCCACTCGTTGTCGCGTTTATTAAGGAATCCGACCCCTGAAAGGCACCTGCCTCATAATGACGCGCCATGACTCCCCAATTACCATCGCCTGCTGCTGTTTCGTCTGTCCATGTAACAACGAATCTCGTTCCTTGTCGAGAAGCTTCTACTCGGGCATGATCCTGAGAATCTGCTGATGTGGAATTTACTTGTACCTCTGAACCTGAAAACGTACCTGACGTGTTCATCAAACGACTGTATATACCGTAGTGATCTCCGTCTTGTCCAAACGACGACCAAACCACCATTGCATTACCTGCCGAGTCAGCTGCTACAGCAGGTTCCTGCTGGTTCCCTGCTGTTGTTGTATTAACCTGTACTTCCGCAAACACCTGCGTATTTGGCTGTTCATATCCAGAGGCAAAAACTCCCTTTCGGTCACCATCCAAATTGTCCGCTTGCCATACAAATAGCGCCTGTCCCTGATCATCAATGGACACATCAACATGTGCCACGTGATCAGCAGCGTTTGCCATAACATCGAAAGGCGATTGCAATGCAGCACCCGTGGTGGCATCGTAAAATCGACCTCGAACACTGTATGCGTCTTGTCCAAACTGCGACATATAAGCAACAACCACATAGTTTTCATTCATTGCTACTGAAGGTCGTTGCTGGTTTCGTGAAGTTGTTGAGTTTACGCGAGACCGGGTTGCAATAACGGTTCCGTCGATGTCGTAAATCTTACGATACACATCCCATTCTTGATCGCTTAGAACGTCATCTTCATTGGACTGCCAAACGACACAGAAGTTCCCATTTACATCCATGTCAACATCTGGGTGACGTTGATCGTCCGTTTGATCGTTCGTGTTAATTTGAAATTCCGGAACACGAACTGTATGATCGGCATTGTAGATTTCGGCATAAATTCCGAAACCATCACCGTCTTGCAGTTCGCTTTCCCAAACAACTACATAGCGACCAGACGTATCTTGAGATACCGCCGGGTGCTGCTGTGCACTCGTTGTTGTGTTATTTACGAGAGTTTCCGCATTGGATATTGACAACTGCCCAAATGAAGCAGCGGAAAGCAACAATGCGCATCCTAAGGATGCCCCCGTCATCAATTTACATTTCATAAGTAAATGATTTAAGGGTTACTTATTCTCTTTTGTGAATGCTGAGAACCCAGTGCTTTGAGTTTTCACTTCCACTTCTAATGCTTCAATTTCAGCTTTTAAAGACTCAACGGCTGCGTTATATTCCTCTAACTGTGCGCCGTATTTCTGCATCAAATCTTGCTGTGCTGCAAGAATTTCTTGTTGTTTCTCTATTTGAACATCTTGCGCTGCAATCTTCGCATCCAATTCTTGCGTAGCTTTCACCAATGGAACTACGAATTCTGCATAACGCAATCCGTACATTTCATCTTCAGCGTTCTCTGGCACTTTTACTCCTGAGAAATCGTAGCCTAATTCTTCTGCTACTTTCTGAACATCTTGAGCGATGAATCCTGAATAGGTTCCTTCTGATTTATCAGCTGCATCCAATCCATCTGTTCCATTAAAACTATTCAGTTTATTGACATCGAAGTTATACGTAACTGGGGCCAACTTATTGATGAAATCCAATCCCGGAACATTCGATTGAACATTTGTTTTAAATCGACCATCTGAAGTGGCGGTCCAGTTAACTGTGCCTCCAATCGATGTAGAAGCTGCGTTACCTATAAATATTTCGTTTGAAGCAGAGACGTTCGTTCCTTGACCAATTGCAATTGAGTTTAATCCAGTAACAGTTGCCCCATCGCCAATGGCGATACCATGATCTGCCGTTACGCTAGAAGCTAATCCAATACCAACTGCATAATTTCCAGTAATTCTTGTAGTAGTTCCAATTCCAACAGAAGAATCTCCTAATATCGATATTTCAGAGCCCAGAGCTGATGAACCAGCCCCCGTAATGGAATCAAAATACCCGACACTGACACTCCTGTCTTCCGACATATAACTTAAGGCTCCCATTTGAACTCCATAGTCTCCAGCATTCTCAGTGAAGTTGTTATATCCCATACTGACGGTATAAATACCATTATTGTCTCCAAAGTGCCCGAGGTAAATACCATATTGACCGCTATTTTCGGCAGCATGACCAATTACAATGACATCATTGTTGTCTGCCATAGAGAAACCACCATTCGTAGTTGCATTAGCATAGGCAGAGCCTCCAGCACCAACTACAATACAGCGGCTTCTACTCGTGCTGCTGAAGTCTGCAAAGGCCCCAATCACAACGTTGTCTTCTCCAATACGATTTGAGAATCCTGCGTTCGCACCAAGGTAGGTATTTCTGTTAGCGTTAGTGGTAACGTTTGTTCGGTTGTTATCCCAGCCAGCGTAGTTCCCAACGAATGTGTTGTAATCTGCATGCTCAGTTGCTGCTCCAGCTCCGTGCCCTAAAAAAGTATTACAAATACCGACTCCATTATCTATTCCGGCAGAATCTCCTACAAAAGTATTCCACCATCCGACAGTGTTATCATATCCTGCCTCATTTCCCACGAAAGTATTGCGACCTCCATGGGTGTTTGAGCGTCCAGCCGTACTTCCGATAAAGGTATTGTCGTCTCCTTCCCAACCACCATAAATCCCTCCGGCAGTACCGAGGTTATTGAATCCGGCATCCTCACCAAGGAATGTATTGTCACGACCATCAATGTTGTTCTCACCAGCTTCTTCTCCAATAAAGGTATTGTCAGAACCAGTTGTATTATTCTGTCCTGCTTCTGTACCAATAAACACGTTATCAGTTGATGTACTTTTGGCTCCAGCTAATTTACCGATGTACACGTTATCGGTTCCAGTTGTATTGGTTCTACCGGCATCCTGACCGATAAAAGTATTATCATATGCTGTGGTATTACCTTGACCAGCGTTTTCACCAATAAAGGTGTTATTTAAGCCTGATGTATTCGACGTTCCCGAAGAATCTCCGTAAAAGGTATTATAGTCACCTGTTGTCATACTTGCACCGGAACCAGTACCCTGAGTTTCGTTATTGATTTGAGCGTTTGTACTAGCACCTAGACAAAGGATAGTAAAAGCGCTCAAAGCTACTTTAGAAAGTAATTTCATTTTGAGTAATTTAGATAGAGGTATTGTAAATTTACAAGCCCGAAGGTAGGCATTTTAAACTTGTTAAAAAAAGTGAAATCGGGAATCTATCGAAACATGCGAAAGCTTCACATTATGATTGACGGAACAAGTTTTTAATGCTTGATTTATCTTCAGCAGTATTCAACAAATGAAGAACCTTCTGAATAAAAGTATCTTCAGGTTTAATTTGCAATAACTGCTTGCAATATTCAGCCGAAGCTGCGTAATCTTCTGCCTCCAGCGAAATGTGGACCCCCATTCGGAGCGATTTTACTTCATTCGGATGCTTATACTGAATCAAAATAGAAGCTAAGCGTTGCGCCTCTGCGAAGTTGCGCCTTACAAAATGTTCAACGGTCAAGTCAAAAATAATACTTACTTCATCTGGTTTGACACGCAGTAATTCATACGAATAGTACATTAAAGCATCCTTATCTTCTATCTTTTTCGCAATTTCCATTGCGATGTTGATCGCCTCTACATCACTTGGATAACCGTTATATATTAAGTTTTCAACTCGAGCCATTGCATTGTTGTGATCACCGGCGTAAAGATATGTACGGGTTATGTCGTACATGTTCGGTAAAAGAAACCTTTCGTACGATTCTGACTTCACATAGAAACGGTGTGCCTCCGTGGTATCTCTCTTGACTTGTTCATAGTAATTCCCCATTTTATTTAGGATTGCGGCATACTGTATATCATTACCGGGAATACTGAATGGCTCAAGTTCTAATATTGCTTTATTGAGTTCTTCATATTGATCTTCAGTATCCTTGAGCGCTATCCCATTTCGAATTGGAGTAATGGAACCAATCCAATAGGTTTTGTAGCTGTATTTACCAATGGTAATTACCCTATTTGCGAAAGGATCTTGATTTGCATTGACAAAGACCCCTGTTAAACCAATGAGAAACAAACCAATAGCGGGGCCAATCAAAAAAGAAGCATGGGTTCTACTATCTTTTTCTTCAGAAGAAGAGTTTATTACAATGGCAACAGCGAAAAACATTAAAGCTACTGCAGGAATACTCATAATATCCCAATCTGTAGGCATTCCCAAAAGCGGATTAAAGACAAAGAATACCATCAGGTAGAATATGAAACCAAGACCTGAAATCAATACCAAAGGATTGTTCCAGTTAGTTGATTTTCTCCTGAACACAATTGCCACGAGAATAATAATTAATGCAATTGCCGACCATAGAAACGACATATTGAAATAATCAAAAAGGTGATTCCAACTAAAAAGGTTGTAGCGATCATACGGTGCGGGTTCGGCAGCTTTTATGGGAAGAAAAATGGCGTCGGTTAAATTATCTACATCATATTTCCTTGTTGCAAAAATACTTTTGGTAATAAACGCGTACACCATAAAGCCCCCTGCCATAAAAACTGTCAAGACAACTCCCCCGAGGTTCCTCCATTTGAAATCCTTGCCTTTTGATTTCCCAATAGCAACGATCGCAGCTACACTAAAAATCAATAAAGTCAAGGCTCCAGTAATGTGAAATTTCATATTCAACAAACACACAAGAAAGACGATTAGCGCAGAAATCCAACTTGGCTTTTCCATGAATCGAATCAATGTGTACCAAAATACTGAGAGCATAAAAAGGACTGGCGCGTAAATCTCTATATGTCCGCAGAAAACTAAAACCAATGGACTCCCCAGTACAACGAAAGTAAACAGAAGCCTTTGTTGGCTGTCTTTTGCCAAACGATACACCGTAGCCAACATGAAAAAGACATAACCCATTCCAGAAATAACGCCTACCAATTGAAACGACTCCTGCAGACTTATCTCTCTCACATATGAAAGCCATACAACTATTGCCAAAGTTGTATCCGTACCTATCTTGAGGTTCGTGAAATCAAAACTGAAAAGTATAGGGATATTGCGCTCATCGAACTCCTGAATAACATACTCCGGATAGTCAATAATACTTAAGGCGTCACCATAAACATCCTTAAAAATGGGCATTTGATAAAAGAATATGCCTGCGATAATTGTTAAAGCAATTGTCCAAATCCAACGGTTTCCTCCAATATTTTTACCGGACAAATCTTCCCAAAAGCTATATTTCTGACCAAACAAAGTGAATCCAATTGCCAAAAGAACGATCAGCCATCCCCTACCACTACTAAGAAATGCGGGATAATGCAGTCCCCACCAATTGTCCGGATAGATTAATGCTACAACATACAGCAGTAACACAACCATTGCGAAAACTACTACCTGCAGATTTTCTGGAATTAGCGTTTTTTTCATCGCCGTGAAGATAGGAATTAGGGATAAGGAATTATGAATGTTGAATTATGAATTATGAATTGGAGTTATGAGTTAATGGTGGGAGGTGGAAAGTGGAAGGTGGAAGGTGGAAGGTGGACAGCGGAAAGCTGTTTGTCTTTTATTAGGGAGATATGGATTAGCCGTTGTTCTTTCGTATCTTTGGGATATGTCTGAAGAATTTGAAAATCCAATTGATCCCGACAAGGTTACTGAGACACCTCATTCCTTAGAATACGGTCATCATGCAGGTTCGGCTGTTGTGAAACCCGAGGATCAAGGAAAGGTGAAAGGGAGAGCGATTGCTGCGATGGAACATCAGACCGATATGCAACTAGACCAAATTAGAGAGCAAATGCAGTTATTGGCGGATCAAGCCAAAGCGTTGCAGGATCGAAAGGTGATTTCTGAAATCATTTATGGAGCAGAAATGCGGTTTGAGCCTTTAATCAACCATGTGTATCATCTATACGAGAAGGAGAATAAGAGTTTTCTCTTGTCGTTAATTGCGCCTGATCAATGGGGAAGATCTAAAAAGAGTTTTGAATTTGTAGCAACAGTGCGTTTACTAGCGGATCATACTTGGGAGATTCTGGAGAAGAATGACGAGTTTGAGTTTTAAGCGGAAGCAGAAGGCTAAAGGTGGAAAGTTGAAGGTGAAAGGTTGATGGCTACTCCTTAAGTCGGAATTCTCCGTAGATTTTTTCCCATTCGCGGACTGGAACCCCATTTTCGTATTCGATAGCATTTTCTAATTCGGCAAATCTTCGATAGGCTGTATCTCTTTGCGCCAATGCGGAATAAAGCAAAATGCACGGTAGAAGTAATTGAAGTCTCCTTATCGATTGTAAATTCTCATTTGTTTGATATACAACTGACGGGTATCCTTATCGAGTTTGAATTCAAGGTCGAGCGCCAAATTAAAGTAGCTCTGTCTCGAATAATGTGTTCTGGCGTATCTTCTCTTTATCAATTCAAGAACATTGGCCAATTGCTGGATTTCATCCTCGGTCATTACCAATTTGCCGTTATTGAGTGATGAATAATTAATAATATCTATTCCCGCTTCTTGCCTACCGTAAACGGACACCGACTCATCGGGGTAGCAAATAAGTTCGTCGCATTGCACTCCCCCATCTGGTTGCACTGCACTTTCGTCTCCCAATTGCGCATTGAGGACAAAACCGAGATAATCATGGCGGTATAAGTTGGAGGTAATTGCAACTCCGTTTACTGCTTCATCCGGGAATGACCGATGCACCAAGACTCCCATCGCCACAGTACTGTGATCCAGGTTAAATGCCTCTCTTTCCATAAACGCATTGTACGACCACAAGCTCGCCCAAACTTTCAAAATTGCTTTATCGACAGGCTTTTCTGGATTGCCTAATTCGCCTGTCTTCGAAGTATATATCCCTGCTCCAGAGAACCCTTCTCTATCCTCAGCATTGGTAGAAGAGCGAAAACGCATTCTTCTGAAATCACCAAGTTGCATGATTTTCTCCTTTACGTTTCGCTCTAAGGTTTCATTAATGGGTGCGCCTTTGATGAGCCTTCGGATTTCTTTGAGTTCATTTCGAATTTCAGCGCTATTCCTCGATCGATTGTCTTTTACCAATAAAGCATCAATCTTTGACTGAATTCCATTATTCCGAACATGTTGATCGTAAAAGTGAAATGGGATTGCGAACGCACTTTCCGGCACCAAAAAATCCATCTTCTTCGCGTACTGATTCAACTCTCCAAAATTTGCTGCTTTGCACCCCACAATATTGCTAAGCTTTTCGCGAAGGAACTCTACTGGAATCAATGAGTCTACTTTTACATTCTTAGCTAGCTTAATCGGCTTTCCTTTGTCCCAAATCTTACTTAAATCGGCGCTGGGTGATGGGCGAATATCAAACGTATCTTGACGCACGGAGAATGAAACTATCTCACCATCCAAATCCAGTACACGCTGATCTTTGAATATTTCGGTAAACGCGCAAATGGGAATTTTTCTATTTTGCCCAAGCAAGGTGACATGGCTCAATGGTGTCTGAAACTGGGTCACTATTACCCCTTGAACCATCGGGAAAACCTGTGGAATATCGTCAATAATGATAATGTCCTCGGGACGAATGGAATCTCTCTGCTTGTCCCAATCTTCAATTACTCTGACACGACCAAAAGATGCGTATTTGGATATTGGCTGATACCTTTGTCCATTATAGATTTCGGAAGGACCTAACGTTGGAATATCGTACTCCTCTAAATCTAAGTTGTTGACGTGCGCTGTGTTCAGCATCAAGTACAATCGATCATCAAAAAATACATCCTTTTTAACCGCTTCGAAGAGTTTGTTCAAGTGCTTTTTATTCATTCGATCCGAAGGGCCTAATTCAAGCGTAAATTTATCGAGGGCTTTGTAGTGGTTTATGTTAGCAATTAGAAATCTGCGATCTACCCTATCCGAATATGCTTCTTCATTAAACCGAGAAAGATCGTTGGGGAAATTTAATTCCGCCATGCAGAACTGGTAGTGAAACTCATATTTTTCCGAGGATACAAAATGAAGCTTGTCGGCTTGATTATCGTAAACAATCTTCAAAGAAGCTACCTGTCCGTACTTTTGATACAGGGGAGTTGAACTCCAGGAATCGAACTGCTTCTGACTGCTAAGAACTGGCGTATGTGCATCTACCTGAGAATTCCCCGAGCAACTCAGCAGAAATAGTAAGGGAAGCACGGTTAACCATCGCATAGATTTGTTTAATTATTTGTACAGTTCAAGATGGAATTGGTTCGATTTTTTAACTGCTAGACTGTTTGATGGTCGTTGAAATTATCTAGTGAACACCCACTCGTTTTCCGTTGATAAATTTGCATCAAATTGATAACCACCAACATTAAATCCTTTGATCTCTTCCGGTTCTTCAATGTTATTATCTATGATGTAACGCGCCATTGCCCCGCGCGATTGCTTTGCAAAAACCATAATCACTTTGTAATCTCCGTTCTTGAAATCTTTAAATACGGGGGTAATTACGCGTGCTTTAACTTTTTTCAATTGCGCCGCTTTGAAATACTCCGCTGAGGCACAATTAACAATCACTTCTTGCTCTTCTGCATTCAATGCATCACATATTTTAGAACCCCAGAATTGATACAAGTTCTTCTTCGCCGCAGTGACCGCCCATGAGGTTCCCATTTCCAAACGATACGGACGAACAACATCCAAGGGACGCAGCACCCCATACAATCCAGAAAGAATTCGCACTTTATCTTGAGCCCGTTGAATCCCTTTTTCGTCTAGAGTTAATGCATCCAATCCACGGTATACTTCACCATTGAAGATTGCCATTGCATGGCCCGTTTCTTCGGTCAATTTAACTGAGGGCTCCCATTTCTGGTTACGTTCGTAATTCAATTGGGACAACTCCTTCGATAAATGCATCATCTTCCCGATTTTATTCGCGGAAAACTTGCTCATTTTCTTCATCAATCCTTCTGCCTCTGTAATAAACATGGGTTGGTGAACTTCCTCTGTTCCCAATCGTTTGGTCATGTCGATCGCCTTCGCTGGAGATAATAAAACTTTCATATTCTAAAATTATGAATAATGAATAAGAAAAAGTGATTGTTGAAGGCTAAAGGTTGACTGTAAAAAGCAGAAGGTTGCTCCTGGAAAGTTTATGATCTTGCGAAGAGCTTTGAAAGAAATGAGAAGAAACTGCTCCTTTTAGAAACTTCAAAGCCTTCTGGAATGGGCAAATCGGCATTGAGTTCATATTCGTCTTCGCGCGATTCTCCCAATTTACCGATAACTTCTCCATCCTTCTTGTACCCTCCAGATTTTGTAGGAATAATCAACGTCTCCCATCCGAATTTAAAGAAATTAACCTTATCAATTATTGGCTTTATCCGCTCCATGGTAAGCCTAATTTTGTTAGGATCGGAACATCGTATTATTATAACGCCAGCTCTTCGGTCTTCATCAATACCAAACATTAAAATCTCGCCGAGTGCATCCGATGTAAGTAGATTCTGAATATCATCTATAAACCGATTAAACTCGAACTCGTCCAGCATCTCACATTCAAAATCAAGTTTAATATTATGATTGGGCAAAAAATCTGCCCACAACCGCATGGAATGAAACAAAAATTCTTTCAGTTCTTGCTTAGTCAATGGTTAGTTTTATCGGATGAATATCAGGGAGAAGAGCGTAATTATAAGTACACCAACCACATTCAAAATAAACCCTACGCGAACCATTTGATTAACTGTGATCCGGCCAGATGAGAAGATAATTGCATTTGGCGGAGTACTAACAGGTAGCATGAACGCACAAGAAGCTGCAAGCGTAACTGGCATGCAGAGTTGGAGAATGGAGAAATCATTGGAACTCACCGCAAATACGGCCACAATTGGAACTAAAACTTGCACCAAGGCGAGGTTGGACATTACTTCCGTACCAAAGATCGAAAATGATACGAATATGAGCAGGATTACTCCGAGAGAGAGTTCTTGATAGTTTTCGAATGCCAAAGAAAGTTGGTCCACTACCCCATTCACATCCATCATTTTAGCCAAAGCCATTCCTCCTCCGAATAAAAGAAGGATTCCCCAAGCCATTTTCCGTGTATCCTTCCATTCGAGCAAAGTCTTCCCTTTGGTTGTGCTTGGAACGATGAATAGTAAAATCGCACCTAAAACGGCTGGGATTTCATCCCCATATTTAATTCCCAGACTCGGTTCAATCAATGATTTAAAAGACCACAGCACCACGATAACCCCAAACAATGCCAAAACACGGATTTGATTTTTCGTCCAAGGCTCCTTTTCAAATTCTAACTCTTCTATTTTCTCCTTGCGTTCTTTTCTCAGCAACAAGCGGAAATAGAAATAGACAATAAAAATCATGATCATGCTCAAAGGGAATCCGTATTTGAACCAATCTATGAACTCTATGTTGATGTTATAAGTTTCACTTAAGGCCCCTGCCATTGCTACATTTGGAGGCGATCCAACCAAGGTTCCCATACCTCCAATACTCGCTCCGTATGCAATTGCAAGGAGAAGATATAATGAAAACTTGGAGTTCTTTTTTTGAGGAATCTTATCTATTACGGCCATTGCCATAGGAAGCATCATCAAAGCTGTTGCTGTATTAGAAACCCACATACTCAAAAGTGCCGTTGCCAAGAGAAAACCTAAGAGAATCCGGGACTTGGAATTTCCAATGGCTCTAATGATTAATTCGGCAATACGTTTGTGCACGCTCCATTTTTCCAATGCCAGCGACAACATAAATCCACCGAAAAAGAGGAAAACGAATTTATGCCCGTAGGCCTGGGCAAGCTCTTGGGTATCTAAAACACCCAAAGGCACCGCCAATAATAATGGCAGCAATGCAGTAACATAAATGGGTAACACCTCAAAAATCCAGAAAACGACCATTATTGTGGCTATTCCGAGCGTAGCCCAAAAATGAAAATCCTTAGGAGGTGCTAACAACATCATCAGGGCCGCAACGAAGACGGTAAGCCCCATGATCATGTGATTCATGGTCGTTCTAGTCATTAAAAGCTAATTTTTATCTCAGTCCGTTCAGCTTTTCTATGAAATCGACAATTGCTTTGTCAACCTCAGAAGAAATCTCATTGAAATCTTTTTTGTTGTTAGCATTGTTGATGCGAAAGACCATTTTATCGTGAAAGTCAACTGCTTCATCAATTAACTTATCTGCTGCATCTGCAGAAGGATGTTCGTTCACAATATGGTAATCACAAGTATCCAATACTTCGTATACCTTTCGTTTAACGCGTTTTTTCAGTAGTTTCTTGCTTGCCATGGAGGATTAATTTGAGTAAATATTGAATTTATACACCTTTAAATATAGCGGAATTCCATAATGAATCCATCAGAGTAAGAATCAATCTTTCCAGCCCTCACCTATTACCCCGTATTTCTCTTACTTTATGATCAACTGAAGCACTTGAGATTGGTCGTCAGCAATGACTTGCACAAAATAAACACCGGCTGGTTGTTTTACTTCCACTTGAACAGAATCTGTTGCATTTGCGCTTAATTCCGTAACGATGCTTCCATGAACGTCCGTAATCGCAACACTGACATTACCAAAGGTTGCTACCAACTCAATTTCGAATAGTCCAGAGCTTGGATTTGGCATGAGTACAAATTCCTTCCCAATTGTCAATTCTAAAACTCCGATTGTGGTAATTGCGACGCATGCCGTAGTATCTACACACCCATTTTCAGTCAATTCGATTGCGTAATTCCCATTTGCTGTTGGAATAAATGATTGATTGGTCTCACCATTTATCATAGCGAAGTTATCGTCACAATCCAACCAAACATAAGTAGCGTTCGTGTTGTTCGCCGAAATGGTAATTCCACTCACTGATGTGCTCAAATCCGACACACTATTGATTGTTAAATCCAAGGTGATAGTAGAATCACAACCCGCTGCATTAGGGATGACGTGTGTTGCTGTATTGCTCGACGACGTATACGTATTTCCATCAATCCAAGTATATGAATCGCATGCTGAAATAAGATCTACAGAATTGCTTTCGCATAGGCTATAAACACGCGTGTGCCCAGCACCAAATCCAGTGCCTGCATTGAACAACGCTCCAATAGCAACAACTTTATTTGACGGCATGTCAACGGAATACCCCGACTGATCGTCAGCAGCTTCGCCATCGATATCAATCCCTTTCTGGTTCCAGTTAACGCCATCCCACTCGAAAATGCGGGTGTGTCCTGCCATGTTACCAACCTCATTATTCCAGTTTGCTCCAACAGCAAGAGTTATGGAGTCAGGCATACTCACAGAAGCACCGAACCGATTGTTTGCCGCTTCGCCATCCAAATCACTCCCAACTTGCACCCAGTTTGCACCATTCCAATTATAGATTCGCACGTGTCCTGATTGAGAACCATTTCCCGCATTATTTGCAGCGCCAATGGCTACATAATTCGGAGAGGGCATTGACAATGAAATTCCTGACAAATCAAAGGAAGACTCCCCTACAATTGTTGCCCCACGTTGGATCCAGGCAGTACCGTTCCAATCATAAATGTAAACTTCTCCTGGTTCAAAAATATTTCCAACGGAGCTGACTGCAAGTGTGTTTGAATCTGCCATGGAAACCGCTGTTCCAAATTCATAGTCAGCAGCGAAACGGTCTAAATCTATACCTTTTTGTACCCAGTCACTCCCGTTCCACCTATATACGCGCGCATGACCAGAATTGCTTCCATTACCATCGTTGTTTCGCGCACCAATAGCCACCGTATTTGTGTCAGGCATAATTATCGTACTTCCAGATTCGTCGCCTATTGCTTCCCCGTCGATATCACCTCCACGTTGCGTCCATGTGCTTCCATTCCATTTATATACTCTAACATGGCCCGAATTACCTCCATTGTCATCGTTTCTATATGCTCCAATTCCTACAAAATTACCGTGTGGCATGGATACTGAATATCCGGAATTATCATTGGAAGACTCTCCATTAATATCCGAACCGCGTTGCACCCAAGCAGCACCGTTATAATCGTAAATACGAACATGTCCCGAATTACTGCCGCCTCCATCATTAAGAATGGCTCCAATTGCTACCGTGGTGTCATTTCCCATGGATATGGACCATCCAGATCGATCGTTTGTCGATTCTGCGTCAATGTCAGTACCGATTTGTGTTTGAGCCATTCCATTAATAGCCGAAAAAATAAAAAATGCGAATGCAAAAATGGATTGTAGACGCTTGTTAGCTTTCATTGTATTGTAGTGACAGTATATCTTATTCTTGTAGGCAGAATTCTTTTCAAAAATTGTGCCGAAGATAACCAATTTCAATACCTTGTAATGTTCATTCATAAGACTCATTTAACATTTTTATGCATTTTTGGAATGAACCTTGGTTTGGTTCTCTTGTACTCAATAAAAAGCATTGCATGAATAGAAAAGAATTTATAAAAAGTAGCACAATGGCAGCCTTCGCCATCACAACCATGGGCTGTGTTGTGAAAAGAAACGCTGAATCAGAAGAATTACCGGAATCTACTCACACTGGAGACTGTGCAACAACGAATGATATTTTAGGCCCTTTCTATCGACCAGATGCGCCGGACCAATCGGATATGACTTTCGCCGGATTGGACGGTTCTCAGGTCACCATAAAAGGAATGGTTTACACGGATGATTGCACTACTGCACTTGAAGATGTAAAAGTAGAAATATGGCATTGTGACACCCATGGAGATTATGACAATGACTCAAGTGATTTCCGTCATCGCGCTCAGCAAACCAGCGATAAGAATGGAGAATATCAGTTCAAAACCATTCTACCGGGGAAATATCTGAATGGAAAATTATACCGTCCTGCGCATATTCACTTTCGCGTTTCGCATAAGGATCATCAGGAATTGATTTCTCAAATTTATTTCTCTGGTGACCCACATATTGTAGAAGATCCATGGGCTTCACAGGAGAAAGCAAAGGCAAGAATTCTACCTATTATTCTTGAGGACACCAAGGGAAATTTGGCGGTTCAGTTCAACATTTATTTGAATAAAGTTTAATCTTCTTCTGCATAGAAGATTGAGTTAGGCAATCGGACCCTGTTTATACCATAGAAGTCACGTTCGAGCAATTTGTAATACAAGTAACCGTCGTAAATGATCGCGTGCTTCGTATGCGGCATTCCACCAAAATTCTTCAGGTAAACGGTGCGCCCTGTGAACGGGTCGATCCCATAAACTTTATGATTCTTACCATCACGAGTGTACAAATAGAGCTCTCCGGTTGCCTTGTCCTGAAGGACATTTTTAACATCGCCTGAGACTTCGAAGGACGATTCGGTAATTAGAAAACCATAATGATCTAATACATGCACAACGTTAGAATCATAATCAACCACTACAGAGAAATCATTTAATTGAAAGGTAGTAATCTCTAACGGCTTCGATAGCAGAATATACGCTGCCATGGCGCTCGCATAGGATTTGCCGCTCGAATTCGTCCAGGCACTTGTTCTTGGTCCAGATGTTGTTGGTGGATTGTCAGAATTGTTCGGACTCTCTTTTGTAAAAGTTGCCTTGGCCATTGCCTCTTCTTTCATTTCAGCAATGCGTTGTTCGGACCTTGCTCTTGAAAAAGCCCCTTCGCTATCATGACGTCCATAAACATCGCGCTTTTGTTTTGTTGCTAGATAGAAAGGATCTTTGAGCGTATCTCCGTCTAATGGATCTACCATCTTCCCTATTGCTACACTCGCTTCATAGGCTCCTTGATACCCTATCAAATCAAATTTTTGAAAGATCAATTTTGTAGGCATCTTACTATGAATGGTCAAACTATATTCTTTGTTGAGCCTCTTAAAGCTTTCGTAAACGAGACGATTATCAAAGTGAGAAACACAAGGCCGAATGTATAAATCAAACAAGGACATTGGCACTACAGAGAGCATTACAAGTCCAGAATCCGTTAACACAAATTGGTGCGCAGAGTCTGAAGACAAAATGTATGCACTTTTCAAACAATCAAAAAACAACTCTTGTGGCCTATCAATATCGAGTAAATAACTTTCCCCCTCTCTTCTGATGCTGTCCATTCCCAAATAGTAATTACGCTGTTTCTTTTTTAGCGTTAGGATAGCGCCGTCTAAGGGTTGATAGTCAATGATGTTTACATTTTGAATGTCTAGTGCCTCTTCTGAATTTCTTCGAGTTATCACAACTGATTCTATTTCTTGAACTTTTGTATCAAGAATTATGAGATAGCTTTTTTCTTTAAGGCTAACGGTACGCCATTCCAATTCAAATCCTACCTTTTCAATCGCAAACCTCTGCCCTTCTAATGCCGTAAATGAAAATTTACCTGACGCATCTGTAGTATCTGAAATTGTTTGTCCGCGCTCATTTATGGCAACTGCGCCACTAATTGGGCGACGATCAGAATTAAGAACTTCTCCAGTAACGTCGACTTCCTGAGCAAAAACGTTTTGGGAAAGCAGAAGCCAAACGAAGCAAAGTAATAGATTCTTATCCTATGATTTTCAGCAAAAAACACGCGAGCTAACATAAAAATTGAAGCCAAGTAATTGACGATCCTTACTAAGATGCAGCTAAAAATCGAATTCCACAACAAGCACTAAATAATATAAAATGAAGTTCACCTTTTTCAATAGGGACACAAAAAAAGCGCAGACCTTTCGATATGCGCTTTTTTTTATTTTTAGCTTACTTAAGCTTCACTTCTTTCTGGTTTTGGAAGCAATACCTTACGAGAAAGTTTCCATTTCTTCGTTTTTGGATCACGTCCAACCACTTTGAATTTCACCAAATCTCCTTCTTTACACACGTCTTCCATCTTGTTGATGCGTTCGTGAGCAAATTCAGAAATGTGAATCAATCCGTCTGTTCCTGGAACGATTTCTACGAAGACTCCGTACGCTTGAAGCGACTTGATTTTTCCTTCGTATTCGGCTCCTTCGTCAACTGTTGGTGGGAATGCAATTTGCTTGATAGAAGTTACTGCAGCATTCATGTCTTCCGCGTTGTTTGACATTACTTGTACCTTTCCTTCTCCAGTTTCCAACTCTTCAATTGTGATATTCGTGTTGGTATCTTTCTGCAATTGCTGAATGATTTTTCCTCCAGGCCCGATGATTGCTCCAATCGCATCGTTAGGCACGTTAAATGCCTCGATACGTGGCGTATGCGGTTTCAACTCTGTATTAGGCGCTGAAATCGTTCCTGCCATCTCGTTCAAGATATGTAAACGTCCTTCTTTCGCTTGGTTCAATGCTTGAATCAAAACTTCGTAAGGAAGACCGTCTACTTTGATATCCATCTGACAAGCAGTAATACCAGCAGCCGTTCCAGTTACTTTGAAGTCCATATCTCCAAGGTGATCTTCATCTCCAAGGATATCTGACAATACAACAAATTTACCGTCTCCAGCAATCAATCCCATTGCAATACCAGAAACTGGCGCTTTGATTTGAACACCTCCGTCCATCAATGCCAATGTTCCTGAACAAACTGTTGCCATGGAAGACGAACCGTTTGATTCCAAAATCTCAGACACCAATCGAATCGTGTATGAATTATCGTCTGGAAGAACTGGCTTCAATGCGCGCAATGCCAAGTTACCGTGTCCAATCTCACGACGAGATGTTCCACGAATTGGTCGTGCTTCTCCTGTCGAGAATGGAGGGAAGTTATAATGTAACATAAATGGCGTTGTTCCTTTGAAGGTAACGTCATCAATCATTTGCTCGTCCATTTTACCACCCAATGTCAATGACATCAAAGCTTGTGTTTCACCACGTGTAAATACGGCAGAACCGTGAGCAGTTGGTAAGTAATCTACTTCTGACCAAATTGGACGAATTTCGTTAAACGCTCTACCATCCAAACGAACTCCGTCATGCAACATTGTGTCGCGAACGGCTTTCTTCATCGCTGCTTTAAAGTAAACACCAATATATTTTTCTTCAGCTTCTAATTCTTCTTCAGACAAAGATGCGATGTACGCCTCTTTTACTCCACCGAACAATTCGCCTCTTTTCGCTTTGTCAGCAGTTCCTTGCTTTGCAATCTCACGACACTTATCGTAAGCGAATGCGTGTACTTTCTCACGAATTTCATCGTTGTGATCTTCGTGTGAGTACTCACGTTTTGGCGAAGTTCCTGGAATTTCAGCCGCCAAATCCAACTGGAATTGACACTGCTCTTTAATCGAATCGTGCGCAATCTTGATGATTTCCACCATTTCGTCTTCTGAGATTTCTTCCATCTCACCTTCCAACATAACGATGTTATCAATGGTTCCTGCAATCATACAATCAAGATCTGATGCTGCTTGCTCTTCCAATGTTGGGTTAATGATAAACTGACCGTCAACGCGTCCTACTCGAACCTCTGACATTGGTCCATTGAAAGGTATATCTGATACGGCAATCGCTGTAGATGCTGCGAATCCAACCAATGCATCTGGACTATTAACTCCATCGTATGCAATCAATTGCATCATTAGCTGTACTTCTGCGTGATAATCGTCCGGGAAAAGTGGACGCAACGCGCGGTCTACAATACGCATCACCAAAATTTCGCGCTCCGAAGGACGAGCCTCACGACGGAAGAAACCTCCCGGGATACGACCATCTGCCGCGAATTTTTCTTTGTAATCTACTGTCAAAGGAAGGAAATCAACTCCTTCTCTTGCTTCTTTGTTAGCAACCACTGTTGCTAAAATCATTGTGTCGCCCATTCGTAACACTACGGCTCCGTCGGCTTGTTTGGCCAACCTTCCGGTTTCGATGGAAATCTCTTTCCCACCCGTAGTGATGGTCTTTTTTATTCCTATATTCATTTTTAATTGTTTACTAATTTAATTCTTGCCTTGTTTCGGTCTTCGAAAGCCTCAGACCTCAACCTCAGCAATGGTAGTAGAGCCTCTTATTGTCTCATTCGTGTACTGAGGCTCTCGAAGTACACGCAAAAAAGGGACACCCGAACGAATTCGACTGTCCCCTCCAAGATGTATACGCAAAGAATTAACGACGAAGTCCTAATTCTTTAACGATTGCACGATATCTTGCGATATCTTTGTTTTTCAAGTAATCAAGCAAACTACGACGTTTACCTACCATCAATTGAAGTGCACGCTGTGTTCCGTAATCTTTACGGTTCTTTTTCAAGTGCTCTGTCAAGTGTGAAATTCTGTAAGTGAACAATGCAATTTGTCCTTCGGCTGAACCAGTGTTAGCATCTGACCCTCCGTGCTTTGCGAAGATTTCTTTCTTCTTTTCTGCGTCTAAATACATGCCAATATTTTTGTAAATGATTTTTATGTACTGCTATCGACCATCGATAACAACGCTGCAAAGATACGTTTTTGTTGGAATTGACAAGGCTTTCCAGAAAAATCATGGATAATCACAAAAAAACAAATCACTTATATTCGCGGACTCAACGTCACAAGATCAACTTAAATCACTTTTCGATTACGCCAGAATTGACTTCAGTCTTAGTTCTGGAACCATGGATACACTCAAACACATCTTGCTGCGTGAGCTAAAATCAAGTAGCGACGGCACAATAGATGTAATGGGTACGACTTATAATGAAGAAGACATCCAGCGCATTCTTGATGCCAACAATTCGAAAAATTCGCGATCCTTTAACCCAGAAAGTTTTCTCGCTACTTTTCCTGAACTAAAAGCCATTACCTCTGAAGGTAAAATACATTCATATTTCAAGGGAGATTTAGACGCATTCCAAAGTTATGAGCATCAAACTGAAGCTCAAGACTATCTCACCTCGAACTACTCCGATATTTTTGAAGAAGAGATCAACTCTCATCTTGATAAATTTGAATTCATGCCGGCTGCGCAGAGAGTGACACATCTTTTTGCCTTTACTGCTGAAACTCAAAAGCGAATAAAAGAAAACATAAAAAAACAAAGTATCCGAGATTCTACAATCAGATAAAACGAATTTTCAATTCATTACATGGGAGCCCTACTATAAGATTTTGCAAATCATCTCTGAAAGCGATAATACGCACCTGGAGAAACAATACCATAAAGGCTTTGAGCAGTTGGGAAACTTTTCATACGATCAAGGCAGTACGTTTTTTAAACGCCAATTGACTTTGAACTTCAGTGAATCGTTCAAATCAAAAATTGAAAACGACGAAACAAACTTTTTCAACGAAAAGAAAGGCCAATCCTCTAAAAGCTACAATGGCAACAGCCTTGGAAGTAACGGAGAGATTTCTTGGAGAACAATTTACTTTGCTTTCATACTTCCGATTAAAATTATTTTCATTCTAGTTAAATGTATGGGCGGACCTGACACTGCTCCTGATCCGTCTCAAGACCAGGTAATCAGACAATTCATGGAACGACAAAATGAGAACAATAATCAACAGCGCAACCGTCGTATTTATACTAAAGAAGAAATCGACTCAATTAACACTAGGATACGGCGGATTCGTGAAATTAGGGACAGCTTAAACCAATATTAGCGCACCTCTGATTTGGAAGGAGATTCTATTAGAAACAAAAAAGGGAAACTCTCGCCTCCCTTCCATTATTTAAGATCTGAACAACTCTAACGAGAGCGCCAGTGTATCTTTCAATTCTTTTCGATCTACAATGTAATCGAGGAATCCATGTTCTAGAACAAATTCTGATTTCTGGAATCCGTCTGGCAAATCACGACCAATTGTTTCTCTAACTACGCGCGGTCCGGCGAAGGCTATCAATGCATCTGGCTCAGCGATATTAATATCTCCTAGCATGGCAAAGGATGCAGTTACCCCTCCTGTTGTAGGGTCTGTTAGGAAAGAGATGTACGGTAATTTTGCTTCGGAAAGTTGTCCTAGCTTCCCGGAAACTTTTGCCATTTGCATTAACGACAAGCCAGCTTCCATCATTCTAGCACCACCTGATTTTGAGATAATCATGAATGGTGCTTTCTCCTTGATAGCGACATCAATTGCACGTGCAATCTTCTCTCCCATTACCGATCCCATGGAACCTCCGATAAAAGAGAAATCCATAGCAGCAATAACGATCTTATTACCACCCAAATCACCTTTCGCAGTTCGGATAGCATCTGTCAACCCAGTTTTGTTCTGCGTCGTTTTGATTCGATCGGTGTATTTCTTTGTGTCCTCGAACTTCAACGGATCGCCTGCTTTCACTTTCGTGTCAAGCTCCGTGTATTTACCGTCATCGAAAAGTATTTCGAAATACTGCTGGGAACCAATGCGCTCGTGGTGATTGCATCGATTACAAACGTATGACATCCCCGCCAACTCATCTTTCGAAAAGATGGTCTTACAGTTTGAACACTTCTCCCAAAGTCCCTCTGGGGTTTCTCTCTTCTCTTTCGTAGAGGTTGTAATTCCCTCTTTCTCTCTTTTAAACCAGCCCATATAATAAATCCTTACAATGTGTTTACGTTGTTCAAGTCTTCGAATGCTTTTTCCAATCGCTTGATGAACGTTAATTCTCCTTCACGAATCCATTTACGTGGATCGTAGTATTTTTTATTCGGCAGATCGTCTCCATCTGGATTTCCGATCTGTGTTTTCAAATAATCCATTTTCTCTCCGATATAATCGCGACACCCTTCTGTAAATGCAAACTGTAAATCCGTATCGAGGTTCATTTTGATTACACCGTATCCAATCGCCTCACGAATTTCTTCAAGTGTGGAACCTGATCCTCCATGGAATACAAAATCAACGGGATTGTATCCTATTTCGTATTTGTTTTGAATATATTCTTGAGAGTTTAATAAAATCTTCGGTGTCAAAACCACGTTTCCGGGTTTGTAGACTCCGTGCACATTTCCAAATGATGCTGCTACAGTGAATCGATTGCTGATTTTGCTCAATTCCTCGTATGCATAGGCTACTTCTTCCGGTTGGGTGTACAATTTCGATGTATCAATGTCCGTGTTATCAACGCCATCTTCTTCTCCACCGGTAATTCCTAATTCAATTTCAAGCGTCATTCCGATTTTATCCATGCGCTCTAAATACGCTTTGCACGTCTCAATATTTTCTTCCAAAGGTTCTTCTGAAAGATCGATCATGTGCGAACTATATAAAGACTTCCCCGTTTCTTTATAGAATTGCTCACCAGCATCTAACAAACCGTCGATCCAAGGCAACAGTTTTCGCGCTGCGTGATCCGTATGAAGAATAACTGTAGCTCCATATAATTCGGCCATGGCATGTACATGACGTGCACCAGAGACAGCACCGGCAATTCCTGCTTTTTCGTTTTCATTACTCAATCCCTTACCTGCAAAGAATTGCGCCCCTCCATTCGAAAATTGAATAATTACTGGAGCATTTGTTTTGGCTGCTGCTTCCATTACCGCATTTACAGTACTGGTGTTCGTTACGTTAATGGCTGGTAAAGCAAAGCCTTTCTCTTTGGCGTAGGCAAAAATCTGCTGAACTTCATCTCCTGTTGCCACACCGGGCTTAATTCCGTGACTCATTTGTAGCTGTGTCTTTAAATTTAAGGTGCACAAAGTTAACGATTAATCGCATACTGCAAAAGGCGAATACACCATTTTAACGCTCCGTTGTTATTCCTTCATATTCTCCTCACACAAGGCCTAAATTGCAATTAAATAATCGGAGCTGAGCATACTTTTACATATCTTTGGCAAATACCAATACGCTATGAACAAGTCAATTATCCTCGCATTAGGTGCACTTACCATCTTATTTAGTGGCTGTAATAATTACCGCAAAGTATCTTACAAAAAAGTCGATTTCTACAAGAAACGTAAAGTCGTTGAGAAGATGGACGACTACGACCTCTATATTCAGAAGGGGGATAAAACCTATGAGTTTGACGTCACTGAACGCGAAGGAGATGTACTAAAAGGAACTACAAAACGTGTTGCTTCCGCAGAAACGGCTTCGGAGAATAACTCTGAGGTCACCAAAGAAATGCGCGACGACATGATTGTACGTGTTGATGATGACATGGAGTTGGAAACCGAGAACGGTGAATTAACTACTATTTCTCCTGAAAACGTTCAAGAAGTTGAGGTTTACGCTAAAGAAGACCAGGGTGCCATTGGCGCTATTGGAACTGCATTCCTTGTAGTTATTGGAGTCATATTGGCTCTAATACTAATCTTAGTTCTAGCGATTTCATCGGCCGGAAGCGGATCTAATTCAGGCGGAAGCGATTCAGACGGAAGTGATTCCGGTGGAAGCGATTCAAGTTCTGGGACCAGTGGATGTTTTATTGCCACAATGGCATATGGATCGTACGAGGCTAATGAAGTACTTGTGCTGCGTAGGTTCAGAGACGGATTTCTTCAAAAATTTGGATTGGGTAGAGCCTTTGTACGGTGGTATTACAATAATTCACCGAGCTTTGTAGCACAGCACCAAGGCAAATTATGGCTTCATAAATCTTTGCGTGTTTTTCTAAATGGAATGGTATTTATTCTTTCTCCGTTCTTTAAGGTGAAATGAGAAAAGTAACGCTTCTTCTTTTTCTTTTGCTTGGGCTTCAATACGCTCAGGCACAAAGTACTTTCACACTAAAGTATTTTGGACTAACGGTACATCCGTTTGGCGATCCAACGGCTCATCTGCAACCGTATAAATTTGATGATAAAGCGCGCTTTGTGATGAATTTTGGAGCTTTTGCAGGATACGAGAAGTTTGTTCATCGGGATTTGGTTTCCGTAAAAGTGATCCAAGGCCTGTTTACCGATTGCTCGGCGGGATGGGCCAGTGTTACTCATTTTGGTCCTCGGCTTAACTTAATGAAGTTGAAAAAACACAAAGTATACGTAGGGATTGGACCGACATTAATTGTGCGTAATTCCTGGACGCGTTTCGGGGAGAGTTATACGCCTTCCGGCTTTTTCAATGTGGCTGAAACGAATCGATACGGAGATATCCAATGGAAATTTATCCCCTATGGAATGGAATTCGAATACGATTATGCCATTACGGCGCGTGATCAATTCTCTGTTAGCTTCACTCCGGGTGTACCTTTGGCAATGATCTTTTCCTTCGGTTGGAAGCATTGGATCACTACCAAAGATTACGACAGGTATAAGGTGTACAAGCCCCGTAAGAAACGTAAATAATTACTGAATAATTACTTTCTGACTTTTTCCGTTCGAATGAATTAAGTAAACACCTGACTCATGTAGGTGAATAGCATTACCCCCTTTTACTCCTTTGAATTTCTGTACCAATTTCCCCTCTAAAGATGTGATCAATATTTGATCAGCGGCAGAAAGTTCAATAATAACATCACCATTTACCGATGGATTGGGAAATACCGAAAGTGTTTCTTCTTCCAATTCACTAAGCGAAAGTGACGAAGAGAAACTATAAATATCTGTACTGATCATGGTTTCAGAATTCGAAAAAATAAACTTTAATTCTCCATTATTTTCCACCATTGGATGATTTAAGTACATATAACTACCGTCTTGAGAAACCGCATGCCGCATCATTGCATTTGTGTTAACATCCACTTCTATAACCCCTGAATTGTTGCCGGCAACTGGATTTACTTCGTAGAAATAAATTGCATCGTCTGTTTCATAAATATTGACCAGCTGAATCATATTTCCATCTTCCAAAGTGAAGTTGAAAATTCCCGAAGAGACCTCTACGATATAGGTTTCAGCATAAAAAAAGAACTTGCCATTTTTTACCACATGCCCAGCAATATAATTGTACTGAGTTGGATCCATTGTTAGATACTGCGCAGGTTGACCACTCGTTGTAATATCTAATACCTCAATATGGTTTGGTTCTGTGCGGTAATAAAGTAAGTTTGAATTGTGTGCTAATAAATGAGCTGACGAAAACTGTCCTCCCGTTTCATAATAATTTGTTGTGATGGTACTCGTTGCATCAATTTTATCAACACGGTAGGCAGCATCAACAAGGGAATATATCGCAGAAAGAAGAAAAACATCTCCATTCATTAAAACAACATCTTGTACGGTTTCCTGCAAATTTGTCGGCGTAATTATACTGTGCGTTAAATGCCATTATTGTCAATTGTCGATTTAATTTGCTTGACAAATTGCGTGCTAACCGTATACAAATATTCATCGCCTCTATTGGCAAGAAATTGGGTTACATCACCTTGGGTTTCTGATGTTATTTGCATGAAATTGGTCCCGCACAAGTATTTGTATAATTGATCGTAGGTGCCGTCATTAGCGATTACATAAAGATCGTCTTCAAACTGCACTAACTCGGGGTTTGAACTTCCCGCCCCTAAGTTGAAATCGAATGTAAAAGTGTTTGTTCCATTGTAGGCAGCGAGTTCAACTCCAAGTCCATTTGCATCCGCAGCGAAAAATATTTTGTCGTCTTGCAATTTTGGAAGGCTTTAGATGGTATCTACGCCAGCAAAGCTCATTTCGTTTAGTTGATTGTTTTGAAAATCATATTCGAACAAGGTGGATTTACTCGCTATGCTTTCAAACCCAGCAACCACAAGCATCCTACTTTCGTCAAAAGGCATGTGATACAGTTGCGTTAAATCTGTAGAGTCATAATCGTAAATTTGACTGACTGATTGTGCGTTTATTAGCGAAGGAAATAGCATCCCGCTTAAAACAAGAGACAGGTAGCGCTTTTTCATAATAGTTAGTATTTGTAGGAGCAATTAAACATTTATCCCCTCCAATTACAAGCTACCGAGTTAATCCTGTATTCAGTAGTATATTCTGACTAGTGAAGTGAACATGATTCACTAGGGAACCTCTTCCCTGTGAGTAATTCCCAAAGAAACTTAACCAGGGAGAAACAATGAATTTTGTGTTCAATGTTTCCGTTCTCAAAAGATAGGTTCCCCCTGGAAGCGAAGTTGTTTCTACATAATTTTTTCCAGCTATAAAGTCACCTTTTGAGATAGCCCTTCCGTCCAAACTCCAAATTTCATAATAGGTGTCAGCTCGAGAATTTACTAGAAGTACTTGCCCATTATTTATGGGATTCGGATAAACGTTGACATCATCAATTTCCTGCAGGGACAATAGCGGCGATGAGTCTAGCTGAATGATATCTACCGAACCGTTATATTCAATGAAGAAGAATGTGTACTTATTCTCAAACATTACCGCTGCCTCAATAAATGGACCGTGTAGTCCTAATTCAATCTCGACTTTATCCACCACATCATAAGCCGAATTAATCAAATAAACCGCGCTCGGCTCATCGGTACCTATCCAACTTTTGTCATATCGATTAACGTAAATCACCTCATCTGATTCAAGAATAAAATGGATGTGATCATCGGCCAGAAGTAGATTTTCTAAATTACCGTTTAATCGTACAATTTTATTCAACGAAGATGGATTCTCTATCACTCTAAAATAAAGTTGGTTATTTTCACTTACATGATGTTCAGCCAGAACGCCTTCAGAAAATTGATGCTGTAACTGAAACGATTGCGTCGGAGATCCTGATATATGCTCTTCAATACTAAACAGACTATCGGTTCCGTTCAAATAAGCGTATAATTTTTGATCATCGTCAAACATCTGGGCGAATGCCGCACCTCCAGAATTAGGCAAGTAGTAGTCTAAAGAATTGTATTCATTACTGGAAATAATCGGTAAGATGCGAATCTGATGCGGTCCTGAATTAGTTAGCAAATAACTCTCAACAATAAAGAGTTCCCCCCACTTATAAATTGGGTTGTACCACATCCATTTCTCGCCTACTCCAATTGGTGCAGATGCATTTTTGATCACTGTCTTCACTCCAAGCGTGTCATATTTCAACAATTCAAATGTGACAATATTAGCTTGGTAGTCATAGATTTCATTAGAAACATACACTTCGTCATTGACCTCAATGAGAACCCGCATGTCGTTGCTTTGTGTCTCAAAACTTCTTTGCGTTAATGTCAATGATGACTCGTCGAATACAAATGCATTCCTTACACCATTCCCTGTAATCGCCGAGAGATACACCTTATTCTCGTCAATCCTCATGATATAAGGATCAGAATCGCCATTTGAATTGATATTGAAGGTCGTATCGATAGTACCATTGTAATAATGCAATTCAACCCCCTCGCTAAAAGAAGTTCCAGCTGCGAGAATTCCTTCTTCCAAAAACTCCGGCTTCGCAGTGATTACACCACAACCTGGTAATCCGAATGGCAAGCCGTTCAAACCAAACTCCATAAAGTAATAGGGGGTCCACGATATTGTATCAAGGATTTCATAGGTTTGAATCAACTTAGTTTCGTCCCAGGGCAGGACATGCAGATGTGTCTGGTCGATAGTTGAGTTGTCCTTGTACACGGAATAGAAACTCGATTGAGCTAATCCCGGTAAAGCAAGGAATAAGGCAAATAAGAGTGAAAAATTTTTCATAAGTAAATGTGGTTTTCCATTCAGTATATGGAGTCCTTTCCCTTTTCACAAGCCAAACTGCTACTCACCTTTTCAACAGTGGTTGTGGATGAGTTATCTGTAGATTTGTATTTACCTACCGCTACATTTCCTACATTTGTATGGAGGGGTTTCATCAACCGTCAAATCCCGATTTTCAACAACAAACTGCATGAGTTACCTCGAAGAACTAAACGAAAGTCAATTAAAAGCCGTGCAAAACATTGAAGGGCCTACCATGGTAATTGCCGGGGCGGGATCTGGAAAAACACGTGTTTTGACCTTTCGGATTGCATATATGATGGAAAATGGAGTTGATCCGTTCAACATTATGGCCCTTACGTTTACCAACAAGGCCGCAAGAGAAATGACAGAACGGATCGGGACTATTGTAGGTGCAGGAGAAGCCCGGAACATTACCATGGGAACTTTTCACTCAGTTTTCTCTAGAATTTTGCGCTACAATGCAGACCGATTAGGGTATCCGAGCAACTTTACCATCTATGACACACAGGATTCCAAAAGTTTGCTCAGAGAAATCATCAAGCAATTCAACCTAGATGATAAGGCGTACAAACCTGGAAATGTTCTCGGACGTATTTCATCTGCCAAGAACAATTTGATTTCTGCCGATGCCTATATGCAGAATGCGGATATACAAGCAGAAGACAACCTAGCGAAACGCCCGGAATTAGGACGTATCTACAAAACATACGTTCAACGTTGTTTTAACGCAGGAGCAATGGATTTTGACGACCTACTTTACAACACAAACGTTTTGTTGCGCGATTTCCCAGATGTATTGACACATTATCAGCATAAGTTCAAATATATTCTGGTGGATGAGTATCAGGATACCAACTATGCTCAATACCTCATCGTGAAAAAGTTAGCTGCAGTATTCGAAAACATTTGCGTGGTAGGTGATGATGCACAAAGTATCTACTCCTTTCGAGGGGCGAATATTCAAAACATACTCAATTTCAAGAAAGATTACCCGGATTTCAAACTCTTCAAATTAGAGCAGAACTACCGAAGCACGAAGAATATCGTTGAAGCTGCGAACAGTGTTATCGCACGAAACAAAGATCAAATCAAGAAGAACGTTTGGACGGAAAACGGAGAAGGTTCAAAAATCAACGTAGTTCGAACATTAACGGATAATGAAGAAGGCAAACTCATAACGAATAAAATTTTCGACAAGAGCAGCGAGCCGGGATTGACGTACAACGACTTTGCCATCTTGTATCGAACCAATCGACAATCGCGTTCTTTTGAGGAATCGTTACGAAAACTGAACATTCCATACAAAATCTACGGAGGTTTGTCCTTCTACCAGCGCAAGGAAATCAAAGATTTGTTGGGATATTTCCGACTCACGGCCAATCCAAATGATTCGGAAGCCTTGAAGCGTGTGATCAACTACCCGAAAAGAGGAATTGGTCAAACCAGCTTCCAAAACGTGATTGTTGCTGCGAACAACTACAATGTTTCTCCGTGGGACGTTATTAGCGACTTTGCCAAATATCCTGTTCAATTAACAACGGGCGCTCGAAATAAAATGATCGATTTTGTGATCATGATTAAAAGTTTTGCAGCACAATTGGATAAAATGGATGGTTATTCTTTGGCTCAAGAAATTGCAAAGACATCAGGAATTCTGAAAGAAATGCGTACCGATAAGGACAAGGGGCCGGAAGAAGTTGAGCGCTATCAAAACGTAGAGGAATTACTCGCCGGTATTAAAGAATTTACGGCATCTCGACAAGAAGGTGAGTCGAAATCACTTTCGGAATTCATGCTAGATGTTGCCTTGCTCACCGATGCCGATGAAGACAAAGGGGACGATAGAAATCACATCACTTTGATGACCATTCACTCGAGCAAAGGATTGGAATTCCCGCATGTTTATCTTGTTGGATTGGAGGAAAACCTCTTCCCTTCTCAAATGGCGCTGCACTCCCGAACAGAATTGGAAGAAGAACGTCGTTTGTTCTATGTGGCAGTAACACGGGCAAAAGAAACGTGTACTTTATCCTATGCTACTTCTCGCTTTCAGTGGGGGAATCTGATCACCTCCGAACCGAGTCGCTTCATTGATGAAATCTCACCAGAATTTCTACATTTCGAGACCCCAGAACGTGGACGAGGCAAATCGCTAAGCGGAGGTATGAGCAATTCTTTTGCAAACCCATCTGGTATGGGAGGGCTAAATAAAAGCTTTACAAAGTCGCCCTCACTCAAGCGGGTAGAGAATGCGAAACCGAGCGCACCAAAAACGGGTGGGAGTTTGGAATTGAAGGTGGGCTACAATGTTAGTCATGACCGATTTGGTAAGGGAAAAGTAATCAAGCTAGAAGGTAACGGACCTGACAAAAAGGCTACCATCTTCTTCCCAAAACATGGATCAAAAACGGTACTTCTTCGATTTGCCAACCTTACAGTAGACGGGTAATCTGAAACCTTTCTCATTGATTTGGCGTATCTTAACTCAAATAACGAGGTGTTATGAAAGTTTTGACTACTATTATTTTGCTGCTGTTCGCTGGAACGGCAATCTCTCAAATTAAGTTTTCCGACAAAGCATTTGACAACGGAATGAGATATCCTGTGGCTCATTATTCGAAGAACCCAGCAGTTGCTGATACCATGAACGCCATTATTAAGCGAAACCTTATGGATGCTGAAATCAGCGATTTTTGTGTAGGAGATTACGGGCTGGTTCAAAAAGGAAATCATGTTGAACTGCATTTGGTTTGCAATTGTATCGATTTTGAAGAAACAGATCATCGCTATCTCTTTTTCAGCTTGGAAACGGGGCAGTTAGTCCCGTATAGCGATCTATTTGATTCTAAAGAAAAGGACAAAGCTTTGAATCGAATCAACAAATTAATTACCGATGCTGGAGACGATACCTGCAAAGCGGAAATTGTTACTGAAGGTGAAAGTACTGGCTGGGGAGCAATGACGATGCGTTTGTACAAAGACAGAATAGAAATTCATCCGAACGGTGGAGCCTGCAATAATCCTGTTCAAGTTCCTTGGACCGAAATCAGTACGTATTTGAAAAATAGCTTTCTGTAAGCAAACAGACGCTTTACTAGAAGGGATAACCGATTCCCAAATGAATGTTCGGGGTGTATAGGTTTGGAGTGAATTTGCTCCAATCGGTTCCGAAAGCCGCTTGTGCTTCTGCTTCGAATGCTGGTTTTTCATTTTGGAAGATCCAATTCTCACCGCTTGGCAAGGCCGGATTCCGTATGGGCAACCCGACATCCACACGGATAATGAAATATTCAAGGTCCATTCTCAATCCTACTCCAGTCGCCACAGCAATTTGACGCCACCAATCTCCTGAAATTTGTCCATTCAAACGGTTCGGATCTTCAGAAGTCGTCCAGATATTTCCAGCATCCACAAAAACAGCTCCTTTGAAGAACGAGTTGATCGCAAATCTAAATTCACCATAAGCCCCTAATCGTAAATCTCCAATTTGCGTAGAACTTCGCAATGTATCGAGGTAGTACTTGTATCCTCCCGGGCCTAGTGTTCTTGCTCTCCAACCTCTATTATCATTGGCTCCTCCTGCGAAGAAGCTGTAATCGAAAGGAAGTGACGTGGTTGTGTTTCCATACGGAATCCCTCCTCCTACTTCAAACTTGAAGTTGATACTTCGCTCGTTTCGGAAGGGTTTAGAAATAATTAGCTCATTATCCAAGCGGGCAAATTGCGAATACCCGACACCGTTAATAGCAAATTGTCCCATATCTGTGGTGTCTTGGAATGGACGGAATACACTTAGCACATTTCCGGCAGGTTCGAATACAGACGAGAAATACAATTGAGAATTTCCTTTTCTATTCGGCTTTTCTTTGATGTTGTACTCGTAACGGAAACGCCAATCCTGCCAGATGAATTGATTGCTGAAGGCATTCAGTAGGAATAAATCTCCAAGGTCATCCAAACGTTGTTGGAATTCTTCCGACTTGTTAATGTTAACGAATCGAACTACGGATACCCCTGGAAGCCCCACTTCGAAGAGAGACGTCTTAGTTACAATAAACTTCCACTCGTAATCCAACTGAAACGATCTGCGCTCAAAGTCTTCACGGTTCTGATAGCTATATCCCGCTGACATGATCGTCTGAGGACGGCGTTTCTTTGAGATATCACTGCTTCGAAGTGGAAATAATCCCGGAAGTGTCAAACGCAAGCTTGGTCCAATTTCGAAAGTGTTAAAGCTTCGCCCCGTAGTTACGACTTGTTCGCTTTGCGTTTCATCGAAAATGGCCGGTTGCGACTCAAATCCTCCTGAAATGGAGAAAGTCAAGCGTTCGCCTCCCCTAAATAAATTTCGATTTGTATAGCTAATAGACATTGAAGCCCCCAGATATCCGTTTGTATTCGTTGCTCTCGGTTGAAACGAGTAACTCTGACGTTTCTTCGGTGCGATGTAATAGTGAATTTGCAATCGATCCGATCCCAATTCTACAATCTCGGTTTTAATTGCTTTGAAAAGATCCATTCGAAGCAAAGCCGCGTAAGAATCTTCTGCATTCTTATTCGAATAGCGCGAATCCTTCTCTAAAAAGTTTTGTGATTCCAGCACCTG
Organism: Flavobacteriales bacterium; assembly: GCA_015665275.1. Classification (GTDB taxonomy): domain Bacteria; phylum Bacteroidota; class Bacteroidia; order Flavobacteriales_D; family Crocinitomicaceae; genus UBA4466. Next base: position 4,063 of record JADFAL010000027.1, on the reverse strand, counting down.
AGGTTTCACGAAGGGCTTTCCATTATAATAAAAGACGGCTTCGCGGTTCATTAATCGCTTTCCTCCTTTCTCTTTCGCATAGACCAAAGTATCTACTGTATTTAGGAAGGGTCCCTCATACAAGGAGAAGCCGTTACTTTTCATCATTTTGGTAAAATTCCCTTCGTATTGCAAGGTGTCTGCCAAATGGAAGAATACTTCATCAACGATATATTTTTTATGTCGAATTTGAATCAATGAATCCGATGACTCCTCTGCCCTAACGGTTCTGTCTCCAAAAACAATCGTTAGATCTACGGACATATCGCTACTGGATGTATCTGCTAAATACGTGATATGATTCGCGCTAAAGCCATAGAAAGAAGAATCTCGCATGAACTTGGCAACGCGCGATCTATAACTGTCCAAAAGTTCCGAATCGAATGGCTTATCAATCAGCGGAGGGTCATGGCGGGTTCGAACGTAATCGTTGTAAGCTGCCAATACCTCCTCGTTCTCACAATCAACATTGGTTTTTCGAATAAAATATCGTTCGCCGGAAGTAACTACATAACTAACAACAGCTTTTTTATGGCCCTTATATTTTACGAGCCCTTCCGCTTTGCCGTAGTAATAACCTTTCTGTTTCAGATAAGCCGTCATCTGCTCCAAGGTCTTGTTGAATGCTGAACTGTCGTATATAACCGGAGGTTCGCCAATTTCATACTTGTACCATTCTCGAAGAAATTTCGAAGGATTGAGCGTATCTTTTAATCGAAGGCTTTTATGCGTATAGAAATCTTTCCCCTTCTCTTTTGCCTTCGCGATTCTCTTCTTGTTGATTCGAATCTGTTTTTCCAGGCGCTCTTCATTTTCTAATTTGATCTCTATGTCCTTTCTCGCACGTTTGTCCGCAATTTTTGTAGAGTCAAATGTATTATATGCATAGAGTTTCCACTTGATCCAAAGTCGCTTGTAATTCGCTGGTTGGCGGACAATAGAGGCTATATCATCCTTATCGAGTTTGTCCCCCTTGATCTTAATCTTGTTCTTGTGGACAAGATATTGTGACTCGGGAACATACTTGGTCTGGTTGCAGCCGACAATGAATAGAATCAGGATCGGCAGAATATATGTAAGTTTGGTGCGCTGCACTTAATGTTATACTTCAAGCAAATTTAATAAAAGCATTCATGGATGCTCTTTCAAAAAACAAGATAAAATGGATCCGTTCCCTGCGCCTGAAAAAAAATAGGGATGCAGAGGCACTTTTCATCGTAGAAGGCACAAAAATGGTGCAAGAAATTTTAGACGGTGATTTTGCACATGTAGAATGTCTGGTCACCACAGATGAATCGTTTGATTCTATGAGTCTAGCATTCCATACGGACGTGTCTACAATGAAATCAATTAGTGGGTTATCAACTCCTGGAACCTTACTTGCCGTCATACGGAAACCGGAATTAAAAACCGAAGAAGTTGGTTGGACTTTAGCGCTCGATGGCGTCCAGGACCCAGGTAACATGGGAACCATCATTCGCACGGCGGATTGGTTCGGAATTAAAGAAATTATTTGTTCTCAAAACACCGTAGATTGCTTCAATCCAAAGGTGATTCAGTCTACGATGGGATCTATATTTAGGGTAAATGTGAGATATGAAAATCTAGAAGAGTATTTCGATAAAGAATCTCGTCCGATTTATGGAGCACTGCTTGAAGGTGAAAATATGCATACCATCACACCGCCTAAAGAAGGCATTTTACTCATGGGAAATGAAGGGAGTGGTATTTCTTCAGAACTCATTGCTGCTATCTCCCACCCCATTCATATTCCAGGATCGGGCGGTGCCGAGTCCTTAAATGTTGCGGTAGCGACGGGGATATTACTCAGTAAACTTTCTAGTTAATTTGTAATTGATATTACGGGCCTCAACTTCCTCAGCTACGTTCCATCAAAAAACATTTTAGTATTCCTACTTCTCTGCGATTCTTTCAGTGTAAAAAAAACAACCAACAACTTTCAATTATTTCTGAAAGTTTCATATGTTTGAAATATGGAAATCGAAGAAGCAAAACAACATTTCATTCAATCATGGGGAACATTGGGTTCTAATTGGGGTGTAAATCGCACCATGGCGCAGATTCATGCCTTGTTGTTGGTTTCTAATGAACCTATTTCTACAGAAGACATGATGGAGCAACTTCAAATTTCACGAGGGAACGCCAATATGAATACGCGTACGCTCATCGAATGGGGCATTGTCACTAAAACACATGTGCCGGGCGAAAGAAAAGAGTTTTTTCAAACGGATAAAGATATCTGGGCCTTAGCAAGACAAGTCGTAAAACAACGTCGCCAGCGAGAAATCGAACCTATGCTCCGCGTTTTGCAAGAGGTAAAGGACGTAGAAGGAAAAGATAAGGAAACGAAAGAGTTTAAAGAACTCATTGAAAATATTGACAGCTTCACCCAAAAAGCAGATGATTTGATGGACAAGTTTATCCGTTCGGACGAGCATTGGTTTTATCGTCAACTGTTAAAGATGGTGTAGTATTTTTTTAACCCATAACTTTCAATTATTACTGAAAGTTTAAAAACTAATAAGATGAAAAAAAATACGTTTCAATTTTTAGATGTAGGTCGTGTCGACCCAAAAAAGCTGGATGCAAACGTTCGTAAACAGCAATTTGGTGAAATCTATGGGGAATTTGATGCATCTCAGGCAGCTGAGCAGTCAGACCGCTGCCTGGAATGTGGTAACCCTTATTGTGAGTGGAAATGCCCCGTTCACAATTACATTCCTCAATGGCTAAGTCTCGCCAATGAAGGACGTATTATAGAAGCGGCGGAATTGTCGCATAAGACCAATAGCTTGCCTGAAGTGTGTGGACGCGTATGTCCACAAGACAGGCTATGCGAAGGTGCTTGCACATTGAATGACGACTTTGGTGCGGTCACCATTGGAAGTATTGAAAAATACATTACCGATACCGCGTTTAAAATGGGCTGGCGCCCAGATATGTCTGATGTTGTATGGACCGACAAGAAAGTGGCTATTGTAGGCGCAGGACCAGCAGGTCTTGCGTGTGCAGACATACTTGTTCGCAACGGTGTAAAACCGGTGGTTTACGACAAATACGAAGAAATTGGTGGGTTGCTCACTTTTGGTATTCCGTCGTTTAAGCTAGAAAAAGACGTTATCAAACTACGTCGTCAAATCTTTACTGAAATGGGTGTCGAGTTTGTTCTCAATACTGAGATTGGTAAAGATGTTGAATTCCAATCACTCCTTGACGATTACGACGCCGTTTTCCTTGGCATGGGTACCTATAAATCTATGCAAGGTGGTTTCGACAATGAACATGTTGAAGGTGTATTCGACGCGCTACCTTTTCTTATTGCTAACACGAATCGTGTTATGGGCTTAGAGAAAGACGAAGCTGATTATATCGATATGAAAGGCAAGCGAGTTGTTGTACTCGGCGGTGGTGATACCACTATGGACTGTGTACGTACATCTATTCGTCAAGGTGCCGATAAAGTTATCTGTGCCTACCGTCGTGACGAAGAAAGTATGCCCGGCTCACGTAAAGAGGTGGTGAATGCAAAAGAAGGTGTAAAATGGATGAGTTACATGTATTCCCATAGAATTTTGAAATGCTTCGATAGCTTCTATATATCAATAGAAATTAAATTTCAAATCGATGAAAATACCATTGAATAATTGGATAAGCGGTTCTATCATTTTGATATTCCTGTCATTAAGAACACGCTTACATTTAGAATAAAAAAATATGAGGTTATTAATAACCTGAGTTCGGGATTAAAAACTCAACAAATTTTTCTGATTATCAGGTGTTTATCCCAGTTTTGTATAACTAGAATTCAATTCAGATAGCCTTGATTTGCAACAATTTAACCCAAATAGTTCAAAAATTGGGTTTTAAAAAACACACTAAGAGATAACAGACTGATAAACAGCAACCTATATCCCGAACTCAGGTTAATAGTTGTTTTATATCTCTGAAGAATATTTCAATTGTCCAGCGTGCTTTATAAAGTTGCCCTATGGTATCTGCACTC
>JADFAL010000084.1 GCA_015665275.1 Flavobacteriales bacterium | reverse complement strand
TACAATTCCAGAATGTTCGGTGATGGCGTTCAGCAAGGAGGTGAGATCGCTGAATCCCATGATTACTTTTTTGTTTTCTCGGATGAGATCAAAGTCGAGTAAGGGAAGCAATCGCGCACAACCCCAACCGCCACGGAGGAAAAAGATGCCTTGGACTGATTCATCCTCAATGAATTTCATGAAATCGGAGGCACGTTCTTCGTCTGTTCCTGCAAAGTAGCCGTACTTCTCGTGTACATTGTCTCCGACTTTCACTTCAAAGCCCAATTGATTTAAAATATGGATGAATTCCGAAACTTCTTCTTTGCGTTTCAAAGCGCCTGCCGGAGCACAAATTCCTATGGTATCTCCTTTTTTTAGCCGGGCCGGTCTATCGTATTTTGGAATTTCAATCAGTTGATTTTTGCGCTCGGTGCTTTGGTCTTTTGTATTGCTTAAAACAAACGCACTGCCTGCCAAACCGACTCCAATGAGCGGTAATAATTCACGACGGGTCAACTTTTTCATGGAGAGAAGATACGTAAAAAGGCATTATATTGCTTCGCTAATGGACTCAAGACTGCATCGCATTTAAACTTTTCGATAGCTGGGATTCTCGCAATAAATAGAATGTAAAGGGAAAAGATCAAAGGTTGAAAGTTCTAAGAGATCTGCATTTGCAACCTTCTATCATACATCTTAAACTGTAAAAAGTCTAGTCTCTAGTCTCTAGTGTCTAGCGTCTTTTTCAGTCTTTTGTCTAAAGTCTACTTATCCGTCTTTGAGAAATATACCTTATCACGATCGACTTGCTGTTCTAGCGTATCGAAAAACTCCGACTGTTGATCTGCCGGGAGACAATTCGTTGGAAAGGATAATTGGAGGTCTTTGATGTAATCGAAATATACCGTTTGTTGGTGCACACTTACCTTTCTTAATCCAGTGAAATAAAGCACTACCACTTCACGATCTGCAACGATAATAGCTTTCGATGTCAATCCTACGCGGTAGGTTTTGTTGAGGGCGGATAGAATTAAGTTATCTAAAGCAGCGAAAAGCAAAGCAACCACCGGAGCCCAGGCACGATCGGTAAGCCAATAAATCGCGCATGCTGCAAATACATACACGAAAAATTCCAAGAGGTTATAAATGATGATGCGCACCTTACGCTCCTTACTCACCGGCTGATTCCATTTGAATTTCTCTTTACGACTTACTATTCGAATTGCCATCCAGCGCTGGTAAGAACGACGAAAAATGATGAGGAAGAGGAACAAACCTAGTCCATGGAAAACATAATCTATATAGGGGATTTCCGAGCCAGTAGTTTTGAGAATTCCAAAGGGTAAATCAAAGCCGACATAAATCGCTGCGAAAGCAGTAATGAGCGTAAAAAACAATAAGACGGCATTGATAAATCTATTCATTCGGAATCGCTTTAAGTTTGCGTTTTAATCCATCGATTTTTTGATTCGCACGATCAATTTTCTTCTCTACATCTTTGCGAAGTGCTTCTGCTCCTTTACTGTTGCTTGAGAAGAAACCAAGGTTGTTTTCCAAAAGATTGATTTCCTTTTTCTCACGATCAATTAGCTGACGAATATCGTTGCGTAAATACTGGAACTGACGAGAAGCATTCGGCGCGGCAGCAATTGTTTCGATTTCTGCCTCGAACAATACTTTTTCTTTTTCCGCTCCTTCCATTTTCATGGCTCCGTAATGCGTATCCATGATCTTCTTGAATCGATTGTAGATCGCATCTTTCACCTTCATTGGTACATGGCCAACTTCATTGAATTCTTTTGAAAATGTCTTCAATTGGCTTAACGCTTCTTCTTTCGACTCTGGCAATTTGTATGCTTCAATCGTTTCCAAAAGTGCTTCTTTCGCCTTTTGATTCACCTCAAACTGTTTGTCTTTCTCTTCGAAATGTGCTTGTCGTGCTGAGAAGAATTGATCACAGGCGCCACGGAATGCTTTCCAAAGTTTCTGTTCATTGCGACGTCCAGCGTGCCCCAATTTTTTCCATTCTTTCTGCAAATGAATAATTTGGGTTGAAGTATCTTTCCAATCGGTAGAATCTTTGAGTGACTCTACTTTATCAATTAATTGTTGTTTTTTCTCGGCAACGGCATCAAATGCAGCATTGGCATCCTTGAAGAATCCTTTTTTCGCTTCGAAGAAACGATCACACAAGGCACGGAACTCCTTCCAGATTTTGTCGTTTTCTTTCTTCGGACCAAAGCCAATCGCTTTCCACTGCTTCTGGGAATCAAGAACCAAGGATGTTTTATCGTCCCAATCTTTTACCGTGTTCAAATTCTCGATTCCTTCCAATTCAGGAGTTAAGGCATCAATAATTGCCTGTTTTTTCTTCAGGTTTTCTTGTTGCTCAGAACGGCGATCGTCGTAAAAACGGTTGATGCGATCGTAAATAGAACGCACTTCCGTCCAATAAAGGTCTTTCAATTCCTCCCATTTCTCGTTTGGAACCGGACCAATATCTTCCCAATCGTTCTGAAGTGCTTTCAGTTGAGTTTCTAACTCCTTGATGCTCTTCACCTCCACCATTTTCTTCAACTTGTCAATGAGTTCCACCTTCAATTGAAGGTTTCGGTTGAAATCGTGGTCTTTGAGTTCTTTATAAATCTTGATGTTGTAGAAGAAATCTTCAATCAACTTAGAATACTCCGTCTGTATGTCGTTCCGCTTGTCGCGAGGAATATCTCCAATCGTTTTCCATTCTTCTTGTACCTCTTTAAATGAGGCAAAGGCAGCACCGATATTTTCTTCGTTCTGAACAACATCTTTCAGTTTCGCGATCAATCCGCGTTTTTGCTGCAAATTGCTTTCTTCAACAGCTCTCAATGCGTCTACAGCAGCTTTGCGCGCCACCTTATAGGCATCGTAGATTTCGTAAAAGGCTTCTTTGCCAAAGTCGTTTTCTGTTTCAGGAACTTCTTCGCCTTTTTCCTCCGCTTCTAGTTTTGCAACTTGTGCTTTGCGCTCTTCTTCCAGAATGTAATCTGCGAATTTAGAGCGAAGCTCGTTCACTTCCTGACTAACGGACATAACATCTTCGTTAGCCGCAAGTTCCTTTAAACGTTCAATAAATTCAGTGCTTTCCATGGCCTATCCAATTACTTGCTCCATCTCGAAATTCGTCAATGCAACGAATTCAGAAATGCGTTCTTCTAAGTCTGTATTTGTGATCGTCATCAAGCGCTGCGTTCCAAACTCCTCTACACAGAAAGAAGCCAAAGCAGATCCGTTGATGATCGCACGTTTCATATTGTCGAATGAGGTATCATTTGTACTAGCGATGTACCCCATAAATCCTCCAGCGAAAGTATCTCCCGCTCCAGTTGGATCGAAAACTTCTTCCAATGGAAGCGCCGGAGCAAAGAACATTTTGTCTCCGTGGAACAACAAAGCTCCGTGTTCCCCCTTTTTGATGATCAGGAATTTAGGTCCCATATCACGGATTACCTTGGATGCTTTCACCAATGAGTATTCACCTGAAAGTTGACGTGCCTCTTCATCGTTGATGATCAAAACATCAATCAACTTCATGGTTTCTTTCAAATCATCCATCGCGATGTCCATCCAGAAGTTCATCGTGTCCATCGCTATTAACTTTGGACGAACGGTCAAACGCTCAATTACTTGGCGCTGCACCTGAGGACTCAAGTTTCCTAACATTAGGTAGTCGCTTCCTTGGTACGATTCTGGAACCTTAGGATCGAAATGCTCCAATACGTTCAATTCGGTAACCAAAGTATCACGCGAGTTCATATCGTTGTGGTAACGACCCGACCAGAAGAAGGTTTTTTCCCCTTGCTTGATCTGCAATCCGTCAAGATTCACATTACGATTGCGCAATTGCTGCAACATTTCTTCCGGGAAATCTTCTCCAACTACGGAAACAATGTTTTGTTCGTTTTTATAAAAAGAAGCGGCAAGCGCGATATACGTGCCAGCACCACCAATGATTTTGTCTGTTTTCCCAAACGGTGTCTCAATGGCATCAAAGGCAACTGATCCTACTGTTAATAAACTCATTTCGTTGTTTTAAATCCAGCGGCAAAGATAATAAGAAATTGACGAAATAGCAGGCGTTTCAAAAGGATACCACTAGGAAATATCTAGAATTTAGGAATTGGATTTGAACCGATAGCTTACCAACACCATTCGCGCATTTTCTTTCGCTCTGATTTCCGTTTCCTTATTGAATACAATTCCCTCTTCAGAAATGATGGTTTGCTGCCCTGCAATGAGCGTTCCTTCCAAGAGATATAGGAACTGAACCGTAGCCGACGTATGGGATTGTAACGAATTTCCATGTCCTAGGTCGACCACCTCAACTTTCGCCACTTTATCAGAATGTGTCATCACATTGAAGTTGGTCGCTGTTCCTGAGCATTGAGTGGTCCAGTCGCCGGAGAATGTATCTTGTTCTAAGGGTTTCAAATCTGCGGTATGATGGCCTCGATGCTTCAAAAGTTGCGTGCCTTTTAACACAAGAAGCGTTCGATTTGTACCAGGTAATGGGGTAAATACAGACGTTTCCTGAGCAACGGTCGCCAGACTTATTCGAAGTTCAAAATTGCCAGCGGCGAATGAACTTCCTTCCGGATAAATGAGTAGCTCGGCAGTTGTTCCTCCCGACCAGGACTTAACGATAACGTCAGATAATCGAATGACTTTCACACCGCGAAGTTACTCAGAATGTGGCTGTAATTCTTCGGACTTTTTTTCGGACTTGATTTGGTTTATCAGAGACAATACCCCTATGTTGATGTTAGAACTAGAGTTAGAATTGTGGCATGGAAGTTGTAAATTTCTTGTTAACGCTCATGTATAAAGTAGCTACTATTTTCCTCTTTTTATTCTTGTTCAGTTGCACTGTAACGAAGCGCGTGCATCGTCCCGGATTTCATATTGAATGGAAGAAGAATTATCGCGTGCAAGCTGAGAGTGAGAGCGAGAGACAAGTGTCAAGCGGAGTCGAGATGCAGGATCTTCATGAAGATATTGGTGAAGGAGAAATGGCAGAAACGAATGAAATTTCGGCCGAGTTCGATGTACGTTTTGAGAAACGAGAAGGGCGGGCTTCGAGAGCCTCAGCCCGCGAAGTAAATAAAAGTCAAAGGGAGAAGAAACTTCGAAAATCCATCGACATTAAGCAGGAGGCGCGATCTTTTTTCATGAAGAAATCTAGGAAGTACGCACTTAAAATACCCAAGCAAAAGAAGAAAGCATCGCGAGTTTCCAATGAATCTTTCGGTGAAGGCTTTCTGTATCTGGGGTATGTGTTGCTAGGAATTGGTGGCTACATTCTTATTGGAGCCTTGTTGTCCTTCTTTGGCTTTTGGATTATGGAAGAGTTGTTTTACTCGCTGGTTTTCAGTGGAAACGGATTTATAGCCGGCATTCTCGGCTTCCTTCTTTTCGTATTCATTTTTGTGGTAGTCATTATCGCATACTTGATTGTGCGTTACCTACTAGGAGGCGCCTACTTGGGCTTCATTGTTTCGACGGTGTTTATAGCGGCTGGATTGCTCTGTCTGCTCATTTATTCGTTTACATGACAAAAAAAACCGGGCCTCCAATATTTAGCAATTCGGTGCCCGGCGATTTATGATAAAAGCGTCTTTTTTCTCTTTCCTTATTTAGATAGATACCGAAAGTTTCGAAAACGCTGCATGACTACATAAAATGTTAAAGTCCTTGATTTTCCTTGGGTTGACATACCAAATCCCAACAATTTCGCGTTGATAAGTAGAGTACATCGCGGTAAGGGCTTGACTTTTTCGCCATAATTTTAAACCATGCGGAAAAAGCGTATTATAAAAATTGCAAAGTGGTTCTTCGGGAGCATACTTTCGCTTTTCCTGTTGATATCATTGCTTTTGTATATCTACAAAGACGATATCTGTCAGGCCGCTATTGATGAAGCCAACAAGCGCCTGAAAGCCGAGGTGAAAGTGTCGGAAGTTGAATTGACTTTCTGGAGTACTTTTCCCAATTTGTCCATCGATTTTAAGAACGTGTACGTCCAAGACCCGCGTGAAGGAGCTACTTCCAGAGATACCCTGTTGTATACCGATTTAATTCGACTCAAAGTAAATCCGTTCGATGTATGGCGAGAAAAATACAAAGTGAAAAGCCTCGAAATTCATCCAGGAGTGCTGAACTTACAGGTCGATTCTACCGGGAATAACAATTACGATATCTTCAAAGAACCGGAAGAATCCGGAGAGAGTGAATCGTTTGATTTCAAACTCAAAGATGTACAATTCAAGAATTTTCGTTTCAATTATATCAACGAGGCTACGGCTCAAGAGTACCGGACATACATCAAGAAAATGTCGCTAGAAGGAAACCTCAGTAAAGACGTTTTCACCGCCTCGGCTAAAAGTGATTTGAAGATTATCGCTGCCAAAAGTGGGAATCTAACGCTGGTATCAAACAAACCCGCGAAATTGGGAGTTGGTGTGAAAGTCAACACGAAAGATGGAACTGTCGTAATTCCGAAGTCTACTATTTCCGTCGCTAATTTACCCTTCCATTTTGAAGGAAAAGTAGATACAGTTGGGTTCAACTTCCAACTTTCCGGAAAAGACATTGGGATTGAGGATGCAGCAAATAATTTGGCAATTGAAGAAACCAAAGACATCAAGGCGTTTTCTGGTAAGGGAACCCTATTGTTTGAACTGAATGTTGATGGTAAAAACGAAGCAACGACCCCCGTAGAAATTACTTGTGATTTTGGCGTGGAGAAAGGAACGCTTCGGGATCCAAATAGCGGGATTTCACTACGAGACCTTTCACTGGAAGGAGCGTATTCCAACGTTGGCGGTCCAGATAAGGAATTCGTCACGCTCAAGAATATCGGCTTCCAAACCCAAGGCGGACCTTTCAAAGCAAACTTGAAAATCACCGAATTTGCGGCGCCTCTATTTCAGGGGAATGGCGTCGGATTACTGAATTTATCCGTGGTGCGATCGCTTTTCAAACTGACCCAATTCGAGCAACTGAAGGGCACCGTCGATGTCGCTTCGCAATTTGCTGTGAAAACGCATGTACAGTTGGATGAGAGTAAGACCTATGAGATCAAGAAATGCGAAGGGCAAGTGGTATTCAATAAGGTGAAGGCGCAACTTGTGGAAGACAAACGCATTTATCGAGATATTGAAGGCCGGGTTTTCCTGAGAAACGATCGTATTGGATTGGATAAAATTACACTCAAGATTGGATCATCGGATTTTGCCATTGACGGCATGTTTAAAGGAGTTTCGAAGTATTTTGCAAAGACGGGGAACCTCGTGGCAGATGTTGATATTCAAAGCGATAGAATTATCCTGGAGGATTTAGGGTCGGATTCTAAAGAAGACAAAATGCAGCACGGACGGGTTTATGTGTTGCCAGCCGATATTGAAGGAAAGGCATATCTCGACGTGAAGAAATTACGCTACGACAAACACGACTTCTTGAATTTACGCGGAAATATGAAGATCAAAGACCGCGTGATTCATTTCCCGAAAGTGAATGTGTCAAACGGAGGAGCAGACGCATCTGGATGGGTGAAAATTTCAGAAGATAGACCAGAGATATTCTATATTTCGAGTCACATAGTATCGAACAATATTTCCTTTCAAAAACTCTTCAAAGAATGGGACAATTTCGAGCAAGATGTCATCAAAAGCCGAAACATTACCGGAACAGCGAAGGTTAGTTTGGAATTCAGTGCACCGTTTGATTTGCGCAGCGGAATCATAATGAATTCCGTTGAAGCGACGGCAGGAATTACGATTGAAGACGGACGCTTGAAAAACGTTCAGGCATTCAAAGAAATCACGCAAAGTTTGAACGAAATGGCCTCTGCTCGATTGGCGATTGGCAAGGAGAACATCAAAATGTTTGAGAATAAATTACTCGATTTGAAATTTGACCGACTAGAGAATACTTTGGTCATTCGCAACGGCGTGATTGTAATGCCGAGCATGTCAGTGAAATCCTCCGCATTGGAAATGGAAATCTCTGGAAAGCATACATTCACGAATCAAATCGATTATCGTTTTGGTTTCCGATTCCGTGACTTGAAACAGGCGAAAACAAGTGAATTCGGAGAAATTAGAGATGATGGCACTGGAAAACACGTGTTCATGCGTATGTACGGCGATTTGTACGACCCTAGTTTTGAATGGGATGCGGAGGCAAGCAAGACCTATAAGAAAGAGCAACGACAGAAAGAAATCTCGAATGCAAGATCTATGTTTAAATCAGAATTCGGTTTGTTTAAGAACGATTCTACAGTTCAAGAGTACGTGCAGGAGAAGTTTGAGCACGAGAAGATTGAGGTGATTATCAATCCTACCGAGAAGAACGACGAGATTATCAACGAAACAAAGCCTAAAAAAGATGGGAAGTTTCGCAAGTTCATTCGTGAAAGTGGAGAAAAAATAGAGAAACCTGGCGAAGAAGAATTTGAGATCGGATTTGATTGAATGCGGAATTCATAATTCAAATGCCCTATCTTTGCACCACCAATGGTTAAAATCCGTGATATAGAATTGGGAGAATTCCCGCTGCTGTTGGCTCCCATGGAGGATGTCAGCGATCCGCCTTTTCGCGCTTTGTGCAAAGAGAACGGAGCAGACTTGATGTACACGGAATTTATCTCTTCAGAAGGATTAATCCGCGATGCTGCCAAGAGCGTTCAGAAATTGGATATCTACGAGTACGAGCGCCCGATCGGAATTCAAATTTTCGGTTCTGAAATCGAATCTATGAAGCAAACGGCAGAAATTGTGGAACGCACGAATCCGGATATTCTCGACATTAACTACGGATGTCCGGTGAAAAAGGTAGCCTGTAAAGGAGCCGGGGCCGGAATTTTACAAGATATTCCGAAGATGGTTAAGATGACCGAGGAAATCGTAAAATCGACCAATCTTCCGGTGACTGTGAAAACGCGTTTGGGCTGGGATGACAATACCAAGTACATTGTCGAAGTTGCTGAACGACTGCAGGATATCGGAATTGAGGCAATTTCCATTCACGGACGTACGCGAAAGCAAATGTACAAAGGTGAGGCCGATTGGTCGTTAATTGCCGATGTTCGAAACAATCCCCGGATGCGTATTCCAGTATTCGGAAACGGAGATATCACCACACCGGAAAAAGCGGTTGAATACAAGGCAAAGTACGGCGTTGATGGGGTTATGATTGGTCGCGCATCTATTGGTAATCCATGGATTTTCAACGAGATCAAACACTACATCGAGACCGGAACACATAAAGCGAAACCATCGGTTGAAGACAAAGCGAAAGCGGCGTTACGTCATTTGGAAATGAGCGTGAAATGGAAAGGTGAAACGCTCGGCGTAGCCGAAATGAAACGTCATTACACCAATTACTTCAAAGGGATTTCTCACTTCAAGGAAACGCGTATGAAGCTGGTTACTTCGTTCGATTTGAACGAGATTAGGGAAACGCTAGAATCCATCAAAGAAAATGCTGATAACTATCAAGTGGTGATTTAAATAGTTCCTACCTACAATTTCACGAATTGGGTCCGTTCCATCGGTTCAGATTCTTTCAAAAGCTCTAGCCAATAGCTTCCTGCTGCCAATTCTGATACATCTATTTGATGGCTGAATGGAGTTCTTTTTACTTCTCGCATGAGTTGGTCTCGAATCACAATCTCATTTTCTAGCCCGTATTGATTCCCAAAAATTTTCAAAAGATCTGAAGTTGGATTAGGTCCGATTGAGAATGGTTTCGGCAATTTTACTGCAACATCCATCCATACGGGCCATTGATCTCCGAATTTTACAATATGCAATTTGTCATAGTCGGCAATGTATAAATTATCGTAAGGTCCAAGATCAATCGAGACATTCGAGAGTAATTCCAAAGGCGAATTGTTGACTGAAAATATATTAGACCAGGCTCTCGTTTTGCTATTGTAATAGGCAATAGAGTAGTAACCAGAGAATGAATACCCATTATTGCTCAATTCTCCGAACAATGCCCAAATATTGTCTTGAGAATCGACTTCAATTTCAGCTATTGCGCCTCCCGGCATGCCCCAAGAATTATTCGATGTAATGGTGTCGTAAAAAACTCCGTCCTTCGCCACTGAGATGCCGTTTTCGTGAGCAACAAAGAGCAAATCGCTGTTTGGAGAGTGTTTGATATCGAAATTGTACCTATCAAGAATCATGCAGCTATCCGGGTCATACAGATAATATCCGTTCTCAATAGGAATCGAAAGCGTTCCGCGTGGAATTGAAGTGGATCCATACATTTTGCCATTCTTGACTGAGATTCGATCGTGTCCGAAAAGAGGATGGAAAGTCTCTCCAGGACTTCCGTTAATCCAAGTTCGAACTTCACTTGATTGATCAAACAAAGCGTATACGGTGTCTTCTTCGGCAAAGATGTTTTTCATCCATTCTCCATGATAGAGGTACGACCAATTGTTTCCATTGTATTTGATAATACCATTGAATTTGTCGCAAACGTATGTGTCATTTCGGGTGAAGGCAAATTCAGCCAAATTGCTTCCCTGATTGAATGGTTGAATGATGTAGCAATTCTCTTCATCGAAACGGAAATACTCTCCGTGCTTATCGATACCGTGGATAATGTTTCTGTTGTCGCACCATATGCTACCATCGTGGGGATTGACTTTAAAAAGTCGGTTCCCAACCGCATAACCGTTTCGTGTCCATGAGAACATTCCGTAATCGTCTGAATCTAGCGTCTTCCACTCTTGAGCTTTTGCTGTGAGTGCTAATAAGCAGATAGAAAGGTGCAGTATAGATCGGGTTATCAAGTTGTTACGCATCGTAGTGTAGTTTGAAAGCAAAATACTGGTTTCTCAATCTCCGTATTTCCTATCAAAGTTAAATTCAGTGCAAAAACCACAGGTCTAAGAGTAAATAGAGGAGACAATATGTACATGTTTTAGGCGTTTTAGCTGAAA
Source organism: Flavobacteriales bacterium (assembly GCA_015665275.1). Taxonomy (GTDB): domain Bacteria; phylum Bacteroidota; class Bacteroidia; order Flavobacteriales_D; family Crocinitomicaceae; genus UBA4466. Next base: position 39,385 of record JADFAL010000084.1, on the reverse strand, counting down.
ATCAAAGAAATGCTACTTCGAAAGACAATTACGGTTCTGTTATTCAGCGGAATTTCTTTTTTCGGTTTAAATCAGAAGGATTCGAACACCATATGGGTTCCGGTCCACAAGATTCATGCTAGCCTTAGCTTCGAGAATAGAAATGTTGATTTTGGGTATAGCTCGCATCAAAATTTTGCAACTGAATCTGTATACTTTTCCCAACTACAAGAAAGTGACTTAACGAGCAGTTCGGAGCAGAACGCGACTAATTTATCTTTTGAACTTGGCTATGAAAAAGTCTTTAGACTGCGAGAAGAAAAAAAGTGGTTTCCGTGGTTAGGCGCCATCGGATCGCTCAGAAGATGGACCTTCTACAGTGAAATGAGCGCTGCGCAGTCAAGTTTTGAAGTAATAGATACGCTCACAAATTCTCAAGGAAATTCGTTTGTTCACGGTAAGGGAAGCGAGCTCACGTATGACGTCTCCTATAGAAACGACTTGGTAGCTTTAAGTGCTTCCATTCGCCCGTATATTTATAGTACGAAAAGTCGAAAATTTGCCATCTATGCAGGCGTAGGTTTCGCTTATGATTTCGGAGTGAAATCCAAAATGGAAGTGGTTCGTGGAGCTTCGCATTACATCAGTTTGAATGAATCGATTTTTTCAGACAAGAATACGATTGATACAGAAGTCGTAAAATCTCAAGTTTTTGATGTCAGTTCGCTTTCCTTCTCTCTTGGATGTACCTTTCTTCAATACTATGAATTTCGATACTCGTATAGTATACCTCTGTTGAATAATGAGCCGCTAATTTCCAGTCTTGGGGGGCATCAACTCCAAATCACGCTCACACCCGCACTAAAGAGACCAGAACATCTTCGTTTTAGAATGTAATCAAGAGCGGTTTATTTGATTACTCTCCCGCCTCGTAAATCTCGATAGTAATCTCACCACTTTCAGTAACCCATCCTCGGTACATTCCTGATGTATTGAAAGGAAGGCTTACATTTCCGTCCTTGTCCAGGGCAATCAATCCGCCTTTACCGCCCATTTCGGTTTGCTTTTCAATCACTTTAGCAGTGGCTTCTTCTAATGTCATATCAGCATATTCCATCAAGGCGGCAACATCGTACGCAACCACATTTCGAATGAAATATTCGCCATGGCCGGTGCACGAAACGCCCACTAGTTCATTAGCATAGGTTCCCGCACCAATAATGGGGGAATCTCCAACCCGATGATACCGCTTATTGGTCATTCCACCCGTTGAGGTTCCTGCAGCCAGATTTCCTGAAGAATCCAGAGCAACCGCACCCACGGTTCCAAATTTCTTGTCCTCTATATAATCTATGTTGAATTCATTCTCCGAGCCGTCAAATTCTCCTCGGTCATCACCATCATGGTCTAATACAGCATTCTCATGGTCCTGAACGCGCTTGAGTTGTTTCAAACGTACCTCGCTTTTGAAGTAGGAAGAGTCTACAATGGTCACGCGTTGTTTCTCTGCAAATTCCTCAGCGCCTGTTCCTGCTAACATGACATGTTCTGATTTTTCCATCACAGCAATTGCTGCATCAATCGGGTTTTTAATGGTGCTTACACCAGCCACTGCACCTGCTTCTTTGTCATGTCCACGCATGATGGAAGCATCCATTTCTTGCGTTTCTGCGTTGGTGTACACGGCACCTTTTCCTGCGTTAAACAATGGCGAATCTTCCATAACGTGAATGGTCGCTTGTACTGCTTTTACACTCGTTTTACCAGCACTTAATTCGGCGTATCCAGCTTCCAAAGCTTCGCGGAGTTTTGCCTCGTATGCGGCTTCTTTTTCGTCCGACATATTTTTCTTGAGGATGGTGCCAGCTCCTCCGTGAATAACCAACACTACTTTGTCCTGTGCCTGTCCAGAAATGCTCATAATCGTGAAGATTGTTAAAATGAAATATCGCATGGTATAAATATAAGGAGTTATTAGATCGCTTCGCTTCTGGATATACTGGACTGTTTAATCCGCCCAATTCATCTTTTATCTTAATACTGACGAAAGTCATCATTTGAACGATTCAGATTCCCGTCATTTGTCCTGAAAAGCATTGCTATGTGGAAGAAATTGAACCAACATCGGATTAAAGAGCGAATTTTTGACGCATTACAAAAGAACAGAGGGTTTCGAGGAGAAAACGTTTTGGGATTGCCAGCTTCATTTTTGGACTCAAAGGTGTTTTCGCCGGATCACGCTTTGTTGGACAATGCTCCGTTTTTATCAACGATGGTTGAAAATCCCAATCATATTGGTTGTCATACCTTGGATCAATCGGAGGCTTATTTTGAGGGGACACATGTCTTAGAACGTGAAGCGGTTCGTATTTGCGCAGAAGAGATAATGGGAGCAGAGGCAAATTCTTGTGATGGTTATGTTGCATCGGGTGGTACAGAGGCAAACCTGCAAGCAATCTGGATTTACAGGAATTACTTCCATCGAGATTTCAACGCCGAATACAACGAAATTGCCATCATTGGTAATGAGCATACGCACTACTCGACGGCAAAAGCAGCAAATTTATTGCACATCAAATGGGCGACTGTCAAGACGGATCCGTCTACGATGGGAGTTAGCATAGAGGCCATTGACGATACCGTCGCACGATTGGAAAAGGAAGGTGTGAAATATTTTATTGTGGTTGCAAATATGATGACCACTATGTTCGGATCAGTGGACGATGTCAATCTTTATGTGGAAGCGTTGACGGAACGAAACTTGACTTTCAAGATCCACGTGGACGCAGCTTTCGGCGGTTTTTACTATCCATTCTCTAGTGAGGACACCCAGTTGACCTTCGAGAATCCACGCATCAATTCGATCACCATGGATGCACACAAAATGGCCCAAGCACCTTATGGTACAGGAATATTTCTGATCCGAAAAGGATGGATGCAATATGCACATACCAAGGAAGCAATTTATGTCGAAGGTCAGGATTCTACCTTAATCGGTAGTCGTTCCGGGGCCAATGCTATTGCGGTTTGGATGATTCTTATGACGTATGGAAAGTTCGGCTGGCACGAGAAGATTTTCGTTCTACAAAAGCGCACCGATTGGCTTTGCGAAAAGTTAGACGCGAACAAAATCAACTACTTCAGAAATCCGAGTAGTAATATTGTAACCATTGAAAGCTCGTTTTTAATGAAAGAACAGGCAGCAAAGTTCGGCTTAGTTCCCGACAATCACGACGCTCCCAACTGGTATAAAATTGTGATCATGGAACACGTTGAGATTGAGCATTTGGAATTCTTTCTGGATACAATGATTTCCGAGAAGCTTGTATCCTAGTTGGATTTCAGTGATTTCTCTTTTAGGTTCAATGACCAATCTACAGCTTTTTCTAACGAGAAGAAAAACTTGGAAGGGCGCACAGGCTTGTTGAATTTGAGATAAAAATCGCCCATCATTTTCTGAGGAAGGTTGGAGATCACGAGTGCATCGGAAAGCGAAAACTCCGATCCTTCTGAAGAAGCTCTTTTCTTTCGAAGCTCCGGGTCTACTTCTGAAAAGCTGGCAAACTCAAATACGAAATGGTACTTCTTGTCTTCGCCGTACGTTCGAATGTAATTCTGACATTTGATAAAAACGTCCAAGTCAATACTGTAGTAGCGTGGCACTTTAACATGCAGCAAGCCATTTTCGTATATCGCTATAAACAAACCATCAACAGTGGCGGAATCCACCAATTCTGATTTAAAAATATCCGTGTATTGACTCTGAGCGCTCATGGAATTATGGCTATCTTTAGCTGACTAAAAATAACAATAATGCAACGATATCAAAGCTATATCCTCGGTGAATGGGTTGATGGTGAAGGGGTTGAAACGAAACTTTACAACGCTATTACGGGAGAACAGTTCGGTGAAACTTCAAGCGCCGGATTCGATTACGCAGCCATTTTGGAATACGGTCGACGAACGGGGGGTACACAATTGCGTAAGATGACATTCCAGGAAAGAGGACGTATGCTCAAGGCCTTGGCGCTTCACTTGATGTCGTTGAAGAAAAAATATTACGAAGTAAGCGCATGGTCCGGGGCAACTAAAGTTGATTCTTGGATTGATATTGAAGGAGGGATTGGAAACCTGTTTGCGAATGCATCTTTGCGTCGTCAATTTCCAGACTTACCTTATTATGTAGATGGAACGATGGCGCCACTTTCGAAAGAAGGAACGTTTATCGGGCATCACATCATGACACCAAAACAAGGTGTTGCCGTACACATCAATGCTTTTAACTTTCCAATTTGGGGAATGTTGGAGAAGATAGCGGTTAACTTAATGGCTGGAGTTCCAGCAGTGGTAAAACCATCTGAATATACATGTTACCTAACCGAGGTTATGGTGCGCGATATTATCGCTTCGGGAATTCTTCCGGAAGGATCGCTGCAATTGATTTGTGGATTGGGCCGCGGAATCATCGATCACGTTGATTTAGAAGATACAGTAACCTTCACGGGAAGTGCGCATACAGGTAAAGACCTGAAAGGACTTCCACATATCACAGAAAGAAGTGTTGCTTTTAACCTTGAGGCTGATTCACTGAATGCTTCGGTATTGGGAGAAAAAGCAACTCCAGATACGGAAGAGTTTGCCTTGTTTGTGAAGGAGGTTACGAAAGAAATTACGGTAAAAGCAGGACAGAAATGTACGGCAGTACGTCGCATCATTGTACCTGAAAATTTATTAGAAGATGTTCAGGCGGCGATTTCCAAACGATTGAGCACCACAATTATTGGAGACCCTTCTCAAGAGGGCGTTCGCATGGGGGCTTTGGCAACACGAACTCAGGTAGATCGTGTTCGAGAAAGCGTAGAATTGTTGGCAAAATCTCAGGAAATGGTATTCGGTGATTTGGACAATTTTGAAGTTGTTGGAGCCGACAAAGACAAGGGAGCATTCTTCTCACCGATCTTATTCAGAAACAGCGATCCATTCAATAAAGTGGATGTTCACAATGTGGAGGCATTTGGTCCGGTTTCTACGATTATGCCATATAAGAATTTGGACGAAGCTGTAGAATTGGCGCGCATGGGGAAAGGGTCGTTGGTATCTTCGATTGTAACTCCAGATGATAAAGAAGCACGCGACTATGTTGTAGGCGCTGCGAGTATGCACGGACGTATTTTGGTATTGAACAAAGATTGTGCAAAGGAAAGTACAGGCCATGGTTCTCCAATGCCTTTGCTCACGCACGGTGGTCCAGGACGCGCCGGAGGTGGTGAAGAAATGGGTGGAAAACGTGGAATCTTACATTATTTACAGCGTACCGCAATTCAAGGACACCCAACAACGATTACAGAAATTACGCAGCAATTCCAAGTGGGAGCAGCAATGCCAGAAGCAAATCCGCATGTGTTCCGTAAACACTTTGAAGAATTAGTAGTTGGAGAAACAGTGTATACGCACAAGCATACGGTTACAGAGTCTGATATCGTAAACTTTGCCAATGTTTCAGGAGATAATTTCTACGCGCACATGGATGAGACGTCATTGGACGGAACCATTTTTGAAGGGCGTGTAGCACACGGATATTTCTTGCTTTCTAAAGCAGCAGGATTGTTTGTTGATCCGAAGAAAGGTCCAGTTTTGCTGAACTATGGAATTGACGAAGCACGATTTACGAAACCAGTATATCCAGGAGCAACCATTGGCGTTCGCTTTACGGTAAAAGAGAAAATTGATCAGGAAAAACGTTCCGAAGATGATATTGCTAAAGGAATTGTGAAATTCCTAGTGGATATCTATGATGAGACGGGCGAAACATGTGGAATGGCAACGATTCTAACGATGGTTCGCAAGATTGATCAGTCGAGTTAGGAGAACCTTATCTCATTTGCGATATAAGTCAATTCCTCCTCCTTTAAGGGAGGAGGGGAACTAAAATTCGGGAACCTCAACGTTAGGGAGAATGAGAATTTCAAAAACGTACTTCTAGCGAGTCGAGAAACTCGATTATCGTACAATCACATTATTCACAGAAGTAATTCCTTGGTGCGTAATCTGAACTTGATAGAATCCTTCAGTTAGATTTGAAGAACGCTGTGTACATGCATCGCTTTCGGTCCAAGTCCAATTCAGAACTTCCTTACCTGTCATGTCGATTATGGAAATGGTACTTCCTGTCAACGATTTTTCAGCACATAGGAAACACGTTCCATCTGAGAAGAAGGCATTCAGTTCGTTTTCGTTCAATTCGCTCAAACTCGCAGATGATTCATCGTTGATAGTGAACGAAACAATGACCTCGCAGCCAGCTGCATCAATCACGGTTACCTCATAAGTGCCAGCCGCCAAATTGTTGATCGTTTGTCCAACTTGCGCGGTATCCATGTAGAATTCAAACGGCGCTGATCCTCCCCAAATATTGAAGGTTACCGAGCCAAGTGATTGATCTGTTACCGATGTTGTAAAAGGTTGAACATTAAAGGATGGCGTTCCTACTATCTCCACAGAATCCGTGCTCAAGCATCCGTTGATTGAAACGAGCGTATACGTATACATTCCCGGCGAAAGCGAATCAATCATATTTCCAAGTTCACCATTCGACCAAAGGATGGAATCCACCAATTGTGATTGGGTAGGAAGGAGTTGGATTACGCCCGAACTGTCATCTCCACATGGCGGCTGAGTCACGATTGAAATGGCGTTAAGAGACGGTTCGAAATAAACGAATTCAGGATCTGAGATGTACAGGGTATCTCCCGTGGCATTTTCAGCTTCGAAAGAATAAGTTCCGGAGGATGTAACGGTTATGTGCGAAGTAGTTTCTCCGGTGTTCCATTGGTAATTGTAAAGTCCCGGCACCCCAATCTCTGCCGAATCTCCATCACAAACGGTGAACGCTCCTTGTCCTGGAATGAAATTCAACCCGATGGTTACTTTCTCCTCAACGACGTAGCTTGAATCAACGGGCAGGTTGTACATTTTCGTTACAATTCCACTTGGGAAATAGGCCACGAGGGAATCAACAATCAATGCGTTTCCAGTACCGAAAATTTTGTGTTGGGAATGTTGTGCACAGAGGTCGCTGCCGCAGAAAACGGTTTGTGTTTGACACATCCCGCCAGCGTATACTTTGAAAACGGTTCCAATGGCTTGTTTGTTCGACTGAATTCCAACCGGAGTTACTTTGATATAATGATTCTTGTTACCGCTATTTGACAGCACACTAGGAGCAATGCCATGATTTACCACTACCAAGTCGTAAAAGCCATCGTTATCAATGTCGCCTTTGACAGGACAATACGCCACGTTGTAGACATTCGATAGAATAGAGTCCGTTTCGTTTACAAATCCGGTACCACCGTCGTTTTTAAACAACAAAGATGTCTTCACGGTAAGTAGCGAGTCAATATCCCCCGTTGCAACGTACAAATCCTCGTAACCATCGTTATTATAATCCACCCAAACAGATCCCCATCCAAAGTTGATGGTTTCGAGGCCTAAAGGTCCAGCCACATCCTGAAAGAAGCTTCCATTTTGATTTCGGAAGAGTTTGTAATAATCGTAGATGCCATTGAAGGGCAATCCGGTAGCAATGTCCGTTTTGAAAATATCCTGATATCCATCGTTATCATAATCCGCTACACTCAGGCTCATAGGGCTCATCCATTGATTTAAAATTCCCATGGTGCTCGCCTGATTCGTAAGTACCGTAGATCCGTCATTCACGTAAAAGGCATCTACGTGCGCCGGTCGGTCATTGATCAAGTGTAAATCCAGATCCAAATCATTGTCAAAATCAAACCAAACAGGTTGGAATGAAGTATTCAATCCGTCATCAATTCCCCAAGCTGCTGAAACTTCCTGAAAGGTCCCATTTCCAAGGTTTTCGTAAAACAAATTGGGAATGGGAGAAGTAGTACTGGCGGAAGATTCATAGATCGCGACGTATAGGTCCAAATCTCCATCTGCATCGGGATCAGCAAAAGAAAAACCATATCCTGTAAATGGAGTGATAGCTAAATTAGCGGCGTCGGTAACTTCAGTCATGTTGAAAGCACCATCGTTTTGGTACAAGCGAATTCCGATATCATCAAAGGTTACGCAAAAGTCCAAATCTCCGTCATCGTCGTAATCAACCCAGCACATCTGACGTAAGGCTCCCGGAGCGTACACCATAGACGGTATTTGAACAAAATTTCCGTTCACATTTCTGTAGAAAGCGATGGAGTCATTATTCATCGGGTAGGTAAGATCATCCCATCCATCTTCGTCAAAATCATAGAACGACATTCCGTTGGCGTAATGCTGTGGAGCATACTGAACTGAAGTCACGTTTTGAGCCGCAGCGATATCCGTGAAGGTTTGACCCATTGAAGTAAACGAGATCAATACAGAGAGTGCAATGATCAACCTCATTTAACCATGATTTTGAATTGGAGTTGTTCAGAGTTCAAATAGTACATTCCTGTGGCAACATTTATTGGTGTGGAAACCCATTTGCTTCCATTTCTATGGAAGGAGATTTCATCCACCTTTTGTCCTAGTGTATTTACGATGTTGAATCGATATTCGTTGTTTTCTTCTGGCAAGTTCAAAATCGTAAGGTTTTCTCCGTTTCCAATTACCGTTGGGTAAATGATGGCTTGTCCATTTTCCAAGTGTTCAATTCCGAGAAGCGGATCCAGTTGGAAGAAAGAAGTTGCAGCTATTGGATTCTGAAGGTTTCCTGCAAGATCAACGCCTTCTGTAAGCGATATGTCAAAGATGGTTGTTTGACTCGGAACCCCCAGCAATTCGTAATACAGTTCGTGCGTTGTGCCGTTCAGCCATGCGGAATCTTCTTTCGGTAATGGAACTGGAACTAAAGGTGAGAATGTCATTTGCGGATAGATATCCGTTCGCATTGGTTCATCATAAATGGCGAGAACATCGAAATTTTGCCCCCACGCATCCAAAATGTAATCGTTTGCCGTTAAACTAATAACGGATGGGTTCTTGGTATCAAGCGTTGTGAAGTTTTGGAAATCATCTAAGAGCTGACTGTTTCCTGCAAAATCTTCTCCGAAATCAACAGTAATGTGCACCGGGTCTACTTCCGTTCCAAGATCTACTACTTGGAAATAGGCACGGTAGGTAAACGAATCCAAATAAGCACTTTCAGGGACATTGTATTGAACATCACTGTTAATGGAAACCGCCGCATTTAAAGAAACAAAAGGAACAACCGTTGTGTCCATGGCTTCACTGAAAGAGAGGTCCACGTAATATTCCATTGGGCCAACCACACTATCACTAATGATCGGTTTGTTTGCGACACGACTTACTACTTCTGGAGATTTCATATCGCTCCAAAGAACTACAGTGGCAAGCGAGTCTACCAGCAGGTTAGTTTTGTCATCCGTTACGTTCGATACCTGTAAATCCAAAGAGATGAGGTCGTTGGTGTTTGTAAAAATGAAAAACTCAGATTGAACCGTAAATTCATCCAACCATATTGTTTGTGTCATATTCTGCGAAAGGGAAGTGTAAGGAGTTCCTTGATCCATGAAGGTTAAAACAGGAGTCAAAGATGTATCCATTACTTCGCTAAATGTTACGTCTACCGTAAACTGCGGGCTTGCCAAATCTGCCTGACTAATCAAGGTTTCGGTAGAAATTACCGAAATAATGGTTGGGTTTTCCGTGTCAATTTCAAATGGTGCTGCCAATCCAACAGAATCCATGAGATTTCCTTGAGCATCTGTTCCTGTCCAAACACTCATGGTAATATTGTTCACTGTTTCGTCGAAATCAATAATATCAAATAGTGCAACATATGTTGTATCGTCTTGCCAAGAGGAATTTCCACCCTGCAATACCAAAGTTGGGTTGAGATAATTTGTTCCGCTGAACTCAATTGACAGCGCGATCGATGTATCACAGGGTTCATCAAGGATCAAACTTATAGACAGCGCTTGTGCCGTACTGGCATCGTTCAACACGGTTAAGTTACTTTGATAACTGCTTACCAAAGGACTTTTCGTATCTACCAAGAACAGGTTTTTAAAGGTATAATCAGGCAAGTTGACCGCTGTTCCTGTTAACAGGTTGTTCAGTTTCAAATCGGCATCCCAAATTTCAATCGAACTTGTCAAGGCATCCATCACAATGACCAATTCCATAGAATCGATCCAATAATATCCTTGCTGTGCAATGGCCGTAGCTAATGTTGGAGTGATAAGTATAAGATTCGGAATTACGGAAGTATCCATCGGTACGCTAAATCCGAAGTTGAGATCAAAACTATTTCCCATGTCAACCTGCGTAATAAGGCTGTCTGTAGTTGTTGCAAATGTTAATGCCGCTTCATTTATTGCGAAGATAGAATCTGCCATGAGCGAGGCCTGTGGTCCAATCACATCCCCCATCATTCGTCCTGGAATGTCATCGATTGGTGGGTGAATTCCTCCCCAAATTCGAGACAAACTGCATTGATCAGAAGCATCCATGTACGTGGCCCATTGCAAACGAATTGTATCGCTTGGTCCTTCCTCAAATTGCAAGAATTCGTTCATTGGAGCAATAAATTCTCCCATTCCTCCAGGGAAGAACGCTGATCCAGTCATGAACTCCATTGTATGTGCAGCGGCACGAGAGAAGGTTGAGTGTCCAGAGACAAATCCTGCAAAAGGCGGTGTTACGAAGGTAGGACGTTGATACGGCCACCATTCTTCGGCCAAAATCCATCCAACTCCGGCAATATCTACTTGCGGATCGTTAATGTATGCATGTCCTTTCCAGGTAAATAATTTGATTTTCCCGACGTGTTCGTTCCACTGTCCGGCTAACGTATCTCCGAGCTGAACTACTTCAACGTAGCCCGGCATCAATGGAATCCCGTTTGGATCGTAATTCAATTCGTTCGTATCAGAGCTTTGCCCTTGATCGGCCATGTAACGTATCGCGGAAACCGGACGCAAATAATCGTAATATCCTTTCAAACTCCACGCAGCAATTGCGGCATCGTGAAGCGTTCCACCAAGTGCAAGGTGCGCTTTCACATCGAATTCTAAGGGGTCCAAAATCGGCCCAATGCCTTTCCATTGACGCACGAATGAAGGTTGATCTGTCACATAATGATAGATTTCATACCAATGTCCTGGAGGCGTTTCCGAATCAATTCCATCGGCCCAGAATTCTGCTAAAACACGGGCGTAATCAGCACGTGGCACCATTTGCGGTGTATATGGCATTCCTGTTTCGGGATTGATCGCATGTCCAACTCCAGGATCTCCACCGTTCACCAAATCGTAAAAGGAAGCATAGGCCATTGAATCATTGGGTGCCGGATACCAAAGGTTGTTACCGATGGATGCCGGAGAGATATCCCACATCACTCCATCGTTCGGATCCAAATGTGATTGCCAAACGCTTACTAAGGTGTGATTCCATTTGTAAAACGAATCCCAGTCGGAAGAGTCTCCCAAAGTCAAATATGCAGGTTGCATAGTATCGAAGTACACATTGAAAGTCATTCCATCTCGACTAATTTCCACGGCAGACGCGGTGTCCATCGCGAATGGATTTACTTCGCCCCATTCCGGAGAAAGGTGCGGTTGTGTTTCGGTTATTAAGTTTCCTGATTGATCGATAAGAATATCCAAGGAAAGCGGTTGCCAATGATTTGGGTCTTGAATGTCGGGGTTTCCGGCCGTGGACATCTCCAAAGGTGGATTCAATTGTGCGTAGTATTGATTTTCGAATCCGCCCGCTTCGTTCGAGCCGTCTGTTAAGCCATACAATTGAATTTGTTGCGCCAAGTAATTTCCTAAGGCTGATGGACCTTCGTTTATGTAATCTGTGGAAGTATAGGTGGGATCCAGTCCTAGATCGCTCATGAGTAAATTTGCCAAGGACATGGTAGCTGCAAAATCCGGGGATCCGTTGTATCGGTTTTCCAAAAATCGGTAAGAAGCGTATGAAATGGTTTCTATTCTGGCTTGCTCGACATTTCCGGGAATAATTAACGTATCGAAAGGACACGTATAGCCGTAGTGTGTTTGTCCAAGGAAGACCCGATTTCTTGACGGATCGTAAGCCGCCCAAGCATCGTAAGAGATGATGGAATGGTGGTACAGATTTCTGGCGTGAACCGTTGGTCTAGCGAAGTCATTTCGAATCGCTTCGAGGATAATATTATTCCATTTTCTTGAAATAGAATGGTTCTGAGCGTCAGAACAATACGGTAGCATTGTCCCGAGGAACACCAATAGAATGGTAAGTCGAGTTGTTTTCATAGTAACGTTGGGTTACAAAGATCGACGATTGCGGTGAATTATGAAAATGAATTGCCTGTTATTGAACACTTTGTTGATGGGATGTGAAATTAGAGGAGTTTGCGCGAATATTACCATTTACTGAGTTCTTGGCAACGGCATGGTTGTTTCCCACGGAATTCCCGAAAGATCCCAATCGATTACAAGTCCTTCTGCAAGGTCTTTCGCGTTTTCTGGTTCTTCAAAAACTGCGTTCAAACCAGAAGTCATCAAATTGTATCCTTCAGTAATGTCTGCGTACTCTCCTTTTTTGTCATTAATGAAATACAATTCAACCGAACGTGGCTGATTTTTGAATCCCATTTTGTCGTTGATCAGGTTTCGAATGAACTCTAGGTTGTTTTGAATGATCTCTTCTTCGTGCATCGTGATTAGTGCATCGTGGTTCAGTGCGGGACGCGTAGTAGAAGCTTTGGTTTCGTACTTCGTATAGTTGTTCAATTCCGAAGGAGCCAATTTGAAGCGTCCCGAACCATCGGGATTATTAACTGTTACGGTCATTGTGTGACGGTAGGTATATTCAATATGGTAGTATGTTACTTTACGCGTTTGTCCGTCTTTCAAAATGTTCTTCACTTCCGAAACTACTCTCGGATTTGTGGATTCGAAGCCGTACATCACCACTTCAATAGTTACTGTGTTGTCTGCTGCGTCATTGAATCCGTCCAAAACAAGATACGTAGAGGCAAGCGCTTCAGCATCGTATTCTCGTTGTAATTTGGGTTCCTGAACGTGTTGAAGAAACGGTACTGGAGGTGACTGCATCACCGGTCGATTGTCCTCTTCCAGGATTTTTTTCTCAATCACTTTGTCGGCGATGGACTTTTCTTTCCATGCTTTCATCTCTTCTTCGTACTTCTGTTCTGCGGCTGCGACCAAAGCTGGATATTCGGCCTCTTCTTGTTCAAAGTTCGCTTGAGCAGTTGCCATTTCTTCATCGTATTTGGCCTGTTTTTCAGCGTTGTCTGCGAGGTAGTTTTGTGTAACCTTCGATTGGTAATTTTTCACTGTTGCATCCAAAGGTTCAGAAGGAAGTTGCAAGTAATTGTATTCGATGGTTTCATTTTTAACCCGTTGCCCCAAGGCAGTTGACGATAAAAAGAGTAGAAAGAAACAAGCTGCGGCGGTTTGAATGCAGCGATTAGAAGTATGGTTGAGTGGCATAAGTTGATTCAGTTTTGATTCCGCAAGTTATGCAAACTCTGATGCTTAAATGATTCAAAGAGCACATTTAATAAATAAAAAGGGTTAATGATTCGGATTGATGATTGCAAAGCGAAGTTCGTCGAAGAATTCTCCATTTTTGTATACCGCTTCGATGGAAGCACCTTCATATTCGAATCCTGCATTCTCTAGAACTTTTTTGGAAGCTATATTGTAAGAGAAAACACCTGCAAAAATTCGGTGATAGTCCAATTGTTGAAATCCATAGTCAACAATCATTTTTGCTGCCTGAGAAGCAATGCCTTGACCCCAATGTCCTTCGCCAATGAAGTAGCCTATCTCAGCATTTCGTAGATAAATGTCCTCTTGAGGGTGAATCCCGATATTTCCAACGTACAATCCATCTTTTTCTATGCAGAATCTAAGCGTGGGGCTAGCAGCTTGGGCGTGCATTATGAATTGATCGGCATCCTCAATGGTGTACGGATGTGGGAAGTCATCACGCAGGTTATTTGCAACCTTTGGATTGTTCGCAAGAACTACCAATCGTTCTCGATCTTCGACCTGAATTTTGCGCAATGCTACACCGCTTTCCGGATGGAGGAGTTTCATGGGTTAAATGTAATGAAATGTGGAGGCGTGAGGAAGACTTAAAATACGAAATATTGTTGGCAATTACTAGAAATAACCATATTCCTTTATAACCATTTAGTTATATAGTTATTTGGCCTCAATTCTCCACTCAGTTTTCCTATTTTAGCACAAAACTGTTCGAATGAAACTTGGAATTCTCCTATTTCTCCAATTATTTGCAATCCTCACCTTTGCGCAAAACTTCACCATTGACGACTACGAAAAAGAAGAAGTTTACATCGAAATGCGCGATGGAGCGAAACTCTTCACTTCCGTTTACACGCCCAAGGATAAAAGTCAGAAATACCCCGTTTTGATCAAACGAACTCCCTACAGCGTCAAGCCTTATGGTGCAGATACAATGCCTCAAAAGCTAATGCACAATACTGAATTGGTGGCTTCTGGGTACATCTTTGTGAATCAGGACATGCGGGGAAGATGGATGAGTGAAGGAGAATTTGAGAACACCAAACCGCCCTATTCCTGGAGCGATAAAAAACGCACAGATGAAGTAACTGACAGCTATGACACCTTTGATTGGCTAAAGAAAAACCTCAAGAATTTCAATGGGAATATTGGACAATATGGAAACTCTTATCTCGGTCATACGTCATTAGTCTCTGCGGTAACTGGTCATCCAAATTTAAAAGCAGTTTTAGGAATGGCGCCCGTAACCAATTTCTACTTTGAGGATTTCAATAGATACGGATTACTCGGTTTGAATTACTTGCCTGTGCTGGATGCGTTTGGAATTCAGAAAGAGGGACCCACAACAGAGTCATGGTACAGCGAACGACCAAAACCTTATGTCATCGATCAAAAAGCAGGGACTACTGTCGATTACTACGATTTCTTCCTCGAGAGAATGGCGTTAACCGAATTCGACGATGTTATTCACCCCGATAATTTTTTCTGGAAGAATATTACAGAACACCCGAATTACGACGCTTATCGTCAAGAACGTAATTGGTTGCAGTACTTGGATCGCGTGCAATGTCCAACCTTGGTTGTGGGAGGATGGACAGACGAACAAAATCTTTTTGGAATCGTGAAGTCCTTCCGCGAAATGGAGGAAAATGCCGAGCCCGGATTGGCGAAATTAGTCTTGGGGCCATGGTCGCACGGACATCCGAAAAGAAGAGAGGGGAGTTACCGATTGGCAGATATTTTTTACGGAGATAGCTTGTGTGAAAAGTATCAGAGTGAGGTCGAATTTCGCTATTTCGAATACCACCTCAAGGAACGAGGAGCGGATTTGGACTTCACCGCAAAGGTATTCAACATGGGAACGCATACATGGGAAGAGTACAATGAAGATCCATTCGCGATGCCAAAAGATACCGTGGAGTTTTTTCTTAACCCGGAAGGAAGTTTATCGAATGAATCTACTGATGAAGGAGTGAGCTTTATCTCCGATCCTTACCATCCGGTGCCGTTCATTTCAGATGATAATTTTTACCGTATGGCTCCAAAGAAATATATGAATGGAGACCAGCGCTTTGCATCCAAACGGCCTGATGTTCTGACCTATACTTCAGAGGTATTGAAAGAAGATGTTGATGTTTCCGGGGAGATTAAAGCGCTGATTGATTTTGCGACAGATCATCAGGATGCTGATGTATATGTAAAGATTATTGATGTACTTCCCATGGACCGCCAACCGGATTCTACCGACGTTCCAGGAGTGAAGATGAATGGATACCAAAAATTGGTTCGGGTTGGATATATCCGCAGTCGTTTCCGAGATGATTTTTCTGCCCCAGTTCCTTTCGAATCCAATGTGAAAGACGAAGTGGATGTACCATTAATAGAAGTCCGTCACACCTTCCAAAAAGGACATCGAATTATGATTCAGGTGCAGAGCTCTATGTTTCCTTTATTCGACCTGAATCCTCAGAACTACGTGGAGAATATTTATGAGGCCGAGAAGGAAGATTTCGAAAAGGCGGAGCACACTGTTTACGGTTCGAGTCGCATACTGTTACCAGTGGTAAAATCAGAGTGACATAGGATTTATCCTTACTGTGATTGAGGGTTTTGTCTCAAGGTGCGTTTGTAAAAGATGGGTATATTGCGATCGAAACAAATGCAAACCACAACACTGTAATTATGCAAATGATAAATTTAACTCAGCCCGAAGCTGATGTTACCATGAAAGTGACCATCGAAGGAATCGATTTATGGTCTTATGATTATTCTGGCGATACAAATATTAAGAACTCTGCCAAAACGAATAACACTAAATCGCATCCGCTTGGGTTGACCAAAAACTTGCTTCAAGATTCCGATATTATTACTATTCACTTGGCGAATAAATATAACGAGGACAGAGATGTTTTAGTGAAAGTCAATTGGTATGAAAATGGAAAAGAATGCCACGAATGGATTCCTGAAGAAGCTGGCAGCAATGGGAAAGTGAAAGTTAAGGCCAATGATGGACTTAAGATCCAAGACAGTCTATTCTATTATTAAACTCTCCGGTATCATGAAATTTTTTATACTACTATCGCTTTTGTTAAGCGGGGCCCTTGCTATTGCCCAAACGGATTCCACAAAATTGGATTCGTTAGAAGCTAAGGATTTTTACATCGATTTTACCGTTCCCGATATCACGGCGTTCAGCATATTGGATATCAAGCCAAATGATATTTCTAAGCCAGGAAATGTTAAGGAGTTTGCTATGGGATTAGCGAACTTTGTTAGTGAAACTGGTGGTTTAAGGCCAGGCCTTGCCGTAGAGTGGGCGCCGTTTAAAACCTTCAATAAAAATTCGGGTAACTGGGAGGCAAAGGATGGAAACACCACCAAGTTTGAGTTCAAGAATATTTTAATTTCCGGAGCTACAACTAGTGATAGTTCCAACGTAAGAATGGCCTTTGGACTTAAGTTTTCACCAATTGATAAAACCAACCCATTAAACGATCCACAATGGGTCGATAGCTTAGAGTCATTTTTCTACGAAGAAGTTGACCGAAGGAACAATTATGGAGAGCCACTAAAGACTAAAATTCGTTCGTATACCGGTGAAGTTGGACTTTTTGTTGCGACGAACTCAACCCTCAACCAAAGAATTATAAAATTGGCAGACGTGTATTCAGTTAATTCGAATCGAATTCGAAAATTAAGAGAATTCTACGATACTACAGATCTTGTATACAGCCATATTACTGTTGCTAACAATGTTCTGGAAATGGTGAAAGATTCACTTATGGAAATGGGCTTGTCGGATTTTTACAACGATAAACTTGACACCCTGACCAATTTCGCTAATGAATTTGCTGATATTTTCTTCGAGGAAATAAAAACACCTTCGTTTTCCAGTGCCTTTTCTTATGAAATATTGAAAAGAAAAGCAGAGTTTAAAAAGAAAAACTGGAACAAGTTGGCAATACAAGCATCAGGTGGTACTTCGTTTAACTCACCCGATGCAAGTATTAGAAATTTGAACGGCCTTTATTATGGGGGTGCATTTACCATTGCCTTGCCTCTTGTTGGCGGTAAAGAATTTAAAAAAGCACCGAAGTTGTACAGATATCTCAGAGATAATTCGCAATTGATAACACAGGTAAAACTTTCAAAATACTTCGTTCAAGATTCTTCATTGAACAACACCATATTTGCTGGTGGAAGATTACTAATTGGAAATTCAGACAAGCGATTTTCATTTGAGGTGGGATATGTCAACATGCAAAACCCATTAACTGAATTAAATGTGAATGGCGTTCGATACACAATCGGTGCAGAATTTAAGATAATGGAAAACTATTGGCTCGAATTTGCCCTAGGAGGACAAGACTTTGAAGATGCTACGGGTCAGTTCATACTGCCAAAGTTTGGCTTCCGCCATTCATTTGGAAACGAAAGTAGATTTTTCAAAAAGTAGAATTATTTTTCTAGTGGAAACAGCGTCATATCGGCGCTGTTTTTTTGTGCTTAAACGTAGATATAGGTACTTATACCTATTGACAGCATGATTTCTGTCTTGTAAATTGCACTTTTAATCAAACCATTATTCTATGACACTTGGCGTGTTCGGCCCCTGGCAACTAATAGCATTACTTATAATCGCTGCGATAATCATTCTAATCATAAGAGCCGTTTCAGGTTCCTCTAGGAAGAAAAGCACCACACAAACAGTTATTGAAGTCCGAAATGAAAACCGTAACGACATTCGAAACAATGTCCAAAATGAAAATCAGTCTCAAAGTTCATCAAAGTATGACGAGTTGGAGAAGTTGAACAAATTGAGAGAAAGTGGGGCCCTGACTCAAGAAGAGTTTGAGGTAGAGAAAAAGAAAATTTTGAAGTGATGAGTATTAAGTATTTTATAGGAATAGTTGTCTCCCTTACCCTTTCTTTGGGGTGCGTAAACAAAGGAGACGGTACCGGTTTTAATTCTGAAGATTACGAAGAGACTAAAATGACCCTTGAGGAACAAGAGAAAAGTAGTCCACTTGATTTTATTGAAATCAAATTCTCATACCGTAAGAATATGTGGGGAACCTTTGTGATGAATGGGTCCATAAAAAACAATGCTACGGTAGCAACGTACAAAGAACCTGTGATTAGATTTAGCTTTTACTCAAAAACTGGAAGGCATTTGGGAGATCGAGATCGAGTATGGGACGAATTTTTCCCTCCGGGAAAATCTTTGCAAGTAGAATATCGTGAAACAAATATGTCAAATGCGACAGAGGTTCGTGTAGATATTATAAAAGCACAACCCCAATAAATAAAATGTAATTCCCAAATTCTCTTAAACTTACCATGGTATTCAATTATTCCCTACCTTTAATAGTACGTATCAACAGATACGCAGAAAGGGATGAAGGGAATAGATTTTGATATTAGCTTCGCTGCTGCCTTTGGCGGTGACAAAGGATTCACATTCAGCAAGCACGTGCCGGAGGAAAAAGACCATTTCGATCGCGTGTTTGAAGTCTTCAAAGAATTGCTCACACATACTTCCGGAGATTTAGACGAAGCCTTCGATTGGCTGAATACACTCGATAATGAATACGACATTTTCACCGACGAATATACGTTCGAAGATTTTGTTGAGGACTTGAAAAAACGCGGATTTATTCGTGAGGAAATCGATCCGGAAGATGGCGATCAAGGCGAAAGCGGAGAAGGACGCAATGTTTTGACACCTAAATTGGAGGCTGCACTTCGCGAACATGCACTCGATCAAATTTTCGGTAAGCTGAAGAAAAGCGGAATGGGAAACCACCGTACTTCAAAAGTTGGAGTGGGTGACGAGCGCGACGGCGAAATGCGATCCTACAATTATGGCGATGATTTGGCACTGGTGAACATGACAGAAAGCCTTAAAAACGCTCAAATCAATCACGGAATTTCCGATTTACGCCTCACCGAGAACGATTTGGTGGTCGAGGAAACCAAACACAAAGCTCAGATGAGCACGGTGCTAATGATTGATATCAGCCACTCGATGATTTTGTACGGAGAAGATCGAATTACGCCAGCGAAGAAAGTGGCGATGGCGTTGGTCGAATTGATCAAACGCAAATACCCAAAAGACACCATCGATATTATTGTGTTTGGGAATGAAGCATGGCCAATTAAAATCAAAGATTTACCGTATCTGAAAGTAGGACCGTACCACACAAATACTGTTGCTGGATTGGAATTAGCCATGGACATTTTACGCCGCAAGCGAAACACCAACAAGCAAATTTTCATGATTACGGATGGGAAACCCAGCTGCATTCAATTGCCCAACGGAGAGTTCTACAAGAACAGTATGGGATTGGATGAAGAGATCGTGAAAAAGTGTCTGAATAAAGCAGCACAATGCAGAAAATTGAAGATTCCCATCACCACATTCATGATTGCACAAGACCCTTACTTACGCCAGTTTGTAGAAATGTTCACCGCACAGAATCGCGGAAAGGCATTCCTTACTGGACTCTCAGGATTGGGCGAAATGATTTTTGAAGACTACGAGAAAAATAGAATTAAACGAATCTAAGGAATAGAGAAGATGAAAGAGATCACATTTAAAGAGTTGAAGGATTCCGGATACACTGATAAATCAATTAACGAAGAAATTCAGGCAAATTTGATTGCTCGAATCAAAGATAAAAAACCAGTTTTCGAAGGTTTATGGGGGTACGAAGACACGGTTGTTCCTCAATTGAAAAAAGCCATTCTTGCTGGACATCACATCAACCTATTGGGGTTGCGCGGACAAGCAAAAACCCGCATCGCACGAAGCATGGTGGATTTGTTAGACGAATACATGCCCATCGTGAAGGGTTCGGAAATCAATGACAGTCCATTCCATCCAATTTCAAAACATTCTCGAGATCTCTTGGCAGAAAAGGGAGATGATACACCAATTTCTTGGGTCCACCGATCTGAGCGCTTCTTTGAGAAATTAGCTACGCCAGATGTGAACGTTTCCGACTTAATCGGTGATATTGACCCAATCAAAGCAGCAACCTTAAAATTGCCGTATTCGGATGAGCGCGTTTTGCATTACGGAATGATTCCACGTGCCAATCGCTCCATCTTTGTATTGAACGAATTACCGGATTTACAAGCACGAATCCAAGTGTCTTTGTTTAACATCCTGCAAGAAGGCGACGTACAAATCCGAGGCTTCCAATTGCGCATGCCTTTGGACATTCAGTTCGTTTTTACAGCTAATCCAGAAGATTATACGAATCGTGGAAGCATTGTTACACCACTGAAAGATCGTATCGGTTCACAAATTTTCACCCATTATCCGAAGTCCATTGAATTGGCAAAAGCGATTACCGAACAGGAAGCACGCATTCCAGAAGAAGATCGTTCGACAATTGCCATTCCAGACAAAGCCAAAGATTTACTAGAGCAAGTGGCGTTTGAAGCGCGAAGCAGTGAATACGTTGATGCGAAAAGTGGAGTGAGTGCCAGAATGACTATCAGCGCAATGGAAAATCTTGTAGCAGCCGCGAAATTGAGATTGATCGAAACTGGATCGGAGAGAACAAGCGTGCGATTGATCGATTTCCCATCCATCGTTCCATCCATCACGGGTAAGATTGAATTGGTGTACGAAGGCGAGCAAGAAGGCGCTGATGAGGTTGCTAGAATGCTAATCGATAATGCAATTATTTCGGAGTTCGAACGCATTTTCCCAAGAATTCCTCGATTGGAAAAGGAAGGGGTAAAGACGACTTATACTGATATCATCGAATGGTTCAATTCGAATTTATTGGAGTTAAACTATACAGATGATGATACCGAGTTCATGTTGAACCTGAAAAACGTAAAACCATTGGTGACTTTGGTAGATGAATATTGCGAAAACATGAGCGAGGAAGACAAGACATTTTGTATGGAATTAGTACTTTGGAGTCTCACCGTTAGCGATAAACTGGATAAAGCAGAAAACGAAGACACATTCAAATTCGATTCTGCGGATCTTGACGCTCCGTTTTTTGGAAGTAACTAATGCGTAAAGGAATTTTCTTATTGTTTATTATCGGCCTTGGATTCGGAATGGCGTCCTGTGGCTCAGAAAATGCTAAAGATTCCGATGGGTCTGTGGAGAACTCCGAAGTGAATGAAGATCCAAATCAGGAACCTATTGATACGGTGAAACCTGTGGAGCAAATGCAATGGTATGCCGGAGAAGAGCCAACTGATCTGGAGAAATTACAGTTGCTTTCAGCATTCAATTCGGGTGAAAAGAAATTTGATTTCTATGCCGTTTTCACGGAACCGTTTTGGACTTTCTACTTCTTTGGCAATGAGGTGTTATTCAATTCAGCTGAGTTTGATGTTCCTGAAGTTCTTCCCCTAGAGTATCCGTTTTCAGACAAAGAAGAAGAACAAGCCTTGAGTTTCATGCGCAATGGAGAATTTTGGCAATTCAAAGTCAAAAAGGAATCGGGGTCAGATGGAATGTCTGAACTCGAATATCCTTATTCGGTTGCATTGGACCTGTTGCAAGGAGCAGGAAGTACTTCAATGATGAGCGGCGAGTACTAAATTAGGTTTACTCAGCATTGCGAATTTTGATCCATTGAAAAACAGTTATGGAAGTTAAGGTGGTTGCAACACCAGCCAGTGCAATGTTCCAGCGTTTTTTCTTTTTTATTTCACCGTTAAGCGATTCACGTTCCTCTTTCATCTGTGTTTGAAGCGCCTGGTTTTTATCTATCGCTGATGCGATCTCTTCTTCTTGATCAACGATGGTTTGCTCTTGAAACGAAATGGTATCTGATTGCGCTTGAACCAATCTTTTGGTTTCCTTCATTTCTTGGGAGAGTTGGTTATATGCCTTGCGTAATTGGACCAGATTTATTTCCAAAGCTTGTTCTCGTGGAAGTTCGATCCTAGGTGGTTGAGGAGGGTCTACAGGACGTCGCTCGTAGCTATAGGTCGGTTGTATCATTGCGAGTTCTGTTAAAGTCAATCCGTATGTTGCTGACCAATAATCAACATAAGCGTCGTTCATGTCCAATACGTAATCAAAACGATGTCGTTTGTTTATTGCATAAACGGCCGAACTGCGGGAAGTCGTTTCGTGAACAAGGTAGGCCACGGCGCAGAGAACTCCTTGATCATCAATAAAGCACGGCTGTCTGGAATCGAATGGTTCTGGTAAAGTTGGAAAAGACGCCACTGCTATATAGGAGTGTAATAAATCCAATACTTTAATTCGGTTCTGCCATGCTGCATCGCTCAAATCGTTCTGCGGAACTTCACGTAGTTTTTGTTCTACATATTCCAAATGGGTTATGATGCGGATGCTATTATCGGTATCTGCTGTCGGAAGTGCACCATATTTTACGAGGTAACTGGTATCACCAATTACGGCATTAATGGATTCAATAGCCCATGAGTTAAGTGAGCAGACAAGACTGAATAAAAGAACAATGTTTTTCATAGTAGTTTTGGATACAATTTATAATTCAGAAAGTTCATACCGCGAACGGTCCGGTGCCTTCTTGCTAGCAGTGCTGCAAAATTCGTACCTTTAAGAAGCGCTTACGCCATTCCCTCAAAATCGACTTATATGATTTTAGATAGCACATACATGGATGGCGACACCAAACGCGAGGTAGACAAATTGGTCGGTAAGGCATTTGGCCTTCGCAAACGATTGTCTGGTGAACCCATCGGAAGCCACCGCATGTTGATTGATACGTACAGCATTGGGTTTGAAAAAATCATGGACAAGGCAACAGGATTGGTGTACTGCAATATCGAATTACGACCCGTTGGAGCAATTTTACACTTTAACGTGAAGAATACACGATACTCCTGGGTGATTCCATTTCGAAAAATGACCATTTACGATACAGCGATTTTTAGTTTCCACGCCGATGGTGAGTTTCTCAAATTTCACAAAGATGAAATGTGGCATTTGAACAAAAAATTCTTACGAAACTTAATGGACCGAAGAGTGGAGTACCACGAACGATTCAAGATGCCATAATCCAGAACTCTAATCTATACGGACATCTCGACTTCACTAGACGTGCTCTGATTTCGAGTTTCCATATTCAAAAAGTACATCTAGCGGAGCCGAGATGTGCGTAATTCCTTATTCAGTATCATCCGTTGGCTTTCTCGTCTGCCTGACTCAGCCTTCGTCTTCAAAAGCTAGCGCTTTTTCTTCTAACTTTGGAACATGACGCTCGCAACTCCCGAAGACAAAAAAGAAGCCGTTCAAATTATCACCAATACGTTTGACCAAAATCCGAGCGTAAATATTGTAATTGGCTCTGGCGGAAATCGCCGTAAGAAAATCGGTCGATTAGGGAATTATGCCTTTATCAAAGCATTCAATCGCAATGGCGCGTACTTATCTTCAAATCGTAAAGGAGCAGCCTTGTGTTTTGAGTCAGAAGCCAAAGGAACCAACTTTGCCGAATTTTGGGCCGAGTTTCCCTTTGCAATTTCCATTCCTCCAAAAAAAGTGATCCAAACGCTCAAAAGGGAGTCCTACATTAAGAAACACCGCTTCGAAGGCAAGCATTTGTATTTCTGGTTTTTGGGAGTTGAGAAAGATGGCGGTCAGGCAGTATTTGAACTAAAGGAACATCTTTTCGAGTTGTCTAAACAAAAGCAACTGCCCATCTTATTGGAAACTTCCGTCGAAAGAAACAGATCCGTTTATGAACGCTATGGGTTTGAAGTGTATCACACTTGGAAGGATTCCGGAGGCGGAAAGGCACTGTGGTTTATGATGCGAAAGCCGAACTAAAAGAACGCTCCCTAATGCACGAAATTGTCATCAAAAACGCACGAACGAACAATCTGAAGGGGATTTCTCTGGAAATTCCACACCATCGATTCATTGTGGTGACTGGGGTCTCAGGCTCTGGAAAGTCAAGTTTGGCGTTTGATGTAATCGCTCGAGAAGGACAGCGGCGCTATTTTGAAACAATGCCTGGGTTTGCACGCCAATTTATCGGAAAATTGAACAAACCCGACGTCGACATTATCGATGGTTTATCTCCCGTAATTGCAATTGGGCAGAAAACTACGGCATCAAATGCCCGTTCAACAGTTGGAACAATGTCCGACTTATACGATCTACTTCGATTGCTTTATGCACGATTCGGAGAAACGAATCAAGATCTTGAGTTGACACGATCTTTGTTTTCGTTCAATTCCGAGATTGGACAATGTCCACAATGCCGAGGTATTGGTAAAGAGGAAAAGATTGACATCGATAAACTGGTGGTAGATTCAAACAAAACGATTCGTGAAGGAGCGCTGGCACCAACCTTACCAACAGGATATATCATGTATTCTCAGGTGACAATTGATGTTCTGAATCAAGTATGTGAAGCGGAAGGATTCAATGTCGATATTCCATGGGACGATTTGAGCGAGAATCAAAGAAAGGTAATCCTATACGGAAGCGAAAAAATCAAAGTTCCATTTGGGAAACATAGCATTGAATCGAGATTAAAATGGACGGGAATAAAGGCCAAACCAAGAGAGGAAGGATTTTACAAAGGCATGATGCCGATTATGTCGGATATCCTAAGAAGAGACCGGAACGCTAACATTCTTAAATACGTTTCTTCTGTGACGTGCAGCGCGTGCAGGGGAAAACGATTAAAGCCTGAAGCACTGAACGTTCAGGTGAACGAAAGGAATATTACCGACGCTACCGAACTTGAATTCATTGAATTGTCTGACTGGATCAATAATTCCGTTTGGCCTGAAAATGCACGCTCCATTATTTCGAAATTGAAGGAAAAACTAGACCTCCTCATTGATCTTGGATTGGGGTATTTAACCATGGATACGTCGGCCAGCAATTTGGCAGCAAGTGAAGCACAGCGAATTCGGGTCATCAACCAACTAACAGCTCCTTTGAGCGATGTGCTGTATGTCTTGGATGAACCCAGTATTGGTTTGCATCCTGACGAAAATCGCAAGATGATTGCTCATTTGAATGGGCTCGTCAAAAAAGGGAATACAGTGATGGTGGTGGAGCACGATTTGGAAACCATTCGCAATGCCGATTGGATTATTGATCTCGGGCCGAATGCTGGGGCGAAAGGAGGGGAATTGCTCTTCAACGGACCGCTGAACGAATTTCTTGAAAGCGAAATACCCAACAGTCCGACTCTCAACGCGCTCAATCAATCGAAAAATCCCAAAGTCGAGAAGTCAAGAAGTCACAAAGTCGATGTCTCCAAAACCATTTCCCTTTACAACTGCACGGCCGGCAACCTCAAAAATATAGACGTACATTTCCAGTTAGGCAGACTGAATGTCATCAGTGGGAAATCAGGTTCAGGAACCAGCTCGTTGATTGAGTTACTGAAAAACGAATTCCATGAAAACTTAATCTTCGTAGATCAATCGCCTATTGGTAGAACTCCACGAAGCAATCCTGCAACGTATTTAGGAATTTCTGATGCTATCCGCGATTTATTCGCGTCACTCGATGCGGCAAAAAAGGCAAAAATCACTAAATCAGGATTCTCATTCAATAACAAAGGAGGACGCTGTGAAACATGTCAAGGTGCTGGGAAAATCCAAATTGGAATGCACTTCTTGGGGAATATCGAGATGAAATGCGGAACATGCGGAGGCGATCGATTTAATACAGAAACGTTAGCCATTCGTTATGAAGATAAATCCATTGCGGAAGTCTATCAGATGTCGGTGAATCAAGCACTGGATTTCTTTCTGGAAACCTCCAATAAGATTGTGAATCGGATTCGAAAAGGACTCGATATTTTGCAGGAAATCGGCCTTGGATACCTGACATTGGGGCAATCGTCAACCACACTGTCTGGAGGAGAAGCTCAGCGAATAAAAATTGCCAACCAGCTGCAGAAGAAAAGTTCAGGTAATGACCTTTATATTCTGGTGGAACCGAGTATTGGTCTCCATGATTCCGATATTCAAACTTTACTAAAAATGTTCGCCCGAATAAAGTCGAATGGAAATACCATTGTCTGTGTTGAGCATGACGAACGCATCATTACATCTTCGGATTGGCACATTGAATTGGGGCCGGAAGGAGGAAAAAATGGAGGTGAAGTTATCTTTCAAGGTATTCCTTTATCATCCAATCTATCAAATGCGTACACTGCTACTGCCTCAGCAGACGAACTATCGAACTATCCAAAAGTTAAAAAGTCGAATCAGTCCAATCGATCTAATAACCAGCCCTTCCAATACATAAATCTCTTCGGCGTTCACACCAATGGACTCAAAAACATTGATGTCTCCATTCCGAAACAACAACTCACCGTGGTTACAGGAGTGTCGGGCAGTGGAAAGTCCTCGCTTGTGTATGATACGCTGTTCTCGGAGGCGAATGCACGATTTTCGGAATCCCTTTCAACCTACAGCAGAAGTTTGGTTCAACAAAATAGCACGGCCAAAATGGATACATTCTCTGGGATGACACCCGCTGTGGCATTGCGACGTCGAAACAGACAAAACAATAAACGATCTACGGTTGGAACACTTACAGGCATTTATGATCATTTCCGATTGCTGTTTTCTCGCATTGCATCGGATGAGCAAACAACCGTTAGCGCACAGCATTTTTCATTCAACCATCATTTGGGGGCTTGCGACACCTGTAAGGGCATGGGTGTCGTAGAATCTTGTGATCCAGATCAGATCGTAGTAGATCGAAATAAAAGCTTGTTTGACGGAGCACTTTCTGAAAACAAAGCATTGAAATATTACGCGAATCCTGATGGTCAATTCATGGCTACGCTCAAAAGGATTGCCCATCAGAAAAAATGGGATTTGTCCCAACCGTGGAACCAGATTTCCGAAGAAATACAACAAACAGCATTGTATGGAACAGGAGAAGAAGTCTGGCATGTGACATGGAATTTTAAAAATAAATCCCGATCTGGCGTTCAAGAATTAGATACCACATGGATGGGGCTTTGCGGATACATTAACGATGAATACGAGCGCAAACGACAGAACAAAAACATTCAAACGTTAGAGGGTTTATTGCACGATGTTGCATGCCCAGAATGTCTAGGAACCCGATTGAAACAACCTTTGTTGGCGACAAATTTTCTAGGAAAAAACATCGCCGAATGGATGGAGTGGAGCGTTTCAGAAATGAAAGATGCACTCAAAGAAATTCCCGAAATCGAGAATTCGAAAACAAAAGCAATTGCTCAAAAAGTGAGTTCGACCCTTCTTTCTCAGTTAGAAGTTCTGGAAAATTTAGGCTTGGGATATTTGTCATTGGATCGTAAGGTGGCGACGCTCTCCGGAGGGGAATACCAACGTGTTTTACTTTCAGGGCAATTCGATTCCAATTTGCACGGTGTGACGTATATTTTGGACGAACCGACCATTGGTTTGGATCAAAAGCAGGTGAAATCGTTGGAGAAATTGTTGCGCGGAATCATCGCTCATGGAAATACGGTAGTTGCGGTAGAACACGATCCTGATTTCATTAAAATGGCGGATTATTTGATTGAAATGGGACCGGAAGCAGGAGTAAATGGTGGAGAAGTGGTATTCCAAGGAAATCAAAACGAACTCAAACTTCGAAAGGAAACAAAAACATACGAACTCATTCACAACGCGCCAAGCTTCTCCAGAATTCTAAAGCATTCGAACACGCATTTCAGTATCAATAAGGCTTCGGCAAATAATTTAAAGGATATTGATGCCACGTTCCAACTGGGAGCCTTTACCGTAATAACAGGTGTTTCTGGAAGCGGGAAGACAAGTTTGATGCGCGATGTTTTGTACCAGTCCATTCAAAAGAAACGACCGGTTCATTGTGCGTCCATTGTTGGGGTAGATTTCTTTAACGAAGTACATACATTGTATCTGGATCAGCAACCTTTAGCTGCAAGTCGAAGTATGACACCTGCTAGCTACCTCGGAATATTAGATTCCCTTCAGTCAATGTATTCGAAAACTGAGTTGGCCAAAAGTTCGGGACTCAAGAAGGCCGATTTCAGCTATTTAAGTAAAAAGGGAAAATGTCCGACATGTTCGGGAAATGGAAAAATTAAAATCAGTCTTGATTTCATGAGCGATGTCTGGGGCGATTGCGATACGTGCCATGGAAGTCGATTTAGTCAGGAGGTGGATGCCATCCTATGGCAAGAATATTCTATGGGGCAAATGCTCCAGTTTACAGTGGATCAAGTATTCAAAATCCTTATGAATCAGAAAGCTGGTAAGTTGAAGAGTACACTTGAATTACTGAGAAAACTGGGATTGGGACATGTGAGATTAGGTCAATCTGCGAGCACGCTTTCCGGCGGTGAATCGCAACGAATGAAATTGGTCAATGCCTTATCAAGTGAATCCGAGATTCCTCGATTATTCTTACTAGACGAACCGGGCACAGGGTTGCACGTCGTGGATTTGAACAAACTGTTAATGGTCTTTGAAGAAATCGTAGATCAGGGAGATACCATTATCTGCATCGATCACAATCAACATTTAATTTCAAGCGCAGGATTTGAAATTAAGTTAGGCCCAGGCAGCGGCCAAAACGGAGGGCAACTAATTCAATAATTCACCCCCTCCAAAAGTTCAACCTATCTAACAATCCAGTCATCCCGATCCTCTCTTCCCTAAAAATTCTTAAATCTCAAAACCCTATTCATTAGCATGTTACTTTAGGTGAGAACCGAATTATCCAACCATGATTACTCGATTATTACTAGGTGTTTTGCTTGTGGGCTGCACAATAGCTTCGAACGACAAAGAGATTGAAAACAATCAGGATGTTTCTATTAACAAGCAACAAGAGGAAGAACCACCTCAACTCATAGCGGATGGCTTCGATTATCCAGTGGGAAAGCCCGATGCAAATGGATATTACAATGCACAGCCTTATGGAAGGAATACTCACCTCGGAGATGATTGGAATGGGCTAGGAGGTGGAGATTCCGACTTGGGTGATCCAATTTACAACATCGCTCATGGAAAGGTGGTATATGCAGAAGATTTCGGAGGAGCTTGGGGAAATGTAATTCGCATTGTTCATTATTTACCAGACAGTTCAAAGGTAGAATCCTTGTATGCACACTGCGATACGATTATGGTTGCTAAAGGCAATTGGGTCAAAAGAGGAGTGCAGATTGCAACCATCGGTAACAACCATGGAGGATATCCTGCTCATTTGCATCTTGAATTGAGAGATGATCTAACGCTACCTATCGGAAAAGGGTATAGCAGTCAAACGGAAGGATACCTCAACCCAACCGAATTCATTAAGAATCATCGAAAACTGAATTAAATCGACTAAAAAAGAACTAAAACCGCTCTAAAACGACCTGTTTTGGTCCAAAACCCAGCTTTTCATTCGTCGAAATGTTCAGTCATAGGCAGATTTTGTTCGCTGGGTGATGAATCTGGGTAATTATAATATGCATGCATAGGAATAGGGGATTGTAGATGAATGACCAAATAATGTAGATGAATTAACATTGAAAGCTTTTAAATAAGCGAATTATAGTGATGCGTGCATAACATGTGGCGTGGCAACGGTGTATGGGCTAAACCGTTTTATATATAGGACATCAAACTCACTCACCATGAAAACAATTCTACTAATATCTGGTTTCCTCGCGTGCATTTTTGTTTCATACTCTCAAACAGATCACCATGTAATCGAGGAACTTTTCGCAGGCAAATCACTCGCCAATTTTG
Source organism: Flavobacteriales bacterium (assembly GCA_015665275.1). Classification (GTDB taxonomy): domain Bacteria; phylum Bacteroidota; class Bacteroidia; order Flavobacteriales_D; family Crocinitomicaceae; genus UBA4466. Next base: position 9,149 of record JADFAL010000084.1, on the reverse strand, counting down.
AACAAAATATTGGTATTTCACCATCCGATTATCAGGATCAAGTGCTAATGGATCAAATTGACCTAGAGTATCAAAACTTCATTGATTCTATTCGGACCGAATTGAACAATGGAATGCCAGTTGCTCAATCCGATCTCGATTGGTCCTTCCAACAACTAGTAGAGAAAATTCAAGTTACATATGATTTTGGTCAGAACGGACCAGTGAAACCAAATCAAAGTGGAGGTACGCCCAAAGCGGCTAACGGTCCGTGTGAAAATATGGATTTTGAAACAGGAGATGTCACTGGATGGGAACTTACCCGTGGTGATGTTACTGGAGCAACACCTTTCAGCTACGCCAACGAATGGGTAACCGGTCCCGGTCCGTATCATACTGTATTTGGTGGTGGAAACGATCCTATTACAGGCATTCCAAGAGTAAATCCACAGGGCGGTAATTTTTCAGTGCGCCTTGGAAATGGTAACGGAGTAGGAGCAAGAGCAGCCAGATTACGTCAAACATTCATGGTAGACAACACCAATTATATGTTTACCTACAGTTATGCAGTGGTTTTTGAGTCTCCCGCCAATCATACTTTAAATCAACTCCCATACTTCACAGTGCGTGTTTTCGACTCTCTTGGAAACAGCGTGAATTGTGGTGAATATACCGTAATTGCAGATGCGCAAAATGCCCCGAACTATCAACAAGTTTGGTGGGGAGGAACATGGGTGTTGTATCAGAACTGGCAAACGGTATTCACAAATTTAAGTGCATATATCGGGCAAAACGTAACGGTTGAATTTACATCAGGCGATTGTTCATTGACAGGACATTACGGTTATGCTTACGTGGACGCATCTTGTGGTATTTCTGAGTTAACGGCTTCCAATGATATTATCTGTACGGGGGACCCTTCAGTACTTTCTGCTCCTCCAGGTGCTGGTACTTATTTATGGAGCAACGGGGCTACAACTCAAACCACAACAGTTTATGCAGGAGGAACGTACTCTTGTACAATTACACCATTTCAGGGTGGAGCATGTTCCGTGACACTTGATATAACCATTACAGAAAACCCAGAACCAACGGCCGATTTTACCATGAACTCAAATACGGTTTGTGTGAATGAGCCCGTCGTCTTCACGGATCAATCCACCATTCCGCCACCAGGTACAATTGTCGGCTACCGATGGGATTTTGGAGATGGAATTGTGACACCGGTCGGTACGGGAGCTATTGGTGGAGTTCCAAATACATCCGGAACTTATTTAAATCCAACGCATACCTACACAGCGGCCGGAGTATATAACGTTGAGTTGTATGTAATCTCAGCTGACGGATGTGAGGACATTATCACGTATCCAGTTACTGTAAATGCATTACCCGTGGTGGTTGCTGGACCAAATCAAACAGTTTGTGAAGGAACGCAGGTTACTTTGAACGGAGCTGGTGCATTAACATATGCTTGGAATAATGGGGTAATTAACGGAGTTGCATTTACGCCGAATGTTGGATCAACAACATTCACGGTGATTGGAACCGATGCGAACGGATGTTTGAATTCAGATCAAGTGGACGTTTCAGTGAATGCATTACCAAACGTAGTTGCCGGACCAGACCAGTCGGTTTGTGTTGGCGATCAAGTGACTCTGAATGGAGCAGGCGCCTCGGCTTATGTTTGGAATAATGGAGTCATGAACGGAGTGCCATTTACGCCTGTTTTAGGAACTACAACATATACGGTAACTGGAACAGACGCCAACGGATGTGAAAATGACGATCAGGTAGACGTTACGGTAAATCCACTGCCAGTGGTAAATGCAGGTCCGGATCAGGCAGGTTGTGAAGATGTTCAAATTACATTGAATGCAGCTGGATCTCAGAACTTAGCATGGAACAACGGAGTAATGAATGGGGTACCATTCACCCAAGCGGATGGAACTATGACGTACATCGTGTATGATACACTTTCTACCGGATGTTCTGCAAGCGATTCGGTTCGCGTAGAAATCTACCAGAATCCTATTGTTTTCGCAAACGACGCTGATGTTTGCCCGGGAGAAGGAGTCGTATTAAATGGCGCTGGTGCTGTGAGCTATTCATGGAACAATGGAGTAACTGATGGAGTGATGTTTTATCCGGAGCAAACCGATGAATACATCGTTACTGGAACGGATGCCAATGGTTGTATCGGAAGAGATACCGTAACGGTAGCAACACACGATGCTCCCTTCGCAGATTTCAGAATTATGCAATTGGATTTAACCACGTTGGACCCAACCACCGGATTTCAAAACTTATCCGTAGGAGCAGTATCGTATGAATGGGAATTTGGCGATGGGTCAGGAATTAGCACAGAGTTTGAACCAACACATACGTTCCCAACAGACGAACCTGGAGAATACGAAATCATTCTTACAGCATATTCTGCCGAAGGATGTCCCGATGTTGCGGTAAAATATGTGCATGTATTTAGCGAATACACGATCTACGTTCCAAACACTTTCACACCAGATGGAAATGGAGCCAATGAAATCTTCAAACCTGTTATGGTAGGATTCGATCCTGATGATTTTGAACTATTGATTTTCAACCGTTGGGGAGATATCATTTTTGAGTCGCACAACATGGAAGTCGGTTGGGATGGAACTTTTGCCGGTCAGGATTATCAAGTTCAAGACGGCGTTTATACATGGAAAATCACGGCAGGACTTGAATTCACAAACGACACTAAAATATTTGTAGGACACGTATCCTTATTGAAATAAGAAGCACTTTAACAAGAAATAGTAAAACTCCCATCTCCAAATTAGAAACTCATTAGAGTATTCAGTTCATAGCATTAGGTATCGAGATGGGAGTTTTTAAGATCTTTAACTGCAAACTACACGCTACGAATAGTGTGGGTTGGAACCTGAGTTAATCGAAGAGGGTCGGGGTCACATCCTCCGGACTATTTGGGACTTTAAGATTCCAGCCCATGCGTTTGTTTAAGCGGTCAATGAAGTACGCAGATAGTAACGGAACCTCGGTATCAACTTTCTGATGTACGAAGAAATGAAGTTCTTCCATGCCTTGTTGTGACCATGCTGCAATGCGCTCTACCCAAGCATCCAAACGGGGATAATCTAGATCGTGATACGACGCTACCCAACGCACAAACGGACTTGGGTTCGGTAATCGCATGTGTAACATATCGCGACGTCCAGGAGTGTCAACCAAAGTAAATTGTGTATTTCGGGCTGAAAGTAAATCAAACAATTCGTTTGTAACTACTGTATCTTCGAACCAGTCAACATGACGCACTTCAACAGTTAGCGGCAAATCCGTTGGCCAATCCTCCACAAAATCCTGTAGAAGTTTGAATCGATTCGGGGCAAATTGTTCTTTCAATTGCAGGAAAACGGTTCCTAATTTATCGCCCAATTCTGACGCTGCCAAAATGAAATGATCTGTAGGTTCTTGAAAATTATTCAGCTGCTTGTAATGCGAAATCTTTTGTGGAATTTTCGAAAAGAACTTGAATCCGTCGGGAGTTCTATCGCGCCACTTTGCAAATTGTTCTGGAGGAAAAATTCGGTAAAAGGTGGAGTTCATTTCAATGGCATTGAATTGACGCGAGTAGTAGGCCAAATCATCTTTCGTGCCTCTAGGATAGAATCCTTTCATATCCGCGCGACTCCATCTAGCCGCACCAATATAAATTTTCGGCTGCCCAGATTTCCTTCCTTTTTCCGTAAAGGTTTTCAAGGTGTCGACATGATCCTTGGGCAAGGTGAAATCGACCAATTCCGGATTGAGAACTTTTCCAAATTGCATACGACAAGATCGGAATTAAGCTTGAGTCTTCCCTGTAATGAAGAACTTATTGAAGTTTCGTGATTGCAAATACAGCTACGATCAAGAGACTAAGCTACTTTCGATAAGAAAAAAAATGCTGACCAAGTAAGGCCAGCATTTAATTAATATCGCTGTGCAAAGCTTACTTTTTCTTCTTCTCGTATTCAAAATTAAGAAATACTTGAGTCACATCTTCCCCCTTGGATTCTGCTTCTGTAACTTTCTCGTAAAGTTGATTAAACTGTTTACGACCTTCAATAGAATCAATTTTCTCTGAAATTAACTTTGCTGTTTCGAAGTCATCGTTATCAACATACTCGCTCATCTTAGAATTATAAAATGAGAATAGGGCCTTCATATTTGCGGAACTATAATCGCCATTTAGTTTCTCACGAATGTTACTATTAACGCTCGACAAGTCTGTGTCTAATTGGAATTTATTCCAACGATCTTGACGCGTGATATCCATTAGCTTTTCACGCGGCATTTCAAACTTAAAGGGTTGGGTTTCGCCCATAAGCTTATCCTGAACAAAGATTTCTCTTTTTTTCCAAGATTCACTCATATCGTCCCAGTATTCCTCAAACTCATTAGTTGATTTCATCGTGTAGACAGCGAGTTTGTATTCTCGTTTCATATGCCATTCATACTTATCTTCATCGCACATGTCATAATAAAAGAAAGCATTTGGGTAATCAATATCCACAATATGACAGTTTACAGATTTCCCGTCTTCACTCTTATTATCGGTAATCCAATAATTCAAATAACCGCTTTGAGATTTTGTCCATTCTTCCTCCCCAATTTTTCTGTAAAATTGATTGATGGTAATTCTCTTCAATTTAGAAACCTTTGAAAAGGGAATACTTATTCCAAATTCAGGAGGTGAACACAAGTTAAAGTCACCTGGCTTCATTACAGTTGTAAAGTCCTTTGTTGAGACCAAATCATAAGAATCTTGAGCAAAAGAAAATGCAGTGCTTGCAAAAAAGAGTGCCGTGATGATAAGTGATTTCATTTTATTATTAATTAGGTTTAATTAATGTTACGAATAATTTTTGTTGATTCCTTGAGTGTTGTAACAAATTGTTAATCAACTAAGTATTACTACTTATGCGAATTGATTAGAACTGCAAATAAACGAAAGGAGGCTGCTCTGTACCAATGGCCTGATACATCAAGAATACAATGATGCCAATACAAATGGCCTGTACGGGAATTGGCAGCCAAGTGTACGCATCTTCCCCTAATTTCTTTAGCTTATTTGGAAGCCAATGAACGATGAATCCGGCAATCATAATGATGATCGGAACGTAGAATAAATCCCAGAATTTCCAGAAATATTCCATGGAGAATTCGAAGTTGTTCCAAATGCGGTCCAGAAGCTTACCCGGGAGTAAATCGGCAGCGGCATCTTCCAATCCCTTTTCTTTAAACGGACCTTTCCGTGCCTCATCTAGCTTGAACCAAATACGCGTGAATGTGATGAAATTGAAAGTCACGAATATTTGCCAGAAACGAACGTAAACGTTCTTAAAGAACCCAAAACTTTGCGCTTTTTGAGTAATTAGGTGAATGATCAACATTAGAGCTCCCGAGGCCATCCAAACATAATATACGTAATGAATAGCGATGTGATCCAACCATGGGAAATTCACCAAAAGAATGCAGTAAATTCCGTAGGCTATGAATCCTTTCGACATGTACCACAAGGCCGATTTCGAGGTCAAATATTCATTGATGCGTTTCCAGTATTTAAAGATCAAAAGGGCACAACCATTCATGGCTCCCCAAATCACAAAATTCTCACTGGCACCGTGCCACAATCCTCCAACCACCATGGTAATGATGAGGTTTAAATCGCGGTGAACGTAGCGCTTAAAATTCTTAATTGTGGCCCATCCAATAAGGTACGCAACCGTTACTCCGAGATATACCCAGAGCAAATCGTACCATTGGGTTATGAAGATGAGGAAGACGAAAATGATGAATATGGCGATATAGGAGCCCAGCGTTCCCGTCCTATTTCCTCCGAGCGGAATGTAGAGATAATCACGCAACCAAGAACCTAAGGAGATGTGCCATCTGCGCCAGAAATCGGCTACACTGATTGCCTTGTATGGAGAGTTGAAGTTCGGTTTTAACTCGAAGCCCATCAAACGTGAAAGACCGATAGCGATGTCCGTGTATCCTGAGAAATCTGCATAAATGTGAATGGAATACGCCCACATCACAATCACGAAAACGAAGCCTGGATAGGTATCGAAGGTGAAGGTCTCGGTAAAGAGAATCTTGTCTATGAAGTGTACTACGAGGAAATCGGCAATGACTATCTTTTTCACCAATCCTTTTACAATCTGAATGATTGACCAACTAAATTCTTGCTTATTCAACGAGAACGGTTTCGTAATCTGAGGGATGAAATCGCGCGCTCTAACTATAGGCCCCATAACCAATTGCGGGAAGAAGGTCACGAAGAAGGAGTAGTGGAAGAAATTATTTACAGGCTTAATTTCCTTGCGATAAATATCTACAACGTAGCTGATGTTCTGGAATGTGAAAAAGGAAACTCCAACAGGCAATAAGATCTTTTCTACGAAGGTTCCATCCCCAAAAAATCCATTGCCAAACTGCGCAAAATGATTCACCAACTCATGATTCGTGTGGAACATTTGATTGAACGAATCCGTGAAGAAATAAGCGTATTTGAAGTAGCCTAGAATTAATAAATTGAATATTGCGGAAATGGCAATAATCCACTTTTTATTGATCGATTTTTCGGCTGTGTAAATCTTCTTTCCCAGAAAGTAATTGAAGGCCACACTTATTATCAGCAGGATCATGTAGAGTCCCGAAGTCTTGTAGAAAAAGAACAAACTGATTACCGTAAGGAAAATACTTCGTGTAAGGATATGCTTGTTCAGAAAGGAGAACACAGCCATAACCAAAAGGAAGAACAGCCAGAAATCAAGCTTGGTAAAAACCAACGACGAACCTTCGCCAATCTCCCACGAAAAAATGGAGCTGAAGCGCGTAAATAATTCGCCAAATTGCCAATCAGAATTCAACAAAAGGTTCATCAGTTCGATTTCATTAGTAGTTCTCGTTTCTCCATTTGATCCATGAACTTCATAAACGCGTCAAGGTACAAATCTCCTTTAAAATGATAGCCATCCGGGGTGAAATGAATGAGGTCCCGTTTCATCAACTTATTGTTCTTCCATGTCTTACTGGATCCCAATCCCCCCATCAAGCCGTACAAATCCCAAACGGCCATTTCGTATTCCTGCGCCAACTCAATTATCATGTCACGTTCTCGAGCGATATTCTTATTCAAGTAGTAACGTCGGTAATACGAATCGTTAGGAACGGTAAGTAATAATGCGCAGTCCGGATTAGCTCTCAGCACCATTTGCATCACCTTCTCCAGATTGGCTTTATAAATACTTGGTTTGAATTTGTCGTAAGGCACGTTTCCATCGTTTGTTCCTACCGAGAAGGCAAAGAAATCTGGCGGATACGTTTTCAATTGTTCTTCAAATCGGATATTTGCTAAGTATGTGTACAATCCAGCTCCATTGATTCCAATAGCCGTGTACGAAATGCCCGGTTTGTCATTCATCAAAACGAATCCGTACAACTCTAGCTCCGGAGCCTCAGGTCCAGTTCTAGCGAATTGAATGTTCAAGGTATCAGCACCGTCCGAAAACCAAACGTCGGTGTAACCCAATTCAGGATTGTGTTCCGTTTTCGTTCGCAGCAATTCATTCGCTCCGAAATGCATCCAATAAGGAAATTCTCCCTTGTTATGAAATACGCGTACATGACTGATTGGAGGTCTGTTCTCGGTATAGTCGTACTCGAATTTTACCGAAATTACTGAGTCGGGACAAGTAACGGCTGCTCCTAAAACGCCATAATCAATATCGTATTTACTTGGCCTGTGAGGAATACATCGATAGGCATGCCAATCGTTTGGAGACGAGAATTCGTAGTTCCACGGATTGTTTGTTCCGGCCAAATCGAAAGGGAAGACCCACGCACGTTCTCCCGGAACACCAGTCCAACGGTTCTGTAAATGCTCTCGAATATCGTGGGTGTAAATGTCTGCCTGAAGGTGCGATCCACCGATGTGGTACATATTTATGGTTCCTTCTTTCTTATCGCGAAGACGCTTTGTTTTCTGGTAAAGTACCTCAAAGTTGGGACTGTTCTCCGTGTAAAATTCGTAATTATTCTTCTCGAATTCCACGAAGGGATAGTCGGATCGTGCCGCAGTATCAAACTCTCTGAAATCTGGGAAAACGTACGTGTTTAGTGCGCCATCCCACGAAGTCGTGTCAATCATCACGGTATCGTATGCAACAGGTTCCTCCTGAGCCCAGCACGGGGTCAGAAATTGGCCTAGAAGTATGATCAAAGCGAACCTCAATTAGGGAGTGTTTTTCGATTTAGCATATGCGGAAATGAACGCATCGTAAAATTTTTGCGAAGCAAATTTAGCACCGGCATTACTAAAATGAATATGATCGTTTCCGGCCAGCCCTTTCTCTACCCAAGAGGGCATTGAGTTTTGTCCTCCCATGGCAGCGTATAAATTCCAGAAGGCTCCGCCGGCTTCTTGCGTTGCTTTGCGCATTTGAGTTACACAGTAAGGCAAATATTCGTACGTTTCGTAAATTCCTTCATCGTTTTTAGACATATCGCTCGGTCCGATAACAATAATAGCAGCTCCCGGATTCATTGATTTTACCCGATTGATTTGCCCTTTGAAATAACTTGCAAAGTTGCGAACCCCTACACTATCTTTAAAGAACGGTACCGAGTTGCCACCGAATTGCAAGATCACTAATTTAGTGTTCAATTCATTAAACATTGGTTGTGCTGTGGCGCTGTTCAAGCGTCCGAACACAGTACCACTAGATCCGCGCATGCCAATATTTGAAACTTGAACACCTACATCTCCTTCGAGAGAGAATGCACAAATATTGGGACTTACTTTTCCTTCGAATTCGAATTTCAATTTTCCTGGCGTTTTACCAAACCTTAATAAAACGGTGTGCTGTGCTCCATCTGTAACAAGTTCTTCTTCATGAATCAATGCGCCGGCTTCATATACATTCAATTTGACTGGATATTTACAGTCGTTGTAATGCATTTTGACATTGTTGAATTCTTGTGCACGTGCGTAAGCGGTTGCTCTGGAATTCTGGACTTCAATCCACGCGGTAGAAACGTCCAAGGTATCAACGTTTACCGAGTCTGCATACTCCGGAGTAAATCGAGCTGCTGAAGCCATTACACCATACTTTCCACTTTTAAGT
>JADFAL010000042.1 GCA_015665275.1 Flavobacteriales bacterium | reverse complement strand
TTGGGAGCCAGACACGGAGATTTGAGTTTTGTGAAGTCTGGATACCTGCATGTATATCGCTCAACCGAGAAGAAAGAAGTAACACAATGGATTTCCTCACCTGGTGAGTTTACCACAGATTTGGGGCCACTCATGTTTGATCAACCGGCCCGATGGAACATTCAAGCAATTACCGACTGTGAACTCTATACACTATCCTTTTCCGAGTACAGAAAAGTGCAACAAGAATTAACCAAATGGCCGCAAATTGAGAAGCTTTTTTTGGCTAAGTGTTTCATGACGATTGAAGATCGCATTTTCAGTTTCATCTCTATGACTGCCGAGGAACGTTATCATTTCTTGTTGGAATTCAAACCTGATTTGTTCCTGCAGGTTCCGCACCAATATTTGGCCTCCATGTTGGGAATGACACCTGAAACGTTTAGCCGCGTCCGCAAGAAAATCATTTCTTGATATTTGTCAAGAGTCAGCCGGTGAGATGCCCCCATCTTTGCACAAAACAAAGATTATGAAATATCATATCAGTACTTCTATCAACATCAACGCAGACGTAAAAACGGTTTGGAAAACATTCACACAATTCGATCAATATCCCGAATGGAATTCCTTCATCAAGTCCATTAAAGGAAACGTTGCAGTAGGCGAAAAAATTAACATAGAAATTGATGGAATGAAGTTCTCTCCTCGGGTGCTTGCATTTGACCAAGAGAAAGAACTCACTTGGCTGGGAAGCGCAAGTTTGAAAGGAATTTTTGACGGAAGGCACTCATTCAAGTTTCAAGAGAATGCGAATGGAACCACCGATTTCATACACGAGGAACATTTCCGAGGTATTCTTGTTCCCTTTATGAAGAAAAAACTCCAAACGGAAATTGTAGACGGGTTCAAACGCTGGAATGAGACTTTGAAGGAGAAATCGGAACAGCAGGTATAATATGATAGGCGGAATGGTATCTTTAACTCATGCCAATTGAATCCAACGCTTCTCCCGACGAGAAAAGCTCTCCGTTTTACCTAGCCAATAAAGAACTTTGCGAAAAATGGGAGCAATTTGTATTGGAGAAGAACGGCAAGTTTAATGCTGTTTACAATGCATGGTCCCTCGATATCAAAGCAAAATTCAAAACGGAAAAAACTTGGTTAATCTCCGTGAAGAAGGCAACGTATTCCAACAGTTCGATACTGTTCTCTTCCAAAACACAAAATTTGCAGGAGATTCTCGAAATTCAAACGCGATTCGAAGCTTCCAAGTATCAGAATTTCCATATTACCACATCCGTGCTCAAAAGGCGCACTGCGAAACATCTAATTTACAACGCATCCCTAAAGTTGTTCTCTGAAAAAAAATACGACTACATCCAGTTTAAGGATGGCCTCTTAACCTTCAGATATGCACACCGAAACGACGATTTCGAATGGGTCAACCAAGTGCTTCAGGAACTCGATACGCTTGCATGAAAAAACCCGCCTATGCATTGCAAAAGCGGGCTCTCAACGATTCAATTTTTGCTTATGGCACCTATAAATTTGTCACTTGTACAAATACTGGAGCGTTCGTTGTAGGACCGCCATATGGCCATAAATTAATATGTAGTTTCGTATCCTTGTGTTCTCCAGGAACAGCATCATTCGCAGCTGGATTTGACGTCCAAGTTAAAATATCAGAAGTCGGAAATTTATCCCCAGTGTACGGACCATAGGCCAATGCAAATTCCACAGGCGTTCCTGCCGCTGACCAGTTGGCCATAATCGTTACCTCACCAGAAGTTGGAACTTTCGCAGTGTCGATAGCTATGCGGTGTAAATAATCCCAGTTCGGCTTAGCACCACCGGCATTCCACGGTTGGATGACGTATTGCGCGTTTGTCGCAGTTGGACCTCCCGGTTGCTTATTGATCCAAGACTCCGAATTGTTCGCCTGATTCTGATATCCCAATTCCAGAAAGTCAATTTCATCATGTGTGTTCGATCCACCCGTACCCGTTTCGTTGTACAAAAAGATTCCGAAAATTGTTGTAATGTTTGGCGAATCACTGTTCAAATCGAATTGCTCCCAAGCAGAAGTTCCAGCAGCATCAATTACTTTATATGTACAGTAATACTTACCAAATTTCGCTTCCTTTTGAATTACGGCCTCCGCAGCGGCCCATACTTCTTGACCTTCCCAAGTCGCAATTCCATTACGCTCAATTGATAATTGTAAGTTGCCATCTACCACTTGCGTGTTGATAGGTTGCCACATGTTCCCTTGGCCAATTCCAGGCATCGAAGGCGTGGTAGGTGCAGGATGAAAATCTGTTTGAATGGCAAAACCATTCCAATTAATTGTTCCCATAGTCTCAGTAAATATTGGTTATATGATACCGCATCACTGGCTTTCAGTGAGTCATTCGGCATCGATTCAAATATATCAAAAGCCTTCCAGCAGATTTCATCGCTCGTGACAAGAAAAACCCGCTTCGGAACAAATTTTTTAATTCCAGATCTTCATTGCGTTGATTTCCATAAACAAAGGCGTTAACTGACAGGGCATCCGAATGCAATCGTATTGTATAGTTTCGCTATCTTTTACTCGTGAAAAATGACAGTTTCAACGAAATTCTAGCAACTATTTCCTTAGTGATTGACCCTTCCATCCCTAGAACGGATTACATGCCCCTGGACCTTTCCGTTTCCAATCCGAAAATTTCTAACGTGAAAGCAAGTTCAAGCAACGATTGGGAAGCATATATCGGAGGATTATTAAAGAAAAATGAAAAGAAAATAGCATTCGGAGGCTATTTAGAACGGCGGAATATCTATCAGCGAAGCACTTACTTTAAAGATGCAGTGAACGAAAGAAACATACACCTTGGAGTTGATTTCTGGATTGCCGCTGGCACCAATGTTCATGCGTTCACAGATGGAATCATTCATAGCTTTCAGGACAATCAAAATCACGGTGACTACGGCCCGACAATTATTCTGGAACATCAAATTGACGGTTCCACTTTCTTCAGCCTATACGGCCATTTAAGCAGAGAATCCATTCAAGCAATCGAAGTTGGTCAACATGTGAAATGTGGTGAAATAATTGCTGAATTGGGCGATTCTCAGGTGAATGGCGATTATGCACCGCACCTTCATTTTCAATTAATTCGTGATCTGGAAGGAAAATCTGGTGACTATCCGGGTGTTTGCTCGGAAGCAGAAATCCCAAAATACAAAGCAAATTGCCCAGATCCTTTGCCATTTCTAGGATTATAGCGTTGTAAATGCTGGATATTTCAAAAGAGTTTTGATCTATGTTGATATTTTGTTTAACTTTGATGGTTATTTGTTAAACAAAATTATTGAGGGGTGGAATTTTTCGAGCATTCAGGATTATATAGTTTACATACTGAGCAGTTTCTTCCAATTACATTGGACGAGGCCTGGCATTTCTTCTCCACCCCTCAGAATTTGCAAAAATTGACTCCAGGGGACCTAGATTTTAAAATCACATCTCCGAAAATGGGAGGTGTTTATCAGGGACAGATGATCACCTACAACATCAAAATATTTCCAGTTTTTCCTACCAAATGGGTAACGGAAATTACATCTGTGGAAGACCGTAAGTATTTCATCGACGAGCAACGCTTTGGACCCTACAAACTTTGGCACCATCAGCACCATTTCAAGGAAGTAAAGGGCGGAGTGATAATGAAAGACATTATACATTTTAAATTGCCATTCTCATTACTAGCTCCTTTAGCTTATAGATTGTTCGTTAAGAAAAAGTTGCGCGAAATATTTACCTTCAGAATGGAAGTATTGGATGATCTAATTGCTAAAAACGCCCTAACGTAATGCGTGCATTGCCTTTTATTATATTCTTCTTAGCCAATTTCGGTGCCTTAGCCATTGGAGGTTTCCTCATGGGTGAAGGGCCATCTTCCGAATGGTATCAAGAGGCGAATCAAGCACCATGGACGCCACCAGGATGGGTTTTTGGGGCCGCATGGACATTCATCATGCTAGCGTACACCTTTTACATGGGCATTGCATGGAATCGGATTCCCCGACAAAAACTATTGGGAGTTTACAGTGTTCAATTGATTTTTAATATCGGTTGGAACCCCGTATTCTTTGACCTTCACGACGCAGAAATGGGTCTTCTTATTATTAGTTTCCTCACCATTTTAATTTGGCTAAAACTCTTCCTCTTTCGTAAAAGCATGAAAGGTTGGAGCCTCTTGCTCTTACCCTATTCCATTTGGCTGACCATCGCTACTTCATTGAATCTTTATTTCCTCCTGTACAATTAATATGAAAGTCTCTTTTTTTTGGTTCCGTCGTGATCTACGACTTCATGATAACGTGGGGTTTTCAGCTGCAATTAGCGGCACAACACCGGTAATTCCCGTATTCATTTTCGACGAAGACATTCTGAATGAATTGCCTAAAAATGACGCACGTGTTCAGTTCATTCATCAACGATTAGAGCTCATTCAATCCGAATTAAAAGACCATGGAAGCGGATTAATTGCTCGGAAAGGAACACCTATGGACATTTGGAAGTCGCTTCTTTCTGAATTCGAAGTTGAATCCATTTTTACCAACGGTGATTACGAACCGTATGCAATAGAACGAGATCAAGCCGTTGCGGATTTGTGTGAGGAACAAAACGTTTCCCTTCAAATTTTCAAGGATCAAGTCATATTTGAAAAAGACGAAGTACTCAAAGACGATGGCACTCCATACACAGTATTCACGCCGTTCAAGCGCAAATGGTTGCAGCGTTTGCACGAAAAAGGATTGCCAGAAGTAAGTGATTTCAAACCATCCAATCTTTACCAACATTCGACACAGCTGCCTTCGCTTTCCGAAATTGGATTTGAAGCCAGTTCCATCATCGTTCCTACGTATCATTTGGAACGCGTAACAGATTATGAAAATACCCGCGATTTCCCTGCGATTAAAGGGACTAGTCATTTAAGCACACACCTAAGGTTTGGATCTGTCGGCGTTCGTGACATGGTTCGACAAGCTTTACAATTGAACGAAACCTTCTTGAGTGAGTTGATTTGGCGTGAGTTTTTTATGCAAATCCTCTATCATTTCCCGAGGGTGGTACACAACAATTTCAGGGCAAAATACGATGGGATTGAATGGCGTAACGACAAAGATGATTTTCAGCGTTGGTGTGAAGGAAAAACCGGATATCCAATGGTTGATGCGGGTATGCGTGAACTGAACGAAACAGGTTTGATGCACAATCGTGTGCGGATGGTTACGGCAAGCTTTCTCTGCAAACACCTGCTTATCGATTGGCGCTGGGGCGAGGCATATTTCGCTGAAAAACTTCTGGATTACGATCTATCTGCCAACAACGGAAACTGGCAATGGGCAGCAGGTACGGGTTGCGACGCCGCGCCCTACTTTCGCATTTTTAACCCTTCCTCTCAATTGAAAAAATTCGACCCAGAACTTTTGTACACCTTAAAATGGGTGCCCGAATACGAAGGATTTGGCTATCCCGAACCCATGGTGGATCATAAAATGGCACGTGAGCGCGCACTGGCAACGTACAAAGCTGGAATAGAGGGCTAGGCATGAAGCGTTGTTCTCTTCCAATGGAAAAATAGCTTTCCGGAAATAACCAGATTTCCATTTAGTATCCTCCCCCTCAGTCCCCCTCCAAAGGCGGAGGCTTAAAGCCTACATCCCAAAGAAATGCCATCTTAGAATCACTCAAATCGCCTTATTTAAAGCATGTAATCCGATTAGTAATGAGAATCTGCTCCCCCTTTGGAGGGGGACTGAGGGGGAGGACTAACAACGAATACTTTACTTCCCAAGCTCAGTATTCTCGCTTATAATCCAAACATTTGCGCTACATTTAGGTAACCAAATTTTAGAGTTTTGGCAGATACAACCAAAGATAAATTACGGATCGGCAAGCAATACGATCATGCAGCCGGGATGAGCGCGGTGGTCATTTCCATGCGAAACATTTTCAAGAGAATGCCTGTTGGAAAGAGTTTCAAAGTGCTCAACAAATTGAATCAAAAAGAAGGAGTCGATTGTCCGGGGTGTGCCTGGCCAGATCCTAACAAGCGTTCAAGGTTGGGTGAATACTGCGAAAACGGCGTAAAGGCAATCGCGGAGGAAGCAATGACAGCGCGGGCAAACCCAGAGTTTTTCTCGAAATATTCGGTAGCCGAACTTTTAGCTCAAAGTGATTATTGGTTAGGACAACAAGGGAGATTGACGCATCCCATGGTAATTCGTCCGGGAGGAACCCATTACGAAACTATTTCTTGGGACGAGGCAAATACACTTATCGGTGATCATTTGAAGGCCTTGGATGACCCGAATAAATCAGCATTTTATACATCAGGAAGAACGAGTAACGAAGCCGCCTTTTTATATCAACTGTTCGTGCGAATGTATGGGACCAATAATCTACCGGATTGTTCCAACATGTGCCATGAGTCGAGTGGTGTTGCACTTTCTGGAACTGTGGGAATTGGAAAGGGATCAACAACCTTGGAGGATTTAAACAAAGCGGAAGTGATCATGATTTTCGGTCAAAACCCTGCTACAAACCATCCAAGAATGTTATCGGCACTGGAAAAAGCGAAAGCAAACGGTGCGAAAATAATTTCCGTCAACCCATTGAAAGAATCTGGATTGGTCCGTTTCAAAAACCCTCAAACAATCAAAGGGGTTATTGGAGGTGGAACCATTATTTCTGATCATTTCTTGCAGGTTCGGATCAACGAAGATGTGGCACTGTTAAAAGCCATAATGATCAAGCTATTTCATCTCGCAGAAACGCGACCTGAGATTTTGGATACCGGTTTCATAGCCGATAAAACGGCTGGATTCGATGATTTTAAAGCTGATCTGCTTAAGAACGATCTGGCAGAATTGGTCGCTCGGACGGCAATCGATGAACATGAAATTGATGCAGTGGTAACTTTGCTCGCTGACAACTCGAAGATCATTACTTGTTGGGGAATGGGGTTGACACAACACGTAAATGGCGTTGATAATATACAGGAAATCGTTAACCTGCTTTTGATGAAAGGTAGTATCGGAAAACCTGGAGCGGGAACATGTCCGGTACGTGGTCACAGTAATGTTCAAGGTGACAGAACCGTTGGAATTGCGGAAAGACCCCCGAAAGCTTTATTGGATATAATCAGTGAAAACTTTGGCTTTGAGCCACCAAAAGAACCAGGTCTGGATGTGGTTGCAACTATTCGAGCGATGCATGAAGAGAAGGTAAAAGTATTTATTGGAATGGGGGGCAATTTCCTTTCTGCAGCTCCAGATACCTATTTCACATCCGAGGCATTTCATAAGTGTGATCTCACAGTACACATTTCAACCAAGCTGAATCGTTCGCATTTAACACACGGAAAAACAGCTTTGATTCTTCCATCCATGGGAAGAACGGATAAGTACATGAAAAATGGGAAATCGCAGTTTGTAACCGTGGAAAATTCCATGGGGGTTATTCATACATCTCAGGGGGTATTGCAGCCACCATCGGAATTCGTAGAAAGCGAGCCGATCATTGTAGCCAATATTGCCAAAGCAACATTAGATCAAGACAAAGTTGATTGGGATTTTCTAGTGGATGATTATGCAAACATTCGCGATTTGATTGAAAAAACGATCGCAGGATTTGAAAATTACAACGAGCGTGTGGCCAAACCAACGGGATTTGAATTACCGAATGGTGCCCGTGTAGGCGTATTCAATACACCGAACAAGAAAGCGAATTTCACGGTAAACAAATTGTCTGAAAACAATGTAGGAGCCGAGGAATTCTTAATGATGACCACCAGAAGTCACGATCAGTTCAATACCACCATTTATGGCATGGATGACAGGTATCGAGGCGTATACAATGGTCGAATGGTTGTATTCATGAATCCAAAAGACATGGAGCGACTAAACATCCAGAAAGGTGATTTGCTCACCTTGCACAACAATTATGATGACATAGAACGCAGCGTTGCCGGTTTTGCTGCTGTGCCATACAATATTCCAAAAGGATGTCTGGGCACCTATTTCCCTGAAGCAAATCCACTTGTTCCAAATACGTTACAAGCGAGATTGAGTCATACCCCGGCATCAAAATCAGTCAAAGTAAACATCAAAAAAGAAGCATAAATGAACGGTCGTTCCATAGGTGCAGTAATTGGCGGCATTGTTGTCGGGTTATTTGTAACGTTCTTATTCGGATTCGTCATCGACAAGTTATATCCACCGGATATTGAAGCATTCAAAAAGTTGAACGGTAATCCTGCGAAAATCAAGGAGTATCTCCGAAATTTACCCTCAGGTTTCCATTTGATGGGTGTTATTGGTGGCTTCTTACGGTTGATTGTAGGCCTATTTGTTGGGTCTTTGATCGACAAACAGAATTTAATGACGCCTATTGTGATCAGCGCCTTTTTCATTCTTTTGGCGGTACTCGATTCTTTTGCCTTCCCGCATCCAATGTGGTATGGATTGGTGTATATCCCAGTGATAATCGTTGCCTCTATTGGATATATTTATTTGAGGAGAAAGGCTTAGTTTGACTTTAGAAGATAAACATTTACGGTTTAAGTTCCTAGTACAAACTCTATTCCTTTCTAACCATTTAGTTATAAAGGAATATGCCCTATTTCCTAATTAGCGAAAAATAACTCCAACGGAATAAAACCGTAATTTTGTACCATGTTTACAGGAATAGTCGAAGGTTTGGGCGTCGTTAAGGCGATTGAAAAAGAAGGAGAAAACGTGCATTTCACACTCTCTTGTGATTTTACGAACGAATTAAAAATCGATCAGAGTTTGGCGCATAACGGATGCTGCCTGACCGTTGTCAAAACGGAAGGAACTGAATACGTAGTGACCGCCATCCATGAAACAATGGCCAAAACAAACCTCGGAAGCTGGAACGTTGGTACAAAAGTCAACCTCGAGCGCTGTATGGAAATGAACGGTAGGTTGGATGGACACATCGTTCAAGGACATGTGGACACAACGGCCAAATGCGTCGCCATTGAGGATCAAGATGGAAGTTGGAAATTTACATTCCAATACAACTCTTCAGACGTCACCGTAGAAAAAGGATCCGTGACAATAAACGGAACCAGTCTAACAGTTGTCGATTCAAAAGATCAGGAATTCTCCGTTTGTATCATCCCGTACACCTATGAATACACGAATTTCCACCAACTGAAAGTGGGAGATCATGTCAATCTCGAGTTTGATATTATTGGGAAGTACGTAGCGAAACTTTTCCAGCGCGAAGCTTAATCGATAACTAAGTTCCACAATTAGGCGAGTCTTACACCTCATTTATCACAGAAGTAACACATTTTGCACTTCTTTTATTAGTCCCACTTTTCTTTGATTATTGCAGAAAATCGTCAATTTATTGGCCATTTTAACCTCTTTTTTGTTAAAATCCCCATTAATCGATGAATATCCCATGTTATTCGCTCGATAGCGCATTTCGATAAATCGTAATTCCATTTTGTTCATTGGCACTATCGGAACCCTTAAATCGGCCGTCTAATAAATAGAGGAGATGATTATTGCTTACTACTCATTTGTTACCATCGTAGTTATTGCACTCCCACCAATATAATTACTAACTAACTCTACCGATATGTTTTTAAAACACTACCTATCTGGGGCTGCCTTCCTATGCCTTTTCGCGACGTTTGCTCAAACCAACGACGTTCAACAATGAGCTCAAGCGAATCCGTACGTATTACTGGTTGAGAGCAACGATGCCACCACTGACTATCTTGAAAATTTAGACGCAAATAACGTTCAATACATTGTTTTTGATCAGGAAGTATCCATGGCAGATATTGCCGAATTCGAAGCGAAAAACAAACCAACTCCAATTGCCGATTTGGATGAATCGGATGCAATGGAAATAAAAACTTGGTTAGCAGAGCATCGCGGCATTAAAATCATCCCCCAAAGTTTGTACAACCAAATGGATGCGGAAAAGCAATCGCTTTACCAAGATTCTGGAGCTTTGATTCTAATTGGTGATGAAATCACTCTTGAGGATATTCGTAACTACTAATTACTGAGCTACCCTACCTTTCAATTAACGAAACCCACTCCTATGAAATTCTTCAATACTCTCTCTACGACAGTTGCCCTAATGCTGTCAACAATTACATTCGCGCAAAGCAACGGATGTGGAGGCACCCCGAGCTTCCAGTTAACGCAGCTTGTGCAACGCAAGCTTTTGCTAATAACCAAAACGGAACTGGTCAAACGGTGAATGCCTCTTGTGCCGGAGGATACGGTTCGGCATTTGAAGACGTTTGGTATTCGGTAACAGGAACGGGAAACCTAATGACCATCACCATGAGCGGTTCGAATCGCGATGGCGTTTTGGCCGCATTTACGGGGTGTGGGACTGGTGAACTAGACTGTGCGACAATTAATGCTGGTACTTCTGGTTCGATCAGTTTTGCCACGACAAATGGAACAACCTATTTTATTCAAATTCAACGTCGATCAGGCAACAACAATAACAACATGAGCGATAACATTTGTGCCGTTTCAGCAGCAGGTGGCGGAGGACTCAATTACGATCCTTGTAGCGCAACTCCATTAATCGTAAATACAAATTGTGTGAATACCTCTTCAACAAATGCCGGCGCTACAGATTCTGGAATTGCTGACCCAGGGTGTGCCGCATATTCTGGAGGCGACGTCTGGTTCAGTGTTGTTGTTCCAGCCAGTGGAAATATTACGGTTACAACTGCCGACAACGGTGGATTCGGTGATGGTGGATTGGCCATTTACTCAGGTCCATGTGCAACGCCTACTTTCATTGATTGTGATGATGACGGTGGAGCAGGGTTGTTCTCCTCTATCTCTCTAGTGGGACAAACGTCAGGCGCTACACTATTGGTTCGAGTTTGGGAATTTGGCGGCGGAGCCGGTGGAACTTTCGATATTTGTGCTACCGATCCTATTGTTCCAACGAATATAACGTGTGATGTTCCAGACCCAATTTGTTCGGGTTCCCCTATTGTTTTCACTGCACAATCAAATGGAACAGAGGCCGACGTTGTAAACCCAGGAAACAATTACGATTGTCTTTTCACATCTCCTAACCCGTCTTGGTATTATTTGGAAATTGCAACAGGTGGGAATCTTGTGATTGACATTACAGCTGGGTCAGATATTGATTACGCCATTTGGGGGCCTTATGCTGATTTGGCAACGGCAATCGCCAACTGTGATTCACATGGAGTTCCTCAGGATTGTAGTTATTCCACGGCGGCAGTAGAACAGGCAAACGTGACTGGCGTAGTTGCTGGTGAAGTGTACGTTCTATTGGTGACCAACTTTGCAAATACCGTCCAAACCATTACGTTGGATGAAGCCGCGTCGAATACAGCTGCTACTGATTGTTCTATCGTTCCTTTACCAGTGGAATTGGTCGATTTCAAGGGAACCAACCTAGGGAATCAAGTGCAATTGGCTTGGTCTACTATTTCGGAAAGAGACAATGACTTTTTCATCGCGGAACGATCTTCGGATGGTAAAAACTGGACAAGTTTTGCAATGATCGACGGAGCTGGAAATTCGAACACAATTCGCAACTATGCGGTTGTAGATCAAAACCCTCAAGGGACCATTTCATACTATCGATTGAAACAATTCGATTTTGACGGTAGCCTAACAACATCAGAAATAGTAAGCGTATCAAGAAGTGCCTCTGCTGATGTTCAGTTGTATCCAAATCCAGCGAAAGATCAAGTAGAAGTAGCAGCAAGCGAAAATATTGTTCGTGTGGATATCGTATCGGTATCTGGAGTTATGGTAAGAAGCATTGAACTGTTCAATACTTCCGAAGCAACGATCAATGTATCGGACATTACAAACGGTGTATACCTCGCGAATATTTACACTGAAAATGAAACAATTGTGAAGCGAATGGTGGTTCGCAACGATTAATAAATTGACAAAGAATCATAGGGTGCGCGTTGCAAACTTCGGTTTCGACGCGCTCTTTTTATACTCGGATTTCTCGTTATATTTAGCCTGTCCTCAGAGTTTGACCCATGAACGCGAAACGAGTTGATTTACTGAATATCGGATTGATCTTATTGTCTGCTATACTCGCATTTCAATATCCTATAGAGCTCTTTCTGGTGTCCTTCATTTTCATTGGTCCGTTGCACTATTTTACCGAAATCAACTGGCTGGATAAGAAGAACTACTTTGTGAATGGCCCCAAACGGGTCTGGCTCTGGATTGGACTTGGAGCTACTATCTTGGTCATGATTCCCAAGTTCTACTTCTTTTTGACAACTACTAAAAGTGGAACTTTCTATGATGGAATGGCAACGTTTGATAGTTGGACAAATGCCGTTTATTTTCTGAGTTTGGTGGCCGCTGCAGGATTCGTATTGATTAAAAAACGAGCGTACTGGATTGCCTTACTTGTACCTGCACTCGCCGTAGCCCTGCTCCTCAACTCAGACTACACGTATAAAAGTATGATCGGCCTGTTCTTGCCTACCATCATTCATGTTTATGTATTTACCTTGCTCTTCATGACGTACGGCGCCAAAAAATCGAAGAGTAAACCGGGATTTATCGCAGTAGGATTAGCACTATTCATCCCGGCCATTATTGCAGGAATAGATATTCCCGGAGATGCTTTTCAATTCAGTCCATCGGTATTACAAAAGTTTGAAGAAACGGGATTGCACCAATTGCCAGCACAAACGGCTCAGTTTTTTGGATGGAACGATTCGCTTGTTTTTAATGTAAATGGCGGCCTTGAATTGAAGCTTATGACTTTCATTTCGTTCATCTACCTCTATCATTACCTAAACTGGTTCTCGAAAACTTCGTTGATTCAGTGGCACAAGTCATTGACATGGCAACGAAGCTTGGTTATTGCTGGAACTTGGATTTTTTTGCTAACTACGCTTTACTTCCACTTCAAGCTAGGATTGGTCATCGCAATCTTCTTTAGCGTGGTGCATGTGATATTGGAGTTCCCGCTGAACCTTATCAGTATCAAGGGGCTGTTTTCGAAAGAAGGATAATGTTACTTCCAGTTTTTATCAATGCGCTTGGTTACTTTCTTTCGCAACTTATTCATTACCTTCTGACGACTAGATGCATTTCCACATTTGATAATCTCGCTTTGAACCAACTGGCCTTTTCTGAAGAATTTGTACTCGAATGAAACCGATACAACGCCATCCTGATATATGGAAAAAAGGTTTCCTCGAGAAAGTGCATCTGACAAGGTTTCCTCGGTATTTGACGTTTTGAATCGTTTGTCATATCCGCGAACAGAAATAACCATGTATGTATCGAACCCATCACCACTTAGCTTATTACTAATAGAGTCTGACGCCAATGATTGAGCATCTGCACCTTGCTTGATCAAGTTCAGGGAAGCCTTCGATTTAATTCCGGCGTTTCCAAACAATTCTGTCATAGAAATTTCAACGGAGTAACGGTCTGCAGGATCGTCCATTTGACCAACAATAATCACATTCCTCAGGTGTAATGGTTCCTGATTTTTCTTTTTCTTCTGCGCCTGTGCTCCAAATACGAGCAATACGGCGCTTAATGCAATAACAAGTTTCATAGGCTAGAAAATTTCTTTGGCGATGGCTTTTACTTGATCAGAATTCGACATGGTATAATAGTGAATACACGGAACATTCGCCGCTTTCAATTCTTTCGATTGTTGAATTCCCCATTCGATTCCCACCTGCTCAGCGTCTTTATTTGTTTTACACTTCAATAATTCTGCCGAAAGCGCCTCCGGGTAATCAATATGGAAAAATTTTGGCAGGAACGAAATGTGTCTCATCGTTTTAATCGGTTTCAATCCCGGAATAATCGGAACGTTAATCCCTTCTTTTCTGCACGCGTCAACGAATTTAAAATACTTTTCATTGTCGAAGAACATCTGTGTCACGATGTACTCAGCTCCGGCATCCACCTTCTTTTTCAAGTAGTGCAAATCGGTAGTTAAATTCATGGCTTCAAAGTGCTTCTCCGGATATCCGGCGGCTCCAATACAGAAGTTTGTTGGCTCTAGGTTTACGTCATCCATGAGGTAATTCCCGCTATTCATTTCACCAATCTGCTCAATCAACTCCACGGCATATGAATGTCCGTCATTGTGCGCACGGAACGAACTTTCTGTTTTAATGGAATCTCCACGAAGCGCCAATACGTTATCAATTCCAAGGAACTGAAGATCAATTAAGGCGTTTTCGGTTTCTTCGCGACTAAAACCTCCACAGATTAAATGCGGCACTGCATCTACCTGATACTTGTTCATAATGGCCGCACAAATTCCAACCGTTCCTGGTCGTTTTCGAATGGCAATCTTCTCCAACAAACCATTCTCACGCTCCTTATAGATGAACTCTTCACGATGATATGTCACATTTACAAATCGCGGATTAAATTCCATTAAGGGATCGATCCCATCATAAATAGATTGGATGCTCTTTCCTTTCAAAGGAGGCAAAATCTCGAATGAGAACAACGTGTCGTTGGATGCTTTTAAATGATCGGTTACTTTCATGGATTCCAAGAATAGGGGGCAAAGATAATGTTATTGCGTCTTCAACCTCCATAATTTTGCACCATTTAACAGGCGCTGAGAATGTTATTTCAGGAGTACTTCCGCGAGTAGCAAGTCCATCGGGGTAGTGATTTTGATGTTCTCATCGTTGCCTTCAACAATATGAATATGCTCTCCGTTTTGCTCTACAAGACTGGCGTCATCTGTAATTCCGGCATGAAATTCTTGAGCATACGCTTGTTCCAAGACTGATTTCTCAAAACATTGGGGTGTTTGCACATTTCTATATTCGGATCGGATTACAGCTTCCGATTTCTTGCCTGATACCTTTCGCAACGATTCTTTAACGGGCACAACTGGAATTACGGCATTATTATCTTCCAATGCTTGTATACACCGATTCAATGTTTCCGTCGAAACGAGTGGCCGCACACCGTCATGAACCATCACAATTGGCTCGTCACAATATCGCAATGCGTTCTTAATAGAATGAAATCGTTCCTGTCCGCCAGAAATTACCTGATGCGGTACGTCAAACTGATACGTATTGATGAGTTCCTCCCAGTAATTCAACCAACTTTCAGGTAAGGTAACCAGAATTTGTGCTGATTTATTGAATTTGTGAAATAGTGAAATCGTATGAAATAAAATCGGTTTTCCAGCAACTTCCATGAACTGCTTCGGGATTTCGCTCCCCATACGTTTGCCCGTTCCTCCGGCAGTAATGATAACTGAAATGTCCATGTCGCAAAATTAGGGTTTCTTTTCAATGGCCTATGTCAATATTCCTTTATAACCAAATGGTTATAAAGTTAAATGGCTTTTACCTTTGTGTGAACCAAATCTCTTTCCCAAAAAATGAATCAAAAAAAACCCTAACGATCTGGATAGATGTTAGGGTTCAAATATGGTTTCTTTACGATTACTTCAACTGATTCGGATCGCTCTCTGCTTGTGCGTTGAATTTCTTTTGCAAGTTCAACCAATACAGCAAACCTCCAAATCCTAAAAGGATAGCGCCGTAGTTTACAAAAGACGTTAGCCAGAAATCATTCTGTAGCAATTGGAATGTCCAATATAAAAAGTCTCCTATTCCCCAAAAAAGATCGTAAAGTGTCATGTCTTAGTTTTATCTGACACAAATTAAATCAATTTTTTCCGTTCGGCGATGGGTTTGAGAGGAATTGTTGCTGTTTTAGAACCATTCCAAATGAGGAGGGACGAGCGTTGGAAGGTTAAAGCTCTTTTTGTATGGTTGACGAGAATTAACTGTAAAATAGCGGTTTTTATTGGCAATTCCAATATATTTGAATACTTCTTAATCGGAATATTCCGATATTCCATTTTTCCGCAATCACCTGATAATGAGAAAAGAAAGTACTTACGACATCTTACTCGATTACTTGACCCAACGAAATAATGGAACCTTAGACTCTAAATCCATCGAAAAGTGTTTGCAGAATATTGGAAAAGACGTGGATCAGATTCACGAAATTCTAGTCGAATTTATAGACGAATGGGAACGAGAACAATTGCATCAAACGGAACTTAAACGAGCAAAGAGAAGTTTCAGCCGAGGAATTGTTATTACCGTTATGATGATAACCGTAAACCTTCTATTTGCACTTGGTTTTTTCCCGGTTAGGGGTATCTCTATCTTGTTGTATGGTGCGGTAGCAGCTGGAATGTTCATGACCATCTGGGGATGGAATACTCTCCGAAGATCAAAAATGCGAGACGATCGCCTGAAAATCAAATATCAGAATTGGTAAAGGGGATAAAGGTTGGAAGCTTAAGACTGAAAGTGAAAAGTGATTATTGTCCTTCGCCGGTTTCACTCGAATAGCTCAGCCTCGGTGTTAGCTTCCGCTACTTCCTCCAGAGGTCAAAGCTACACTCTTGCTTATTCCTTATTCATTATCTGCAGTAAGAATTTCCTCAACCGCCTGCGTCAATTCAATAAACTGCTCCACACCTAACACCTCCGGACGAAGCGTTAAATACTCATGCTCAAAACCCTTTCCTTTAATCAGTGGTTTGAGTCCATTTCGAATGGTTTTTCGACGCTGATTAAAACACATTTTAATGATTTGCTTGAACAGTTTCTCATCGCATGGTAAGCTTTCTCTATCATTTCTGGTACAGCGAATCACTCCAGACTTCACCTTTGGTGGCGGATTGAACACGTGCTCGTCAACTGTAAAACAATACTCAATGTCGTAGTATGCCTGCAGCAAAACACTTAAAATTCCGTACTGTTTACTGCCTGGTTTCTCAGCAACGCGCTCGGCTACTTCCTTCTGAAACATGCCCATTATCTCTGGAACCTGATTGCGATGCTCCAAACATTTAAAGAGTATTTGAGACGAAATATTATACGGGAAATTCCCAACCACCCCGAAGGGTTCGGTTCCCATGTGCTGTTGCAAATCTGTTTTCAAAAAGTCCGCCTCGAGAATTCTCTCAGAAGGCACAAATTTGTTCTTCCGCAAATATTCAATGCTTTCGGTGTCAATTTCCATGACCCAAGTTTCCAAATCACGCTCCACCAAAAAATCAGTCAAAGCACCCATCCCCGGTCCAATTTCCAGAACACGACGACAATCGTTATTGGCACTATATTGTTCGGCTATTTTTCGACAGATATTCTTGTCTGTGAGGAAATGTTGCCCCAGATGTTTCTTTGCTCGAACGCTCATACCTTGAACTCTTCCACAATGGTCATCATAGTGCGAAATGCCGCAAACCGACCGCTGTATCTTTCCGTATGTTCCTTTTGCAACGCAGCGGCGTGATTCGCCTGATACGTGTCAAATTTTTCCTGACTCAAGGCTACGTAAGAAACAGCGTACGATAATCCCCCTTGTTCTTCTGCATGGATTCGGGAAAGACGTCCTTCTATGAAACAGCCTGTTGCGATAACATCTGGAATGTGCTTAGAACGCATCCAATCCAGCCAATCTTTCTCGGCGCTTTCATCAATACTTACGGTAACATTATATAGAATCATGGTGCGAATTTACGATTTAAGATTAGACAGAAAGATGAGACCCATTGGATTCATTCCGTCATCCCATCTATCCGGGATATTTATCCAATCCAATTATCTAATACGCCTCAGCCACTCCGTGCACGTCCATCAGTTGATAGGTAGAAACGGAACTTCCTGAAACCATGAATTTAATGCGTGAACGATTGGTAGACTTCAATTGCAACGAGGTGTTAATCGACTCAAAATAGTTCTCGTCCGTACTACAGAAATGATAACGGAATTTCTTAGAGGGCTTTTCCTCTTGAAAACTACCAACCGGCGGCACGAAAGTCACAAATTCTTCTCCTGCAACAGTAGTAAGCACATCCCCGACATTCATCTTAAAAGTTGTGGTCATTCCGTATCGAACGATCATCGAATACACCGATCCCGAAACTTTGTTGTTACTCACATAAACGATGATATCATAATCGCTACTGTTTCGGAACTCTACTGTTTTTATGCCCGATCTTGTCGCCAAATCTTTCACTCCTGGATACCGGACAAAATCTACTTCCGTTGCACAACTATCCTCGTAGTAATTCTCTTTCAGAGTCACATCCTTATTCACATCCGAAAAGATTTCTTCCATCAAAGATGTTTTGAAAGGGTCACGGAGCGAAATCTGCGTTCCACTTTGAATAATAATATTCGGATCTATCATGCGCCCTTCCATGAACGACTCATCATCAATTACGGTTGTTAACGAATCAATCATCGCCAATTCCTCGTCAGTGAAATCAGCATTGGCGCTATCATAAGCATGGTATACATCTGCCTTTCTAAACGGTTTGGCAATGAGCAAATAAATTCCTGCTCCCACTACGAGTAAAATGAGGATTCCCATAAGAATAGGGCGGATTCGGAGACCTGTTTTTGCCGACTCCAATTTCTTTACCTGCAACTTTCCGGCAGCAAGATCCTTTCGGAGATTGTACAGCTTTAATTGGTGTTCTTTATTGAGTTCCAGGCGCTCCATCTGTTTCAGAATCCAATTGGCAAACCGAACGGTGCACGAAGGAGCATGTATTGCTTCCATAATGCGATCCACATATTCCATGTTTAAAGCGTAAGATCGCTTGGATAGATAATTCATGGATTCAATAAATGCATCGGAACACAACGGCGTTACGGCATTGATTAGCGCTTGCTCATTCGACAGGGTATCCGCTTCAGAAAGAAGCTCCAACTTGGAGCGAACGGGCTTGAACAACTGCATTTCTATAGTAGCTCTGGTATCATCGTCCAACAATGGACAGAACGAGTAAAAGCTTGTAAGTTGCTCGATGTTCGAGGGGATTTCGCGCAATAAAATGGGGGCCAAAAAAGGAGCAATAAATTGCTTGAATTTTGGAGCGAAAGTATGACTCAGTACTTTATGGTCATCGCGAAACATCCCAAAGACTTTCCGCTCCACCAAGGTTTTTGACAACGTTCTTGACTGCTGCACCCATCCATGAAATACGATGGCTTCCGGCGATTGAATAGACGCTACAAACTGTAGAAAATCGTTTCGATCAATTCCTTCTTTTTCTCGGATCGCATCGCCCTCTTCCGATTGCAATCGATTTAGAAAACCAGCATGTGCCTCCGAGGAAAGCAAATCGGTTTCCTTTGCGTATAAATCTTTGAAATTAGAAAGTGAAATCCAGCGTGCCATGCATCAATTTGATTTAAAAATACCAAATTTTAAATGCGCCACCTGCATTCATTTACAGTTCTTTTAGCGCTTGGATCACTTCCTTATCAAAGTCATCCCGAACAACGAAAACGCCCTCTTCCAACCACAATTGACGGGCAATTTCCGTCTTAATTGCATGCTTGATGCGCGTCTTACTTCTTGCCATCCCATCGCCATCTCGAGAAATGCTATATTCATTTTCAGCAAATTGAGCAAACTGGCGAAGAACACTCTCAGTCACTTTAAATGAACGGGAGAAATCCCTAGCACTTTTCCACTTGCTACGCTTATTGCTAACGTAATCAAAAGCAAAGGAATTGAACACTGGACTTACATTTAATCGGGTGTAGTACCAGCTGCCTCCGGTAGAATCGAACGGAACGAAAACGTCTGGCATAATCCCACCACCGCCATACACAACCTTTCCTTTCTTCGTAACGAACTTTAAGGAATCGACAAAAATGCTGGAATCTATTTCGTAGAGTTCTCCATTGTCCATGCGCTCGGTAATATCATTTATATATGCATCGTTCCCCTCCGAATACGGACGTTGCACACATCTTCCTAAAGGTGTGTAATAGCGTGCAATGGTCAATCGAATGTTACTTCCGTCGCGTAATTTTGTATCCTGTTGTACTAGCCCTTTTCCGAATGATCGGCGCCCGATAATGGTTCCGCGATCGTTGTCTTGAATCGCTCCAGCCAAAATTTCCGATGCAGAAGCGCTGTTCGAGTTGATCAATACTGCAAGCTTCACGTCTTTCAGAATTCCGTTCGGTGTAGATCGGTACACTTCGTCTTTGACACTCTTACCTTTGGTTTCAACAATTTTCAATCCTCCTGGTAAGAATTCGTCTGCGATTTTCACCGCCGCTGATAGCACTCCACCCGGATTTCCTCTCAAGTCAAGTATCATTTTTTTCATTCCTGAACTCTTCAATTGTGAAGCAGCACTTAGGAATTCTACGGCTGTATTTTGAGAAAAAGATGCAATTCTAATGAATCCCGTCTCGTTGTCGATCATGTAACTTGCTGTTACCGAATTCAACGGAATCGAACCTCGTGTAATTGTTTTATCTATGCGTTTTCCATTGCGCCACAACTGAACCTTTACATCTGTTCCCCGCGTTCCCTTCAATAACTTTTGCACTTTACTGTTGGTAATGCCGTTGCTTGCAATGTTCTTTCCATTGACTTTCACAATTTTATCTCCCGCTTGTAAGCCTGAGCTTTCAGAAGGCGATCCACTCACTACATTAGTAATACAAACGGTATCACGAATGATGAAGAATCGGATACCAACACCTCCAAATTCGCCTTTAATTCCTTCATTAACCGCTTTGAGCTCTTCTGCAGAAATATAATTACTGTGTGGATCCAGTCGGTGCAACATATCGGTAACCGTCTGTTCGAATAAATCTTCCACATCTACAGAATCCACATATCTCTTGTCAATGAGATGCATAATGTCCTGCAGCTTGCGTGTGTGCGAACCTTGATATGAGAATTGTTCCTCACTGGGTGCCGGATTTAGTCGACCACCAATCAACAATCCCACGGCTAGTGAAACTGAAACAATCAGTGGAATCAAATACGATTTACTATTATTCTCCATTAAAATGGGTTTTCAATTAATTCTACGTTCACGCCTGCCTGACGCAAAAAATCAACGCCGCTTTGGTCTTTGTATGCATTCACAAATACCACGCGACTGATCCCTGATTGGACGATCAATTTGCTACAATCTTTACACGGCGACAATGTAATATACAACGTTGCGTCTTCACAATTATGCGTTGACTTAGCCACTTTCAAGATAGCATTCGCTTCGGCGTGGAGCACATACCAATGCGTATCACCATCCTCATTCTCACAACAATTGTCGAATCCACTTGGAGTTCCGTTGTATCCATCCGAGATGATCATGCCATCTTTAACAATTAACGCTCCGACTTGTTTTCTGGTACAATGAGATAGTTCTGCCCAAGTAGACGCCATACGCAAATAGGCTTTGTCGTAACGCAATTGTTTGATCGAACTTTTTGTTCCTTGCATAAATTCAAAAGTAGCAAATTGTTTTACCCAAGATGGTGGGTTTTACCGATTTCCAATGGATTACAACCTTTTTTAACGACCTAAGTTCTACTCGTCGGGAGTGAACTTGTACCCAACGCCTCTTACGGAGTGAAAATACCTTGGTTCTTTAGGGTTCTCTTCGAATAGTTTCCGAAAGTTCAATATAAAGTTATCGATAGTACGGGTTGTTGGAAATTGATCCTTTCCCCAAATTTTATCCAAAATCTCTGTGCGCGAAACCACTTCTCCCTTTTTGAATTGGAATAACTGAAGTAAGGCCACTTCTTTTTTGGAAAGCGTAGTCGTTGCCCCAGTTTTGTGGTTGGAAACTTCGAAGGTTTTAAAATCGATGTGACAATCGCCAACTTCCATGGATTCAATATCTGGACTTTGCACATTGGCATTGAGTAATATGGCAACACGAAGCAGCATTTCTTCCAGATCGAAAGGTTTGGGTAGATAATCGTTCCCGCCTGCTTTCAAACCTTCAATTCGATCGGTTGTAGTCCCTTTCGCCGAAAGAAATAAAACCGGAACTTGAGAGGTTTTTCGAATTACACGACACAAATCAACGCCACTGACATTGGGAAGCATTACATCCAGAAGAACGAGGTCATAATCGAAAGGTCGTTTGAAGATTTCCAGCGCTTCGGCACCGTCAGACACCACCTCAACCACGTACCCTTCCAATTCCAGGTTCAATCGAACCATATCGGCCAATGCGGCTTCGTCTTCAACTACACAAATAGAATACATGATGTAAATGTAATAAATGATGAATGATTAACACGTTAGGGGGAGTCGAGAAACGCTATTTAAAACATCAGTGATTCAGCACTATTTACGGTAAAATACGGTACAATTATTAACGCACCACTCCGCCGTTACGAGTACATCTCGGCTCCGCTTGACGCCCTATGCAAAACAGTTAATAACTCTTCACAAAAATTTACATCCCAAACCAATCATTTCGCGTAATTTTGCACTTTCAATTTTTTTAACCGTAAACGCACCAAAATGAGCGAACGCAAAGCAATTAAATCCGCTTTGATCTCCGTTTTTGACAAAGGAGGTTTAGAACCAATTATCAAAGAACTTCACAAGAATGGAGTAACTATTTACTCAACAGGCGGAACACAGGCTTTCATTGAATCTTTTGATATCCCAGTAGTACGCGTAGAAGATCTTACTTCGTACCCGTCAATTTTGGGAGGTCGCGTTAAAACCTTGCATCCAAAAGTTTTCGGTGGAATATTGAACCGTCGTGATTTGGCAGATGATCAAACACAAATTGCTGAATACGATATCCCTTCGTTGGATGTTGTTATTGTTGATTTGTACCCTTTTGAAGATACTGTTGCTTCTGGTGGCGATCACGCATCCATTATTGAGAAGATTGATATCGGTGGAATTTCCTTGATTCGCGCTGCTGCGAAAAACTACAAAGATGTGGTTGTAATTCCTTCGAAAAACCAATACGAACCTTTCTTGAACGTACTTCAGGAAAATGGAGGTTCAACTAGCATGGAAGAGCGTAAGAATTTTGCCCGAGATGCGTTCAACGTTTCTTCGCACTACGACACACACATCTTCAACTACTTCAATCAAGGAGAAGAAGAAGTGTTCAAGCAAAGCGTTCCAAATGCACAGGTATTACGTTACGGAGAAAACCCACATCAAAAAGGGATTTTCCACGGGAACATGGATGATTTGTTCGACAAATTGCACGGAAAAGAATTATCGTACAACAACCTCTTGGATGTAGATGCAGCGGTAAACTTGATGTCTGAATTCAAGAATGACGATCCAACTTTCGCGATTCTAAAGCACAACAATGCATGTGGTTTGGCAACACGTTCAACAATCAAACAGGCATATATGGACGCACTAGCAGGAGATCCTGTAAGTGCTTTCGGAGGAATTTTGATTAGCAATACTAACATCGATAAAGAAACTGCTGACGAAATCAACATGTTGTTCTGTGAAGTGGTAATTGCTCCTGCGTATGATGATGACGCTCTTACAGTTTTGAAAGAGAAGAAAAATCGAATCATCTTGGTACAGAAAGAAGTAGCGTTGCCAGCACGCCAGTTCCGCAGCTTACTGAACGGTGTGTTAGAGCAGGATAAAGATTTGATTACTGAAAACGCAACACACCTTGAGCCAAAAACAAACAAACAACCAACAGCATCAGAAGTAGATGATTTGTTGTTTGCGAACAAATTGGTGAAACATACGAAGTCTAACACAATTGTTTTGGCGAAAGATGGTCAATTGTTGGCAAGCGGAACCGGACAAACATCTCGCGTAGATGCATTGCGCCAGGCTATTCAGAAGGCAAACGCATTCGAGTTTGATTTGAACGGAGCAGTAATGTCATCGGATGCATTCTTCCCCTTCCCAGATTGCGTGGAGATTGCAAAAGAAGCTGGAATTTCTGCAGTAATTCAACCAGGTGGATCGATCAAAGATCAATTGTCAATTGATTTCTGCAACGAGAACGAAATGGCGATGGTTTTCACAGGAAACCGTCACTTCAAACACTAAACGAAACCTTTTAACACAAATACCGTAAAGTACATAGGATAAAATAGGTATTTTACGGGTATAGGACGAACAAATGGGAGTATTTGGCTTTTTAACGCAAGAAATTGCAATTGACCTTGGTACGGCAAACACGGTTATTATTATGAACGACAAGGTGGTCGTTGATGAAC
Organism: Flavobacteriales bacterium; assembly: GCA_015665275.1. Taxonomy (GTDB): domain Bacteria; phylum Bacteroidota; class Bacteroidia; order Flavobacteriales_D; family Crocinitomicaceae; genus UBA4466. Next base: position 26,681 of record JADFAL010000042.1, on the reverse strand, counting down.
CATCGATCGTTGCAAAAGATATCCAATCGGGAAAAGTGGTAGCGATTGGTAAACGTGCACAGCAAATGCATGGTAAAACCCATAAGCTTATTGAAACCGTTCGACCGCTGCGTGATGGAGTAATTGCCGATTTCCAAGCTGCAGAGCAGATGATCCGTGGATTGATCAAAATGATTGGTACGGGGCGCAGCCTATTCAACCCTTCTCTTCGAATGGTTATTTGTATTCCTTCAGGTATTACGGAAGTAGAGAAACGTGCCGTACGTGACTCGGCCGAGCATGCCGGAGCGAAGGAGGTATACTTAATTCACGAACCAATGGCCGCTGCAATCGGTATTGGAATTGACGTGGAAGAGCCGATGGGTAACATGATTATTGATATAGGTGGTGGTACCTCAGAGATTGCCGTAATTGCTTTAGGAGGAATTGTTTGTGATAAATCTATCCGCGTGGCGGGTGATGATTTCACCAAAGACATTGAAGAATACATGCGTCGCCAGCACAACATTTTGGTTGGAGAGCGTACCGCAGAAGAAATTAAAATAAACGTTGGGGCCGCTCTTCCAGAATTGGAAAATGCACCTGACAATTACCCTGTTCAAGGTCGTGACTTGATGACAGGAATTCCAAAAGAGATTGTGATTTCCTATACAGAAGTTGCACATGCTTTGGATAAAACGATTTCTAAAATTGAAGAGGCAATTTTGAGTGCCTTAGAGATGACACCTCCTGAACTTTCAGCCGATATCTACAAGACTGGGATTTATCTCGCAGGTGGAGGCTCAATGCTTCGTGGATTGGACAAGCGAATTTCCATGAAAACGAAACTTCCTGTACACATTGCCGAGGATCCGCTACGCGCTGTTGTACGTGGAACAAGTATCGCCTTGAAAAACATCGACAACTTCCAGTTCTTGATTCGGGATTAGATTGATTGAAAAGTACATTGAGCACTAAGGTCATCGAGATGCGACGTACTGAGCTTGCCGAAGTGTCGAGATGCCGAAATATACTCCTCAGACTTAAGCAAACTCCATGGAAAAAGTGCGCTTAGTTGTTCAATCTACAGATTCAAAACCTTTCATAGAATTATTGAAAAGGTCATATCCTGTCAGGAATGTCGTTAGAGGTTTAGGACCTCACCACGTCTTTATCGCTGAAGTAAACAATTTTATTTTTTCTGGTTATCAATTGAATATCAATGTCGTAATTGAGAAAGCCTCAGATGCACTCATAATAGATATTAATATGACTGGAGGTGCACTTGGCATTTATACGCTCATGGGAAAGACGCCCTACATAGAGTCAAAACGCTTGGCAAACAGCATTGTGGATTACTGCAACAATCACAACATTCAAGGGCATCAAGTAAAGGGAGAATCAACTTTTTGATTTGTGATTTATCCCTCCTCCCTTGAGGGAGGTGCCACAGGCGGAGGGTGACCTTCATGTTTTATTTTCTTCCTAGCAATAAATCGTAAGTAAAAAACCTCCTGTCACCCTCCCGAGACCTCCCTCAAGGGAGGAGAGCACTCATCAACAAACTTCTTTTAACAAAGAACGTTAACTCTCGCATTGTCAGCAGGGCAAATTCGTACTTTTGTATATGCGCAATTTTCTGGCCTTCCTACGTCAATTTCGTGTTATACTGTTTTTAGCATTATTGCAGAGTGTTGCGCTTATCTGGTATTTTACGTTTTTACAGTATCCTCGCTCTCAATATCTGACCTCCGCGAATGCGGTTTCAGGTACTTTGTTCACATGGCAATCTGAAATCACTGAGTTTATTCATCTGAAACAAAACAATGATTGGTTGCAGAGAAAGGTTGCGCGTTTAGAGGCAAGTCAAGTTGATAACTTATTGAAGGTTGACAGAGAACATGTTACTATCAATGATACACTCTACAAAGTACAATACGTCTATACTCCAGCCAAAATCATAAGGTCAACCCATACGATGCGAAATAACTATTTCACGATTGATATTGGCTCAGATCAAGGTGTAGAGATAGGAATGGGGGTAATGGGAATCAATGGTGTAGTAGGAACAATTCATAGTGTTAGCCCCTCTTTGGCACGAGTAAAAACCTGTTTGACGGAAAACATCAATATTGCTGCCATGATTGAAGAATCAGGCGAACACGGATTCTTGAAATGGAACGGACGAAATGCCCGAAAAGGGTCTCTTACGGGAATCTCCAACGACAGAAAGGTTAAGAAATGGTCAAATGTAATCACACGCGGTAGCGCTGGAACTTTCCCAAGAGGACTGCCTATTGGAAAAGTTATGAAAACAGCCCCGATTGAAGGGAAACCACTGTGGGACGTAACAGTATTATTTTCGGAAGACTACCGAAGGATTCAACGCGTATTCGTGATTAAAAATGTGCTTCGTGATGAACAGCGAAAACTCGAAGGTAACCTCAACGCACCATAATGAATACAACGATCGTAACCCATAGCATCCGCGCTATCCTGTTGTTCATCATTCAGGTGTTTATCCTCAACTATCTTGAAGTAGGATATGGCATTCAGATGATGATTTATCCGCTGTTCCTATTACTTCTACCCGTAGAGTTGAACGTTTTCTATTTGATGCTAATCGCCTTTGGTTTCGGAGCATTCATCGACATCTTTTCAGACACTTTTGGAATGCATGCCTCCTCCGCGTTAATGTTTGCTTACTTCCGGCCCATCATCTTTAAACTATTCGCTCCTCGCGATGGATACGATATTTTGATGGAAACCAACATGTTCCAAATGGGATTCGGCTGGTTCTTCCGCACGTTCGGAATTCTTATTCTTATTCATCACCTGTGGTTTTTCCTCTTGATGATATTTCGAGTTTCAGAGATTTTATTTATTCTACAGATGACGGGGCTCAGCGCTGTTCTCTCCTTTATTCTTTGCATCTTATACCAACAATTGTTTTTACGTAAACCGAAGAAAGAAGCATGAAATACGACGGACGGAAATATGTAATCATTGCGTTCATCACGTTGATCGGTGTTATCTACGCCTTCAAGCTTTTCTATATGCAAGTAATAGATGATTCTTGGAAATTACGTGCACAGGAAATTGCGGAGAAACGTCGCGAAATCACGCCGCCGAGGGCTGTCGTATTCGATCGCAATGGGAAAAAAGTTGTAGAAAACAAGACCTATTACAACCTCGTGATGTGTGAGGATGAAATGGGCGAAGAGTTTGATACACTGGGGTTTGCAAAACTCATTGGTTGGTCGAAGCAAGATGTCAAAAACCGCATCTACAACATTCGGATTGCGCAAGATTCCTCTTGGAACAAACAAAAAGGAGAGCGAGAATCCAACTATCGCTCCTACAGAACCTATCCTTTCCTAAAGGAAATGACAGCGGATGAAATGTCAACCATTGTTCCTCATCTGGAACGTTTTCCTGGCTTTAGAGAAGAAGTTTCCAGCATGCGGAACTATCCGTACCGCAGTGCGGCAAATATTCTCGGTTACGTAGCAGAGGCCGGACCAGAAGATGTAGGTCCAAGAAAGTTCTATAAAAACGGGGATTTAAAGGGTCGAACGGGGCTTGAAAGCTATTACGAAGATTACATTCGAGGAGAAAGAGGCATTCAGTACATCGTACAAGATGCTGTGAACAACAAAGTAGCCTCCTTCGAAAACGGCCAATACGACACTACTGCGCGTCAGGCTGATCCCATCCATTTGGGACTAGATATCGAATTGCAGGCATACGGTGAACTGTTGATGCAGAATAAAAAGGGGGCCATCGTTGCTATTGAGCCCAAAACGGGTGAAATCCTTACCCTCGTTTCTGCACCTTCCTATGATCCTAATTATTTCGTAGGAAAAAAGAATATCAACACCTATTACAATCAGCTCGTTGGTGATCCCAACAAACCGCTATACCCACGCCCGTTGGCCTCTGCCTACATGCCTGGTTCTACCTTCAAAACCATTCAATCCCTCATTGGAATGCAAGAAGGTGTGATCACAGAAAATACTGGATTTCCTTGTAACAAAAGTGTTGTTGGATGTCATAACCACGGATCTGCACAAAGCGTAACGCAAGCCGTTCAGATGTCTTGTAACCCTTATTTCTACGCAGTAACTCGCCGAATTATTCAACAGAAGAAGTCGAAAGACATCAACGAAGATGCCGCCATTGGATTGGAAAAATGGGCTGAATACATGCATAGTTTTGGGTTGGGCGTTCGTCTTCCTTCTGACCTTACCGGAATTTCAAGCGGTGTTATTCCCGACCCAGCTTATTACGACAAATGGTACGGCCATAACAACTGGCGATTCTCAACAATACGATCTATTTCTATCGGTCAGGGCGAGGTTCAGTTGACACCCTTGCAATTGGCAAACGTTGCTGCAATCATGGCGAACCGTGGTTGGTATATTACACCACACGTAGTTAAATCTATTGGTGATGATGGTCCCTTAGAACGGTTCCGTAAGAAAAATTACACCATGGTAGACCAGAAATACTTCGACCCTGTTGTGGAAGGAATGCGTCGTTGTGTGCACGAAGCAGGTGGTACGGCAAGATTGGCTCGAATTCCGGGAATTACCGTGTGTGGAAAGACAGGAACCGTAGAGGACATCAAGCTATTCAAAAGCGGAAACAAATTGCAACGCCCTAACCACTCTGTATTTATTTGCTTCGCTCCGATGGACGATCCGAAAATTGCGGTTGCCGTCTTTATAGAAAATGCAGGCGGAGGCGGTGGAACTTGGGCCGCACCAACAGCCAGTCTTATTGTGGAGAAGTACCTCACAGGTGAAATTAAAGACCAAGCCAAGGAAAAGCGCATTCTTGATGCCAAACTCTCACTCTGGGAATGAGACAAAATCAATCGTTAACAGGAAGTATTGATTGGCCACTTTTTTTCGTGGTCCTACTCTTCATGGGGATGGGGATTGCTACCGTCTACTCTACAGCCTACAATGATGACCATCCGAGTCTATTCGATTTTTCCATGGTCTACGGAAAGCAAGTCATGTGGGTGGGTGTCTCTCTTTTTCTGGGGATTCTCGTCTTCCTAATTGATTCTGACATCTACCGGAAATTCGCTTTACCCATATATGGTTTCAGCATTGCCTTACTGGTCGTTGTACTCTTCATGCCCGCTAAAAATGGTGCACATTCTTGGCTCGGTTTCGGAAGTCTGGGAATACAACCCGCCGAGTTTGCCAAAATTGCCGTAGCCATACTGCTGGCGCGCTATTTAAGCGACCTGAATGTCAATCAACAAAACATCCGAACGGTATTCATTACCAATGCAATATTGTTGATCCCGATGGCGCTAATTCTATTGCAGAACGACGCTGGAACCTTCATCGTATTTACGGCTTTTCTCTTCGTAATGTATCGGGAAGGAATTACCTACGACCCACTGATCCTAGGCTTGGTAAACCGAATTCCAAGAATACGTTTCAAACAAACATGGCTTGGAACTCACTTCATTCCGATTCTCTTCGTAACGGTGTTCTTGTCCATTTCTACCTTACTACTCTCCAAAGAAACCATCGAAATCAGCTTTATGCCCGGCACTCGAGTAGGCGGGATATGGGGACTGATATTTTTCTTGTTCGTTTTTTGCGTTTTGGGATATGCGCTGCTTCGCTTGATTTTGAATAAGCGGGATCGAAATCGAGCCTTAATTATTGCCATTCTAGCGTTCTTCTTGTCTTCCATGATTTGTACTTCTGTCAATGTGGGATTCAAAAGCTTGCAGCACCACCAAAAGGTTCGCATAGAATTGTTCTTGGGAATCATTGATGAAGAGTTGGCAGACCAGGCTAAAGACGGAGATGATTACAATCGAAATCGAGCCATTGCAGCAGTAGGTTCAGGAGGTGTTTCAGGAAGAGGATACAAAAACAGTATGTTGGCGAATACGCGCACGGGGCATGTTCCCGAAAGCGAAACAGACTTCATTTTCTGTCCGTTTGCTGAAGAATGGGGATTCATCGGATCCGTCGCTTTGGTCGGATTGTACATCTTCATGATGTTAAGAATTGTCAAAATAGCTGAGCGTCAGCGATCTCGATTCAATAGGGTATACGCCTATTCCGTTGCCATGATATTGTTTTATCATTTCGCAGTGAATATTGGAATGAGTATCGAATTTGCCCCTGTGATTGGGATTCCGCTGCCATTGTTCAGTTACGGAGGTTCCTCTATGATGTCCTTTTCAATGATGCTATTCATTTTACTTAAACTTGATAGTCAACGCAAAGATGTTCTCAATTGATAGTACCAGAAGTACGATAATTGGGGATAATCCTTATTTTTAACCCTCTACTCGTTAACCATGAAGAAAGAGCCGAAATCTGAGAAGTTACAAGCCGCGTGGTACTGGGTTGCCGGTCGAAATAGCGACGGTACGAAAAAACAAAAAACGCGCTTCACCAAACGCACCACATGGATTCTATTCGTGGCGTGCTGGTTGCTAGCGCTCTCCCCTATTTTTGTTGTTTGGTATATGTTTTCCAGCCAGCCCGAGGAGGAACTTCCTTCTGTAGCATCATTAGAGAACCCACCGGAATTATTAGCGTCAATTGTTTTCGCTGATGATGGTAAAACAGAATTGGGACGTTACTGGAGCGTGAACCGAACCACGGTTGACTATAATGAGATTTCTCCTTACGTTATCGATGCGCTGATTGCCACGGAAGATGAACGTTATCTGGACCATGCAGGAATTGACTTTAGAGCTCTAATGCGTGCCGTAGCCAATATGGGGGAAGCAGGAGGTGCCTCAACCATTTCTCAGCAGTTGGCGAAATTGCTCTTCACCTTGCAAAAACGAGACACCGAAAGAGCTTTGCGTGCAGCTGGCAAACCCATCCCGAATCAGGCTTCGGGCAATATGAGACGTGTTAACGAAAAAATTCAAGAGAACATCATTGCAGTTCGACTGGAAGAGCGATACACGAAAAAGGAAATTATCACGATGTACCTGAATCAGTTTGATTTCTTGTACAATGCTGTTGGAATTGAGAACGCTGCCAAAGTGTACTTCAAAAAGAAACCGATCGATTTGACAAAATCGGAAGCGGCAATCTTGGTGGGAATGTGCAAGAATCCTTCCCTTTATAACCCTTATTCCTATAAGATCAAGAATTACCGCCCTCTTGTAGCCACTAGCAAAGGGATCGACATGGACGCGGTTACAGAGGCACAAATGCAGGAATTCAGAACGAAAGATAGTTTGCGTTCACATCTGCGTCGCGATCAGGTTTTGAAACAATGGTTGAAGAACAGTAAATCGAAAAACAAAGCACTTCAGAACTACATCACTCAAGCAGAATACGATACACTCCGTTTGCAATCAATTGACATTAACTACCAAGTAGTAGATCACAAACAAGGAGTGGCTCCGTATTTCCGTGAATCGCTTCGTGCTGATTTAACAGACCTTTTCGATCAAAAGAATTCGGATGGTTCCTACAAGTATGCCAAGAAGGATGGATCTCCGTATAACATCTATAACGATGGTCTTCGTATTTACACAACCATCAATGTAGAAATGCAGGGATACGCAGAAGCTGCGATGAAAAAGCACTTGAAGGAAAATTTACAACCTGCCTTTGAAAAGAATAATGAAAAACTGAAAAACTTTCCATTCGCCAACAACATTAAAGATGATGTTGTTAAGACACTTATGAAAATGGGACGCGGCCAAACGGAACGTTACCAAATTTTAAAACGAAAGGGGGCTACTGAAAAAGAAATTTTGAAAGAATTTAGCTACCCGGTTCCCATGCGTATTTTTACTTGGGAAGGCGAAGTAGATACTGTCATGAGTCCGGATGATTCGATCCGATACTACAAAAGTCTTTTACGTTCCAGTTTGATGTCCATGGAACCATCTACAGGATTCGTGAAGGCATGGGTTGGTGGAATTAATTTCAATCACTTCGCTTTTGATCAAGTGAAGTTAGGGAAACGTCAGGTTGGATCAACGATTAAGCCATTCGTATATGCCACAGCATTGCAAATGGGAACTTCTATGCCTTGTACAAAATATGAGGAAGGGTCTTCATTTTGTGTAGACATTTATGGACCTAACGGAAAGGTGCAAAAAGCGTGGTGCCCTGCTGGTAAGGTTCCTGCCAATGCAACAATGGAGTTTGGATTGGCCGCATCAAATAACCCAGTAACTGTTGGAGTGATGTCGAGCATGGGAGGATACGCGGGACCGAATAACATCGCTAAGATGTGCAAGGATGCCGGGCTTCACATTCCAGAAAATCAAATTGTGCCTTCTATGTGTTTGGGTATTATGGACCTTTCTGTTCATGATATGGTGGCAGCGCAAGCCATGTTCGTAAATCAGGGGATTCATGTGGAACCGACTACTGTACTTCGTATTGAAGATCGAAATGGTAATGTGATTTACAGCGCTAATCCAAAAAGCAAAGAAGTTTTGAATCCGCACGTTGCCCACAGAATACTTCAAATGATGAAACGAGTGGTTGATGGAGGTACAAGTACTTCATTGCGTTGGCACCCCGAATGGGGAGGAATTAAGCACCCTATGGCTGGTAAAACAGTGACAACTCAGAGTAACTCCGATGGCTGGTTCATCGGACTGACACCAGACTTAGTGACTGGCGTTTGGACAGGTGGCGAAGATAGAGCTGAAAGATTCCGTAGTATGACTTGGGGGCAAGGTGCAAGAATGTCACTTCCGACCTATGGCTATTACATGCAGCAAGTCTATAAGAGTAAAACGCTCAAGATATCCACCGAAGACTTTGACGAACCCATTGGGTACGACCCAACAAGATTTGAATGCGAGAATGGCGGCGGTGATGAACCGGATTTTGGTCTCAATTGATTACAGAAGAACATGAATAAAGTGGTAAATAACGTTGAAGAAGCGTTACAAGGAATTGAAAGCAATATGACCCTTATGCTGGGTGGATTTGGACTCTGCGGAATTCCAGAAAATTCCATTCAGGAAATGGTTCGCCTGGGAATCAACAACCTTACATGTATCTCCAACAACGCCGGAGTCGATGATTTCGGATTGGGATTGTTGTTGCAAGGAAAGCAAATCAAGAAAATGATTTCGTCTTATGTGGGCGAAAACGATGAATTTGAGCGTCAAATGCTTTCTGGTGAATTGGAAGTTGATCTTATTCCTCAAGGTTCTTTGGCTGAACGATGTCGTGCCGGAGGAGCGGGGATACCAGCATTCTTTACACCCGCTGGATACGGAACAGAGGTTGCTGAAGGAAAGGAAGTGCGTGAATTTAATGGCAAACCACATATTCTGGAATCGGCATTGACAGCAGATTTTGCCATTGTAAAAGCATGGAAAGGCGACACGGAAGGAAACTTGATTTTCAAAGCAACCGCCCGAAATTTCAACCCTATGATGGCCATGGCAGGAAAAATTACTGTTGCCGAAGTTGAAGAGTTAGTGCCAGCCGGTGAGTTGGATCCAAACCAAATTCACACCGCAGGAATTTTCGTTCAACGTATCTTCAAAGGCGAACGCTTCGAGAAACGTATTGAGCAACGCACGGTTCGGCCGAAAGGATAACATCCATCTGAACCAAAAAAATTGGGTAAAGCACAGACAGGTCGTCTGTGCTTTTTTTGTCGCTGTTTGTCCTCCCCCTCAGCGCGAAGCAGCCTCGAAGAGAATCACCCTGCGCCTGCGGCACCTCCCTCGAGGGAGGAGGATCATCATGTAAAAACAATAAAATCTGATCTACAAAAGATTGAATTGTTGTAATTTGGAGTGCATATGAAGGCATTTATCACATTACTCCTTCTTCTTTTTTGTCTCAGCCCTGTTTCTTGGGGGCAACAAAACGCATGTGTTTCAGGGCAACCGTTCAAATTTGTTGTTTTAGGATCTTCCACTTCAGCAGGAGCAGGTGCTTCACACCCCGATAGTGCATGGGTCAATCGGTACACAAATTATTTACAGCAGATCAATCCAAGCAATGAAGTAGTAAACTTTGGTGTGGGCGGCTATAACACCTACCGCATTATGCCGACAGGATTCATCCCACCTGTTGGAAGACCCAATCCAGATCCAACGAAAAATATTACGGCAGCGCTGGCAGAAAATCCAGATGCCATTATCATCAATATGCCATCCAATGATGTCGCGCTCGGATTCTCCTACGCAGAGCAAATGTTCAATCTGGATACCATCGTCTCCATTGCAAATCAGAACAGTATTCCAATTTGGGTGTGCACCACACAACCTCGAAATTTTACAAATCAAGCGCAATTGGATTTGCAGTGGGAAATCAAGGATTCCATATATGCCTATTTTAATCCACATACAATTGACTTCTGGTCCACAATCGCAACGCCCGGTTACACCATTGATACGCTTTATGATTCCGGAGACGGCGTACATCTCAACGATTCCGGCCACGCGATTCTCGCCAACCAAGTGATTCAAACTTCCATTCTGGACAGTATCGCGGCACCTTCGGACACTATCGATTATGCACTGGTAGATTTGATGGTGGATTTTAGTGTTTGTGGCGATTCCATGACAGCCGTCCAGTTGATTGTTGCGAACCTAGGATTGGACGACACTACTCAAACCAACATTTTCTTGCAATCGGTGAATACGTATTTCTCAACATCAGAATCTGATACCTATCAATATTCAAATGGCTTACCCTCGTGTTCCATGGATACGCTGATGTTTAGCATCAATACTTACGAGGTTGGCGATTATCAATTGAACACAACCATCTCAAATGCTTTGGATTCACTTTCGGCAAACGACGCATTGCAAGCCCAATTCATTACCTCGGGACACCCAGATCCATTCATTTTGAACGACACACTTTGTAGCCCCGGAATGGCTCAACTCTACGCATTAACGTCTATCTCTGATAACGTTTTCTGGTATGACGATACCACCAACGCTCCGATCCTGAACGATCAATTATTAACGCTTCCTTTTGTCAATACTACCTCTACCTATTACGCACAAGTGGTTCGCGGAGATTTGTTCTATAAGGAATCCTTGCACACTTCTTTAAACTCGAACATCAACTTTAACGGAACCATGTTCGACCTCATCGCTTCGGACAGCATTGTCATTGATAGCTTCGATGTAAAAATATTCTCTCCGGGATTACAAGGTGTCGAAGTATTATACAAAGTGGGATCGCACTTAGGGTTTGAAACCGATCCTTCTGCATGGACGTATCTGGACAATGCCATGGTGGATGTCATCAATCAGAACGAATGGACGACAGTTCCCATTGGTGGACTTTCGATTGCTCAAGGTGATACCGTCGGAATTCACGTTCGCATGCAAAATGCCGGATCAAGTCTTTCGTATCAAAGTGTATCCAGCCCAGTAACAAGATCGACATCGGAGTTGACTATGATTACAGGTAGTGGAATCAACGCTACGTACACCAGTAGTTACTATCCTAGGGATTGGAGTGGTGGTGTGCATTATCATCATGGATACAAACCATTAGGCGATTGCTCCACAGAAAAATTGGAGGCTGTTGTAATGGTAAGCGAATCTGCATTAACTCCTATGAATGATACGATAATTGATATCGCAGATACCTTAATTGTCCAAGCCAATAGTGGATTCGAAACCTACGATTGGTCGAATGGAAGTGATTCTTCTAGTGCAGTGATTCCTGCAGTGGATTTGGGAACAGGTGTACACTACATAGATTTGTACGCAACGGATTCTCTTGGATGTGAGCGCTATGATGAATTTGTCGTCGCCGTTGCTGATTTGGTAGGATTAGACGAACTTGAGTCCTACATTGTAATCTCTCCAAACCCAACAGATGACGCAGTATTGATTAGCACCCCAGCAGGAGCCAATGTTTATTTCACCGACTTAAATGGTCAGGTGCTTGAAGTGAAGCAAAAAGGCTGGCTCCATAATTATTCCCTGCAACACCTCCCCGTTGGTATATACCTTGTCCACGTGGTTTATGGCGATGAGCATCACATCAAAAAAGTAATGAAAATAGAATGAAACCCTTTTCGGCATATGGGATACGAATCTTGAGTTGTTTCGGGATTGTCTTTCTTTTCCTTTCTATTGCATGCACAGAAGAACTTCCTAAAGCCACCAGTTTACCGCAAATCCACTTGACTTGTGACGAAGACGAACTCAATCCTGGCAATTATCAAGTAGGTGATTTGATCTGGTACGATACCCTTGGAAATCGCGTTTGGGGTGAAAAAATTCGATTGCGGTCTCGTGGAAATCGAAGTGCTACGTTTGAGAAGCGTTCCTTCGCCTTGAAGTTGAGTGAAGGGATTGAAATGCTTGGGTTGCCTAAAAACAAGAAGTGGAAACTGAACGCGGAGCACATTGATAAAACCTTCATGCGCAACAAGCTGAGTTATGATTTGTTCAAATCATTCTCCCCTGAGAACTGGGCTCCAGACGTTGAATTTTGCGTGGTGTACATAAACAAAAAGTACCAAGGCATTTACGCCATGACTCAAAGTGTGGACGCTTCTACTCTGAATCTGAGCAAAGGAAGTGATGGAGGAATTTTATTCAAAGAGCCGCCCGTTTCTTACCCTCCAGAAGAGCATGCGGACCGTTTCGAAAAGTTTAAAAAGTACGTGCAGCGCAGCAGTCGCTATAAAGACTATTCTATCAAAGCGCGCTATAAGTTGGAAGACGAATGCTATTTCAATCAACGTCATCCAGATATTAAGAAAATAGATTGCTCCGATAAGATTTATCGCCTCACCGAGTTCATTTTTAATAGTTCAGATACCGAATTTAGCAATCCCAGTGTCTTCAATACTTATTTCGACCTTGACAACCTAATCGATTGGCACCTCTTGATTTTGGTTACTGCAAACGGAGATGGCACCTACAAAAACTACTACATGAGTCGTAAGGAAGAAGGCGAACCGTATCTTTTCACTCCATGGGATTACGACCATTCATTTGGGCGCGATGGCGATGGTGAACCTTCAAAAGTTTCCATCATTCCTGTGAAGAAAAATATGGCTTTGCTTCATCGTTTAATGGAAACCAATGCTTTCAATTATCGACAAAAACTGTATCAAAAATTCCAAGAACTTAAAAAAAGTGGTGTTCTCACCGACAAGAACATCTACCAAATGATCGATGCGAATGTTGAGGCACTGAAGTCGGAGATTAAAGACCATGAAAAGCGCTGGCCTCCGGGAGATATGGCCTATTTTAAAAATGCCTCCTTTGATACCGAAGTGCAACGAATGAAAAACTGGATATCCAACCATCTTCCCAATTTGGAGGAATATCTCAAGGAGCAAAACGAAAGGCCATCACCTGAAAAGCAAGCTGATAAACTTATCGTTCCGCCCGATTTTCCAAATCTTCAGATAACTAGCGCTGTTGAAATTATTGACCCGTTGATAGAATTTGAAGATTCCTTGGATTCACAATAAATGATCCCGAGAATCCGTATTTTAGGTGTATGACAGTCCGATCCTTACTTTCATTCTTCTTAATCTGTTCAGCATATCTCGCGAGTGCCCAAAACCATCACATGCCCGGAGAGCACCTTCCTCATGAGGGTACATGGCTGCAATGGCCGCACAACGATTTGTACGGTCCGTTTTATCAAGATGACGTAACGTCAACATTTGTTGGAATGGCTTCGGCTTTGCAGACAGGAGAACGCGTGCATATTATTGCGAAAGATCAGACCCATCAAAATCAAATTGAAACAGCATTGACAAATGCTTCGGTTCCTTTAAATAACATTACGTTTTATCAATATCCAACCGATGATGTTTGGATTCGAGACAACGGCCCCATTTTCGTTTTCGATACGAACAATGTCCTTCATATTTTGGATTGGGGATTTAACGGTTGGGGAAACGACGCCCCCTTCAATTTATGCGATCAAATTCCCGGATTGGTGAGCAATGATATTCAAGTTCCCTGGATCGACTTGCAAGCTATGGTTTTAGAAGGTGGTGCGATTGAACATGATGGGCAAGGAACCATGATGGCTACGAGGAGTTCCGTGACGCATAGCAGTCGAAATCCAAATTTGACAGAACAAGAAATCGAAACGTACCTCTCTGATTATATGGGCTTCACCAATTTCATCTGGTTGGATGGAGTCTACGGCACAGAGATTACAGACATGCATATTGACGGTTTTGTCAAGTTCGCCAATGATTCGACAATTGTCACCATGAATTCTTCAGATCTAACCTATTGGCAAGTGAGTCTGGCGGATCAGTCCGTTTTGAATAATGCAACCGATATCAACAACGATCCATTCATTTTTGTAACGGTGCCTCTGACACAAAACAACGTAATAACGACCTATGGAAACAATCTTGGATACAAAGGGTCGTATTGCAATTACTATATCGGAAATGATGTGGTATTGGTTCCCATTTACAACGATCCCAACGATACTTTAGCCATGGGAATTATTCAGGGAGTACACCCCAATCGAACCGTAGTTGGAGTGGATGTTCGAAACATTTATGAGTACGGTGGCATGGTTCATTGCCTAACACAACAACAACCTTTAGATCCGGCTTTGGTGGGTCTGAATGAACCTAGTTCGATTCCGTCACTGGATGTTGAATTGCAGCCAAATCCCGTATCAAATGTCGCGACCATTCAACTGCCTCAAAAGTACGCTGGCGATGCTCAGATAATCGTTTATCAAACCAATGGAACGGAAGTCGCCCGTCACACCTTCACCTTGCATTCAGAAAACACAGTGTCTTTTGAAATCGGATCCATCGCAGACGGTGTCTACCTCTATCGGATAGAAATTGAAGGCGAACAATCTGCCCTCCAGCAGATGATCGTTCGTAAGTAAGTCCCAACTGAATAAAATAGTATCTTTGGGTAGCAAGAAAATCACAGCGCTTTTGCTGAAGTTTCAGTGAAGGCACCCCTAAAAAGAACAAAATGGCTCTTGACAAAAAAGGCATTGCACAGAGGATTGCACAAGAACTACAAGATGGTTGGTACGTAAATTTGGGAATTGGAATTCCTACGCTCGTTGCAAACTATATTCCAGAAGGAATTGAAGTTGAGTTTCAGTCCGAAAATGGCATTTTGGGAATGGGACCGTTTCCCATTGAGGGGGAAGAAGATGCAGATTTAATCAACGCGGGAAAACAAACGATTACTGCGCGCAAAGGAGCTGTATTTTTTGATTCGGCAACCTCTTTTGCAATGATTCGAGGACAGCACGTTCAATTAACTGTTTTGGGGGCTATGGAAGTTGCGCAGAATGGAGACATTGCCAACTGGAAAATTCCAGGAAAAATGGTGAAAGGAATGGGCGGAGCGATGGATCTTGTTGCTTCGGCTGATAACATCATTGTTGCGATGATGCACACGAACAAAGCGGGTGTTTCAAAGCTATTGAAGGCATGTTCGTTGCCATTAACCGGCGTAGGATGCGTGAAGAAAGTTGTTACCAATCTTGCCGTAATGGAAATCAAAGACAATCAATTCCATTTGATAGAACGCGCCCCTGGGGTAAGCGTTGAAGAAATTGTTGCTGCTACCGAAGGAGATTTGGTAGTTCCTGACAACGTTCCAGAGATGTCTTTGTAATTACCCTTGTTTTCGGAACGGGTATTTACCTTGCCCGATGAAATCTACCGGTACGTCATTCTCAACCGTACCCACTTCTCCAACGTGCCTGTTTTTTGGTAAATAAAACGTTCTGAAGAGCAAATCCCAAACCACGAGAATCTTGCCGTAATTTGTATTGGACTCCTTGACAATTCGTGAATGATGCCATCGATGCAATTGCGCTGAATTGAAAACGTAATTCAACCATCCCGCCTCAAAGTCAACATTGATATGCTCTAAAAATCCAGTAATGGAAGAAATGGCTACTACCATGATCGCCACCTCTGGTTCAGGGCCAAGGAAAAGTACTGGAAGAAAGTAGAAAAATCCACTGAAAAATGCTTCAATCAAGTGAAATCGACCCGCGTTCATCCAATACACACGATGCGCACCGTGGTGTACGGCATGAAATCGCCAAAGGAAAGATACCTCATGAGTAGCACGGTGGAACCAATAGTAAAACAGCTCACTTACAAGTAGCAAGAAAATGACCTGGGCAGCGAATCCAAAATCAAAAAAATGACTCAAACTTCCGTAGGATTCATGGAACCATAGTAACGGATAATAGAAGAGCAAGGGCATTAAGAATTCTGCCGACTTGAGGCCAACGGGAAGCACCAATATGGTTCGTAGGAAATCGGACTTTGTATCCTCATGCACTCCGTTCCATTCAGGTCGATAGGGTAAAAAGCGCTCTCCGTAGATGAAAATCGGTAAACAAATTACAATCAGTGCAAAGGGAATTAGAGGATACCAAAGCGGCTCTAGAAACTGAGCCATTCCCCAAGTAACGGCAACCGTTAGAATCAATAGGATGGGATAATATATGAATCGAATTAGCTTCAGCATACAACCGCTTCAAAATTACAGCTTATTGTTGATAGATCATTTTCCTGTTAAGAAAGTATGAAACCGCCTTTAATTCAATCAATTATGTTAGGATTTGAATCAGATTGTATTATTTTTAGTGTAGTCCACCCCAACCATCTACGCATGCAAAAAATTGATCTACTACACGAATTAAACAGCATTTCTAAAACGCATACGCTTCAGCGGAACGCAATCGATCAAATAATGATTGAATTTGCGGGAAGAATTACGCGTTCTCTCGACATTGAACGTATGAGCGTTTGGCTACTCGACTATGACAAGCAAGTAATGACCTCTATGGGCGAATACGATTTGCGCGATAATTCCTTTCAAAAGGACAACGAAATCCCCATGTCTATATGTCCAGAATACTTTGCTGCACTTGAAAAAGACGAGATTTTATACGTTCCGAATGTTTTGGAATCTCCAATTACCGCTGGGTTGACAGAATCATACAACAAACCGAAAGGAGTTATTTCTTTACTTGACATTCCACTTCGTTTTGATGGCTCAATGATTGGTGTGATGTGCTTTGAAAAGACGGGAGACAAAGTGAAAACCTTTGACTCAAAAGAACGCTTTTTCGCACATGCCATTTCGATGGTTTTCTCCTCCAACCTCGAGGCGCGAAAGCGCCGTGCACTTCAGGAACATTTAGACAAAGAGCTCCATGAAAAGGAAACCCTTTTGAAAGAAATACACCATCGTGTTAAAAATAATTTAGCAGTAGTTTCCAGTTTGGTGAATATGCAAAGCTCCAAGGCTAAAGATGATTATCACCGAGGATTACTAGAGGATTGCCGAGGTAAAATTCAGTCCATTGCCGATATCCATGACATCGTATATCAAACAAGTTCATTTTCAGCAATCAGCGTGCGCAAGTACTTTGATCAATTACTTGAGGAAATTCTTCAGTTTTACGATGGTGACGATAAGGACATTTCTATTGCCTTGAAAGTTGACGATTTCGAATTGTCCACGCAAGCGCTGATCCCTTTAGGGCTGATCGTAAATGAAGTGGTGACCAATTCCTTCAAACATGCCTTTACCAATACGGAAGGAGGAGAAGTGTCTTTTACATTGATTAAGGACAACGGCTTTCTACAAATGAACATCATTGATAACGGCATTGGATTCGATGAAGAACCGACTGCCAATGGAAATCTCGGTTTAGAAATCATCAAAGATCTTGCAGATCAGATTGATGCGACCTTTTCTTTTTATAGCGATGAAGATGGGGTGACTTTTCACTTGAAGGCGCCGCTGGAATGAAAGGTGAAATCTAAATATATTGATATTGCTATATACGGACAATTCCCGTTTTCCGTAATTTGTCCTTTATTTCTAAGTCAGCAACCGCTGTGTTTCCCCACCGCACCCAGCAACTTTCTTTCAAAAATCTCTACGCATAATCAAGTAACCTATACGTCTAATCTAAATCCCATTTCATTTTACTGCATCTGTGCGATACTTGAAGAAAAGCACAGTTATGTTTGAAATCAGAAAACCTCAAAATCGAAAGGCCGTTCGTCAGTTGGCTGGAAAAATATACTACCGTACGAAGCGGAGAATTGACTGCAGTGTTGGGAACAAAAAATGGGCAAAAGAACGCGGCGAATTGATTACGCAGCATACTGTCTTTGAGCATCGTTCCATGATTCTGCGTCCGCTAAAAGATGTCGATATGTACTTGCAAGAAAACAAGCGGGTAAACCTGGAATTGGCCGTTGCGCACCTCAACAATATTATTATTCGACCCGGTGAAACTTTTTCTATTTGGAAACTTGTTGGTCGGCCTTCTAAGAGAAAGGGATATTTGGATGGATTGGTACTTCAGCAAGGGAAAATAAGCAAAGGAACTGGCGGAGGGCTATGTCAATTGGGCAATTTACTCTTTTGGATATTTGCTCATAGTCCACTGACGATTAAAGAACGCTATCGACATGGGTTCGATGTTTTTCCGGATGTGAACCGAAAAGTACCTTTTGGTGCGGGTGCAACACTGGCATACAATCACATTGATCTGCAGGTGAAAAATGAAACTGAAATGCCTTTCCAATTAAAAGTTTGGCTGGATAAAACGCATCTGAGAGGAGCGCTCATTTCGAAAGAACACCTAGAAGAAACGTACTCGGTTACAGAACGAAATCATATCATCAAACAACAAATTTGGGGTGGATATTCCCGTCACAATCAGATTGTTCAAATCAAAGAGTACACAAATGGAGCGGTTGAAGAACGATTGCTGGTGGAGAACCATGCGATTATGATGTACAATCCTTTTTTGGAGAATTCGAAGGCTGGATGAGCTGAATATTGGAATATCGGAATATTCCGATTTAAGTCTGCCGAAAAAATTAGGAATTGCTGAAAATTGTCGCGAACTTATTTAGTTAGGCATTCGTCAACTCAACTACTTATAGAAATTCATCTCGTCGAGATACTGGAACACGGGCTCCGTTAATAGGTACTGCACATCTTTCTTTTCAGAGATTAGCTTTCGGATAAATGATGAGGAAATCTTCATCACAGGAACCTCATCGCACATGTGCACGTTGGGATGATCTGAAAATGCATTCGCACTACCGTCCAATGACTGTGTCATTTCCTCCTTCTCTTGAATCGTCAAGGCTCTTGGATAAACGTAAATCTCGTGGTTTGCTAAAATATGATCGTGGTTGTGCCATTTGTGGAAGGTGCGAAGATTGTCTTCCCCCATAATCAAGGCGAATTCTTTATCCGCATATTCTTCCTTGAGAAAAGCCAAGGTTTTGGCGGTATAACTTGGAATTGGCAATTTGAATTCGATATCGCTTGCCTTCAATTTTGGATTGTTTTCAATACCAATTCGAACCAATGCCAGCCGGTGGTAATCTGCCAGTAAAGTACTTTTTTCCTTCAAAGGGTTTTGAGGGGAAACTACCAACCAAACTTCGTCCAAATCGGTATTATCTGCCATGTAATTGGCAATGATAAGATGTCCTACATGCACCGGATTAAAGGTGCCAAAATACAAGCCGATTTTCGTCATTTATCTAAAAATTCCCTCACAAATGATGCAGCCTGATCGCATGCTACGTCCAGGTCATCGTTCACCAATACAATATCAAATTCTTTAGAAAAAGCCAATTCCTTAGAGGCCTTCTCCATACGTTGGTTGATCTTATCCTCACTTTCGGTGCTTCTTCCCCGAAGTCGTTTTTCCAATTCTTCGTAACTCGGTGGCTTCACAAAAACTGCCAATGCGCTGTCTTTAAATTGCTTTTTCAGATTGAGTCCACCGATCACATCCACGTCAAAAATTACCGCTTTGCCTTGCGACCAAATACGTTCCATCTCTGATTTCAGCGTTCCATAGAAGTTATTCGTATACACTTCCTCCCACTCTATAAATGCATCAGATTCAATCTTTTCTTTGAAGTTTTCTACTCCTAGAAAATAATAATCTTTCCCATGAACCTCATTAGGTCGTGGATCGCGACTACAGGCCGAAACTGAAAATTCCAGTCCCAATTCCCGGCTCAATAGGTCATGTACAATGGTAGTTTTCCCAGCCCCGGACGGAGCGGAAAAAATGATGCATTTGCCTTGTAACGGTGACGACATACCTCTCTTCTACGGAAAGATTTACAAAGTGTTCAGAATTTGCTCCTTTATTTTTTCAAGGGCGTCTTTCATGCCAATTACAAGCTTCTGCATTTGTGCATGATTGCTCTTGCTTCCCAGCGTGTTAACCTCTCGCCCAATCTCTTGTGTGATGAAGCCTAATTTCTTCCCAGAACCTTCGTTGCGCATTGTTTCCTCAAAATAATCAAGATGGTTGGAAAGGCGCATTTTTTCTTCAGCGATGTCCAGTTTTTCTAGGTAGAATATCATCTCTTGCTCGAAGCGGTTCTCGTCGTACTTACCTTCAAACTCTTCCAATCCCTTGCGCATACGCTCGCGAATCACAGTAATTCGCTCATCCTCGTAGTTTGGTACTTCTTCGAGATGACCACGAATATCACCAATGCGAGACATGAATTCATCTTCCAATTCCTTTCCTTCCTTACGGCGGAAATCGCGCAAACTTTTAGTCGCTTCTTCGATGAGTTCCATCAACCAAACCACTTCGTCCTCTTCCAAGGCTTCTGATTTGCTCTCCATCACCTCCGGCATCCGGAGTACCAACGCCAAATAATCTTCTGATTCCTCATTCAGTGCCGCCCCCAAAGATTTCAATTCCTCATAGTATTTCTTTGCAAGTCCTTGATTGATGGAAACGGAACTTTCTTCGCCTATACTATCCATGTTAATGGACACATCTACTTTTCCTCGACTTAGCGCACTGGAAACATACTTCCGTACGTCGGCATCCAATTCTTTGTAGCGCTGTGGCATGCGAACATTCAAATCAATTGATTTACTGTTCAAAGAGCGAATTTCTACAGTTACTTTTTTTGATTGGTGGCTTCCGGAAGCTTTCCCGAAACCGGTCATGGACATGAGCATATCTCAAAGTTTTGGCGAAGGTACGAAAAACGGTATAAGCAGCAGCACGGGAGGCGGTAATCACCCAACTGCAACCAGAAACTCTTAAATCGTTCCTTCTTCTCAATTGTGGAGGCGAAAATCTTCTTCTTGATTATCAATCTTGCGCCATATTGAACTTGAGGTCTTCGAGCCTGCTGGGAAGCCGAAGTATCGAAACGTGAAGAAAAGCAAGCACTGCTTTGATAAAAAGAGAAGCAGCTAGCAGAAAGTAATTATTCCCACTACAATTATTATTTTGTGGTAAATTCCTGATCCATGAATCGACTCTATTCTTTTTCCATCTTGTTAGTTGCTGTCACTTTCTTACTGTCCAGTTGTGGTTTCGGTGATGCTGCCGAGAAAGCGGAAAAACAAGCGGATAAGTTCCATAAATTCCTGAAAGCAGGCAACGAAACTGCGATGTTGAATATGGTTCATGAGGACGGGATGAGTTCTGACCCAGAAGCATTCAAAGCATTGATGCATAAAATGGCGACTGAGACCACCATTACAAAAGTGGAAAAGACGGTGGGATTCAACTCTTCCATCAATAACGGAGTGGCCACGGTACGACTGAATTACACACTTCATGACAAGAACCATGGCGAAATAACCGAGGAAATCGTTTTGCAAGATTCAGAAGATGGCGTGATGAAAATTATTGCGCTGAATTATAAGTGAGTAAAAAGACAATGATTATTCGGTATTCTGTATGAGACACTTACTAATTCTGATTCTACCTTTTGTCATTTGCTTAAGCTGTGCAACCGATAAGAAAGATTCGTCTAATTATATGATTACTTCCGTGGGGCAGAATCAACTGGCGCCCATAGATACTTTACTCAATCAACCCCGCTCGATTGATGATTACGTCAATACCATAGCATTAAAAAATGAAGTTCATAGCGCACATGTTGGTATCGCGGGGTCTAAATCGGATACGTATTCTGCATATGAAGGATTGATACAAGTGTCAAAAACTAATGAATTGTTTCCGTTATTGCAGCACGACTCAACTGCCGTTCGCGTGTATGCCTACAAGGCAATCATTTTAAAAGATTCGACATTACAGAAAAAGGCTTGGGATGCAATGAAAGGGAAAAACGATAGGGTTAAGACGTTTTCTGGATGTATCAAGTTCGAAGAGCCCATTAGTAGTGTCATCCAATTCTAACAATTTCTACACTTTTACTTTCCTCTTCAATAATGCTCCAGACCCCGTTAGGAATACCCCAACGAAGATCAACAACATATACCCGATTTTCTCCCAAGAGATGCTATCAGTATAATCTGCGGTCCAACCCATTGCGCTGAAGAAAACGGCGAAGAACATCACCAATACCGGTTGCAAGTAAATATAGGCACTAGAAACAGCTGGACTCACATATTGCAAACCATAAACTGTAAGCAAATAGGTTAGGAAGGTAACCCCGATAATTACAAAGACAATTACTCCCCATTCATTTCCAGAAATTGCCGAGAAATCCATTTGGCTCACTTCCATCAACGACGGGGGATACAGCATTACGTATAACAATCCAAAAGTGAAAACGTAGGTGATTACCGTTACAGGTTTGTAGCGCGCCATCAGTGGTTTCACTAGTACCAAATACATCGCGTAGCTAGCGGCATTGATAAAAATGAATATGTCGCCAATTGCAGAGTCCGTTGCTCCGGAAGCTCCGGTTAATGTTAGCAATACGGCACCTGTTGCACCTATCAAAATCCCGACGGATTTGCGCCATGTGATCTTTTCTTTCAGAATGAAATAAGACAATATGACCACTAAAATTGGGTTCACCGTCATGATGATGCCCGTGTTGATAGAAGATGTCAGGTTCAGTCCGTTGAAGAAGAACAACTGATTTAATGCAACGCCGAACAATCCGCAAAGTGCCATTCGGAAGATGTCCTTTCGAGCCACTTTCTCTTTCACGAAAATCGACTTCACCAACCAGAACAACAATACAGCTCCAGCAGCCCTGAAAAAGATGAACGCATTAGGCTCCATCTCTCCCGACATGACATCCTTGGCCATAACGTGATTGGCACCATAAAGTGCATTTACAAGGAATAGCGCCAAATGCGCCTTCAGAATAGAACTGATTTTCACCTTACGATTGGAATGACGCTACCGCCGCTTCGACTGTTTTCTTTGAATTTCCAATGAACACTTCTTCACCGTTGATGATAAATGGACGCTTCAGAAACGTGTATTCCTCCAACATCAACTTTCGGTAGTCATCTTCAGTGAGTTGTTTTTCGTTCAATCCCATCTGGCGATACTTCATCGCTTTCTTCGAGAACAAAGCCTCATACGAACCCACTTTTTCTTTCAAGAAATCCAACACTTCGGACTCGATGTTTTGCTCTTTGATATTCTGCATCTCAACATCACTTCCAGGGTTTACTTCCTTAAGGATGCGCTGATTCGTACTGCACGTTTTGAGGTGATAAATCTTCTTCATTATCGATTTCTTTGAGTGTCCTTATCTTGATCGTTTGTAATTCCAGTTGCACATCCTTTCTGTTTCTTAGGGAAGGCAAACATGACCTTTACATTGAACAAAATTGGCCAGTAGCGAGATGAGAAAAAGTGCATGGATGGTTTTCCCCAATAGTTTTGCTTGTCACCGGAACCGTCCATGGCTTGCGCCGCTGAATGATATCCAACAATCGGAAGTCTAACTCCTGGAATGATAAAGACGCTTCTTCTAGGGCTCCACCCAAACCCTAATCCGTAATGCAATTGAGCATGGAACGGTCGGTAATATTGTTGGTTTTCTTCCATTACTCCGTACCAATCTGTGTAGGTGTCCGCAGTATTTAACACGCGATAATCGAAATTTAAACCAAGCGAATTGTCCAGGAAGAAGTTCAATTTCTTACGGCGTTTCTTGGGTGTAAAATGAATGTTTTTGTGCAAAGAGAATCGGCCGTAAACGTTTCCGTTAGAGAAGTTGTAGGTACGGTCTTCAGATCCAATATAACCTCCGCTAGCATCTTCAAAGTTGGCTGTAATATCCTCTGCACCCCGGAAATACTTGAATCCCAACCCCCAATCGTAATAACTCACAAAGATGTACTTTAGTTTTTGTGATAATTTAGATCGCTTCTTAGGGAAGTGGAACATTCCAATTTCGGCATAAGCTCCCAATCGCGTTTTCGGATTGTGTAAATAATCTCCACGGAAAACACCGTTTACATCGTAACGCTCATTTCGTGGTGAGTTCATTAAAAAAGTTGGACCTAATTGGAACTGAAGTCCATAGAGGTTATAATCTTTGAAGGACTCGGCTCCACCAAACGGGTTTCCGTTTCTAGGGTTCAAATCACGCTGTGCCATCCCGGCAAATGCCAATCCGACCAACGCTGCTGTGATCATCCATTTCATATGCGTTGTTTTTTAATCGACTCTTAGACTTGAGGACGTTTCGATCTTTCGAAGCCCACAAAACTTCTCGTCTAATTAACCTACTTTCTCCAGAATTTGCTCCATTACCTCTGGAGAATCCCAATTTTCTTCAATATTCGGTGTGGCCGCCATCACGTCTTTCATGATTTTGTCCTGTTCCATTCCCAATCGATGTGCATCGCTGTAACGCACTTCGCTAAATGTTACCATTGAGTATAACGGCATCCACTTGTCAGGATACAGTTCTGAGAACTTTGCTTCAATTTTCTTTTGTAACAAGAAGTCCGGATCGGCAACATAGTCCCGCATTACGTAGTAATTGTGCAGTGATAAGTCTTGCAATGCATCTCCATCGGGCTTTCGAACCTCACTGTATTCTTCAAAAACCTTATCCCAATCCTCGTTATGCTTTTGCATCAATTCGTGCAATACGGTGCAGTCTTCAAATCCACCATTCATTCCTTGTCCGTAGAAAGGAACTGTTGCGTGCGCGGCATCTCCCATCAAGGCCATTTTGCCATGGTGCCATGGATATGATCTCATGATTGCCAACGACGAAAGTGGGTGATCTTCCCAAGCATCGCCAATATTCGGCATCATCTCAAAGAAGTCAGGGAAAGTTGTTTTAAAGAAATTCTCCACCTTTTCCTTCGAATCCAAAGAATCAAACGAATTTTCACCACCCGAATGCGGCATAAATAAGGTACATGTGAACGAACCGTCTTCATTCGGCAAGGCAATGAGCATAAATCGACCACGCGGCCAAATGTGAAGTGCGTTCAACTCTATTTTGTAACTCCCATCTTCGTTGGCGGGAAGTAAAATCTCTCGATATCCATCTTCGATGTACATTTGATTAAAGTTGAATCGGTCCAATTTCTGGAATGCGTTGTATCGAATGGCTGAGAACGCTCCATCTGCTGCAAAAACAACATCTGCCTGCGCATCCTTTACTTCCCCTGTCTCTTTATTTTTAACTCGGATAGAACCGTTTTTCGTATCTGCACTCAAACATTCGTGGTTGTAATAAATAACCGCACCTCCATGTTCTTCAGCAATATCCATCATTTTGGCGTTTACACCTCCACGAGAAATTGAGTAGATCGCTTGTCCTTCTTTGCCATACGGCTGATACGTTAAATCTCCTTCTATTGAATGCATGACACGGCCCGTCATTGGAATGGCAATTTTTCGAATTTCGTCGCCTACCCCAACGGTGTCCAATGCTTTCCAACCTCTTGCTGATAAGGCCAGGTTGATAGATTTTCCGGCAGATATTTCCGCCAAACGGATATCTGACCGTCTTTCGTAAATGGTCACCTTATAACCAGCTTTTGACAGATATACTGCCCACAACGACCCCACTAATCCTGCTCCGACAATTATTGCTGATTTACCTTCGTTCATTTGAGTTTATTTTCGTTTCCACCCCTTTGCGTAAGGAGTTTCAAAAAATTCATTTTTTTGACGCTGTTTCTGCTTGCGCTTGTGCATGTAATTGGATATGCGCCAGAGGATAATTCCTCCAACTAAGATGGCAATTGTCTGAACAGCCAATCCAGAATACGCTTCTACATCTGTATGCGCTCCCGAGAACTTGATTTTAATTATGTTCTGATAACCGTTTGCCATGCTTCTAATTTACCTAATTCTACTGAATTGCTGCTTCCAAACATTGACCAAAGCGATAGCAATCTTCGAATGAATTGTACAAGGGCGCCGGTGCAATTCGAATTACGTTTGGTTCGCGCCAATCGGCAATCACGCCTTGTTCTGTCAGTGCGTCGAACAATGCTTTTCCTTGTCCGTGTGCTAAAATCGACAGTTGTGCTCCACGTTTTGTTATGTCTCGCGGCGTAACAATTTCGAAAGTACAGCGATCGGCGTTACGCTCAGAAATGTCATCAATTACAGATTCCAAATAAGCGGTTAATACATCTCTCTTTGCACCAATACGATCCATTCCAGCTTCTTCGAAAAGATCCAACGAAGCTAGGTGCGCTGCCATTCCTAAAACGGGTGCGTTACTCAACTGCCATCCTTCGGCACCGTACATCGGCTTAAATCCCGGCTCCATTTGGAAACGCGTTTCCTTATCATAGCCCCACCATCCGGCAAATCTTGGCAAATCAGGACTGTTTGCATGACGTTCGTGTACGAACATTCCTGAAACTCCTCCCGGAGATGAGTTCAAATATTTGTATCCACACCAAGCGGCGAAATCCATTCCCCAATCGTGCAATTGTAAGTTGATATTTCCCGCAGCATGTGCTAAATCAAATC
>JADFAL010000025.1 GCA_015665275.1 Flavobacteriales bacterium | reverse complement strand
TAACCGTTGTTTGTCGTCCAATGACAGAATTACTGAAGAAATTCGAGAATGGAGTTCCGTCGGTCAAATCCAATGTGTCGTTTCGAACCATGTTGTAGGCTCCTTGGATACTGGTCAATACCTCGATAAAGGAACTCGATCCAATTCGTTGTTTGTGCGATGCTCCTATCACTCCTGAGTTCGAAGTGAAGTAGATGTCATTCCCCTGATTTCCCCAAATGTCGTTTTCAGATTCGGTATCTGATGACAAAATATTGATGGTACTCAATCCTCCCACTCCGAATACTTTAGTCAATCCTCGTTTCCATGGAAAGTTCAGTTTAAAGCTTCCATCTTGATATTTAGGTAATGCAGTTGTTCCAAAGGAAATCCCCATCAATTCAAATAACTCCAACGTCGAATAGCGATAATTCACTAGGAAAGAAGACTTCCGCTTGCGAGAAATAGGACCTTCAATCATTCCTTCCGCACCGTTGAATCCCATTTGCCCCATGAATTCAAACTTCTCATTGTTTCCCTTTCGCATACGCAAATCGAACACCCCGGCTAGAGCATTTCCGTATTCAGCGGGGAAGGCTCCTGTGAAGAAATCCGAATTTGATAAAACGTTGTTATTGAGCATCGATACTGGACCACCTGTAGTTCCAAATCGAGCAAAGTGATTGGGGTTCGGAATATCAATCCCCTCCATCCGGAACAAGACTCCAGAAGGTGAATTTCCACGGATAATGATGTCATTACGAGAATCGTCGGCTCCTTGAACACCAGCGAAGTTTTGCGCCATTCGAGCTACATCATTATTACTTCCTGAATAACGCTGCGTTTCTTCCACCGAAAACGTTCTGGCACTGATGGTTGCCATTTTATTGATTGATTCGCCTTCCTTATTTGCCTTTACTTCTACCTCGTTAATACGCACTACGCGTTCGGTCATTTTAATTTCTAACACCAATTCTTTTGAAGAAATCAATTCGAGGTTTGAGAGTACTACATCTTCATACTGAGGAAAACTTGCCACAATGGTATAGCGACCTACGGGACAGTTTTCGAAACGGAAATCACCATCGAAATCGCTCAATTGTCTCAAGGTGTCATTCGCACTAAACAGGAAAATTTTAGCGCTTGGAATTGTCTCTTCCGAGTAGCGATCCATAACCACTCCTCGAATGGTTTGCGTTACCTGCGAATGCGCAGAAATGGGTAACAAGGCGATAAGAATAAATATATATTTGATCATCTATTGATAGCGTTCATTGAGCATCTGAATGTGCAGATGCAACATCACCATGCAAAATTGCGAAAGAAAATTTAGTAATGTCAGATGTAAACCATATTCCTATATAACCATTTGGTTATATAGCGTTGAAATAAAGGTGATGTAAAACAAAAAAGAGGTGCTCTTATGAACACCCCTTCTCTCTTATTTCATACGCATATCGAGCGAAGTCGAGATACGCGTTTCTTTTTCAAAGAATTACTTCTCTTCAACCTCCTCGAAGTCAACATCAGTCACCTCATCTTCTGGGTTACCTGCGTCAGCTCCTGCTTCTGGTCCTGCTCCAGCATCACCTTCGGCTGCACCTTCAGCATTCGCTGCATTGTACATTTCTTGAGAAGCCGCTTGGAATACTTCGTTCAATTTTTCCATCGCCGGCTCAAGGTTTTCCATGTTCTTCGCTTCGAATTCCTTCTTCAACTCAGCCAAAGCATCTTCAATTGGTGCTTTTTTATCAGCTGGAATCTTATCTCCGTACTCTTTCAATTGACGTTCCGTCTGGAAGATCAACGAATCCGCTTTGTTGATGATTTCTACTTCATCGCGTTTCTTCTGATCCGCATCGGCATTCGCTTCAGCTTCTGCCTTCATTTTTTCGATTTCCTCGTCTGACAAACCTGAAGAAGACTCAATCTTGATCGACTGCTCTTTTCCAGTTCCTTTGTCTTTCGCAGAAATATTCATAATTCCGTTTGCATCGATGTCGAATGTCACCTCAACCTGAGGAACTCCGCGCGGTGCTGGTGGAATGTCAGACAATTGGAAACGTCCCAAAGACTTGTTATCCGTTGCCATCGAACGCTCACCTTGCAACACGTGAATGTCTACTGAAGGTTGGTTGTCTGATGCTGTCGAGAACACCTCGCTTTTCTTCGTTGGGATTGTTGTATTCGCGTCAATCAACTTTGTGAAGACACCTCCCATTGTTTCGATTCCCAATGACAAAGGAATTACGTCCAAAAGAAGTACATCTTTTACTTCTCCTGTCAATACTCCCCCTTGAATCGCGGCTCCAATTGCAACCACCTCATCCGGGTTAACTCCTTTTGAAGGATCTTTTCCAAAGAAGTTCTTCACTGCATCCTGAATTACTGGAATACGTGTAGATCCTCCTACCAAGATTACTTCATCAATATCACTTTTAGACAATCCTGCGTTTTTCAGTGCAGAACGACAAGGTGCAATGGTACGCTCAACGATCTCTGCGATCAACTGCTCGAACTTCGCACGCTGCAATGTGCGCACCAAGTGCTTAGGCACACCGTCAACAGGCATAATATATGGCAAGTTGATTTCAGTTGACGTTGTAGATGACAACTCGATTTTTGCTTTCTCTGCTGCTTCTTTCAAACGCTGCAATGCCATTGGATCTTTTCTTAAGTCCAAACCTTCATCTGCTTTGAATTCGTCAGCCAACCAGCTAATGATTGCCTCATCAACATCGTCACCACCAAGGTGTGTATCTCCATCCGTTGACAATACTTCGAATACTCCGTCTCCCAATTCAAGGATAGAAACATCATGAGTACCTCCACCGAAGTCAAATACTACGACTTTCTGGTCGATTCCTTTTTTATCCAATCCGTAAGCCAATGCTGCTGCTGTAGGCTCGTTAATAATTCTTTTGATTGTCAATCCTGCTACTTCTCCTGCTTCTTTTGTCGCTTGACGTTGAGAATCGTTAAAGTACGCTGGAACAGTTACTACCGCTTCCGATACCTCCTGACCAAGATAATCTTCCGCTGTTTTCTTCATTTTCTGAAGAATCATTGCAGAAATTTCTTGAGGAGTGTAGTTGCGATC
The DNA here is from genome assembly GCA_015665275.1 of Flavobacteriales bacterium. Taxonomy (GTDB): domain Bacteria; phylum Bacteroidota; class Bacteroidia; order Flavobacteriales_D; family Crocinitomicaceae; genus UBA4466. Next base: position 48,959 of record JADFAL010000025.1, on the reverse strand, counting down.
ATCAATTTTCACGCGCGGTGTATTATTATCACCTTTTACTACTTCGTATGGTACACGAGATACTTCCTTTTTTACATCATCAAAAGTCGATCCCATGAATCGCTTGATAGAGTATATTGTCTTAGTTGGGTTGGTAATCGCCTGGCGTTTAGCAGGGTCTCCAACTTTGCGCTCACCACCTTCAACAAACGCTACAACGGAAGGTGTTGTTCTCTTTCCCTCCGAGTTTGTGATCACTACCGGCTCGCTACCCTCCATTACAGAGACACATGAGTTCGTAGTTCCCAAATCAATTCCGATTATTTTTCCCATGATTTTATTTTGTAAAATTTTTGTTTCAATAAATCTGTGTTCCCTAAGTCAATGATTATGCCATTGGGATATTCTGACAGTTTTATGACAAAATGAACGGTTTTCCCATTAAATCCGGCGAATGACAGACTGACAAAACGTCAAAGTGTCAGTTCTATCGAGGTTCTATCGGTAAATGATAATTAAAAGTTCAGCGATATTCATGGACAATTTATAATTCAAAAATTTCGTTATATAATATAAGTCCGTTTAACTTCAACAACTTCTGCTATGTTAGCCAATTTCAATTATCATTGTCCGCACTGCCAAACACAACTAAACAAAGGAAGTCAAATCGAATTTCTAGTAGGTTATAAAGATCATCAGAAGACGCCGTTGTTGCTTTCGAAAGAGCCTGGCGTGTATGGATACCGATCCAAACACAACCTAGTTATTGAAAATGGTGATAAAGTAGATTTCTATTGTCATTCATGTGAAGAACCCTTGCAATCATTAAAACGTCCTGGGCTTGTAGAAATTCAAATTTGGACAGACGATGCACCATACTTAGACTTGTTTTTCTCCGCGACCTGTGGTGAACGCCTAACATATGTCGAAATGGAGGGAGAATTAATGCGCTTCGGATCCGACTTCTTCAGTATTATGAAAAGTCGTGCTTGATAAGTATGAAAATGAAAGGAGAAAGTAAGAGTAATTTCAGGTAACCAAGCCACTCAACGTTGACTCAGACTTGTCCTAATCCATAGCTTCGTATGAGTTCTCACTCATTTCCAGCATTTGCTCGTATTGTTCGGGAGTTAAGTCTGAATGAAAATATCCAATTGGATTTACCTTGGTGCCATCCTTAATTACTTCATAATGCAAATGCGGACCAGTAGACTTTCCTGTTGAACCAATCAATCCGATCAATTCGCCACGCTTTACCTTTTGGCCTTCTTTTACTTCAAACTTACTCAGATGAGCGTACAAAGTTTTGTATCCAAAGCCATGATTGATAATTATACTTTTCCCGTATCCCCAACGCTTACTCTCCACAACTTCTACCACTCCGTCCCCAGTAACATACACTTCAGTACCGCGATCTGCAGTAAAGTCAAGCCCCGAGTGCATCATGCGTGTTCGATAAATAGGGTCAATACGAACTCCAAATCCTCCGATGGGACGCTTCAATTCAGAATTTCGGACAGGTTGTATAGAGGGAATACACAAAACCATTTGTTCCTTCTGTTGCACGAGTTTTGCCAATTCATTAAATGACAACGATTGTGCGTACAAGGTTCTTTCGAGTTCGTCCAATTTTCGTGAAGTGGAAGAAAGCATTTCAGAGTTCGGTAAATCCGAGAGATAGGCATAGCGATCACTTCCACCCGTTCCCATTGTTCTCAATTCTTCAGGGAACTCTTTGGCATGCAACGACTTTCTGTACATTTCTTCGTCGCGTCCCTGAATGTCTTTTAACGCTTTTAAGGAAACATCGAGATCCTTGTTCAAACGCTTCAACTCACGTTCCTGACGTGCCAATGTTTCATTCGCATCGCGTTCCTTTGGTGATTCAATTTGACGTGTGAAAATAAAAGCAAGTAATACCGCTACCAAAATGTTAGGAGCCAACCATAGCACAACGCGAAATACTTTTCGGCCAAAGCTTACTTTGACTTCTTCGTACGAAAGTGTTTTGGGATTGTATTTAAATTGCTGCTTAGCCACGAGTGCAAAAATACATCGTTTCTTCCATACAGCCTGTTAAATAAGATTAAATAGGAATGCCAAAGACTACATCTCTCTGAGATCTGTTACGCTGGCAAGGACGTAATCGGAACCGTCATAAACGGAAGAGGTTCGTACGGAGTATTTACTCGATCGAAATTTGAATGTTAGTAGTCCGTAACAGAATTTTGCGCCTCCTCGTTCTTCAATTTCATGGGTAAAATCAATGAATTTGATGTCTGTCCAATTGATGCCGTATCTTTTTCCTTTGGATTTCAGGCGCATGTGCATAAAGTTGTAGCGCACCTTCATTTCTTTTTTGGTAGCGCGGCGCATAGAACGACGCTGTTCTTCATCTGTGACCAACTTCTTGTCACTAGCAATTTCTTGCAAAGTATTCCATGAGATAAAACGCTCCGCAAACTCAGGGCGCGTTACATCTTTCATCTCCTCAAGAATATCCATCACTTGTGGACCGATATCCTTAGGTTCGGAAACCTTTTCCTTGGATTTGCAGCCTGTCAGTATAACAGCAGTCAATAGGAAGAAGAATAGTGTCTGTTTCATTTATTTATTAGTCTTTGCATTATCTTGAGGCTGAAAGTGTCCATTAGGCAAAATCATCTTTGTACATATGGCAGAGGAGAATAGTTATAATAAACCGAATTAGTAACTTTTCCTTCAAGTATAACGCAAATATGTGATTGTTTTTTATGTAAAATCCAATCTTTCAAGTATAATTGTATCGAATTTAAACGAAAATTATGAAAAAAATACTTGCATTTTTATTTGTAGGGGCAATTTTGGCATCATGCGGTTCGTCGTATACAACGGACAAAGATGAGGCTCTTGAACTTAAAAAAGAACAAACTGAAGAATTAAAATCTTATTACGAAGAGGCACTTGAAATTGAGACTGATTTCGCTGCTGATGAAAAAGAGATTTTAGCTGATTATGGTGGTAAAGAAGAAAACCTAATCAAGAAAGCCCAAACCAAAGATGAAGATGCTTTGGATGCTTTAGCAGAATTGAGAGACCTTGAACTGGATAAGAGTGTAGATTTACGTGAGTTAGATTTGGAACACGTAGATTTTAATAATGCTTTAAGACGTTCGATATCTGATATTAAGAAAATAAATGAAGAAAAAGATATCAAAGCATGGCTAAAAGCTATCGAAGCGGAAAATGAAATTCAGAAGGATTTAAGAGACGCGTTCGAAAAGAAAGTAAATAAACTAAGGAAAGATTAAATTTCGATAGTTTAAAGATCAATAAAAAGCCACTTTCGAGTGGCTTTTTTTGTGCCATTATATTTTGGGGCAAAACCTTTGTCCTTTCTTATTTAGATTAAAATCTATCAACCGACAAAGTACGAAACACCAAAAGATTGGTTTTTGGATAACAAAAACCAACGGAACCAGAAATTATTAATCGCGAACCTCGTAAGGACCACCAAGCGATACAAGACAGTAACCTGATCCGTCATAGATTGAAACAGAGCGCATGTTGTACTTCTTTTTTCCACTTTTGAAAGTTACCATTCCACCACAAGCTTTCATTCCTCGGCGCTTTTCAACTTCGTATTCGAAGTCAACAAACTCGATGTCTGCCCACTTGATTTTAAGCTCTGAACCTTTCTCTAAGATACGTGCAAATCCTTTGTCCATATCTTTTTTCAATTCAGATTCTTTCATTTTCTTCAAACGTTTTCTGGCATCTTTGTCCGTAATTACGTCTGTGTCCTCTGCAAGATCCTGCATTTCATCGTATGTCATGAATGCATCACGAAAATCTTCCTTCGACATATCATCCAAATCTTCAAGGATATCCATCACTTGATCCGAAACATCTTCCGGCTCAGAAACTCTAGATGAAGGGCCGCAGGCCGTTAGTACGATAAATGCTAATGCAAATAGTCCAATTGTTTTTTTCATAGTAGCGTATTTTTTTAAGCCCTGAATATAGTAATAATCCATCATTGCCCCATGAAAACATGAAAGGAAGCGTTATCTTCGCGTGTTGAATAAAACAAGAACTTATGAATTCATTCTTTTTCCAGTTAAAACACTATGGTTCTTCAGGCAAATTCCCAAGTTGGGTTCCTGACATTTTGCAAGACAATTGGGGACCAAATTCCATATTCGATTGGGTTGTTTCTGTCGTAATTCTGATAAGTTCCTTGATCATAGGAAAGCTTTTGTACAAAATCACCGGAGGCATCGTAAAATCCTTCGCTGCCAAGACTAAAACAAGTCTTGATGATATTCTTGTGGATAAGCTGGAGGAACCTGTTGTCTATGGAATCGTAATTCTTGGTTTTTACTGGGGGTTCAATCGCTTGCATTTTACAGACGCTGTAGATAGCTTCTTCGCTACCACCTTTATGATTGTCTTCATCTTGAACGTAACGTGGCTGATTGCCCGAGTTCTCGATTCTTTGGTGGAAGAATACCTCGTTCCGGTAGTAGAAAAATCGGAAAGTGATTTTGACGATCAATTGTTGCCAATAGTCCGAAAAACAGTAACCGCGATCATTTGGATCATGGGGGTGCTAATCGCTTTGAGCAACAGTGGATTCAACATTGGAGCAATGATTGCTGGTCTAGGGATTGGAGGTTTGGCTTTAGCACTTGCCGCTCAAGACACTGTGAAAAACATTTTCGGTGGAATCATGGTATTCCTTGACAAGCCCTTCAAAATGAGCGATCGTATCAAGGTGAATGGAATGGATGGTTTTGTGGAAGAAATTGGAGTACGAAGCACACGCTTGCGTACTTTGGAAGGACGTTTGATTACCGTTCCGAATGGTCAGTTCAGCGACAATCCAGTAGAGAACGTAACACTAGAGCCAACTCGAAAAATTTCAAATACACTTGGTTTAACGTATGACACTACTCCAGAGCAAATGGAGAAAGCAATGAAGTTACTTCGCGCCATTATTGTTGCCAATGACAAAGTAACAGATGAACCTTTGATTTCATTCAATACTTGGGGAGATTTCTCCATGGGGATATTGGTGATTTATTATATCAAGTCGGATGATTACATTCTTTCAGCACAATCAGAAATCAACCTCGAAATCTTGAAGCAGTTCAATGCTGAAGGTTTAGAATTTGCCTTCCCAACTCAAACAATTTACAAGCAAGAAATTAAATAGTTTCAGTATTAATTTTGGGCACTCGATTTGATCGAAGGCCCAATCTTCATTCAAGAATAGACACTTTATACAATGACAGTTTCAGAGATACGCCAAAAGTTTTTCGATTACTTCGAATCCAAAGGACATGAGATTGTGCCAAGCGCACCGATGGTGGTTAAAGACGACCCTACGCTGATGTTTATCAATGCCGGAATGAACCAATTCAAGGACTATTTCCTAGGGAATGCCGTACCTAAAAACCGTCGTGTCGCCAATTCTCAAAAATGCTTACGTGTATCCGGAAAGCACAATGACTTGGAAGAAGTTGGGGTTGACACCTACCACCATACCATGTTTGAAATGCTTGGAAACTGGTCGTTTGGGGATTACTTCAAAGAAGAAACAATCGAATGGTCGTGGGATTTATTAACGGAAGTATTCGGAATCGAGAAGGATCGATTGTACGTAACTGTTTTTGAAGGAGACAAAACCGACAACCTTCCTGTAGATCAGGAAGCTTACGACATTTGGAAGAAGTACATTGCGGAAGACCGCATTCTTTTGGCATCCAAAGCAGATAATTTCTGGGAAATGGGTGACATGGGACCCTGTGGACCTTGTTCTGAAATTCACGTTGATTTAAGATCCGAAGAAGACCGCGCGAAAGTAGACGGAAAATCGTTGGTAAACGAAGATCACCCGCAAGTGATTGAAGTTTGGAATAACGTATTTATGGAATTCAATCGCAAAGCAGACGCATCGCTGGAACCACTTCCCGAAAAACACGTTGATACTGGAATGGGACTTGAACGCTTGGCAATGGCCTTGCAGGCAAAACAATCGAATTACGACACCGATTTGTTCCAAACCTTGATTGGTAAAATGGAACAGATATCAGGCGTAAAATACGGCGTAAAAGAAGAAACGGATATTGCACTTCGCGTAATTGCGGATCACGTACGGGCAATTGCTTTCTCTATCGCAGACGGGCAATTACCTTCAAATACAGGGGCTGGATACGTAATTCGTCGGATTCTTCGTCGCGCCATTCGCTACGGATATCAAACCTTGAATCTGAAGGAGCCATTCCTAGCCGAGTTGTCAAATACTTTAGTGGATATCATGAAGAATCCATTCCAGGAATTGGACCAACAACAAACGTTGATTCACAAGGTTATTGAAGAGGAAGAAAAAAGTTTCTTCCGTACGTTGGAGCAAGGTTTGCGACGCATGGACAATGTCATTGCAGAAGTTAAGAAAAGCGGCGAATCAGTAATTGACGGAACTGTAGCTTTCGAATTGCATGATACTTATGGCTTTCCGTTGGACCTAACATCTTTAATTGCTCGTGAAAATGACTTAGGTGTAGACGAAGCTGGATTTGAATCCGAATTGAATCGACAAAAAGATCGAGCTCGTGCAGCAACCTCCCTTACAACAGACGATTGGGTTGTACTTCGAGAAGACAACGTTCAAGAGTTCATTGGATATGACCTATTGAGTACGCACGTGAAAATTGTGAAGTACCGTAAAGTCACTCAGAAAAAGAAAGCGTTCTATCAGGTAGTCTTTAATCTCACACCGTTCTATCCCGAAGGAGGTGGACAAGTTGGAGATAAGGGATATTTAGAGTTCAACGATACGAAATACTCTGTTTTCGATACGAAAAAAGAAAACAACCTGATTGTTCACTTGATGAATGATCTTCCAGAGCACCTTGATGCTACTTATGAAGCGGTTGTAAATTCTACACTTCGATTGGCATCTGCATATAACCACACGGCGACGCACTTGTTGCATGAAGCTTTGCGCTGCGTGTTAGGAACGCACGTGGAACAAAAAGGCTCTTTGGTAAGCCCTGATCATTTACGATTTGACTTCTCTCATTTCTCGAAAGTGACAGATGAAGAAATGGAGCAAATTGTAGCTATTGTTGAGTCTAGCATTCACAAGAACTTTCCATTGGAAGAGAAACGGAACACGCCGATGGAGATCGCTCTTGAAATGGGCGCAATGGCACTCTTTGGAGAGAAATATGGCGATACGGTTCGTGTAATCAAATTCGGTGACTCCGTGGAATTGTGTGGAGGAACACACGTTCAAACTACTGGAGAAATTGGATTGTTTATCATTACGCAAGAAACTGCGGTGGCTGCTGGTGTACGCCGTATTGAAGCCATAACTGGAAAAACGGCTGAGGCTTATTACAAGAAGAAAGCTGGATTGTTGGATTGCCTTTCAGCGCATTTAAAGAATCCGAAGGATATTGTGAAAGCAATTGAAGATTTGACGGACAAAAACACGCAACTTCAGAAGGAAATTGATCAGTTGAAGAAAGACAAAGCCAAAGGGGTTAAGTCGGAATTGAAATCGGCGATCAAAGAACACAATGGAATCCATTTGTTATCGGAAACAGTAGAATTGGACGGCAACTCGATCAAAGACATCCTCTTCCAGTTCAAAGGAGAAGTAGACAATTTTGTAGGTATTATTGGTGGTAAAGCTGATGGTAAATGCACGTTAAGTGTTATTGCTTCTGACAACTTGGTGAAAGAGAAAGATATCCACGCTGGGAACTTGGTTCGATCTGCCTCGAAGCACATTCAAGGCGGTGGTGGTGGCCAACCTTTCTTTGCGACCGCAGGAGGTAAAAATCCAGACGGGTTGAAAGCTGCAATTGCTGAGATTGAAGCAACTTTGGGGTAGGCAGATAATAGAATCGCTGCGCTTTTAAACACTAGACTGCAAGCTGCGCTTGCTTTTAGACGTTTCGACAAATTGAAACGTAAATACGTCTGTTACCTCAACTGAACCTTTCTGCATCATTTTTGTACATTAGAAAAACATTGATGATGAAATCAACATACTTACTTCTTTTATTCCTACTGATTTCGATGATTTCCTTTGCTGAAGAAAAGCGCATCGCGGCAAATTTCATTTTCGAGAAATCAGAACCGGCATCAGGACTACCCGTTAATACAGGTGTGTACCATTTCAAGTTCAGTGATTTGGATAAAGTTGATCTTTCCGCACGAATTACACTGAGTTGTGACGACGGAATGAACGAGACCATTCAATTGAAGAAAGGTGCATTTGAATATCAGGTTACAGAAGGTTCTCATCGATTCGTTATATATGTGAATGACAACTACTTCGAGGTTTATTCGCACAACTTACCGCTGGTAGCAAATGAAAAGCACTATTATTCCATTCGCACCTTCCGAACGGAGGGAATGCAAATTGAAGTCGACAAACCGATAATTTACCTCTATCCAGAATCCACCGCTACCTTTGAAGTGAATGTTGAAGCGAAAGGAGAAATGGCATTTACGTATCCTCCATACAATGAAAACTGGACAGGAACCATGCATCCAAATGGAAACTTAGAGATTGAAGGAGAAGTATACAAGTATTTGTTCTGGGAATCGAAACAAGAAATGGATGCATTAAATCCTAAGGAAACGGCAGGATTCGTTGTTACATCAGATAATATTACAAGTTTCCTTGAGGAAAAATTAAACTACGTCGGATTCACCGCTAGCGAACGGGCGGATTTCATTACCTTCTGGGGACCGCAGATGCAAAAGGAGGAACAAGTTTTCGTGACCTTTCATCAAGATCTTGACTGCAATGCTTTCGCTGAATTGAACATCTCCCCTGCTCCCGATAATTTACATCGATTTTATATGTCATGGGGGGCGTACGACGGCAATCACATACCAAAAGCACAAGAGCTAACACCGTTCCAACGAGAAGGATTCACGGCTATCGAATGGGGTGGCCAAGAAATCCCAACAATTTCTAATACCTTATCGCTATGAGAAATGCACTAATCATTTTTTCAATTTTGACATTTGCACACGTACAAGCTCAACCTGGCGGGGATTTCTACGAAAATCGCCAAATGGAAGACATGAAACGCCTTGTCCAATTCCATCTAATAGACACTGCATTTCAAAGCGATTATTCTCAGTCTGAGTCCCAATTTGTATTTCAGTTCGAAAATTTAATGAGCTCTGATTCTAATGCTTTTATCTCATACAGCATAGATTCTGTGAATTACGATGGGCAATTAAGTGCAGGACAAATTTCAATCATGACGACTCCAGGAAATCATTCCTTCCAGTTCTATCTAAATCAAAATTATCTCGAAGTTTTTAGTGGCATTTTAAGCATCCCAGCTCAATACCAACACACGTATAGCGTCATTCTATTTACACGTAGAGCCGAAGTGCCTATCGTTACTTACAAACCAGTAATTTACCTCTATCCCGAGACAGAAACAACTGTAGAGGTGGAATTAGAAATTCATAACGGAAAAAATCCATTCTACTATCCTGAATACAATGAAAATTGGACCTGTGTTGCATTGCCGGATGGAAATATAGAGATGAATGGAATCGACTACCGCTATTTATTCTGGGAAGCTGAACAAGCAGATCATTTGGAAGAAATTGAGGTAAACGAAGGATTTTCCGTTGCAGGAGAAGACGCGGTTTCCTTCCTCGAAGATAAACTCACTCAAGTAGGATTCACCTCAGAAGAACGGGCCGATTTTATCACTTTCTGGGGCCCAAAATTAGCTGCGAACGAAAACAGTTTGGTGCGTTTCGAATGGAACCAGACGTGCGACAAATTTGCTGAATTGAATATTACGCCACAACCTGATCACGTATATAGATTCTACATATTCATGTCCGCCATTGATTCAGAAGTTGCAACTCAGCCGCAAGCACTTCCAAAATTCAATCGTGAAGGTTTTGTTGCGCTGGAATGGGGCGGACAGATTTCTAACTATCAACCTAATACATCGCTATGAAACATTTGATTTTATTGACCACGCTATTTGTTACAACGTTAACTTTTGCGGGACAGAAAGAACTCGAAATTCAAATTTATCGCCCAGATTCTGTGAAAGTTGATTCCAACCTAGGAAGCAAATCAATGGTTTACTTCAGTTTCCCAAACGCCAACGATTTATCGGGAACTTCTATCACATATGGTTTGAACGACGTTGAAGGTGAACATTCGCTCATCACCAATCAAGGGGATTTGAAATTGGAAACCATCGCAGGATCACACAGCTTGCAATTCTATTATTCCCCAGACTACTATGAAGAATATGGAGTCATTCACATCGAAGCCGGAAAGCATTACTATTACTCGATCAATTTCACACCGGCGGAAATGATGATCTTGACTGAAAAGCCAGTGATATATCTGTATCCGCAAGAGGAACAATATGTTCAGGTCAAAGTGAACCCAGCGGGAGAATTTACCTTCACATATCCGAAATATGAAAATGGTTGGGATGTATTGGCATCCCCTGACGGGAAATTAATTGTGGACGATCAGTCCTACAATTACCTGTTTTGGGAAGCTTCAGAGCAATTGAGCATCGAAGAAATTGATTTCAATACAGGATTCACCGTTCCAGGATTGGATGTCACAGCGCTCTTAGAAGAGAAATTGACAGATGCAGGATTGAATGGCACAGAACGCGCAGATTTCATCACCTTCTGGGGGCCACGAATGGCATCTCATGAAGATGTTTTTCTACAATTCAAATTCAACGAGGAATGTGACCAATTCGGAGAATTAGAAATTGAACCAAAACCAGACAATGTATATCGGATTTACGTGGTTTGGCAACCTGTTGATCAACTTCGTATAGCACCACGAGCGCAAGAGATACCTGTCATGAATCGCGAAGGATTTACAGTCTTGGAATGGGGAGGTCAGGAATTACCGTCAACTACAATGGTTCGTACGCTATGAAAAAGTTACTCCTTGCATTACTCAGCATTGCATCGTTTCAAGCCAATGCTTCCGACTCCTATTTGATGATGCCGTACACTTTGATTTATGACAGTGTGGATCAGAACCTCAATCAAGACCAAGCACTCTACCTTTTTGACTTGACGACCTTAGATGCGGACTTAGGAGAGCAACAACTGATTTACTCCATCGACGGCGGCGAAAATTTATTTTATCCCTACTCAGCAGGTGATACATTGGCCATTCACACTGTGCCCGGTGCTCATTCCTTTCAATTTTACGCCGGACAGGAATATGCCGAAACACGCCTCATGCAATTGGAAATAAAAGGTGGACATCGAAGTATGTATCGTATCAATTTTTCGAGAGCGTATAAGATTGATGCTGTGAGAAAACCAGTAATCTATCTCTATCCAGAGGAGACAACAGATGTTTCAATAAAAGTTGATCCTGTAGGTGAGTTCACGTTTACTTATCCAAATATTGATCTGGAATGGAATTTTGCGTGCGAACCGTATGGGACATTGAAGCGCGAGGAGGAAGCTTATCGATATCTTTTCTGGGAATCCGAACAAGATATTCCTACACAACTCATCAACAAAAAGGAAGGAGTAGTTCTTTCCGGCACAGACGCCGTTGAATATCTCGAAATTCAGATGCAGCAGTTTGGAATGACGAGTGAAGAACGCGCCGATTTTATCACCTATTGGGGACCGATCTTGCAAACAAAAAGTAATTTGTATATTTACTTGCTTTTCAATGAGGTGTGTGATGCATTTGCTTCATTAGAGATCAGCCCAAAGCCTACTCAAATCGGACGTTTTTACGTTCTTTGGGCAACGGTACCTGACAACTACAATCCTTCGCTGGAATCTCAAGAGGTTCCTAAAATGCAAAGAGATGGTTTTACGGTCCTTGAATGGGGTGGTGCCGAAGTAAATGCTTCTAAAGTCTTGTTGGAAGATTTTTAAGGAGATGAAATTCAAGTTGCTAACATTATTTTCTATCATTTTGGCGTTGGTCATTAAGACCTACTCTTTGAGTGCGCGCGATGGTGTCATTGATGATGAAGAAGTAGAATTGTTGGCACAATGGGAGTTGAAAAATGCAGACGATTCACTGCGCCACCAGCAGCACGTTGACATTCTTGCAGGAGAGTTGGCTGAATCAAAACAAATTACAGAAGAATATACAGGTCCCGGTGCAATGGTTAAGTGTAAAACGTATCACCATTATTCACGCCTTCGTACTGCTGCGAATGAATTTGAACTCAATGAGCTTTTGTCGCATAAATCACCCGTAATTCGCGTGTATGCTCACCGAGCAATGATGGAGCGTAATTTCAATCCGAATCCGGATATGGTAGCCGAAATGGCTGCTGATTCTACAGAAATCGAATGGTTGAACGGCGATGTTTTAATTCACACTACAGTGATGGATATGGTGTCTTCTAATATGTTCCATGTGGAGGAACAGGATACACTTTTGGCCTTCTTGAACTTTTAATCGTTCAATCCCAATTTCAACTTTCTTTTCCAGGTAAAGTACGATCCGAATATTAGGATCAAAGCAACAATTGGAGCAATTATTTGAGAATCTCCAGTTAAAACATGGACACCTACTGCCAACAGCATATTAAATACCAATCCTGCATAAGCAATTTCCGTTAAGGTTCTATTGAATTTTGAAAGCAACATAATCACTGCTCCTAATTTTGCAACGGCCATAGGATACACAAGCCATGCAGGAAACCCCAAATTTAAATGGAAAGTTTCGCTTACTTCATCGTGTCTTAAAATGTATGTCAATGCCGATGCCGTGAACAATAGGCAAACGAGGCCGGTTGTCAACCAATGCGTAATTCTCAATCCTCTATTCATGTGACACGTATTTAGAAATTCTAGCGAGATCCACTTATAACTACAACGTGTTGAATTGATTTTTATTTAGAATTTCCCTGGGTTTGCGAACATTTTCACCTCTTCACCCGTGATTTCATCTCCACACAGAATAATGAGTCGTTCTACGATGTTACGTAGTTCTCGAATATTCCCAGACCAGTCGATTTTTTGCAATTCTTCCAATGCTTTCGGCTCAAAAGATTTACGAGAGATTCCGTGCTCTGCACAAATCATCGTCATAAAGTGATCTGCCAACAATGGAATATCGTCACGGCGTTCGTTCAAAGATGGAACATGAATTAAGATCACGGCCAAACGATGGTACAAATCCTCACGGAAATTTCCTTCTTCTATCTCTTTACGCAAATCTTTATTCGTTGCAGCAACTACGCGAGCGTTTACTTTGATATCCTTCTCCCCTCCTACTCGTTGGATAACATTTTCTTGCAATGCGCGCAAGACTTTCGCCTGTGCACTCGCAGACATATCTCCAATTTCGTCAAGGAACAGAGTACCTCCGGATGCCAATTCGAATTTTCCTTTTTTCTGCTTTACGGCAGATGTAAAAGCACCCTTTTCGTGTCCAAACAATTCACTTTCGATCAATTCCGATGGAATCGCAGCACAGTTCACCTCAATGAACGGGTTCCCTTTACGATCACTCAAATCGTGCAATGATCGAGCGACCAATTCCTTTCCGGTGCCGTTTGCTCCGGTCACCAAAACACGAGCATCGGAAGGTGCGACCTTCTCAATCATCTCGCGAATATTGTTGATTTCATCTGTTTCCCCTATAATGGAAGAACCTTTGAATTTGCGCACTGTTTTCTTCAGTACTTTTTTCTCTTCAATAAGAACGTTTCGATCTTTTGCGTTTCGGATTGTAACCAAAATACGATTGAGGTCCAATGGCTTCTCAATAAAATCAAAGGCTCCCTTTTTGATTGCCTGAACGGCCGTTTCGATATTTCCATGACCACTAATCATGATTACCGGAGCATCAACTTTCGCTCTCAACAATCCATCCAACACTTCCATACCGTCCATTTCCGGCATTTTGATGTCACAAAAGATAACATCGTACTGTTCAGCTTTCGCTTTATCTAAACCTTGTTTTCCGTTTTCTGCTTCATCTACTTCGAACTCTTCGAACTCAAGAATTTCACGTAATGCTCTTCGAATTGCTCTTTCGTCATCAACTACAAGTATTTTGCTCATGCTGGGTTGTTTTAAGGGAATAAATATAAGGAGAATTCAATCTTCAGGAGTACCGAAATAATGTGAAAATGCTCCTTCTTTCAATGAATATGGACAAATAGAAAGTTTTTCTGTTCCAAGCTTTTTCATCACCCATAAAATTGAGTAGGCAGCAAAGGGTAGCATTTTCTTTCGCATTGGGATAATCCATGGGGTTTCTACCCGTTCTTGAAGCGTTGCCTTCAGCGACCATTGAATAACCTCATGAACTTTATCAATAGGCAATTCGATCATTTGAGGATTTTCCGGATAGCGTTCTTCGAAGATCATTTCATACAAAGTTTCGAAACTACCAGATGCTCCAATTAGATGTTGCACCTGCTTATTGGTAAAGAATGTTCCGGTTTCTTGTTCGATAAAACGATCTACTTGTTCACGAATTTCTGAAGTGAAAACTTCTGGTTCTCCCACCATTTGATACAACCGAGACACACCGATATTAAAACTTTCCGCTTCTAAAACGCCTGACTTATCTGCCAATATAAACTCATTGCTTCCGCCACCGATGTCCATGATAATTCCGTCTTCCTGAAAATCATGCAAGAGAGCAACGCCCTTGTAAATTAAATCTGCTTCTTCTGTACCTGAAATTACCTGTAGGTTGATCTCCAATTCATCCGTTAAATCTTCGATATCCTCTATATCTTCAGCTTCTCGCATTGCAGCGGTTCCAATCGCATAAATCTTGTCTACCTCATAGCGCATTGCAATTTCCTCAAATTCCTCTAAGGTCTTCTTCGCTCTGATTAGCGCATCTTCCGAGATTTTCCCTTCGATTAGTCCTCCCATCCCCAACATTACGGCTTGCTTTGTTGAGAAAATGGTTTGTAATTCTCCATCCAAAATCTCGCCTATCAACAAATTGAAGGTGTTCGTTCCTAGATCAATTACTGCTTGTCTCATGCTACGTTTTTCGTAACCATTTTAACAAGTGAACCAAACGCAATCGGTGTCCGAACTGAAGAATTCCATTCTTGTAAATGCGTGAAGCAATCAATAGCATTCCGACAGCACTTGCATACAAAATAGCCATTGAGATGTATATTTGATACCCATTCTCTCCATAGCCTTGCGCCAATTTTACCATCGCGACCACAGGTGCGGTAAACGGGACATATTGCAACCACTCGACGAGCGTGCTCCCCGGATAATTCATGGTATAATATCCTGTGTAGAGTGAGATCAATAAGATGAAAACGAGCGGCAATACGAATTGTTGACCATCACTTTCCGTTCCCATTGAAGCTCCCAATGAAGCAAAGAATGCCGCATAAAATAGGTAACCTCCAATAAAGAATCCTACGAAATAGGAAAGCATCAAACCAAAGTTGATTTTGTTGTAAACTAGGTCTACGAAACGGTTGTACTCAATGGATGAGAATTGCTTGGCAGCATAGGACTGATTTTGCATCTGTTGCGCTGCGTCTTCAAAATTCGCATTTCTAGGGTCCAGCAAATCCACAAAAAGAGTCTCACGCATCCAATAAAGACCGAATCCTATGATGACTATCCAAACGACAAACTGTAACATGGCACTAAGACCAACTCCCAAGATCTTTCCTGTCATTAGCTGACGTGAAGAACATGTCCCCATCAAAACCTCCACAATTCGATTGCTTTTTTCTCTCGCAACGCTTCTTAAAATTGTCATTCCAAACAAGCCGATGAACAAAATAATGACTCCTCCCAAGAAAAATCCTACCCAGCCATTCAAGCTATTTGATTCCCCATAAGGATCGCTTAAATCCACAAAGGACATGGTAAGTGGTCGCTTGATCTTGCGGTAACGTTGCACTGAAATTCCGAATTTTTCATCAGCTATGACCTCTTCCAATCGGCGTTCCACTTGATACTGAACCTTTGTACGCAATCGTGCAGAAGGAATATCACGGAAAAACACATGACTGATCTTATTCTCAAATACCTTGCGATTTATTTCAATCATCGCGTCAAACTCCTGATATCTTGACCCTTCGCGGAAATCTTCGTGTTCTATCTCTGTATTGGCAAATGAATACGTTACAGACTTGTCTTTCCCTGGCATTATTTTTCCTTCCATCGCATTGGTCGGATCGGTAACGAGTACATTCCACTTCTGCTCCCCTTCATCCCCAAAGGCGAAAATGAGATAGGTAAACACGAGAACGGCCACAGGTCCTAAAATGGACATGGCTAAAAACGATCGGGACCAAACTCTTGCGCGCCATTCCCGCATGGCAATTAAAAGACTATTCTTCATTACTTACGGGTTGAACAAGGTTAATAAATACATCTTGCATGGTCGGCATTACTTCCCATGCGGACTCAATACTTACTTGACCAATAAGGACATTCAATAAATCATCAAATGAACTTTCATTTCGCATGGTAACTCGAACAGTAAATCGATTATCGCCATGCTCGGTTTTATCATAGACTTCGAAACCAGTCCAAAGCGCATTCACAAACGTGAGCATGTTTCCTCGGAATCGAACTGCGTACAATCCTGTTTTTTGCGCTCCTTGCAATTCGGATATTGTTCCTTCGGTAATTTTCTTTGCTTCGTGAATCAATGCGGCGCGATCACAAATTTCTTCAACATTTTTCATGTTGTGTGTGGAAAGGATAATTGTTTTCCCTTCTGCGCGCATACTCATCAGCTGCTTTTTAATCAGCTCTACATTAACTGGATCGAATCCGCTAAAAGGTTCATCTAGAATAAGTAAATCTGGTTCGTGAAGCACGGTACAAATGAACTGCACCTTCTGAGCCATTCCTTTCGAAAGCTGTTCGATACGTTTTTTTCGCCAATCGTTCATTTGAAAGGTCTCGAACCAGAACTCCATTTTGTTTTGGATATCCTTCTTTTGCAATCCCCTAAGTTTCCCAAGAAAAAGTGCATGATTCTCAACGGTCATGTCTTTGAATAATCCGCGTTCTTCGGGTAAATATCCAATGCGACGCAGATCATTTGCTTCCATTAAGTGCCCATCGAATTTCACCGATCCCTCATCGGGTTCAATGATTCTATTGATGACGCGAATTAGTGTGGTTTTTCCTGCTCCGTTAGGGCCAAGAAGGCCAAAGACCTCTCCTTTATTTACAGTTAAAGAGACATTGTTGAGCGCTTCTTTTCTGAAAAAACTTTTGCGGATGTTGCGTACTTCTAACAACGTTTCGTTCATAGGGGTGAAGATAATAAACTGTTAGGATATAACGCAGAAGAACGAGAATGTCACGTAACGCCTAGCATTGGTAATATCTGAATGAAGAAAATGACTTGAATATCGGAATATCGGAATATTCCGATTTAAATCTCCTTCAAATATTAGGCTTTGACTTTCTTTTTCCGTATTTTAAAGTTTAGCTTCAATGCCAATTGAAATAAACTCTCGATAAGTTAATGCGCTGCGTTCCGTTCTTCGATAAGGTCCAATTGGCGCTTACGATCCTGTAAAATCATGAGGTATTCATTCGCAAGTTTACTACCACCTTCCGCCGCTGCTCTTTCCGCATATAAGATCGCATTGTCTAATTCCCCTTGCCCTTCATTGGCCAGAGCTAAATTGAACAATACCCGCGCTCTTTTACCTCTCTTGTGATATTCCTCGTCCTGAAGCAAAGTGCGTTCTGCCAAATCCCAATTTCCTTCACGGAGCATGTGACGTGCATTTTTAACTGCCGGCGTTCCGCGGGTGAAGTACTTTCTTCCTACCCAAACCCAATTTGGGTAAATCATAGACCCTACTTCGAAGCCCAGTTGAAAACCGAGAGCCCGGTAAAATTCACGTCTGCGCTGAAGGTCGTTTAATAAATCAATGATGTTCGTAGATCCAGAAGTGGGAATATTATAGGTTCGAGTTGCAGAGAATCGTTCAAAATTCTCTCCTGTAGCAACTACATGAACATTGATAAACACAGTTCCTTTCAATCGACTTCTGGTTTGACCTGTAGCGCTGGCAAGCAGAGTCCCTCCTACTGGTGAAACGGTTCGTATTTCATTCAATTCTACAAATCCGTCAATGCCTCTTTCTTCGGCAAGACTGTCTAAAATGGTCCAATTCAACTCTCCGCTAGCATCAAAATGCGTGGAATCTATCTCGAAGATTTCGCCGCGCATATCGCGTGAATTTGTCAGTGCACGAAGCATTCCATCTACTGCTCTTTCTGCCGCGGCCACATTCCCATTCAATTCGGCTGAGTTCAAAATTGCGGCAATTGGTTTCTGCGGACTGTTCACATCCGTAACGTTATTGATCACACCAATAACTTTAGTTTCTGATGGCAATGGAATTACCGCCGGCTCCTTGACCGTAATTCGATAGGAGTTTTTACAACTAGAAACGGTCAGTAACAGACCTGATACAACGAGTAGTAATAGAGTTCGCATAAGCACAGTTTTGCACTTTCGATAAATCATCTTCGAAAGCATTTTGGTTGCTTCTAAAATGCCAAAAGTTGTGCCATAGGGCAATATACCTTGTGTTTTAAAAATAGAGGGGAGGAAAGTGACTATATAAAATAATGATAATCTCTATCAAAAACTAGTTAATGCAAAGAATCATAAACGCATTTTTGCGTTGAAGGAATTTAGCGAAATCCAGGTATCCCGCATAAACATTAACAATTAACCTAATAACTCAATACAAGAAATTTTCACAACAGCACCTTGTCCAAACACAAAACTCGCACATTATCAATAAAAAAGGCCCGATCATCGATCAGAGTCGAAATGCGGGCCTTTTCATTTTCTAGCTATATTCTTTTAGCAACATCCTCCTCCATCGTAGAAATACGTGGATTCTGAAATGAAGATATCGTCGCGGTTCAACACAGCAAGTGCTCCCGCCGTTTTATCGCAAATTGCCAAGGGTTGATTTGGCAATAAAGTATGTCCCTTGTGATCGTCAAAGTATTCATCATCACCAAAGTAAATTCCAGTTTTACCTGTAAATATGCACGGTCCGTCTTCTGGCATTGGATCCTTAATCGCACACACTTCAACACTTTCCAGATAAATCATCTTATCTGTATCGTAGTGGTTTGGATCTAAAACTCGGTACGGTCGTTTCGCACGAACTTCAATGGTTCCAAAACCGGCATCGGTCAACATTTTAATGTATTCATCCAGAGGAAGTGATCCACTCAAACAAAGCGCACGCAAACGTTCGTCGTTACGCAATGATTCTGGCATTGGATCTTCAGTAACAGGATCTGAAAGTACCAATCGACCATTTGGCTTCAATACGCGGTACATTTCAGCAATTGCCTTTTTCAAGTCTTCCTTGTCAAAGATATTGAAGAGACAATTTTGCGCCGCAACATCAATTGAATTGTCTTCCACGGGAAGATTCAATGCATCGCCTTTGCGCACATCTACAAAATCTGATTTGAACCATGGATTTGTTTCTTCAGCTGTTTTAAGGTTGACTTTACACGCGTCGATCATCTCGTCCACGACATCAATACCAATTACACCGTTCTTCTTGCGACTGAAATATGAGAATTGGAAAACTTCCATTCCACCTCCTACTCCAACATAGAGAACCGTTGGTTCATTTACCAAATCACGCGGATTTACCGTGCTTCCGCATCCGTAGTTCATTTCTAACATGATGCTTGGCATGTCCAATCCTGGCAATACCCAAACTGGCGTGGTAGTACAGCAAAGTCCTACGTCAGGTGTCAATGCCGCCTCACGGTATACATCCACAGTTGTATCTAAATATGATTTCATTTGAGTTAAGTTGTTGTTCCGCCACAGCTAGATCCGGCACCTGCCGTGCAGCCGTAACAATGTTGATTTACTATAATTGTTCGTTCTTGCAATTCCGTTGCATTGAAATCGCGTAAATGTTGTCCTTTCGCCGCCACTTTCAAGTCGAGCATCTGGTTAAAATCGCAATCATAAATGAAGCCATCCCAACCGATAGAAAGTGTTGTTCTACACATCACGTTAGAGGCAGCTACAGGGTTGTATGCATTCACCAACTTCTCCATGTATTCGTTGTAGTTTCCACTCGCGACAAGGTATTGCAAGTATCTACTGATAGGAATATTGGTAATGGCGAATAAATTGTTGAAGACTACATCGTAGCGATCTTTCAATTTCGTATGAAAAGTGCCTGCCAATTCGGATTGGTCCGGTGGTAAAAAGGCTCCAGAAGGATTGTAGACTAAGTTCAGTGTCAATCCCGAACCCTCTATACCATATCCAACGGCATTTAGCATTTGCAATGCACGAATGCTTTGTTCGAAAACACCGTCTCCACGTTGCGCATCTGTTTTCGCCGAACTAAAATACGGTAAGGATGAAACGACTTCAATTTTATGCTTTTTATAAAATTCGGGCAAATCGTTGTACTTCTTATTAGCCACAATAATGGTCAAGTTGCAACGCACAATAATATGCTTGCCCTTTGACGATAATTGTTCTACGAACCATCGAAAATCTGGGTTCATCTCGGGTGCTCCACCTGTCAAATCTACGGTAGAACAATTGGATTTATCGATTGCCTCCAGACATTCCAACATTGTCTCGCGCTTCATGATCTCTTTACGATCAGGCCCTGCATCTACGTGACAATGCTTACACACCTGATTGCACATCTTCCCAATGTTAATTTGGAAAATATCTAAATTAATAGGTTTCAACGGGAACAAGTCCGAGTCTGATAATTTGTCTTGAAAGGGAGTCAAACCAGCTTCTTGAAGCAATTTCAGTTGTTTGTCTGATTCTGACAATTCGTGATCTTGCGCTGCCAGTGACTTGTGCGTAAGTACCGCCATTACATTGAGAGCTCTTTGTATTTGTTCATCATCTGCACACCGTGTACCATTGTTGCTCCACCACGAATGGCTCCTGCAACGTGCACAGCTTCCATCATCTGCTCTTCGTCATACCCTCTTTCCATGGCATCTTGCGTATAAGCATCTATACAATATGGACATTGAAGTGCGTGAGATACTGCCAATGCAATTAAGGATTTCTCCCTTTTCGTGAGGGCTCCATCAGCAAATACACTACCGTAATAGTCAAAAAATTTCTTTCCCAATTCTGGTTGGAATTCACTGATGTTACCGAATTTCTTTAAATCATCCGGATCGTAGTATGTCTTCATTACGTTCGTTCGTTATGTTAAAAGTGCGACTAATATACGAAGACGTAAAGCAAGATCAGAACTTACAACTCACTCTAAAATTCTTTTTACTGGATTTTTCCATCTATATATGCGATAGAATGCATAGAGCATGGCTGGTTGCAGCACAATTAGCGGAATCCACATTTCCCAGCCAAAAACCGGATCGGAGTAATCCGTGAATATAGCCTTGGTTTGAAATACCTGCCATGTGTTAGTGAGAATGAATGCTCCAAAAAAGTTATTCGCGAAATGATACCCCATCCCCAGTTCCAAACCATCATCTAGATGCGCTAATAGTCCGAGAAATAAGCCTGAAACGATGTAAAAGATTAAAGCTACATTTCCGAATATATCCATCTCCGGGTTGCCTGAATGCATGAGTCCGAAAAGAACAGCGATTGCCACAACAGAAACACCAGCCTTACCGATAGCGCGAGAAAACCCTTGAAAAAGGAACCCGCGGTAAAAGATATCTTCAAATGCTGTTTGAATGGGGAGTAACGTGATACTTACCAATAACAAAGGCAATAGATTTCGAAGCGACAAGTCAAAGGTTATAATGGCACCGGATGACTTTGCGGAAATTAGGAATACAATTTGAAAGGTCAGCCACAATCCGAAAGCGAAGAAAAAACGCTTCCAATCAAATTTCTTTCGAGAGGTAATGACTGAAAGAATCGGCCGATTCATGATGAATTTGACACTCGCCAAGAGTCCAACAAGCCCGAATAAGTAAGGAATTAACTGAATAGAAAATATTGTCGTGGACCATCCTGCAGAAACACCTTTTGGAATCTCTTGCATGAAG
Organism: Flavobacteriales bacterium; assembly: GCA_015665275.1. Lineage (GTDB taxonomy): Bacteria > Bacteroidota > Bacteroidia > Flavobacteriales_D > Crocinitomicaceae > UBA4466. Next base: position 26,936 of record JADFAL010000025.1, on the reverse strand, counting down.
TTCGCCGCCACGATCATTCCTAAGAAAAAGGAGCCAAAGGTCGCAATGACGGTCAAGAGATACTTCTCCCAGGACGCATCTTTTTCTCCTGATCCTTTGGCAAAACTCATCTTAATGGAACATGTCTTTCATTCGCTGAAAGAATCCTTTATCGTTATGATCTGGTTGTGGATCAAAGTTTTCGCTATCGCGTAATTTCTCCAAGATCTCCTTCTCTGATTTGGAAACTTTTTTCGGCGTCCAGACATTGATGTGCACGAATAAATCTCCTGTGCCGTATCCTTGAAGCACTGGCAGCCCTTTTCCTTTCAATCTAAGTGTTTTACCACTTTGGGTTCCCGCTTCGACTTTGATTTTCGCCTTTCCCGTTACTGTTGGAATTTCGATAGAAGCACCGAGTACGGCATCTACGAAATTCACGTATGCCTCATAATGCAAATGTTGTCCATCACGACGCAATTCCTCGTGCTCCACTTCTTCAATGACAACGATTAAATCTCCCGGAATCCCATCGAAAGGTCCCGCGTTTCCTTTTCCTGTAACGCTTAACTGGATTCCTTCTTCAACTCCTGCGGGGATATCGATCTCCACAACATCTTCTTCTCGTTTCAATCCTTGCTCATCTGCACCAGAAGGACATTTATCAATCATTCTACCAGCTCCACGACACGTATTACAGGTAGTTTGCGTTTGCATAGCACCTAGGAAAGTTTGCTGGACGCGTGTAATTCTACCCGACCCTTTACAGGTTGGGCAATCCTTATAAGTAACACCTTCAACGTTTACCAATTTGTTAACCTTGATTTTCTTGGTCACGCCTTCGGCAATTTCTTGGAGGTTCAATTTCATCTTAACGCGCAAGTTCGATCCCTTGACAACTCGAGTACCACCGCGTGGACCACCGAATCCGCCTCCGCCTCCACCACCGAAAGCGTTTCCAAAAATATCTCCGAACTGCGAGAAGATGTCGTCCATGTTCATACCACCACCGAATCCTCCAGCACCGCTCATTCCAGCATGTCCGAATTGATCGTAACGCTGTTTCTTCTCAGCATTACTAAGCACTTCGTATGCCTCTGCGGCTTCTTTAAATTTTGCCTCGGCTCCTGCATCGTCCGGGTTCTTATCCGGGTGATATTTTAACGCCAACTTACGATAGGCCTTCTTTATTTCCGCATCAGAAGCGCTTTTTGAAACGCCCAATACTTCATAATAATCTCTTTTATCGCTCATACTTTGCAATTACTGTCCTACCACTACTTTGGCGTAGCGTATTACTTTATCGTTGAGGTAATATCCTTTCTCTACAGCTTCTACCACTTTCCCCTTCAATTTCTTCTTTGGAGCAGGAATGTTGGCGATTGCTTCGTGTAGTTCACTGTCAAATGTTTCTCCGGTAGCCGGCATTTCTTTCACTCCTTTTGACTGAAGTAGCGATGAAAACTTATTAAAAATCAAATTGAACCCTTCTTTCACGCTTTCAATGTCCTCTGCTTTTTCGTTATTCGCAATGGCGCGTTCGAAATCGTCCAATACCGGAAGTAAATCTTTCAAAACTCCTGCATTTGCAGTACTGATCAAGTCTACTTTCTCCTTGTTCGTGCGCTTTCGGTAGTTATCAAACTCGGCATGAATACGAAGGTATTTGTTGTTCAACTCGTTGTACTTATCCTCCATAGTAGGCGCCTGTGGGGTTTCTTGAGTTTCTTCCTTTGCATCCGTTCCAGCAGACACATCCTCTACAGTTTCTGCCGATTGATCCTTCACGTTCTCTTGTTCTTCGTTCTGTACGTTATTTTCTTCTGTCATGTTTGCCTTTTTTCCGATTTCGAAGATGGCAAAGATACTGCCAATAGCGAAAAACGGACAGGATGTCAGCAGAAATGTCATTTGAAGTGAAAAGTTGGCACATTCGACGGTCAACTTCTTGCAAAACTCTGGTTTTCCTTCTATAAATGTCATGAAGCGGAAAATTACTGTCATGAGTTGCTTGGTCTAAGATGTCCCTCTGACGTAGTTTTGCCAAGTGCTGAAAATCTATGCAATGAAAAAGTTATTTATCCTTCAAATTATCATTTTGATCGCGCTTTGGTTGTCTGCGTTCTACTAGTAAGAAAAATACTTTAGGATTCTCCTTTCTAATGCTCTCTAGGAGTTCCATCCAATTTAAAATTAACGAGAGATCGAAAAACGTACAAGACCCAACTGAACTGTCATTTCAAGTAAATAATTGACAGAAATATCAAGAATTGAACTAAATTGGAGATTATAATATTCCCCTTTGGCAACAACCTTTGAAACACGGATCCCTGTGTTGCATGAACTTCAAAAGTTCGTCAGCTATTACTATTTCCATAGTTCAGATGAGGATACCAATAAACTTTCATTTTCGTACTACCCTCATTTCAAGAATGCGGTAACCCTTTACCAAGATTCAAAGGTGAACCTAATCCCCCCAACACATTCTAACGTAACACCTGAGCCGGGCTCGTTCATTTGCGCATATGCTCAGATGTTTACGCAGTTTGCCAAAACAAAAATTCATGGTAAATTTCAAAAAATCGGAATTGTATTTGAGCCTCTTGGATTGAATCATTTTCTAGATCGTCCTCTTTCTGAAATCATTCATTTCGAACTCAATTGCGAGTTTGATTATTTCGAACAAAAAATTGCACCATTCCGACAACATCTTTTCAGTGCATCCATTGATGAAAAGGTTCGTTTACTAGATGATTTTTTATTTAGCAATCTCCAGCAATTGGAGGTTGATAAATTGAAATCGGCCATTACAATTCTCTTTGATGATAAAAATAAGCACTCCATTGAATCGGTTGCTAACGAACTTGGAATAAGCAGAAAGACCTTACTACGTATGTTCCGTAAACATCTGAATTATAGTGTTCAGAATTATGCTTCGCTAATACAGTTCCGAAAAGCTGTGGAAGTTTATCAAGAGGCTGCCGAGAAGCCCTCTTTTACCGGTTTGGCTCTAGATCTCAACTACTACGATCAATCCGATTTTATTCGGAACTTCAAACGGATTACCAAAACCAACCCGACAAGGTTCTTCAAACAATTGAAAAAATTTGGGGATAATCAAACTTTCTGGACACCAGATTAATCCGTGTCCCAAAAATACAATTTTGGCATTCTGATCTTCTCTTCCTTTGTATCACAATTATAAATCTCGCTTGCTATGAAGAACGTGAAGAAAATTATTTTGGTGTTAATGATTGTAATGATTAGCGCTCCATTTGTGTCGAGTCAGCTTGTAAAGCAGGCCTTGAATCCTGAAGTTTCCATCAGCGAATCACCATTCGTTTCCTGCGGGAGTCATCATCTGATGGAGATCAAGGATCAAAGTACGCCGGGATATATGAATGCTCAAAACGAACATTTGGAATCAATTGTTTCTAACTCCGAATTAGAAAAACAACAAAGCAATTACTCAGAGCGTTACATAATTCCTGTGGTATTTCACGTAGTTCACAATAACACGGCTGAGAATATACCGGACTCTGTTCTATTTGATCAACTAGATGTACTTAATGCCTGTTTCCGACGTCAAAACCCCGAAACGGCGAATACCCGCCCAGAGTTTCTTCCATTGGTAGGGGATGCTCAGATTGAGTTTGTCATGGCATCCACAGATCCGCAAGGAAATCCAACAACTGGAATTACACGGGCCCAGACAAGTATTGAGCATTTTGGTGGAATTTTGCCATATTCGACTTCACAGCAAGCCCAAATTCAGCAATGGGTAAATGATTCTCTTTTCATAAATATCTTCCGTCTCACTAGTACAAGTGATGGAGGGATTAATGCATGGGATTCAACGCGATATCTGAACATTTGGATTGGCGACTTGAGAATTTTTGAACCTCAAGTAAATAACTTTGAAGAACTCGTTTATTTAGGGCTTGCCACTCCACCAGAGAATCATCCTAATTGGCCTTTAACTCCGCTAACTGATGTTGGTATTTATAAACAAGGCGTATTGATGCACTATGTTGCAGTTGGAAGTAATAATTCATTGTCCTACCCTTCCCCATATCAGCAGTTCAATAGAAAGGCCAAACAAGGCAAGGTAATGGTACACGAAGTGGGACATTATCTCGGATTACGACATATTTGGGGCGATGGGAACTGCACTGAGGACGATTTCATTTCAGATACTCCAAACGCTGCGAATCATGCCAATTGGGCCTGCAATCAATCCGCGAACACTTGCACTGACAATATTAACGGACAAGACCTTCCGAACATGGTTGAAAACTACATGGATTATTCCAATGGAGACTGTCAAAATGCATTTACTTTCGGCCAAATTGATTTGATGCGAGAGGTGCTGGAACAGGACAGACCGGATCTTTGGACTTCAGTTTTATTGGTAGGGATTGAAGAGAATCAACTGCATTCCTATCAAATTTATCCCAACCCGAATAACGGTGCATTTACAATTCGGTTAGGAGATGTGATGGAAACAATTCATGTACAAATCCTGAATACGGCAGGTCAAGTTCTTTTAGATGCGCATTATTCGAATACCGACTCGATTCACATCCGAGATTACTTCGATGCTGGAGTTTATCTATTAAAAGTAGACAACTCGATTTCTTCGCCCGTCTTTGAACAGATAATAATTCGATAATTATCGATCATTTTCTAATACTCTATGGGAGTACCGTCTAATTTAAAGTAGAAGAACTCCCCTTTTTTTACTGCTTGAATCACATCGCCATGAAGAATTTCCAGACGCTCATATTGGGTATTCAAAATAACCTTCCCGTGATGATCGATCAATCCGAACAACGATGCACCTTGTGTGGTAAAAAGTCCGTTTCCATGGACTTTAATCTCACCAAAAGAATCGAGTGATTTTGCTCTGCCATTCGCATCGATGATAGTCCAACCTCTGCGCATTTTTACTGCAGCATATCCTTCGTTGAAAGGGGTTGCATTGCTAAATTCTTGTTCGAAGTAATTCTCTCCTTCTGGCGTAAGATAGACGTACTTTCGGTCTTCCTTTAAAAGGGTTAAAACAAATCCTGAATCGAAATTTTTAACGGGACTTCCCTCGAAGGCAAACCTTCCGTAGCGCTGAGAAAAAAAGAGGTTTCCGGGCTTGTTCAGAAAAACGACATCCTCTCCGAGATACTTGCATCTTTTGAATAATTTGTCTCCAAGTTCACTGTGAAAATTCCAATCGCGGTCCACCACCAACCAGCCGTCTCGTGTCTCCAGTAAAAACCCGGTTCTTCCAGCACTTTCAATGGATTTAATGCCAACCTGAGGTACTGCCGTACCTTCATCCACAGCCATCGCTGTTCCTTTGGTTCCCAAATCGATGAGCATTCCATTGACAAAAAGATCCGGTGCAATGCCTTTCATTTTCCTGACTTTCGTTCCGTCCGATTCCAAAATGGTCACTTTGTCTCCGACGCAAACTGCAATTCTATTGGTAACAGAATCAATCAAAATCTTTTCTGATGGGAAGACAAAAATTTCTTCTCCCTTTTCATTGTAAATCCGCGCTTCTTTGCCTTGTGCCAGTAATAAATCTCCGTGCATGGCAATACTCTTATATTCATTTGGGATGAGCGTATCTCCTTGATCATTGGTGATACCGTATTGACTTCCATCGCGAAATAAAATTAACCGATCGAAGAAAACATCTCTGGATTTTGCACCGATACGTGCCAGTAAATTTCCTTCAGAATCGTAGATGTACGATTGGCGTCGCAATCGAGTCACAAAGTAACGATCGTTCAATGCACGAAAGCGCTCCCCTTCCGATGAAATAATTTCGTGGTCGCCGTTCAAAACCAATTCTTTCTTCCCAGCCATAACGATCGCGTACTCCTTTTTTGCCTTCTTTACTCCTGTTATTTTATGTCCCAATCGGTTCGCTTTCCGATCTAATACTCTAGCGCCACCTTGTGCTTTTCGAACGATAAAAACGGTGTCATTGAATTCCTTCATGCGCTCGATAGAACTATAGATGGCCGGAATCATTAATGAATCAGTATTCACTACACCCCACTTGTCTGCTTTCTTCACGATGGCCGTGTGTTTGTAGAATCGATCCGCGAAATCAAAAGGATCAGCGAATAAGGGTTCTCCTGTAGGACTAATAAAATTCCATTTGGCGTCCTCCAATATAACATGATCGTATACCTCTCTATTGTAACGCCATGACCTATAACTTGGGTTCTGCGTGTCATTTAGTTTGAAAGTACTCAGCTTAATAGCTTCACGCTCGTCGCCTCCAATGATCTTCGCGTAATCTCCCGTTTCCGAGGTTGTGAAGCGGAGATTGATATCGTTTTCACGATCAAAATGGAACACCTTCTGCACTTCATTGTCTTGTGTGATGTAGCCGAACCCTTGTTTGGAAGAGAACCTCAAATACTCTCGGGTTAGCGCATCCGTAGAATCGACGTCTAGAATTTCGCCCGGCAAAATTTTGCCCGTATTGAGGTCGATAGCTTTGTAAATCTTTTTGTCTTTCAGTACGCTCCCCATAAACTCCATTTTCTGAGTCCCCATGGGAATAAGGCTAAATCCGGCAGAAGGAATAAATTTGGGCGTGGCATATCTTGGCTTTGCAATAACGCTATCGGCCGCATCTTTGATGCCCCATTTTTGAATGGTACCGATATTGAAACCTTCTTCATCAAATTTCGGTTTCTCCTCAAAAAACCAACCGATCGTCAACAATCGCGGATCGTAACCATTATTAGATTCATTGGCCAAAGCAAATCGACTTACCGTATTGTTGAGCGTTAATTTCTTATCAATTCCATGATCTTGATTAAAATACAAAATCTGCAACGATTCGTTGAACCAACCGCGAATTCGATCATCGGAAATAGTAACCTTTTTGAATTTTGTAGGAGCAATCAACTTCCCTACCTTTGCTGAATAGACCCCGAACAGACCTGATTCCGATCCAACAATGTACAAGTCTCCTTGTTTTTTGATTGTTTCGAACTTACACGGAACTTCCAAAACACCAGACTTGTTTAAGAGCCCTACCCCAGTTGATTGCGTTACAAAATAGCCTTGACGCGTAGGGTTGATGAATAAAAAATTGGCAGGAACTAACACGTTTCCAAAACCGTCCATTATTCCAGATTTTCCTTTATCTCCGAATATGAATCGATTGAACCCTGCGTCTTTTATACTTCCATAAGGTACGTCGATCAAAACTTCTCCAAACAAATCGGTGCGAACCGTTCGATTGGGAAGCGAATATTGAAAGTAATTCCCGTCGTACTTAAAATCTGTAGTATTTAAGGGCAATTCATAGGTATCGGAATTCTCTAGAATGAGCGTATGGGATGTTTTATTCTTCAATCGGATGTATTGCTCTTGAAGTATGGCATATCCACCTTCCAAATCAACCTCGGCGCCAAGCGGATCGTATAAAACTTCTTTGTCTTCGTATTTGATATTTACAAATCCGAGTCGTTGTTTGGTGACTGAGGTAGTGCTATCAAGATTGATGGTACGCCCGGAAGAATAATTCAGCAATTGCTCTTCTCCTGATCTATAAAGGTAGGTCCAGTAGTTATTTATCGGATTCCATCGTTTGCACGTATCGATTACCCACTCATTTTTAAGATCGATGAGCATATTGGCCTCCTCACCTATTCCTCCAAACATAGCCCAGCCAAACGATTCCATGCGAATACATTGTGGAGGAAAAACTTCCTTTCCGTCGGCATCGATGATTCCGTATTTGCCGTTTTTGGCGAAGTAAGCAAATCCCTGCTGGTCGAAATTACCAACGTCGTAATAATCTTTTGGAAGCTTCTTTTGGGTGGACCCTTTGATAATAATCCAATCCCCATTTTTTATTCCAATCAAGGGTTGTTGCGACCAGCAAATGTAGGTGCCTAGAACAAGAAATAGCGTTAAGAGTATGCGCACATTAAATCAATTGATTCATATACTTCATGATGTCTTTTGGTGACTTCAACTTGAGTCCTGTTTTTTCCAATTTGAAGGTGTGGTCAGATCCTCTAGATTTCCCACGCGCACTGTCGAATCCGGCGTTAGACATAGAAACAATCTCGTTGTTTGGAAGAATTCCGATCAATAAATTGCGCTTCTCAGGATCAAAAGAAAATTTATCATCTTCTTTGGAATTGTACGACACTACGAAGTTTTCTTCTGGCGAGATTAAACGTAAGGTCACCAAATCTGGATTCACTCCTTTTGGATAGGAGAATCGTGCATACAATGGCAAAGAGTTTTCTCTTTTGTTGATTACATCCCAGTTGTACGTTCCGAATCCTGTAATTTGAATACTGCGAATTACTTTTCCAGCAGCAACATTTGCTTGATATGCAATTAGTTCATCTGCGGCAGCATCTAAAATTTTCTCGTTTTCTTGGCTGTCGGCCATTGCTTGATCTTCTGTATAAGGAGTCACGTCATAGGTTTTAGAAGACTTTTTGTCTTTTGCTTCTAATTGATAGGTTCCATCAGGATTCTTCTGAGCGATACGCACTTTGGTCGTTGATTGTTTGATCCATCCACGCTCTTTCGAACTCAGATTCTCCGTTGCTTGCCATCCGAGTATGCTTTGATTGGCCAATTCTGGAAAGCTGTGCGTGTTTAGGTTCATTTCAAAAATAGTTCCTGTTGCTTCCGATGCCTGATCTTCAACTTCAGCCGCATCTTCTTCAACCTTCTCACCATTTTTAGTCGTTTTGTAATCCCAATCTCCCGTCTTCTCATCCAGCTCGTAAAAGTTGTAACATGGTGTGTCTTGCATGGAAGCCAAGTTCACTTCAACAGATTTCCCTGGTGCGATTTCGGCTGGTTGGCCCTTATAGTTAGCGGCAATGGTAAACATTCCTCCAGATTCGAAATCGTTCGCTACTCCTGCAGAATCATATTTCATTGGAATTCCCGAAGCGATGATCTCACCTAGTGAGTGAAACTCCTGCCATTCTATGTTCACTTTTCCCTTGATTGCTTTTCCATCTGCATCTACGAAGGAATTTGGTTCGAAAAGAATCGTGCTTCCGGTAGGAGTGAAAATGGTATCGGCTTCAACTGCACTAACGGTATACATTTCTGCACCTTGATCAAAACTCATCGGTTCGATAACTGAGGCCACTTCTTTGTCTTCTTTCTTTGATTTGTTTTCTTTCTGAGCAACTTCGCTGGTTGTACATCCGAAAAGAATCAAACTTGCAAGGATTAAGGAATAGTAAATTTTCATGGTTTGAATTTTTAAGTCTTTACTTTATAATGTAGCAAAACATAAAAGGTAACGCCTTCTATTTAATTCGGACACGTTTCACAATACATTTGCTTGATTTCGCGGTCTCGAAGCTCATTGACATTTGCCAACAAAAGTTTTCTCAACTCGATTCCATCCTTGGGCGACATTTGCGCTTGGGTTGGGAATAGTAGCAATAGAAACAGACACGTTGTGAGTATCCTCATAATTCTTTAGATCGAGGATAAAGGTAATCATGAATTGTTTTCCAGAAGGTTAAAGGACCTTGAAATTTATGATGAAAGCTTACTTGCATTTGATTCTTGCTCCAACCGTTTGTCGTTTGGCGCATGATTCCCAATTGCACTTTCATTCCTTTCTTGATTACGTATCCAAAGGCTAAATAAAAACGATTTCTATCGAAGAGTTCAACGTCTACTCCATTCCCAATATTTCGCTCTCCGTTGATGAACAACTCATCATACAAGGCCAAGTAGACAGTTCCTTTCTCCAATACTTTCTTATTCAAGGCAATGTTCATGAAGAAGTTATAACGGTAGCGCGTTCTGAAATTCTGATTTTCAACGAATCGTTGCTCGTAGCGAAACCGATGATTTGTATGAAAACGATTGCCAAATTTAACAGGAAATAAGGCTTCTTGATAGATGCGGCTTTCAGTTACCGTTGCATCGTCATCGCCGAAGGTTCCGGTTGTGATGTTTCCATATCCAAGGGTGAATTTCACGTTGGCATTGGTTGGGCTGAATGTTGCTCCTCCACGTAAAAGCAATTGCTCAAGATCGGCTCCGAAATCCCAATTTCGGAACTGAACATCCCCCTGGAATCCCCATCGGGCATCCTTCTTGAACTCATGATTAAAAAAGTACATGTACCAAGCTCCGAGTTGATCTCCATCGATTTGAGCTTGAGAATTGGCAGATAACCCTAAAAAAGACAGGGCTAATAAATAGTGTTTGTAACGCATATTTGGTTTAGTTGTCGAGCTGATCGTCTAATGTCAGATGTAAGTTCATTCCGCGAACCTCATCGCCAGAAGCCACGATCTTTCCTTCTCCGTCAATAAGAAATGCTTTGGGAATTGAAGATACTCCGTAGAGTTTGGAAACGGCTCCATCTTGATCCCAACCGTGATTCTTCCAAACCAATCCATCGGCTTCAATTGCTTGTACCCATGCGTCTTCACTACGATCTAATGACACGCTCAGCACCTCAAATCCTTTTCCTTTCTTGAACTTACTTTTGCGGTATTTTTCATAGGCTTGAACGACGTTCGGATTCTCTCCTCGGCACGGTCGGCACCAAGAAGCCCAGAAATCTACTAGAACCATTTTGCCTTTCATTTTAGACAACTTAATGGTCTTCCCTTTTGGAGATTGCAATTCAAAATCTGGTGCGTTTGCTCCTTTTAACGGGGAACTCTGTTTCATTCCACTGAGGAAGAAGAACATCGGTATCATCAACAATAATATTTTCATCTTAAATCTTTTTCTGTTGCAGGTCTGAAATGAAACATCTCCAAGTCCTGACTTGTTATCTGTAGCTTATTTAATTCCTCAGAATATTCTAATTCGAAGGAAAAGGATTGATATTCATGTTCCATCCAATATCCTGCCGCGTTTGTCATCGTCAGAATACAATCAAAGTGACCGCCCGTTCTTTCGTATGTAAATTGTAGATTGATAGCGGCTCCAAATTCTGGGCTAACATAGCTAAAAAAGTAATTCGAATTGTCGCTAAAAATCAGTTTATTCCCGCCGGGACTCATATCGCAGAATTCCTCTTCTGGAAGGCACAATGGATATATATATTCGTGTGAATCCTCCAGAATCCAAACACCTAGAAATTGATCTTCCGATGAAATAGGTTCAAAAGGACTACCGCTCTGCTGAGCATGTTGAGCATTTAATACACCAGCGGTGATTAGAAAAAAAACTAGAATTGTAGGCCGTAACATAAGAGACCAAATTACAAAAAAGGCTCAGATCATTCCGAGCCTTTCTTTTTATCAGTTTTCTAGTTCTACCCTATTCTTCGAATATCCGCCCCCAAATTGTTCAGACGAATGTCGATGTCTTGGTATCCACGGTCGATTTGTTCGATGTTATGAATGGTTGACTTCCCTTTTGCCGAAAGTGCAGCAATTAGCAAGGAAACTCCTGCACGGATATCTGGTGAAGTCATCTGAATTCCGCGCAATTGCGTTTTCCGGTCCATTCCGATAACTGTTGCTCTGTGCGGATCACACAAGATGATTTGTGCGCCCATATCAATCAATTTATCTACGAAGAACAATCGCGATTCGAACATCTTTTGATGCACAAGCACGCTTCCTTTTGCCTGAATAGCTGTTACAAGAATAATAGACAGCAAATCTGGTGTAAATCCTGGCCACGGTGCATCCGCAATCGTCATGATAGAACCATCAATGAACGTTTCAATTTCATACGACTTCTGCTTCGGAATAAACATGTCATCACCCTTCTTCTCAATTTTAATTCCCAATCGGCGGAAAATGGTTGGAATGATTCCCAAATTCTCCCAAGAAACATCTTTGATGGTAATTTCCGACCCAGTCATTGCAGCCAAGCCAACGAAAGAACCGATCTCAATCATATCTGGCAAAATGCGGTGATAACATCCTCCCAATTTCTTCACTCCTTTAATCGTGAGCATATTGGAACTAATTCCTGAGATTTTCGCTCCCATGCTATTCAACATCTTACACAATTGCTGCAAGTACGGCTCACAAGCTGCGTTGTAAATTGTCGTTTCTCCTTCTGCAAGAACGGCTGCCATGACAATATTTGCTGTTCCTGTTACAGATGCTTCATCCATATGGATGTACGCTCCTTTCAATTTCTTACCTTCCACTGCATAGAAGTGCTCACCGGCATCGTAGTTGAACTTGGCTCCTAACTTCATCATTCCTGTGAAGTGTGTATCCAAACGGCGACGACCAATTTTGTCTCCTCCGGGTTTTGGCAAATATCCTACTCCGAATCGTGCTAGCATTGGACCTACAATCATCACGGAACCACGTAGCGAACTTGCCCGTGTTTTGAAATCTTCCGTTTGCATATACTCTAGATCGATATCCTTTGCCTGAAAGATGTAGGTTCCTTTTTCCACCTTTTCGATTTTCACTCCCATGGCCTGCAACAAACCTATTAGCTTGTTGACATCAACGATATCGGGAATGTTGGAAATAGTTACTTTTTCTGGAGTAAGCAAGGGTGCACAAAGTACTTGTAGCGCTTCGTTTTTCGCTCCTTGGGGGGTCAGTTCTCCCTTTAACGGTTTTCCTCCGTGAATCTCAAATGATGCCATTTATATCGTTGATTATTGTTCTACTGTGAAGCTACTCAATGCTAACACGCATCAGGTTTAACCAACGAAAAGTTTTCCACCAACAAATGTGAGAGCGGAAATGAGATGGTAATTGTGGAAGGAAGTAGATAGTTGGAGGTCCGAGGTCAACACCATTTTGACCTCAACTTCTATTAGACGTGTAAATTCTATCTACGACGTTTGTGTTGCTGCTGCTTCTTCTTACGATTGTTGTTGTTGCTTCCGCGGCGATTGTTGTTTTGAGGTGTAATCGTCTTCAACATTTGCTTCGTAGTGATCAATTCGTCTGGATTGTCAATTTTCAGCGTTCCTTTGGAAAGTTCGTTCAATTGCTCTGCAATTACACTGTTCTCTACGGCACTGTTGTTATGCGAAAGAAACTGACGTTTCATGAAGTTCCCCATTTTACTGGTGAGGTACTCTTTCTCCTCTTCCGAACTCATCTCTTCAGCACCCTCCAAGATTTTTTGCGTGTATTGTCCGTAATGACCAAACCGAATTCGGCTTTTCGGATATTCCATTATGTCTGGCTTCTCATCCAGCATTTCTTTCTTTGGAATCTCGTACGGTGAATCTACATCCAGCTTGAAATCAGACATAATGAACAAGTGCGTCCACAACTTATGGCGAAAATCATCAACATCACGAAGGTGCGGGTTCAATTGTCCCATCACTTCAATGATTGCTTGAGCCGCTCTTTGGCGCTCATCACGATCTTCGATCTCCATTGCATGGCTGATCATGTTTTGAACATTACGTCCATATTCCGGGAGAAGAAGCTTCCCTCTGGCTGTGTTATATTGCATATTCTAATTTCCGCTGGCGCGAATTATGGTGCCAAGCTACTAATTTTCGAGGTGCTTCGCAAGTCCGTTTTCGTAAAGGTTACGTGCCTCTTCCATAAATCCGAAGTGCTCGTCGTCCACCATCATCTTACCTTTGGTAACATGTCCGAGCAATGTGAAACTCGTTCCTGAGTTCATCATGTACTCTAAGAATTCGTCTTCTTGATCTTCATTTACGGTAACTACTACACGTCCTTGCCCTTCTCCGAAAAGGAAAGCATCTTCGCGTACCTCTGAATCTGTTACAATATCAAAACCAAGTCCGTTCGGCATTCCCATCTCTGTCAATGCTACGAACAATCCACCGTCAGATACATCATGAGCTGCGTTGATATGTTGGTTTCCAATAAGTCCTTTCACTACTTGATGCAAGGCAAATTCTTCCTCCAAGTTGAAGTAAGGAGCTGGCGTTTCTTTGATTCCGTGGTACGAAGCTACATATTCGGAAGACCCAATATCGTTGTGCGACTGTCCAAGAATGAAGATCAAATCACCTTTGTATTTGAAATCCAAAGTCATGATTTTCGACTTATCATTCACAACCCCAATCATTCCAATAGTTGGTGTTGGGAATACCGGCACCTCTACCCCATCTTTTACTGTTTGGTTGTAGAAAGATACGTTTCCACCAGTTACAGGAGTTTCAAATTTGCGACATGCCTCAGACATTCCTTTAATCGCACCAACAAACTGCCAATATGATTCCGGATTGTATGGGTTTCCGAAGTTCAAACAGTTGGTGATCGCACTTGGTTCTCCTCCTGCAACAGTAATATTTCTTGCTGCTTCGGATACTGCAATCATTGTTCCTACGTGTGGATCAGCGTTTACATAACGGGAGTTACAATCTACTGTCATTGCCAAAGCACGATCGGTTCCTTTGATGTTTACGATTCCTGCATCTGCTGGTCGGTTGGTAGCCATATTCTTCGTTCCTACCATTGAATCGTACTGTTCGTAGACCCAACGCTTGGAGGCGATATTTGGATGTTGCAACAAACTGAAGGCTACTTCGCGTAGATCATCTGGTTGCTTTACATCATCGATATTAAATTTCTTGTATTCTTGGTAATAAGCAGGCTCTTTGTACTCACGCTCGTAAACTGGTGCACCTCCTCCAAGAACTAAGGATTCTGCTGGAACATCTCCAACAATTTCTCCATTCATGAAGTAACGCACTTGACCACCTTCTGTCACAATACCGATTTCTTCAGCATGCAAATCCCATTTATCAAAAATGTCTTTTACGACTTGTTCTTTTCCTTTCTGCACTACAACAAGCATACGCTCTTGTGATTCGGAAAGTAAAATCTCATACGGAAGCATGTTCTCTTGACGCGTTGGCACTTTATCCAAGTTAATGTCCATTCCAACATTTTCACCGGCTGCACTCATCTCGCATGAGGAACAAGTAATTCCGGCAGCTCCCATATCTTGCATACCAACAACAGCATCTGTTTCGGCCAACTCCATTGTTGCCTCCAATAATAGCTTCTCCATGAATGGGTCACCTACCTGTACTGAAGGAAGATCGTCTGCAGAATCTTCTGTAATATCTTTTGATGCGAATGCCGCACCTGCAATTCCGTCTTTACCAGTGGATGAGCCCACAATGAAAACTGGGTTTCCAACCCCTGCAGAAGTAGCAGAGATCATTTTTGAAGGATCGATAATTCCAGCTGAGAATGCATTCACCAATGGATTTGTGTTGTAAGAATCATCGAAGAATACTTCTCCTCCAACGATTGGAATCCCGAAAGAGTTACCGTAATCACCAATTCCTTTTACTACACCTTTCACCAACCATTTCGTACGATCTCGTTCGATGTTTCCAAAACGCAGTGAGTTCAACTGAGCAATGGGACGCGCTCCCATCGTAAAGATGTCACGGTTAATCCCTCCAACTCCTGTTGCGGCTCCTTGATATGGTTCCAAAGCACTCGGGTGGTTGTGCGATTCAATTTTGAAGACACATCCGATCCCTTCGCCTAAATCAACCAATCCGGCATTTTCTTCTCCCGCTTTTACAAGCATCTGAGGACCTTCTTTCGGGAGCTGTTTCAACCAGTAAATAGAGTTTTTATACGAACAGTGCTCCGACCACATAACGGAGTAAACTGCTGTCTCAGTGAAATTTGGAGTTCGCCCCAAAATCCCTTTGATCATTTCAAACTCATCTTCTCGCAATCCTAGTTCGACTGCTTGTTCTACTGTTGCAACTTGCTGTGTTGTACTTTCCATATACTGTGAATGATGCTGCAAATTTAAGGATAATTACAGACGTGTTTCTTTGGTCAAAGCAGAATATTCAACAGTTTTTAAACAATCTTGAAGTCGTTCCGAATTTTTGCGGTGGCATGCAAATTGTATCTTTGACCGCATGACGACCTTGAACATTACTACTCGTTTGATTTCAAAGCAATCACAGCTATTGCTAATCTTGATCTTCCTGCTCCTTAGCACGGGACATTCAAATGCCCAGAGCCCAAAAAAATTGCTTAAAAATGGTTTCTACGAACAGGCTTTCGTTGATGCGGTTTATAAGCAGAATAAAAAGGTGAAGTTGAAGAAGAAGTTCTCTGAAGTCATCTACCCGAGCTATGATGCTGTATACGTTCGTCATATCAAGGCTATTACTTCTCCAAATACGGACTGGCAACACTCATTCAACGCGTTGATTCGGATGAATAACTTCTTGTTAAAGGTTCGCCACCCTGGAATTCATGGCAATCTGAAGAACATTCTCTATGATTCGAATGCACTTGATTTTGTAGCAGCCAAATTCAACCAAGAGAACAGCAATGACCTCGGAATGGCAAGCAGTCTAATTGCCACAGATGATTTCGACAAGGCCTTGAAAATTTACAAAACGATTGGTGAAAGACATGAAAGTATGCTCGCCGTTCCTTCTTTCAAAGATCGATTGAACATCATTAACTATGAATCCAGCATAGAGACAATGCACCAGAAAATTGGTGATCAATTAATTGGAAAGGCTTCTCTTCTATTGTTGGGAAGTTCTAAGTCTGATGCTCAAAAGGCCATAAGCCTTATTAAGGAAGCACGTTCACATCGACCTTTAAACTCCAGTGAAGAAGAATTACTGACGCTGGCCAACTTCATTATTGGAGATTCTTGGATGGCGGAAGCTAGAAAACTAATGGAATCTCCTACCAAAAGGAACGCACGATTGGCATTCGAACTCATTAATAAGGCGCGATCGTTCCGAACCTTAAAACAAGACGAGGAAAGATTACTTGAAAAAGCAGAGAGCCTTGGAATGACGCGCATACTTTTAACTATGGAAGGTGACGATTATTTTCAGGACGCAGCATCATTTTCGGGTACATTGAACAAAAAGAAATCTACACGCTGGGTGACCTACTACTCTTCTGAAGAGACGGACGACATTGATTTTACTCTAGAAGTATCTGAAAGAAATCCACAAGTTATTCTGGGAGACATACGAAGAGAAGTGCGCCAGAACAGCAATCAGGTTGAATATTGGGACGAAGAAGTAAATGCCAACGGTGATACTGTTAAGGTGAAAAAGATGCGCACCGCATTCGCAATGGTTGCAATTGTAAGCCGCACGAAATCAGCTTCTCTGAATTGGTCGTATCGAATCAAAGACATGACAGATGGCAAGGTTATTCATTCTGAAAGCGCAGAATCATTAGTAGAGCATACTAACGAATATGCATCTTTGGAAAGTGGTGACATCCTCGCTCTTCCTGAAAACATTGAGACAGGAGTTGATTTGGATTCTCAGCCTTTTCCAACGGATAAAGCGATGAAAGATCAAGTAACACAACAATACATCAATTCAATTATTACCACGGTCAATGGAGTTGTTTTGAGTCTTTAATTCCATTATGTTGAAAACAAAAAAAGCACCGTTTCCCAACGGTGCTCTCGCGTACAAACTATCAAATTATACACTTTAGCGTTTTACTCAATTAAAGCTGTCGCTACTCGGGTTTCGTTATAAATGGTAGTTATACGAACTAAGTATTTGCCAGGAGCTAATGCAGAAGCATCGATTGATCCAGTGTTTAAGTCGGTTGGAACCGTTAATAATCTTCCCGACATATCCATCAACTCAATGGACTGCAATTCTCCCTCAGAAGTGATCTGAAATTGCCCGTTGGACGGGTTTGGATACAAACTAAAAGCGTTGCTTTCCAATTCATTTGCATTAACTACAGCAACAGTTTTACAATCAGAAGTGGCAGTACATTGTCCTTCCGTAACTCTAACTGCGTAGTCTCCGTTTGCTGCCGCAGTATATGTTGATTGAGTTGCTCCTGGAATCTCTACCAAATCACCAGCGCATTCCATCCATTGGTATTGAGCGCCTGATGCCAATGCTGTTAAAACACTTCCATTTAGGTCCACATCGGTATTTACTTCATTGATCGTCAAGTTCAAGGTCACCACAGAGTCGCATCCTGCCACATTGGTCAATACATAAGTTGCAGTATTGTTTGAAGAAGAATATGTATTCCCATCGATCCAAGTGATTGGTAGACATGATGAAACGGCATCTTCTCCGGCAGATGGATTCAACACCGTTAGATCCAATGTTTTAATAAAATGACACCCTTGCGAAGTAGTCAATGTGTCCTTAGGGCCTGTGATACTCGATGTATACGTATTTCCATCAATCCAAGTGAAAGGACCGCAAGAAACTACGGATTCAACAGCATTTTGCGTGTAGTACATGCTCAAATCCAATGTCACCAATGAATCACAACCCACTGAATTTGTTAAGGTATGCGTTGCCGTATTGTTAGAAGTGGTATACGTATTTCCGTCAATCCATGTATAGGCATCGCAAGCAACAATGACGTCTGTACCAACACTTGATGAGTTAATCGTGAGGTTCAAGATATGCACAGAATCGCATCCATGTATTGAAGTGTAGTTTTCGAAATAAACTCCTGTTGAAGTATACGTAGCACCATTCACGCCCCATGTATAGCTATCGCAAGCAATCTCCTCGTCGATGAACTCATAACTATTGTTTATAGTCAAATTCAGGGTTACAATTGAATCGCAGCCGGAAGCATTGGTAAACAAACTCATAAACGTCCCAGACAACGAATAAGTTATACCATTCGTCGGCCAAGTATAGCTATCACAAGCAACTGCAGTCTGACTGCTACCATTGGAATATCCTATAGTAAGATTAAGCGTAGCAATGGAATCACATCCATACGAAGAAGTCAATGTGTCCGTGTAAATGCCGCTCGTCGTGTACGTTGCTCCATTAAAAGGCCAAGTATAGCTATCACAAGCTATAGCCGTGTCCGCATTCATGGAGGAATAATTGATTGTTAAATCGAGTTTAACAATGGAGTCACAACCATTTTGGTCTATTAAATACTCGGTAAATACTCCGGAGGATGCATAATTGATACCTGTTAATGGCCAAATATATCCATTGCATGCAGTCGCATATTCCCAAGTTGTTGAAGGATGCCCAACCGTTAAGTCAATGGAGAGAATACTGTCGCATCCGGTTGCATTTGGAATTGTATCTTGATACAACCCACTGGATGTCCATGTATAATTCCCGCTCGGAGAAGTATACGTTTGACATGCGGCCTCCGTTAGATGCGCGAAAGTATTTGTTGTGCTGATGTTTCCTTCGAGATGAAAGGCAATATTAAACGCCCAAGCCCCAGTTGCCGCATATGGATCTGGCAAGGCTGGAAATGTCGTTGTCGTATTGAAAAAAGAAAAACCGCTCGCAAATCCAGTAAATCCCTGATGCATTGGAGCACTGCTAGTCTTTACGTAAATATTACCTGAGCTCGTAAATGAAATAACACCAATGCGATATTGCGTATTTGCCTGCATAACGACTCCCGGGACATGATTCTGTCCAACCAATTCATCAATTCCACCTGTGACTTGAATGGGATCTGTTTGATAGATCAATTGATTGCCTTCATACAATCCGAGTACGATTTGACCTGAGTTAGAACTGGCATCCACTTCTACCCCGAGAAATGTGACGTCAGCTTTGTTGCATCCGAGATTTTGAATGTCCGAAGCGGTGAACGCGTCTCCAGGAATTCCAATTGATCCAGTAAAGGAGGTAGGGTCAACCGCCAAAATATCTGTTTGCCCGTAAGTTCCGTTAACCATTAAAATGAACAGTAGCGCGAATACGCTTTTGACAGGCTGAAATTGTAAAGTCTTTTTCATGAGAGATAATTTATATTTGCTCACAAAGATGATTGTAAACCAAGATTTTACGCCCTGGCATTTTTCCTTATACCTGCTTTAATTTCCGAACGTTGGAATCGCGCTCATTAACGATTTATACTGACCCAGCAGTCTTAAGCAAAAGAAAAAGCGCCGTTGAGATAAACCCAACGGCGCCAACACTTAACGGTTTTTCACTTATTCAATTAACACGTCTAAAACCACTATTTCACTATTCGATAATTGAACCGTTAAAATGTATTTCCCGGTGGCAACTCCACTCGCGTTCACTTGCTTATTCATCGGGTCGGATTGCATTGCAATTGTTCTTCCGGAAAGGTCGTATAAGGTTGCCGAAACCCAATCTCCATTAATCTTGAATTGCCCATTCGATGGATTCGGAGAAAGTGTTACAATAGGTCCAGTTTCCTCATCAATTCCCGCCGAAGCAATTATAGATCCTGATGAGATTTCCATGCATGAAGACTGCGTTACTTCCACAACGTACGTTCCGTTTTGAGATGCAGTGAATGACTGATTTGTTGCCCCCGGAATTATTTGTAATCCGTTTACGTCTTCAAACCATTGATACTGCGCATTGGATTGATTGCTCGTCAATGTCATTCCATTCACAGAAACAGAATTGTCGATTGGTGCGATGGTTAAATTAAGTGTTACCACCGAATCACAACCGGCCGCGTTTGTCAAGATATGTGTCGCTGTATTATTGGAGCTTGTATACGTATTCCCATCGATCCAGGTGTACGCTCCGCATGCAGTTACCGAATGTGTCGCTGACGACGATTCAAGAACGGTTAAGTTGAGATAGGTCACCTGATCACATCCATTACTGTTCGTTTGCGTAAAGTTCGGAGCTACAATTGGAGTCTGCGTATACGTTATCCCGTCCATCCAAGTAAATGGGCCGCACGAAACAACAGTTTCTGTTGCATTCTGAACATCGTAGAAATACAAATCTAAGGTCACAATGGAATCACACCCGTTTACTGTTTGATACACCATTGTTGCAGTATTGATATTCGAAGAATAGGTTATTCCATTCACCCAAGTATAGGTTGAATCGCACGTTGAGATTACATCAACCGTTTGAACCGGCTCATTGATGACCAAATCCAACGTCACTAGGGTATCACATCCCGTAGAACTTGTGATATATCCATTATAGGTACCACTACTTGAGTAAGTATTTCCATCTACTGGCCAAGTATATGTTCCGCAAGACGTTTCACTTTGAGTCATGGTGATTTCTGGATGTACGGTCAAATTCAATTGAAACATGGCTTCACAGGGCTGTCCGTCAATATGTTTCGTGAAGAAATAGGTTCCTGAACTGGTGTATGATTCTCCCGATTCTTCCCAGAAGTAAGAACCACACGATTGTTCGCTTACCACATCAACTACTGGATAGCCAACATTCAAATTCAGCGTTATAACTGAATCACACCCAAGAACGTTTTGATAGGTCACAGAATACACTCCGGAAGTAACATAGGTTTGTCCATTTTCAGGCCATACATACGTTTCACAAGCGGAGACGTTCGAAACAACATTGGTGGCTCCATTATGTACATCTAATTCAAGTACCCGAATCGAATCGCATCCATTGGCACCGACATACTGCGTGTAATAGGTACCACTAGCGTTATAGGTTTGATTGTTTTCTGCCCAAAAGTAATCCGAACAAGCGTCGACAAATTCGGTTTCATAGACAGGCTCGTTAATAGTAACATGTAACGTAATAATACTATCACATCCGGCCGCATTCGCTATTACATCGGTATAGGTTCCGTTGGTCATGTATGTGGCCGTTCCCGAAGGAGCGTTGTACTCACCACAAGAAGAAACAAAAACGGTGGCATCAGTATGAGTTGGTGTTAAGGTTCCTTGAATACGGAATCCAACATTGAAATCAAGACTGTCTACCCCATTCAAAGTCGCAGGAAGTACTGGGAATGCTGAGTTCATATCGATGGATGAAGCAACAACATTATAACCAAGCGGTCCCATCTGTGAAGGAACATCCGTAGTTTTAAAGTAAATGGGATCTGGACTCGAATACATCACTCCAAGAGTGTAAACGCTCGATGCCTGCATTTCTAAATTCGACACAGGATTGAAACCTACGAGCTCATCTACTCCACCCTGAACATCTAAATATCCTGAGTGCGTAAGCAAATTCCCATTTTCGTAGATCGTCAGAAGAATCTGACCTTGTCCTGAACTGGCGTCGACTTCAATCCCTATAAAACCAACGTCCACCTTCTCACATAGCAATTCGGTAATGTCATTGGTTAATAAATGTCCTACTCCTGGATCGTACGTTCCGTTGTAAGATTGATTGTCAATTTCTAATATTGGATTTCCAGTAGGTGTGCCATTGGCAAAGACGAAGCTTCCCATGCACATCAGGAAAAACACAAGCATTGTGATAATTCCAATTCGAAGGTCTGTTGTTTTCATTTTTATATTTTTTAGTTTCACTTGCAAACTGAAGGAATTCGCCTTATTCATCATTCAGAAAACTTTCCTACGCCCAATTGTTGTTTCCCACCGTTGTGATTTGAAGAAGTGGAGAGTAGTTGGTTGCAGTTCATGTCACTATTAAATTCAAAATTTGCTTTGTACAATTTGTGCCACCATCGATTCATTGATCTGTCAAACTGACGATTGCACAAGCGCCTTCCAAACCCAAAAAATCATTACCTTCGCGGAGCTTAATTTTAGAACAGAATTACATTTCAAATAGTATGAGTTACGATATTATAGTTGTTGGAAGTGGTCCCGGAGGTTACGTAGCTGCCATCCGTGCATCACAACTAGGGTTGAAAACAGCCATTGTTGAACGTGAAAATCTTGGTGGGATTTGTTTGAACTGGGGATGTATCCCTACAAAGGCGCTTTTGAAAAGTGCGAATGTGTTCGAATACATCAACCATGCCTCTGATTACGGAATCACTGTAAAAGAAGGAAAGGCAGACTTTGGTGCTATGGTAAAACGTAGCCGCGACGTTGCCGGTGGGATGAGCAAAGGAGTTCAGTTCTTGATGAAAAAGAACAAGATCGATGTGCTCATGGGAAGCGGTGTGATCAAGGCTGGAAAGAAGGTTGAAGTTACCGACGACAAAGGAAAGAAAACAGAATATGCAGCGGATAAAGGTGTGATCATTGCTACTGGAGCACGTTCACGTCAACTACCAAACTTGCCACAAGACGGTAAAAAGGTAATTGGATACCGTCAAGCGATGACTTTGGAAAAGCAACCTAAGAAAATGGTGGTTGTTGGTTCAGGAGCGATCGGGGTAGAGTTCGCTTACTTCTACAATGCAATTGGAACAGAGGTAACGGTTGTTGAATACTTACCGAAAATCGTTCCTATCGAAGACATTGATGTATCGAAAGAACTATCTAAAAACTTCAAGAAGTCTGGAATTAAAGTAATGACCGATTCATCTGTTGAGTCTGTTGACACAAAAGGTACCGGATGTAAAGTGATAGTGAAAACGAAGAAGGGAGAAGAAGTTATCGAATGTGATGTTGTTCTTTCTGCCGTTGGAATTGAAGCGAATATTGAAAATATCGGATTGGAAGATGTTGGAGTAGTAACAGATCGTGGCCGAATTTTGGTGAACGATTACTACCAAACAAACATCCCTGGATACTACGCAATTGGTGATGTACTTCCAAATGCGGCATTGGCTCACGTAGCTTCTGCTGAAGGAATTATCTGTGTGGAGAAAATCGCTGGCCAAAATCCAGAACCATTGGATTACAACAACATCCCAGGATGTACGTATTGTTCTCCCGAAGTTGCCTCTGTTGGTATGACCGAAGCGGCGGCTAAGGAAGCAGGATACGATGTTAAAATTGGGAAATTCCCATTCTCAGCTTCTGGTAAAGCAAGTGCTGCCGGAGCAAAAGAAGGATTTGTGAAATTGGTATTTGATGCGAAGTACGGAGAATTGCTTGGAGGTCATATGATCGGAGCAAACGTAACGGAAATGATTGCAGAGATTGTAGCAATTCGCAAGCTAGAAGTAACTGGACACGAATTGATTAAAACAGTGCACCCTCACCCTACTATGTCAGAAGCGGTGATGGAAGCTGCAGCTGCTGCTTACGATGAAGTGATTCACTTGTAGATATTACTCAA
Organism: Flavobacteriales bacterium; assembly: GCA_015665275.1. Classification (GTDB taxonomy): domain Bacteria; phylum Bacteroidota; class Bacteroidia; order Flavobacteriales_D; family Crocinitomicaceae; genus UBA4466. The sequence continues at coordinate 3,097 of JADFAL010000025.1, read as the reverse complement.
ACGAAATATGAACCCTGGCCTCTGATGAGCGTCAGGGTTTTTTATTACCTTCAAATGCCATGAAGATTCTTATTGTATTACTAGCATTTTTAGCCACAGGCTCTTTTTTGCATGCACAGTATTCAGAAACAGACACTGTTGTCGGAGATACTGTATCGAACCCGGATGACATCACTACACTCAGTTTATATCACGATACATTATTCTTACGTCGGAAAGTCGTCCGAAGTGAAGAATGGACGGATTACAATTATTTATACATCGATACAAATCGCTCCAGTAAATTTTATTCCTGGCTGACAAGTTTTGATTTTGATGAATACGATAAGGGATCTCTTGAGAATTATGGCACGAATGTTGACCGAGCCGATGATCTAAAGGCTAACTCGGCATCCGGCCTTCCGAAAAAGTGGATTCCGCTCTATTCACTCAACGACAAATACTACATCTACAAACCCTCCGATTTTGGAAATGCGGGCCGAAGAATATTGTCTGATAGTGTTTTCATTAAATGGTACATGGATGGCCCTATGCCATTCCAAATTCTTTCTCATATGACTTCAGATACAGCTTCGCATTCTTTTGAACTAGAGGTGTATGATGGTCAAAAGGAAACGCTAAATATTCAATTGATCGATGAAACAAGACAAATTTATGTTTTCGAATTCCCCAATGAAATAGAACGATACCGCTACAGATTATTCATTCCGGCAGATCGAGCAACTGACTTTGACCTGGTCGTAAACACAGGGAATCACAAGGCATGGGAATATGATTTCGATTCTATCGACTTTGAATTACTTCTCAGCAAGGACAAACAATGAAAATCTCTATCCTCCTGCCCTTTCGTAATGCCGCGCCTTGGATTGAAGAAACAGTCCGGTCCATTTCAAATCAGACATACGAGAATTGGGAATTAATTGCCATTAACGATCATTCCGAAGACGAGACACCTGAAATTATTAGAGGGTTTAAAGATTCTAGAATTCGAACTTATGAGAACATTGGAGAAGGAATTATTCCGGCGCTTCAAACGGGGCTAAACACAGCTTCGGGCGATTTCATTACACGCATGGATGCCGACGACCTTATGCCAAAAGACAAATTGGAGGTACTACTGAATGCAGCAAAGGACGGAAGGTACATTGTTACCGGAAAAGTCAATTACTTCTCAGATACCGAAGTATCCGAAGGCTATCGAAAATACGAGCATTGGCTGAACGAACGCATTAATCAAAACGATCACTTTGATCACATCTATAGAGAGTGCGTGGTAGCTTCCCCGAATTGGTTGGTCCCGACAAAATTCCTTCGTGAGGATCGCATTTTTAGTCAGCTAAATTATCCAGAGGATTACGACATGACCTTCCTTTGGCGAAAGTATGGTTACGAAATTATTTCTGTTCATCAGGTCACCCATCTCTGGCGTGAGCATCCCGATCGTACTTCCAGAAATTCAGAGGTGTACGATCAGTCCTCCTTTTTCCACTTAAAACTTGATTGGTTCAAACGCTCTGAAACAGGTAAAACATTAGGCGTCTTTGGCGCCGGTCCGAAAGGAAAACTAATTGCCGAACATCTACAAAATGACTTCGAAATCTCATGGTTCGATCATGAACATCAACGTTACAAAGCTCCTATTTATGGACTTACTATTCTTGACCCGGAAACTTGCAATTGCGACCTCCTTCTATTAGCTATATACCCAGAAAACAAAACGCGCCTCGAGAATCTCGTGACGCGCTTGGGATATACTTTAGGTAAAAATGTCTGGTATGTCTGAGTTATTTTGATTTGGAACCAATCCCCACCTTAATTCCCGCATTCAATACGTAACGTGGTCCTGATCGTACTTCTTCTCTCCACTGGTATTCCCATTCGGTACCGTTGAAGAAGTTTTCGGCGTAATAATCACGGCTCGAATAATTTCCAATTCCAATTCCGAAATAGAAATCCATCGAAAAAGTTTCCGACAACCATGATTGGTATCCAAAATTGAAGAAGAAGTTGGCCATTGTTTCATTTCCACGCTGAACTCCTGGCACAAACCCAGAATAATCCTGAACAGAATGCGTGTATAATTTATATCTGAACTGTGGTGAAACATAAAAGCGATTTAATGCTTCGGTTTCGTCCAAAGGATAGTAGCGATAAGCAACTCCGAGTACTACCCCTAATCCACCAGATTCTCCAACGGAAGGTTCAAATGAGTTTCCAACGTGTCCGGGAACTCCGAATGAGATTTTCGAAATGGTAGGTCCTAATTCAACATCAAAGCTTCCTTTAGCAGTCAATTGACGCTCGTAGCCAAATAATATCTCGCCATCAAACATGCTCAATGGAGCAAATTTTATGACCTGATCGTTTTCATTTTTCTTGATGTCTCGTTCTGTTTTAATGCGCGTTTTTGAACGATCAATGATAATGATCTCCTCTTGAGCGAATGCGCTAGAACTAATTAAAACAGCGGATAGGTAAGCAATTAACTTCATAGTGTTTGAGTGTTTACGACCTTGACGTCTGATGATTCTCAATGGTTGGATAAAATTAGTTATTTAACGTTTAGGTAATGGAGGAAGGTGAAAAGCTTTCTACTTTTGACTTTCTACCTTCTACCAAGCCCTCTACTTCACCAAAATCAACGCTTCTTGCTCGAACTTTGACTTCTCAAAGTGAAAATCAATTCTTCCTAGGTTGATTCCAGCCCATCCCACTTGGTTGATCAATACTGTTTTTCCGTCAGCGTTTGTTTCTTCAACTGGCTTCTCTAAAAAGGTATGCGTATGCCCACCAATGATGAGATGAATGCCTTTTGTTTTGCGTGCGAGGTTGACATCTGACATCCGGTCTTTGTCGTCGTAGGAATATCCTAAATGCGACAGACAGATAATTAAATCACAGCCCTCCTCCTTAAGTTTTTCTACACAATCTGTGGCTTGTTCTACTGGATCGAGATATTGCGTTTCACCGTATTTATTGTCAGGAACAAGTCCATCCAACTCCACTCCAACTCCAAAGATTCCTACTTTGTACTTACCTTTTTTGAATATCGTATATGGCTCCGTGAGTCCGTCTAACTCCGTGTTAGAGAAGTCGT
>JADFAL010000049.1 GCA_015665275.1 Flavobacteriales bacterium | reverse complement strand
AGCAGCAGCCAAGAAAGCGGCTCAAGAAGCAGCAGCTAAGAAAGCGGCTCAGGAAGCAGCAGCCAAGAAAGCGGCTCAAGAAGCAGCTAAGAAAAAAGCCGAAGAGGAAGCAGCAAAAAAGAAGGCTGAAGAAGAGAAAAAACCAGAAGGTAGAACTCCAACATCCACACGAGGTGGAGGAGGGATTCGATAGCCTTCCGATATAATACCTAAGCCCGCTCTTATTTCATTTGAAGTAAGAGCGGTTTTTTTTGCGCCCTAAAAACTTCCAAAAAGCTTAAAGGATGAGAGAAGCAGAAGTTTGTTTAAATGAATTCATCTAACTATATTCGCAAACTCATTTAAGCAAAAATAATGGCACTAATTGGTAAAATTCGCGAGAGATCCTGGTTACTACTAATCGTAGTAGGAGGCGCAATTGTCGTATTTATTTTCACTTCCGGAGGACCTAATTTAGGTGGTGGAATGGAAGAGGAGTACGGAATTGGACTCATGTATGGAGAAAAACTAGATCGCGATGAATACAACTCGAAGTTGGAAGAGGCGCGTAAAGTTGCCCAAACAAATGCAGAACGTTCTGGTCAACCGGCACAAGAAGTGAACGAAGATGCGGTTTGGTCTCAGTTCGTTGAAGAATCACTATTGGAGAAGGAGTTTGAAGCTCTTGGAATTCACGTAAGCGAAGACGAATTCGATGCGTACTTGTATGCAAAAAACGGTTTCGATCCACTTCCGGATTTGAAAAATACGTTCAAAGATGCACAAGGAAATTTCGATCCGAAAGCATTGGAGAACCAAATCAATCAATTAAAAAGCGCCGACGATAAAGCATCCAAAGATGCATGGCAGCAAACGAAAGATTACTACATGAATTTGCGCCGTCGTCAGAAGTATTTTGACATTGTTGCACAAGGTGTATATGTAACGAATCTTGAAGCAAAGCAACAATATCTTGCTAACGAAAATAAGAAAGAGGTGAAGTTCGTAGTGATGAACTACAACCAAGTAGATGACAAAACATTCAACACGAGCGACAAAGCGTTGCGTGCTTTCTACAAGAAGCATAAGTCAGATGCGAAGTATAAGAACCGTCGTTCTGAACGCATTATTCGTTGGGCAGATATCAAAGTGTTGCCATCTTCGGAAGATACAGCTGCCTTCGAACAGAAACTTGAAGAATTAGCGAAAGGGTTTGAAGAGTCTACAAACGATTCTTTATTTACTGTAAGAAATGCAGGTGCAAATCCACTTCCTTATGCAAGTAAAGCTGGTTTCCGTCCAGAAGGATCAGAAAACAGATTGGCTACTCAAGGATTTACGTATCCTGCAAACATGGACACCGTATTTGCTACTGCACAGGTAGGAGATGTTATCGGACCATACGAACAAGCAGGGGGTAAACGTGTTGCAAAAGTGATTTCAAAAGGACCACTTTTGTCAGTGCGTCACATTTTGATCGCTGGTGCACGAGAAGATAGTATTGCTGTAGCGAAAGCACAGAAAACGGTTGATTCATTAATGCCGTTAATCAACTCGGATAACTTCGAAGATTACGTAAACGAATTTTCTGAAGATCGTCAACCAGGACAACCTGTGAAAGATGGTGGTAAATACGAAAACTTCATCGGTAGCGAAATGGTGCCTGAGTTTGAAGATTTTGCAACAGAGAAGTCCGTTGGAACCATTGATTACGTTCAAACGCAATTCGGATTCCACATCATCGAGGTGTTGGATCGCAAAGACGATGTAGTACCATCATTGGCAGTTGTTCAGCGTGTTTTGAATCCAAGTATGGAAACGATCAACAATGCTGAGACAAGCGCTTATGAATTGTTGGACAACATGTACACAAGAATGAGCGGTGTTAAAGGTAAATACAGAAAGGTCGTGAAGTTTGACACATTAGCGAAGCGTTCTGATATGATCGTTCGTTCGATGACCATTTCTGAAAATGAGCCAAAAGTATCTGGAGGGTTTACATCAGAATTTGCAGAGAACGAGCTTTTCCGCTTGGCATTCGAAGAAGGCGCTGAAGTGGGAGACTTGGTACAATCACCAATCAAAGACGGAGATCGTTGGGTAGTTGCAGTATTGGCAGATATTAAAGTGAAAGGTGAGACTACTTTCGAGAATGCTCGCTCAATGGTTGAGGCTGAATATATCAAAGAGAAGAAATACAGAACATTGTATTATAAAATGGAAAAGAAGTCACTTTCCGAATTGGAGGCTAGTGAAAAATTATTCGTTCAGAGCGGTGAAGTAGTTCTTGGTAAATCGAACTTGGGTTCTGGTGCTCGTGAGCCAGAAGTGGTTGGTGCATTGTTCTCAGGATTGAAAGACGGTAAAATGACACAACCATTGAAGGGAATGTCAGGAGTATACGTCGTGAAGATTGAAAAGTCTCAAAACGCTGATGCAATTAGCGATTATACGACACAAAAGAACCAAATGTTGGCGGAGCGACGCGGACAGGTTCAGTCATCTGCTATGAATGCATTGAAAGATATGGCGGAGGTAATTGACAACCGTCGTTTCTCAGCGATTCGTATTAGAAACTAAGAAGAGTTAATTCTAAAATATTAGCCCCGGTCATCGAGCTTGTCGAGATGCCGGGGCTTTTTGTTTTAAGTACTGTGATATATTCCACGCAATAATTGCAACTGTTTCCCCGGAAGCTCCTCTACAATACCCGCAAGACGCAATTGTAATAACTCTACCTGCAAAGAAGAAATAGGAATGGCCAGTTGAGCTGAAAGCACGTCCAATTGAATTTTAGGGTGCGATTGAACTTCCTGAACAATTTCTTGCTGAATTTGCGAGATCTCAGGAAAACATAGAAACTGCGAATTATCCGAACTTTCAATGGTTTCATTCCATTGCATGAATTCAATAAAAGCATGCGGAGACTCTAACAAATGTGCTTTGGAGGAAGCAATTAAATTGTTGCATCCTTGCGATGTTTCCTGGTATACTGATCCTGGAAAAGCAAAGACATCTCTGTTATAACTATTTGCGATATGTGCTGTGATTAGCGAACCTCCAGAACTCTTACTTTCAACTACAATGGTTGCATCGCACATTCCAGCCACAATTCTGTTTCGCTTTGGAAAATTCTCACGATCGGGGTCAACCCCGGGAACGAATTCCGTTAATAAGGCCCCAGAATGTACCATTTGCGCTGCCAATGAACGATGTTTCGAAGGATAAATGCGGTCCAGACCATGTCCCAAAACACCAATGGTAGGAACATCAAACTCCAAGCAATAACGGTGCACATGAGCGTCAATTCCCAGTGCTAATCCACTGACGACGACAATATTTCTTCCTTGAAAAGAAGCGATCAATTCCCTACACAATCGCTGGCCATATTCGGTAGCTGATCGGGTACCCACCACAGCAACAAATCGGGCCTGATTCAAGTCCATATTTCCCTTCATGAATAATTGAGTAGGGGCATCGGCACATTGATTGAGTCGGCGAGAGAAGTGGGAGTCATTATAGAATAGAGTACTGATTCCATGATTGTTATGAAAACTCATAGCTTGATCGGCTTTCTCTAGTGCTTTGTTTCGTTCCATTTTCCCGAAAAATCCAGGAGATAAACCCGTAAGTTGGGAAAGGTCTTTGGAGGATGCGGTAAAAAGCACCTTAAGAGAAGGTATGTGAGACATCAATGCCCTTGCCCTTCTTGGGCCAACGCCATGCAGAAACGCCAGCGCGGTTTGGTAGTGGTGGTAGGTGTAGTTCAAAATTATTAGTATTTTAGACTACCTTAATATACGAATTATTGCTAATGAAAACCCTACTTCTCCTACTACTTCTGTGCCCTTTTTTGGCCTTTTCTCAAATTGATGGAAAAGTAGTTGAGCGAGGAACAAACGAACCTATGTTCGGTGCGAAAGTATATTCATCCCATGGTGGTGGTGCGATAGCTGACATCGACGGATCATTTACCATCAACACTTCGCAATTTCCAGATACGCTTATTACAAAAATGGCAACCTATGAGAACGATACAACAATCGTTACGGGCCCAGGAACCATCCAGATTTTACTTTCGAAACCTCAAGAATTGAAAACAATTGTTGTGACTTCGGGAAGGCGCGGACAAGATATCGAAGACGTTCCAATTTCGATGGAAATTTTAACACCCGAATTGATTGACAATAAAGGGTTGGTGAATCTTGAAGATGCCGTTTCTCAAAGCCCAGGAGTATTTACGATGGACGGACAAGTAAGTATCCGCGGAGGTAGTGGATTTGCCTACGGAGCCGGAAGTCGTGTATTGTTGCTTTGGAACGGAATTCCGATTCTTTCTGGAGACGCTGGAGATGCCAAGTGGAACGCAATTCCTATGGAGTGTGCTTCACAAACCGAAATTCTAAAAGGAGCCTCTTCGGTATTGTACGGAAGTGGAGCGTTGAACGGAATCATTTCCCTTCAGGAACGTTTGCCTTCATTAAAAGGAGAAACACGTGCAAAAATTCAGTCCGGTGTATACGGCAACCCCAAGCGCGAGTCGTTGAAATGGTGGTCTACCAATCCATGGTTTCATCAGGCAGAAGTGTATCGAGGAAAAATGTATAAGAATGTCGGCTTCACTGTTTCGGCAAACGCATTTACATCGCCGGGGTATCGGGAAGGAGAGCAAGAAGATCGTGCACGTTTGAGTGGAACGTTTTATTATCGACCGAAAAACATTCCGGATTTAAAAGCGGGATTGAGCACCAACATTCAATATCAGAAAACCGGAAACTTTATCATTTGGGAAAGCGACACATTTGCATACACGCCGAACGGAAGTGCAGACACATCGTTGGCAGAGTCTACCTTAACGTATCAGTCGGGGGTGCGCCTCAGCATTGATCCTTACGTGAAATACGTAGATAAGAATCGCAATTTGCATTCCCTCAAGACCCGCTATTATTTCGTCAACAACAATAACATTACAAATCCTGGGCAATCTTCAGAGTCCGCGGTAAGCTATGCCGATTATCAATTCCAGCGCAAGTGGGGAAAAAAGTCGGTGTTAACAAGTGGATTTACTGGAATCCGAACCGATGTAGGATCTGAACTCTTCGGTGATCATTTCTCAAATAACTTGGCGATTTACAGTCAATACGAATACAAGTTAGACCGATTGGATTTGACTGGAGGAATTCGTTTGGAGTATTTTGAAATGGATGACATTCGCGGCGATTCGGATTTCAGTTTCAGCGGCGATACTACGGGCGCTTCTATTCCCATATATCCAATCATGCGATTCGGAGCACATTACCAAGTGGCTGAATATTCACATATCAGAGCGTCTTTTGGACAGGGAATTCGTTATCCATCCGTAGCTGAGAGATATGTAGCAACAAGTGTAGGTGCTTTGAATGTTTTCGCCAATCCGAACTTAACTAGAGAAACGGGTTGGGCGGCTGAAGTTGGATTCAAACAGGCGATTAAGATTGGTGAGAAATGGAAAGGACTCATTGATGTTGCCGGTTTTGTGAATCAGTACAATAACATGATGGAATTCACTTTCGGAATTTTCAATCCGGGAACAGGAGAACGTCTCGACCCAACAGCTCCAGATTACAATGATATTGTTGCACAAATTTTGGATCCATCCACGGGTTATACCATTAACGACATCTTTGGTTTTAGTGCAGAAAATGCTGAATCTGCCCGAATTATGGGTGCTGAGATTTCATTCAACAGTCAAGGAACGATTGGCGATGTAAAATTGACAAGTTTGATTGGCTACACGTACATGATTCCTGAAACGCAAAACACCGATTCGGCTTATGTCGAAACCTTTTCAACGTATCAATATGATCCAGGAACACAAACCGCTTCGTTCGACCCAACGTTAAAATACCGATTCAATCATTTATTCAAGGCAGACGTAGAAGCAGAATGGAAGGGGATTTCATTAGGAATGTCTTCACGCTACAACAGCTTCATGAAAAATATCGATGCGATTTTCGAAGATGAATTAATCGATGGTTTGTTCATTCTTCCGGGGCTAGAGCGATACCGAGAAGAGTTCAATCGCGGGAACTTGGTATTTGATGTTCGTGTCGGATACAAATTTATGGATCATTACCGTATCGGGTTTATCGTGAATAATGTCTTGAATGAAGAATATACTACCCGTCCGGGTGACGTTCAAGCGCCAAGAAACTTTATTTTGCAGCTTCAAATGAAATTCTAGCAAATGAAGGTGATTGGTATCATTCCTGCACGTTACGCATCTACACGATTTCCGGGCAAACCATTAGTGGATTTAAAGGGGAAACCCATGATTCAACGGGTGTACGAAGGCGCTGCCGCTTGCGCGTCTTTGGACTCAGTGATTGTAGCAACAGATGACCAAAGAATTTACGATGCAGTCAAAGCCTTCGGTGGAAACGTAGAGATGACGTCCGAATCACACCCGTCAGGAACAGATCGATGCGGAGAGCTTGCTGCGAAGTACGATGCCGATGTAATTGTCAATGTACAGGGCGATGAACCCCTGGTAAATCCCGGTCAGATTGACACGCTGTGTTCTGCTTTTCAAGATACAACAGTATCGATAGCAACACTAGGACACACGCAGGTTTCCCCAGATGATCTGAGCGATATCAATCGTGTGAAAGTAGTTTGCGATACGAATGGAAATGCGTTGTATTTTTCCAGAAGTCCTATCCCTTCCACGGAGCGTGCGTCAGAGCAAGTGAAAGCTAGTTTCCCATTCATGCGCCACATCGGACTGTATGCCTATCGAAAAGAAACATTGCAAGAATTGGTGGAATTGAAACCGTGTGCGCTCGAACAAATGGAGGCATTGGAACAACTGCGATGGATGTATTATGGATATGAAATTCGTGTTATTCCAACGGACATTGAAACCCCAAATATTGATTCTCCGGAAGATTTGGATCAGGTGATGGATGCGCTTTAGAATTCTCATAGCATTTTTAGGGTCGATCAGTACCTTGTACGGTCAAGTTTCACATCCATCAGGTCAATACGACCTTCCTTTTGAGTTAACATTTTCAAGCAAAGGACATCAAGAGTTTTATTTCACAACGGATGGTTCCGATCCATTAAATGGCGGTCAACACTATCAAGAAGCGATTCCAATAGGTGCTGAGATAACCTTGCCTCCAAAAATTGATACGATTCCAACAACGCCTTTGGAGGGGCCTTGGCAATTGGATTATTTCCGATGGAAAGAACCGCAGAAAATGCAGCGTGATGTTTGGGTTTTGCGGTATGCTATTTGTGAAAAGGGTCGTTGTTTTGAACTTCCTCCAGAAACCTATTTCATGGGTGAGCATTGGAAATCAAAACACAACGTTCCGGTCGTTTCTATCACCACAGATGCCAACAATTTATTTGATGCAGCAAAGGGCTTGTTTGTCCCCGGAAACTTACACACCGAGAAGGGATGGGATAGTTTGTTCTTTGGGAACGGCAATTATACGATGAAAGGAAAGGATTGGCAAAGACCGGGAGCTCTACAACTGTTCGATTCATCCCTGGTGTCTATCTACGAAACGCCTATAGAATTCCGATTGCATGGAGCGGTTGTGGGTGCGTTTCCGCAAAAAAGCATTCGTGTATATACGGATAAACCCGAGGGTGGCAAGGCATTGAATTGGTCCAATTTTAATAAAGAAGACACGCTATCTTCCACACGTTTTATATTGCGCAATTCGGGAAGTGATATGGTCTCAACACATTTTCGCGATGCATATTTAAGTTCGCTTGCGGGCGATCTTGGTTTGGAGCATCAGAAGTCAGAACCGTGTGTAGTGTATTTAAATGGCATTTATTGGGGTATTTATAACATTCGGGAACGCATCGATCGGTATTACATGCAGGAACATTTTGGTTTGAACCGAGATGCATACGATATGATCGAAGGAACAGGTAAAGACGTAATGAATGGTTCCAATGAAACATTTGTTAATCTACTCTCTATGATATACACGGAAGACATCCAAGAGGATAGTGTGTATGCGAAAGTGGAAGCAATCATCGATATAGAGAATTACATTGATTACAACCTGTTTGAAACCTACTTCTGCAATATGGATTGGCCCGGGAACAATGTAAAGTTCTGGCGTCCGAAAAATGGAAAATGGCGTTGGATTTTCTTCGATGGAGATTTGATGATGAGCCCTTATGTATTCAATAAAGATGGCGGATACGAGCACGATGCATTGGCCCATGCGACAGCAGACACACTCAACGAATGGTACAATAGCAAAGGGTCTACGTATTTGCTGCGCAATCTTTTGAAGAATGACACATTTCGGCAGCAGTTCTATCAACGCTATTCCGAGTTGTCTGGAACAAACTTTTCGGAGGACTATTTATTGGGGCGCTTAGCAGAATTTGAAGAACGATATGCATCTGAGATGAACCGACAGATTGACCGCTGGAACTATCCAAGTGATAGAGCAGATTGGGAGCGAGAGGTAGCATTGCTCAAAGAGTTTCTTCGGCAACGGAAGATGTATTATGAAGCCCACTTGGAAAAGTTGCTGGGAGCGGAATAACTTTCGACATAGACGAATTTCTTAATTCAAATCTCACTCTACCTTGAAACTCTTTTCAATCAGGCGAAAGCCTTCTTTGTTGTCTGCTTTGTCTTCAATTGCTTCTTGAATAATTACTCCAAAGGATTTACCACCTTCATAAAAGACGTGGATAGTCCCGGTGTGTTTGAGCCCCAACAATGTTGCTTTGTACGTCACGGATCGGGTAGGAATCTCGTTGTATCTTCCATTTTTAACAGCGCTAAAACTAGAATTAGAGACCGAAGAATTCCAACTGGACCTCATTTCGTCTTTAAATACTTGTGCCCATTCATCCAATTCAATCTCCAAATCAATCCAACTGATACTGACCATTCCGCTCTCATCCATGCCCTCTTTTTCAATAGAAATGGAATAACCACTCCCGAGGTCCTCTTCATCTACGCCCTTCCAACCAGCAGGGACGGTAAATGAAACACCTTGTTTATCGAACTGGGTTTCTCTGGATTGCTCCTGACAAGAAGAAATCAGAAGCAGAAGAGAAAGTGAAATTAGAAGTGTTTTCATGGTAGGATTTTAATGTGCACAGCTTTGGAAAAGCTAAAGGTAAGAATGGATGAATAGAATTCCTACAGCAACCCCGATTGAACCAACCCAACCCCCGATTGTACGGACTGTAAAATCTGTAATAATGAAAGTATCCGTACTATTAACCGCTGCCTTATTGATTGGTTCTAATGCCTTCGCAGCTGATACTTTGAGCACGAACGTTACAAAGGCTACGGTCTTTTTAAGTGGTGCTCAAGTTTTCCGCGAGTCGAGTAATATGAACATTAAAAAGGGCGTAAACGAGGTGATCATCAAAGACGTTTCACCCAATTTGAATCCGAAAAATATTCAGGCCTCGGCGCTTGGAAATTTCCTGATTTTGGACGTGCAATATCAAACTGAATATGTGCCACCATCCGCCGTTGAACCAACCATCGTTCCGGAGAAAATTCAAAAGGAAATCAACTGGCTCAACGACTCTATTCTGTTCATCAGTTTCGAGAAAGAGCGTATTAGTGCCAAGCTTCACAACTTGAACGAAGAGAAACGCATGATCACAGAGAATCAACTGATCAAATCTGGGGGAATCAGTGATACTTTGCCTGAGTTTAAGGAGGTAGTAACGTTCTATCGGGAGAAGCTGGACGAGATCAACGAGTTGATTTACGTGTGGAAGAAGAAACAACATTTACTTGCTGCGCGTGAAAACAAATTTCGAATACGCCTAAATAAATTGCAGAACTATGCGCGGAATACGGGGCAACCATCACGTCCGGCAAAAACACGGCATCATATTCTGGTAACAACATATTCAGACGTATCAACGTATGGCAAAATTGGGGTAAACTATTTGGTTACTAACGCCGGTTGGATTCCCGCATATGACTTACGCGCACAAAACACCACCGATCCCATGACGATCACGTACAAAGCGGATGTGTACCAGAGTACCGGAGAGGACTGGGACAAGGTGAAGTTGACCCTATCGACCTACAATCAGAATGTGTTTGCGCAGAAACCAACCATCGGAATTTGGCGTTTGGATTACACAATTAACAAGCCGCGCATCAATCCAACAACAGGGTCGGTTGAGAAGATCAGTGTGCAAGCGACCCAAAATTTCTATTCGCAAGAAGAAGCAGAGTCAGCTCGCAGAGACATGAGCAATGAGGCCTTGAAGGACAACAAAGAAATCACTTTCAATCAGCAGTTGATTTCTATTCAGAACATGGCAGAAATCAATCAGAACTTCTCAAATGTGGAGTTTAACGTGAAACTTCCGTACACGATCAAAGCAGATGGAACGCACAAATTGATGGTGGTAACGAGTGATAAAATGGATGCGGATTACCTGCATTATATGTTGCCTCGTGTGAATAAGAATGCCTTCTTAATAGCGAAGATTGGGGATTGGGAAAACTTAAGTCTATTGCCAGGAGAAGCGAACATCTACTTCAAGCAAACGATCGTTGGAAACACTTATTTGGATCCACAAATTCTTACTGATACCATGGAAGTAACACTGGGTAAGGACGAAGGGATTATCTCCAGGCGCAAGAAGATCAACGAAGAACAGAAAAAAGGAATCCTGAGCAAGAATATTGTGAAGACGTATACCTTCCAAATAGTTGTAAAGAACACCTCTAGAGCGGCGATTGATCTTACGGTGGAGGATCAGATTCCAATAACGAAGAACGAGGACATCACCATTAAATTAGAAGATGGAGGAGGGGCCACACTCGACAAAGATTCAGGAAGGTTGACTTGGGACGTGCAAATGAAACCCGGCGAAGAGAAGGTAATTGAATTCTCGTATTCGATTGAGCACGAAAAGAACAAGCCAGTGTCCTAGAAGAGCCTAATCGTATGACTTTTGACGATTACGCTAGGAAGGTGACCATATTATCTTTACTTTCAGGTTTATGCGTTACCTTCTAGTTTTTTCGTGCGTAGTTTTCTCTAGTGTTGTTTGGTCTCAGGCGCCCAACTACAAACGTGTAATGATTGCTTCGGACGAAGCAGTTATTCATGTCCTCGATAGTATCGGTGTTGATATGGAATGCGGAGTGGTGTATCAGAACGACAGCCTTCAATTAGAACTGGGTGAAAACGAACTCTTAGGATTAGCTGAAGCTGGGGTAAAATATACCGTGCTCATTGATGATCTCACTGAATATTACGCGAATCGTGCAGCGGAAGAATTACCAGCTGCACGTGAAGAGCTGGAGGAGATGAAGGCCTCAAGCCGAAAAAAAAAAGAAAAGAGCGCCGCGAAAAGCGTAGGGCAGCACGTAGGTTGCGAAGAAATTGATTGGGAGGTTCCCACAAACTTTCATCTAAACCCAAATAATTCACCTAACTCGTTTGGAGGATGTCTAACGTATGACCAAGTTTTGCAGGAACTGGACAGTATGCATGCGCTCTATCCACATTTAATTTCGGTTAAACTGGATGCATCTCCTTCCAATGAAACAACTTTAGAAGGAAGAACGATTTACTACGTTCGTATATCTGATAATCCAGATGTGGATGAAGCGAACGAACCGGAAACCTTGTATCAGTCATTGATTCACTCGCGTGAGGCCAGTTCCATAATGCAGTTACTTTACTTCATGTGGTATTTACTTGAAAATTATGAGGAAGACCCTTCTATTGAGCGCTTACTGAACAATCAAGCTTTGTATTTTATACCGGTGTACAATCCAGACGGATTCGTTTACAATGAAACCCAAAGCCCTGATGGAGGAGGGATGCAGCGAAAAAACAGAAATACCTTTGGCGGATGCACCACTTTTGAGGATGGAGTTGATTTAAATCGAAACTCTGCGTATTACTGGGGAAATGGAGGAGCGTCGTCTAATAATTGCTCGCAAACCTATCTCGGAACCGGACCATTCTCTGAAAACGAAACGCAAATAATGCGTGACTTTTTTCTGCTCCACGATTTTCAATTAGCACTCAATCATCATTCCTTCAAAAATGCGATGTTACATGGATACGCTGGAACTACGATTACAAATCCAAGGCCAGATGAATATGCGAAGTACAGTCATGACATGAGTTATTATAACCGCTATGCCTATGGCCCAAGTACCTCAATCAGTTCATTAAATAGCGGGAACATGAACGATTGGATGTTGGGCGGTCCGGCCGGAGTAAGTTCGAATGGGACACCCACGGGAGTTGGATCTGGGAAAAATACGTTGGCTTGGACGCCAGAGAACGGAAGTAGTGGTGAAGGCGGTTTCTGGCCGTCGCCATCGAATTTTGTTCCCATCGCAAAACGCGCGGTACGTATGAATTTTCTCGCCGCCTACCTTAGTGGTAAATATGGACGATTGCATGATTTGACACAAGCCAATATTGTATCCAACTCAGGTGATTTCACATTTGGGATTGAAAATTTAGGTCAAACATCGAGCGATTTCACATTAAATATTGAGCCACTTTCATCTAACATTGTTTCGGTCGGATCACCCGTGGTTGAGTCGGGAATGACAGTCTTGGAGCAGCGATCTGTTTCGATTAGCTATACTTTGGATCCGTCTATTCAAATGAATGACACTGTTAGATTTAAGGTAACACTCACCAATGATTACGCAACCGACAGTATTTTGTATGAAGCGGAAATCGAGAAAATATTTCAACCTGTAGTTGTTTTTCAAGACAATCCCGATCTAGATGGAATCAGCAATTGGACGGCTTCTGGAGGCTGGGTTGAGACATTGGCTGGGTATTCCGGAACTTCGGCCATTACACTTACAGATACTCCGCCTTATTTGAACAATTTGGCATCAACCCTCGAATTAAATACACCATTAAATTTATCGAACCCGTCGGATGCCTGCATTCAGTTTTATACGAAATGGGATTTGGAACGTAGTTTCGATTATGTTCAGTTAGAAGCGTCAACTGATGGATTTAACTGGACACCACTTTGCGGAAGATACACCAAAGCCGGAGCTTCGGATGAAAACAACACGTATTCAGGGAAAAACAATTCGAGTAATGATTTTCAGCCAGACGGATCGCCCCTTTATGATGGGGACTCTCAGGGCAAATGGGTGATGGAAGAAATAGTGATTGACGACGAGAATAATTCCTTTCTTCTTGGTGAAAGCGCAGTTCAAATCCGATTTCACTTTAATTCCGAAAGCTCGAACAGTCAAGATGCTTATTACAATGCCAACTTTGAGGGTTTTACTTTTGATGACTTCACGTGCATCCTTAAAAATGGGGATGCGGTAGGACTAGACGAACAGGGTTTGACTTCTATTACCGTTCACCCAAATCCAGTGGCAGAAGTGGTGAATATTAGTTCCATATCGAATCAGGTTTTCAGGGTGCGCATCCTTAACGCTAGCGGTCAGGAAATGGATCAATTTGAGCTTTTCAAAGAGCAGGCTATCAATGCAAGCGATTGGAGCGCAGGAATCTATTTCATCGAAGTTGATGGAATTCAAATTCACAAGGTCGTTAAATTGTAACATAACACCTGTTTCCACGTATAAGGGCAAGAAGCACAAAATCAGTATCTTTGTATTATGACATCTGTCGAACAACTTATCGGTAATTTATTGTTGCGCCATAATTGTGTGATTATTCCTTCTTTCGGTGGATTCGTAGCACAACGGATTTCTGCGCGTATAGATTATAAGAGTGGTACGATGTTACCTCCTGGGAAGTCGATTTTATTCAATCGCCAGTTGTTAAATAACGACGGGTTGTTGGTCAACGAGTTTGCCCGAGAGAACAATGTTTCTTTTGTCGAAGCCGCCAAGGAGATGGACTCGTTGGTGGAGCAGTGGCATGTTACTTTGAAAGAAGGAGGTCGCATTGAGATAGAACGCGTCGGGAACTTGTTCTTTGACGATGAACGTAACATCTGTTTCGAGCAGGATCGCTTTGCGAATTTGTTATTGGAGTCCTTTGGATTGGGGTCCGTACATTTCGTTTCAGAGGAAGATGTACATATTGTCGAGCACAAGATTGCTGTTCGGGAAACTGCTCCTATCGTTGAAGAGGAGATTACAAAAATTACTCCGGTAGTTCCGGTGAAAGAAGATAGTGTTCCTGTTGTTGCTGAAAATGCGTCAACCGAAGCTGAACTAAAAACACAGAAAGAAGTAACGCCAATTATTCCGATTGCCAAAGCGGTGCCAGTTGCCGAGAATAAAAAAGCAGTTCCGGAAGAAAAAGTTGCAGAACCAAAGCGAAGAAACCGAGCGTGGCGTTATGTTGCTGCAGCGTGTATTCTTCCAATTGCCTTTTACTCTGTTTGGATTCCCGTAAAAACGGATGTTTTAGAATCGGGGATGCTATCCTTTAGTGATTTTAATCCTTTTCACAAGCGTGCTGAAGGAACGTACGAACCTGTGAAGGAAACCACTCCATGGTCTGCCGATAGAGGTGAAGAACCAAACTTCAGTAAGGAAGTAGGTGAATTGCCTGAAGGAACAAAGGTATATACCTATGAACTGAGTGGAGACACCTACATTAAGGTGGCACTTCCTGAAAATGATGCGTCGAGTCCTTCTGAGATTGTTTCAGAAACACCTGTTGAGACGCCGACCAACGAAACGAGTACCAGTTTTAACGCCAATACAATGCACTACGTTGTCGGATGTTTTGGTGATAAGGTTAATGCGGACAATCTGGTAGCTAAAATGCGAGCAAATGGATTGGAAGCTACAATTGTAGATATCAAAGGTGGATTACACCGCGTATCTGCAGGAGGCGCAATTTCAGAAGAGTCTTATCAAACAATCAAGCTGAAAGCGGAAGCTATGGGCTTGTCTGGTTGGAGATTGCGATAGTCCAACCTCTTAAATCCCCATTTATCACAAACTTATTTTGGATTCTTTAGTTCATGAGCCAATTACTTATCTTTGGTAAAATTCTCATCATGAAATATTTAGGCCTTTTACTATCGATGCTAAGCTTCGCTGTATTCGCGCAAGAGACAACAACCAACGCGGAAGAAAGCAATTACGCGTTTGAAAAGATCGTTCATTTGGGTGCTACCCCTGTGCTCAGTCAAGGAAATTCTGGTACATGCTGGAGTTTTTCGGGGATGTCTTTTTTCGAGTCTGAATTGCTACGAATGGGGAAAGATGAAACCATTTTATCTGAGATGTATATCGTTCGTAAGGCATATGAGAAAAAAGCAGAGATGTATGTTCGATTGGATGGAAAAACAAACTTCGGTCAGGGGGGTGAATTTCACGACATCCCGGCTGTAATAAAAGAGTTTGGTGTTGTTACACAGGAGGCATACGATGGATTGAACTACGGATCGGGTAAGCACAATCATAGTGAGATGTACAAGGTGTTGAAGGGCGCCATGGACGGAGTTATTCAACAGATGAATAGCAGAGGCTTTAACGGTTTGACATCTGCATGGAAGCAAGCGATTTCAGGAATTTTAGATGCGTATCTCGGACAAGATATTACCTCTTTCGAATACAACGGAACAGAATATACGCCAAAGTCATTTGCTGATTATTTGGGCTTAGACATGGACAACTATGTTTCCATTACTTCTTTTACGCATCAGGAAATGAACGAGCCATTTCAGTTGGCAATTCCAGATAACTGGTCACGCCAGGATGCCTATAATGTGGCACTTGATGAGATGTTTGATGCTACCGTGACTGCTCTGGAAAATGGATACACGGTGGGGTGGACAGCAGATGTTTCGGAAGATGGGTTCAGTCATCGAAAAGGACTGGCAATCAACCCATCAGATACAGATTTGTTGGAAGCAACGAAGGATAACGCTTTCATGAACCCTACAGATGAGGTTTCAGTTACGGCTGAATTGCGTCAGGAAGGATACGAGAACAAGACGACGCAAGATGATCATCTCATGCATATCGTTGGATTGTACAAAGATCAGAATGGGACGAAATATTTCCTTGTGAAAAACTCGTGGGGGTCAACCAATCATCCAGAAGGATTTTTG
Organism: Flavobacteriales bacterium; assembly: GCA_015665275.1. GTDB lineage: Bacteria > Bacteroidota > Bacteroidia > Flavobacteriales_D > Crocinitomicaceae > UBA4466. The sequence continues at coordinate 40,194 of JADFAL010000049.1, read as the reverse complement.
TACGTTTCTGAGAGTTATTTCAAGATGAAGACCATTTACGTGTACATGCACAAAGATTCTTTGTCGAAAGGGATGACGAAGCAGTTAGGCCTGTAGGATAACGAATTAATTTCGTAAATCCCGAGGAGAATCCCGAGGAAAATCTTATTTGGTTAATCGGAATATTCCGATATTCCAATTTTCAGGCCGTATAAAGTATTGATTGTCAGTATTTTTGAGTATTAGCGTTCAGCTATGAAGCCTTTTTTCGGTTGATTCCAGGCCGAGTCAAATACTTCTCATGATGATGCACATCAACTGGTCCGGCATTCAACGCATTCATCAATCCTAACAACCCGAACAACGTTCTATTGACATACAGAAAATGTCTCGAGCCACGCTTGCCCGAGAGCTTCCGCAATTCCTTCTGATCTTTCAATTCGGTGCCCAAGAGCATCAATTCATGGAAGTATTCCGGCGAACTAAAATCAAACGACTCCGACTGGAATGGTTTGTTGACAATTGTAAGCAAGCGCTCAAAGGTATCGGCGAGCAATTCTTGCTCTTCCGCGGTATCACTTTCCGTAATTACATCCAGTTCCTTCAAAATGCTCACGAAGGTTTCACGGTTGGTGATATTTTCAGCATGAATTAGCTTGAAATATGAATTATAGAAATCATCTGGAAGTGCTTTCACGCAACCGAAGTCAAGTGCGATAAGTTCGTTCTCTTGACTTACCATAAAGTTTCCCGGATGTGGATCGGCATGGACTTTACGCAATTCGTGAATTTGATATAAATAGAAGTCCCAAAGCGTTTGTGCAATTTGGTTGCGTTGCTCCAGAGTCGGATTCATTTCATCGTATTCTGAAAGGTGCTTGCCTTCTTTCCACTCCATAGTAAGTACCGTTTGAGTTGAAAGTGACTCGAATGGTTTTGGGAAGGTCAAATTTGGAATTATAGTGCACGAATCTATAGCCTCCTGAAGTTGCTGGAGTTCCAATACGTAATTCGTTTCCTCTTTCAGTTTGTTCTCTACCTCTTCAAAGTATTCTGCAACATCGTCTTTCTTTAAATTGAACATGCGCATCGCAACTGGTTTCACCAGTTGAAGGTCGCTACCGATACTTTTGGCAACGCCGGGATATTGCAATTTAACCGCTAGCTTCTGACCGTCTTTCCATGCCTCATGCACCTGTCCAATGCTGGCAGCAAACCGACTTTCATAATCGAATTTATCGTAGATTTCTTCAGGAGATTTCCCTAATTCTTTGGTAAGGACTTTTCGTGCTAATGGTGCGGATAATGGCGGAACTTGAAATTGAGCGAGAGAAAATTTCTCTACGAAAGCCTTCGGCAAAATGCTTTGATCCATGCTCATCATCTGAGCAACTTTTAGGGCGCTACCTTTCAATTCACTCAAGCCATCATAAATGACCTCTGCATTGGCTTCGTTTAACTCTTCTTTAGCCTTCTCTTTATCCGAGACTAATTTCTTACCCCAATACTTCACATAATTGGCGCCAACGCCCGTTCCAACTTTCAGCATTTTTGCCGCACGCTGCGTTTTCGAAGTTGGTATTTTATCAAGTTTTTTCATGATGTGTTACAAACTTTCCAAGGTCAACAATACTGTGTAATATAGTAGAGTCTGAAATATCAAAACTGAGTTTGAGACTCTTTTCAATGAAGATGTCGCTGCGTTCAAAATCGGCCGAATCGTCGTTCATCCAGAATGCTAGAATTGTAATGAATTGACTCCAAGCTGCAACTTCGAGTGTTTTTTCCTTGACTTTGTCACTTGGTATAAATGATAGTGCCTCAATATTGATGTCGAGCGAATTCACATATTCCAAAAAGACTTTTTTCGCCGATTTTAGGTTCTTCCACGCCTGCAATTGATCTTTTCCTTTCGGGAGCAGCAACTGAACCAGGCTACGATTGGCTTTCAGGACTTCAACAAACGTGAGGTAGAACGTCACCATCTGTGTTCGTTGTTCCGCGAATGATTCGTCGTTTGAAGCTTGTTCTATGGTTAAGTCTCTCGCATTTTCAACGAATTGCGCCATCATACTAGCCTCCATGGCCTCGAATGATGCGTAATGCGAATAAACATCTTGCTCACCTATTTCGAGGTGTTTGGCGAAATGATACATGGATTTTGGACGCTCTTGATGATCCAATAGATAATCGGCGTATGCACTTAAGACTTCTTCTTTTTTCATAACTGTTTAATGTTACTACGGTAAAGTTAAACAAAATATATTCTTCCTCTCCGAATTTGTGCTTCTTTAACGACTTAGCGCCGCATTTTCTCAATGATTCGCAGGTGATGCCTTCGCTTAATAATGGCCTGCTGCGTTTCTGTAAGATTGGCGTAAATGGTATTAAATCGAAGTTGGGCAATACTGTCGCGTTCCTCTATTAGCAATTCCTCCAGCGATTGATGCACCGTCGCGAACATACCAAATTCAGTATCTCCCCTCAGGTGAATTACCACCGTGGCCGTGTCTCCCTTCTCCTTTTTGGCCAAACGCAATTGTGGCTTTACTTGAATGCTATCTACAACTTCTCCATTGATCATAGCGGTATTACTAGTGTTTAATCGAACTTGAATGGCATTCGCATCATCCCGTAATACCTCTTTCGTTTTTGCCGGAAGGGCAGGGGCGGACTGAGTTTTGGGTTTCTTGACCTCCTGAGTACATGCAATAGTTACCGCCAAAACAAAAAGAACCAAGAATACCTTCATTTACTATAATTTATATCGACTGAACTTTTCTTATTCATTGATCATGTCCGAATACTTATTGAGGTTGAGATCGAAAAATTGTTTGCTCACCGTTTTACCCAATTGGTAATTTATGATCGTAACATCGAGCAAATTCTCACGGTATTCCTTCTCTCTTTCAAGGTTCGGAAGGTTGGGATTCAAACAAATTTCACCTAGATATTTCTTCTTTGCAAGATCTCCTTGGAGCCAACGACCGTTTCGTTTTCCTTGCTCAAAGGTTCCCATAAGGTTGAGTTTCCCGAATGGATCGTAGTATTTCCACAGACCGGTTGGCAAACCGTCCTTCATTTGTCCTTCATTCTGAAGCACGCCGTTGTCGTAGTAATTCCGGACATATCCATTCATTCTGTTCGTGCTGTCGGGTGTTTCCCAAACGGTATACAGCTGACGAATTTCATAGTGATCTGTGTGTGCGCAATCGTATTTTTCCATCTTTTCGATAATGTGCGCTCGGAAGGTTGAATCGCCCTCCGCATTGAAACGTGTTAGAATTCCTTTGGATTTGAAACGGATAGAATCGTTGACTTCAATGATGGAGTCGAAGTAATTTACCTTGTATAAAAACGCACCGTCGTAGTCGTAGAACCTCCAGAGTCCAATTTTCTTTCCGTTATCAATTTTACCAATTCGAGCAATGGTATCGTTCGGGTAGAATTTGGTCATGTGATAGTTCAGTCCACTTTTTTCTACCAATCTATCGCGCCCGTAGTACGCTTGCTGCAGGGCATAATCGTTGTAACCGTAATCCGAAAGAAGGCGTTCCAAACTTTGCGATTCCATCAAATCTGAAGGATCAAACGGAATGGAATCTTTCCAGTCGAATTGGTAACGCAAACTCAATTCATTCTCTTCCCAAATTTTTTCTTCTATCGGGAATCCGTATTGGAATTTCACGTAGTGATATTTAAAACCAAGCGTATCGAAGGCTTCGTAATCGTCAATTGGCTCCCCATTCAGGAAGAATCCGCGTTTGGCCAATTTACCATTGATGTGATAGGTGTTGGACTCGCCATTCAACGTTCCACCTTGGAAATTCAGGTCGTAAAGTAGAACCGTGTCCATATCGGGGAAAGTAAGATAGGTTTGCGCGTACCCGTCGAGATATCCATTCTTGTATTGAGACACGGAATATGCTTTGTCATAACGGCGAATAAACTCACCCTCTTCGAAATCATCTTCGTACCTGCCTTTTGCTTCTAAATCTCCATACCAGTTGTAATCTCGGAATTCTCCCTGACGACGACCTTTGTCGAATTCAAGTGTTACGTCGAGGTAATGTACTTTTTTCTTCGGTAGTGAATCTTCAGACATGATGCGATCCCATTTGCTCGCTCCATATTCAATATCATACGATTTATACGTACCGAACTCTTCTCCACGATCGTATTGGATTTCACTGGTAAGTTTGCCAAAACGCTTTCCGAACCAGTATCCTTGAGGTTTCCCTTCCAGATATTGACCTTTCACTTTGCGCACGCGCTTTCCTGCACCCCAGCCGTAGTTGTGTTTGGCGCTAAGACCATTGAATAGTCTACTGTTAGGCGTTTGGAATAAGTTGTATGCAATGGTAGAGGATAGGTAATCAAATTCCGAAGGACCACTCATGAGATCTAAGGTCGGGTGTTTTTTTCCTCGTTTTAGGTATTTATACAAACGCTTCCCAGACGTTTTCGAATTGGAATACAATTCTTGTCGGGTAACCAATTTGTTCTTACTGGTTCGGTTGAACATGGAACGATTTTTCATCACCACTTTTCCGGTGTAGGGTTCGCCATCTTTAAGAATCTCAATATCGGTAGTTACATAATAGCCATCGTAAGGATACATGACACGTCCCATGCGCATTACGCTGTCTTCTTCAGGGTTCAATGGGTCTTCACGCCAAATTCCCGAAGCCGTTTCAATTACAGTAAACTTGCCATATTTCCACGTGTTTTTTCCTGTCCAACTGTTGTAGTTTTCTGTGTACGTGCGCTCGGTTGTTGTGTAATTTACTCCGGTATAAGAAGTGTTTTGATGCCTATACGTGCGAGTTGTGGGGTTGAAGGTGATATCACGCATCAAGGACTTTTTATCAAAGCCATTATATTCTCTATACATGATGAAAGAGGTGTCAGGAATGATGCTGTCTATAGAAATCATAGGGTTTCTATACGAGTAGTTTCCGGTGAAAATTGTTTGGAGTTTTTTGTGATCATTACCACCTCGGTATCCAAGGTAATAGTCTCGATATCCGAAACCTTCTTTTTGAGCTACAATTCCGTCAATGTGCAATTCGTCTAGTTCTACAATTTCTTCTTCAACATCGTAGCGAAGGAAGTCGCCCAGCGAGTCGTAAATGGCCACGTTGGTTTTAAGTCCGTTGTAATCGTAAATAGAGCGCAAATAGTGGTTGGAATCGGCTACAAATTCGATAACATCCCACGCTTGACCGTTGTCCCAAAACAAGGTGTCTTCTTTTAGCAATTGTCCATTTTCAAAATTGTATCGAACGAATAACTGACCATTTGGGTAGAAGAGTTCATAGACGCCATCATATTTCATGCGTGCTCCAAGGCTATCGATGAAGTAACCGCGGGTTTCGGTGGTGTCTAAATTCGGATCGAAGATAAGATCAAAAAGTCCTGACTGTACTCGCTTGTAATCTGGAAGATTGACATTCATGCGTTCAATAACGCGTTCAGGTGCATTATTAATTGGCATCCCGTACTCGTCATAATACATGGGTTCAATCCCGTAGGCGTAGCCATTGTATTCTAGCGTGTGTGATTGAAAACTTTCCTCTTCCAATTCTAGTGCCTCTTCCATTTCGTTTCCGAAATCGAAATTTAAAATTTCAGGGACATTCATTCGAGGGTAATCGCTGTAAAAAGTATAGCCCATGCCGAACTCGATATAATCTTCTAGGTTCGTTGTCGTTCTTAGAATTGGTTTGTGAGAAACGGTTGTATCCCCAGGGTTTGCGTGGGTTATGTTAGCAATCAAAGTTTCGTAACGATGCGCACGCCAATTCCCTGACGGTTCGCCATCATTGTAGAAGCCAGTTGTGTGTGACCATCCGCTTGGAGTGTGGTATTCATATGGCCCATTCAGAACTCCATTTTGATACGTTAATGTGGTATACGAGGTATCCATTGGGCGAACGCCATTTTTCGCAAAAGACTTCGCTTCCCAACCATAGAAATAATAACTGTAGGTACTGATTCGATTGAATTTCCAAGTACCGGTGCGCAATCCATTCTGATACTGTCCATGACGCAAGGTGTCTCCCTCTGTGTTTACCCAAGTCGCTGGTCCATCCAAAAGATTGTTTTTCATGCTGAAGTAGGCAGCAACACGTGGCGTTTGTTCCATGCAAGTTCCGTCTTCTTGGAGATAACAGAACTCTGTAAACAATTGTACGTAGTCTCCATCCGGTAAAGAGCTGAATGCTGGCAATACGTCTGTATCGTCTGAAATATTAGGGTTGAACAGACTGGAAGGGTTCTTCCGCGCCGCTTTAACATATTTACCTCGGAAATACTTTCGTTTCTTCGTTAATACATCCCAACGTTCCTTCAATTCTTCTCGAAGCGCTACTCTATCGAAGACATCTGCTGTGTCGAATGCCTCTCGTGTGAACCAATCTTCTTCACCAAACACTTTGAACCAATTTTCCTCGTCCTGAAAATAGGCCTCATCATCTACGGCAATCCAATATTCTTCCGCGATGACCATTCGTTGCCGTATGGGGTAAACTTTGTAATACTTTCCACTTATTTGAATAGAGTCGACTTGGGAATAAAGTGGTGTTACGACTAGCAGACAAAGAGCTAGAAAGGTCAGGTTGAAGTACTTCATAAAAAACATTGTAGTGATAAATATACGTAATGATTGAACGGATATTATGTATACAACGCTGATCTGATGTTAATGTAACATAATTCGGGGGTGATTGTTGATTATACGCTTTGTGCAGTTAAGAGTAACTGTCATCGAGCCTGTGGAGGTGCGAGTTATGAGGTGTTAGCTACAAATATGAATTGAAGTATTCATCACAACCATTCCGCCATGATGATCCTCGAGGGATCAACTTGTGCCCTTGCGGTCAATCAGAAAACGAGAGTATCCACGCCTTTAAACGAAGGCTTGCCTAAATATCGTCCCAGCGAGACAAAGTCGGGAATTCTCCGTCTGCTTTTAATTGCTCTAATGAAGCAAATTCAACTTTACGTGAATCGAAGTATTTCCAATCCACTCCTGGGTAATAATCTTCGGTTCCTTCTTTGGTGAAAGCGTAAGAGCTCAATCCGTCAGGATCTGTCATGTGAATGCAATATTCCATCACCGCGTTAGAAGGCAATTCTTCAAGGTTCTTCTTCAACTTTCTTACCTTACGTCGCACCTCACGCTTGAACTCATTTTTGGTTTTAATGTTATCTATTCCCAGGGGGCCGTAGTGACTTCCGTCAATTGCGTCTGGCATCGCTGGAATTGGCTGTTTGTATCCAGATTTCCAATCGTCTATTTTACGCATAAAGGTGTACAATTCAAGAGCGTTTTTCACCCCTAAGTTGTCTAAGGATCGCACGGCTAATTGTGCAATATACAGGTTGTTTTTCCCATCCGGAAGAATAGAGGTTGACCGTAATTTTATTCCGCGGTCACGGGCTATTTCAACTTGTGCTTCGAAGTACTCAGGGAAGAAAATTAGGGAGTTGTGATGGCTGCTCAAGTGCTTTACTTTGATACCTGCCATTTCCATCATGTCAATCTGAGCGTTGATTTCTTCTTTCAGTTCATGCTTCGCCTTATCCTGATTCACATTTTTTTTAGGACGTTCCAATTGGGTGAACTTTCGGAAGTACTTTTTGCCATCGATATCACGTGTAAAACTCGGAGCATCTGTTAATGGTTTTCCTGAAGTGATGGTAATATGACAACCAATATCTGCCTGGTCTTGCATCTGTGCCAGTCGCTTGAGGCGCTCTAAACCATTGTTGCCATTTGCAACAGCCGCTACTGAGTTAATCAATCCTTGATCAATCGCCTTAATTACACCGTCGTCTATCTGATCGCAGAATCCGTAATCATCCGCATTGAAAATTATCTTAGCCATGGTTAATACTAGCTAAAAAATTTGGTGTAGAAATGGGGTAACTTGAAATAAGGTATTTGTGCGAATACGAATAGGTATTTATACTTACAAGCTATGGTCTTCTTGGCTTGCGAAAACGTTCGTGGTATTCCCCGTCGTACAATTCATACCATTCGGGGTGTTTTTCCACAAAGCCAGAAACGAAAGGGCACATTACGGCAATCAGGTACTTGTGGTCTTTCGCATAGTTTAAGGCAGCAAGAGCTAATCCGGATGCAACACCTTGACCTGCAAGTTCGTCCGGCACTTTGGTGTGCATGAAGAACATCGTTTTTTTACGCATCCGATAGGTTAGATAGGCGAGGTGCTCATCCGTTCTATATTCAAACTGACCGTTTGTTTTGTTATTGTTGATTTTTGAGGCATCCATGTATTTCGAAGATAGTGAAATGGGATGCGAAAAACTACCAAAAAGGAAGAATCGCTTTAAGAACGAAAACAATTCCAATTGCGGAACCAGAAGCAATGCTGGCAATGGTATACAAAATGTTATCTCGACGGAAAATAAAGGAAGACATCAGAAATTCGCCCATAAAAATGAATACGGCGTACAAGGTGAAAATAACCCACTCGAAATGCTCAATTCCGTATGTAAAAAAGAGTGTGATTAAGGCGACAACGACAGCACAAATTAATAATATGACAGAGTCGTCCTTCTCACTGACGTTCTTGGTCGTGAAACGCATAAGTAGTTTTCGTTTGTTTTCTATTAAGTAGCTCGATAGTAACAACGATAACGTATAAGAACTATTGTGCGTTGGGATAAAAAAAAGCGCCGGTCTAAAAATGAGTAAAGACCCACGCTTGCAAAGAAACTGTAAATCAAAAAGATACTTATAGTTTGAACACAATTGGAAGTGTCATTTCTGTATCTACTTTCTTACCTTCTTTCGTTCCAGGTTCCCAGTTTTGCATGTTATTGATCACGCGAACTGCTTCCTCGTCCAAGGCTTCAAAACCAGATGATTTTGCTACGGCAACGTCTTTAACTACGCCGTTTTTGGCAACCACAAACTTGACGAATACTTTTCCTTCAGAACCGGCTTTCTCGAGCGCTTTCGGATATTTTAAGTTTGTCATCATGTAGTTCATTAACCCTTCTTTTCCTCCGGGATATTGAGGTTGGGTTCCTTCTTCATCTCCATTAAAAGCCGGTGTGTGAATAGTCGAAATGTTGGCTTTTTTCGGAGTGTTAGTAGAAACCATTGACGTGGTAGCAAAGGCCATAGCGGCAACTGCTGGGATAAGCAATAGATGTTTCATGTTGAATTTATTTTGATGTTTAAAGTGAACGATTCTTTTTCGGAGCGACGATGGTTGATTGAACGCGTGCACCAGGTTTCCACCGCTGTGTGAAAAATTAAGCGCAAGCAAAGTGGCTCCGTAGGTTTTTGGCGATACTCCCAAGGATAGCACGTGGGCATCTGCCAAGTATTCATGGTTGAGTTGCATTTCTTTGCCCCATTTGTAAATAGCAGGATTGTACCAGAAAAGCGCCTTGTAAAATGCCATGAGTACCAAGTCCCATGAGTGGCGACTTTTACAGTGAGCATATTCGTGCTCGAGAATTATTTCGCGGTAATTAGCATGAGATGGATGCAGGTAAATGCGGTTGAAAATTGAGTGTGTGGTTCCGTCTTCGGAAGACAGTAAATACACGTCTTCCCTTTGTAATCCTCCAAATAAGTGGCGCGCTTAACGCCTACAAGTTTCCACATGGAATATCCAAAGAGCCCAAGTATTAAGCCCGCTCCAGAGAAGATTCCAATCTGTGTCCAGTCAATAACAGTGGCATTGGAAGCCTGTGCTTCGTTCAGTACTTCAACAGCAGGGAGGAGCACTGAGAGCGTTGTTTCGGATGTATTTTCAAAGACAAAAAAGGGCAGGGCAATTGCCACTACAGGACCAAGAATAAGGTACCATCGGTTGAAGTTGTACTGTCCATTTTTTGCAGCCAGCCACTTGTAGAGTCCAAAGAGTACAAGAAGGTTGACTTGAATCAATAGAAATTGTAGCAATGTCATGACTTTTTGATTTCGTTTAAGATTTTTTCGAGTTCATCCACGCTGATCTCTTTTTCTTTCACGAAGAAGGAAACCAAATTCTCCACGGAACCAGAGAAATAGTTGTCTACCAATTGATGCGTGGTACTTTTCGTGTAGCTTTCCTTTGAAATGAGTGGATGATACATAAAAGATCGACCGTACGCTTTGTGTCCTACAACATTCTTCTTTTCCAGAATACGAATGATGGTAGATACTGTATTATAAGCCGGCTTTGGATCAGGAAACTTTTCCATGATGTCTTTTACAAATCCCTCTTTGATTTCCCAGAGGTAGTGCATGACTTGCGCTTCTGCTTTTGTTAATTCTTGCATAGTAAATAAGATTACATCACAAACACATAACTAATTTCTTAGTTAACAAACTAAAAAGATAGTTAAATAACTAAATTGTTAGTTAAGTGTGGTTTCTATTGAGTGAAGTGTGAAAGAATGGTAACGATCGCAAGTTTTGAAGAATTGCATCAAAAAAATATATGAGTGACCTTCGCAACAAAGAAATTTCATTAAGAGATCTGAAAATAATCCCTATCGCCATTGCACTTTTGTCCTTTGGGGTTCGACTCTATATGAACTTTTCTGAAGAATTGCTTTCTGGAAATGGGGGATACTATCCCTTGCAAGTGCGCGCAATAATTGAACACGGAAGTCTTGCTTTTCCCGATATGCCCTTGTTGTTTTATTTGGATGCAGGTGTTGTAAAGTTGATTTCTCTTTTCGGTTTGACGATCAATGATGATCTCATTTTGAATACGGTCAAGTTTATGGATAGTGCGTTGTTTCCATTGCTACTTGTGCCAAGCTATCATGTATTGAAACGAATGAACAGGGCCACAACTCGATGGTTTCTGATGGCCATTCTCGCATATCTGACTATTTCTGTCGTGCCGTTACGAATGTTTTCCGGATTTCAAAAGAATGGGTTTGCGCTGATGCTACTTTTCTCAAGTTTGGCCTATTTATTGTGTACACGCGTACCGAACAGAGGAAGTATTTGGTGTACACTGCCATATTTCTATTGCTTACGGGAGCAACACATTTCGGCACCTTCATGTTCGCTTCGATTGCCGTTTCAGTTTTTCTATTGCATCGCTATCGTTGGAAAGCACTTCTGTATATATCAGCGTTGGCACTAGTGGCGATCTCGCTGGTATATGTTTTTGATGCCGAGCGAGGAGTAAGGATTACCACGTTCATTGGAGACACTGTTTCGGCAAAAGATCTTTTTCATGGTCCCGTAATACTATCCATTCTGAAGTTCCTGTTTTACGTAGTTACGGCGTTTTTCGCCCTGCGACTTTACCGAAGACATAAAGTTCAATTTGAAAAGATCGACCGTAGCATCATCATGACCTGTGTGTTGCTCCTTTGCATAATTCCGCTGCCTCTATACAATGAACAATTTGCATCCAGATTGACGAATTTTCTTTTCGTTCCGCAGAGTGTTCTATTGCTTTATTTGGCTGCGTTTATCCGCAAAAGATCAAGGGTGACCCTTACAATACTTTTATCAATTGCCTCCTTCGGAGCTGCTGCACTAATGATTTTTGAAAAACGACCTCCAGAAGTTCCAGCAGGCGGATATGCAGAACTGCAACAATTAGAACAATTCATAAACGAACCCGATCGAGCGATTGTTGTGGCGCGTCATAATCTAGAATTTTGGGTAGCCTATTCCATGCACACGAATGTGAGTCAAGAAAGTCAATACGACGCTTCTTTGCAAAAGAAATACAAAGAGGTATTATTTATTAGACAGACAAAAGGAACACATAAAATGCCGCATAAGGGTGGAAAGAGTCAAAAATCAGATCCTTTTAAAGAACCTACCATTCCCGAAGAGGCAACGCTCGTTGGAAAAACGAAGCATTATGAGTTGTACAAACTTTGAGATGAGCGTGATGGTTGATATGCCCTCGATGGTCGCGATTACTTTTTAAGTTTCTCCATCACTTTGTCGTAGCGGCTATCCATACAAACGCTCAAGTCAGTAGTCAATTGGATGAAGGCGTTCATTTGGATAAAAGTGTTATGGTTGTATGACACTAACTTAACACTTGTTTGCCGCTAGAAAAATGACTTAGAACAGGTTTCACCTAATCTCTTTTACCCCTTTTGATCATGATTTCAATGGCAAGGTAGGTCAGAAGCATGAGTATGAAGCCCATCATTATTCTTAGATGGACACCATCTCTTCCGTCAGATTCTAGATGCAATAGTCCGAAAAAGACCGCGGGTAGACCTAAACCAGCATAAATTCCGACGCCATAAATGGTTTTATTGGTAACGATTCTAAGAATAAGAAAAATAAAAAAGCAAATAAGTGGCAGTGCTAGAAAGAAAACGGCGCCAACTAAAGCAATCATTAAATTTTCCGAGCCCGATTGACCCAATGCACTTGCGTTTTTCCCTACTAGAAAAAAAGTAGAAAAGACCGTATAAATTTGGAAGGCATCATCTTCTAAAGACTATGTTCCATTTATTTTATCAATCCTTTTGCAAAAGCTCTTGCCTCAGAATCAACTGCGACAAAATCTTCCAATTGCGGAGTTCCTTTTGTAGCGGCTGCGTGCATGGTTTTCTCGTTGATTTCAGCGATTTGCAAGAACGAAATCTTTTCCTCTAAGAATGCTTGTACCGCAATTTCATTGGCTGCGTTCAAGGCGCAAGGCATCGTTCCACCAACATTCATTGCGTCATATGCTAATTGCAAATTGCGGAAGGTTTTTGGGTCGGGCTTTTCGAAATTCAGTTCCGGGTAGTCCATGAAGTTGAAACGCTCAAATTTCGTTGGGTATCGATCTGGGTAGGTAAGTGCATATTGAATCGGGAGCTTCATGTCCGGTAAGCCCCATTGTGCCTTCATACTTCCGTCTTCGAATTGAACCAGCGAATGAACAATCGATTGCGGGTGCACAACAACATCAACCTGATCTGGACGTAAATCGAACAGCCATTTTGCCTCAATCACCTCCAATCCTTTGTTCATCATGCTTGCGGAATCGATAGTGATTTTTGCTCCCATGCTCCAGTTCGGATGCTTCAATGCTTGTGCTCTGGTAACGGCTTGCAATTGTTCTGTTGTAAATCCTCGGAATGGACCTCCTGAAGCCGTTAGGTAAATCTTCTCAATTGGGTTTTGAAATTCGCCTGTCAAACATTGAAAAATTGCCGAATGTTCGGAATCCACGGGATAAATGGCAACACCTTTTTCCAGGGCCATCTTTTTGATCAATTCCCCGGCAACCACGAGCGTTTCTTTATTTGCCAAAGCGATGGTTTTTTTCGCCTCGATAGCCGCAATGGTTGGTTTCAATCCGGCATATCCCACCATTGCAGTAAGCACAGTGTGAACATCATTGCTTGCAACTACTTCAGACAAAGCATTCGAACCCGCGTATACATGAATATCATCTTCCCACAAGGCGTCTTTTACCTTTTCATAAAGGGATTCGTCGGCGATAACCACCGTATTCGGATGATGTTTTTTCGCTTGCTCGATGAGTAGGTCTGCATTACGATTGGCAGTAATTACCTGTAAGTCAAAATAATCGGGGTATTGCTCTAATACTTCGAGCGCTTGAGTACCAATAGAACCTGTTGAACCAAGTATGGCGATGCCTTTTTTCTGCTGCATGAAACAAAGGTAGCATATAATTGAATCGTTTTTCGAAGGATAGGGTAGTGGGGTTCCGATTCGAGTTTAAGACAGAATGATGTACCGGAATTTCATGCTACCTGATCAGCTTTCTAAATAATAAACTCATGAAACCTCAACGAAAACTCATCGATCGCCAACCAGTATCTCTTTTACATTGCCATTAGTTTTAAACGAAAGGAACAGTAAATACGGAGCCAGAAACATTAACCCAAAGATGTGCGCCACTACAGCCAATACAATCGCTTTTAAAGTGAATTTCTCCCGCCAAGCCACCCAGACTGCTGTTAGAACCAAGTAATTCCAAAAATCAAAATGAAATTGCCCAGTCCAAGTGAGGCTTAGCATTTCACTAAAGAAGACGTTAAATAAATCTGTCCCATATTTTAGGGCCACATAGCCTGTGTAAACTGAAATGGAAACAAATTGCAGTATTAATACGAGTTGAGCAAATCTTTTCATAATCATCGATTGTACTTAAAAACAAGGTGAAATTATCATTGATTGGTTGGACTTTTTAGACGGAAGCGTCCAATTGAGAAATTCGCACTATTTCTGATACCCAAATTACCATAAGCTAAAGGCTAGCACAATTGAATCAGGACAAGTATTTTTGCACCATGAAATACCGAATGCTTACTGATGACGAGTTACCTTTATTTGAAGAGGATTTAAAGCAATTCCTTATTATACATGGTGTCCATGGTGATGAATGGGCCAAAATGAATGAGGAGACCCCGGAAGAAGCCAGAAATTTGGTGGGCTTGTTTTCGGATACGGTGCTTCAGAAAGTATACGAGAAGATCAAATTTATTGAGCACAGAACTGCTGCTTCCTGCATGGTATTTCGAATGCAACCCGAGGCCGTGGAAATGATTTCGATTAATGCCAAAAACGATTCCGTAGATCTTTCCACCCCAGAAGGCATTCATGCGGCATTAGTGCATCATGCATCTGAACTTACGTTCTTCAAAAACACGAAAGCCTATTCGAAAGAACGTGAAATGGAAATTCATGAGATGTTAGATCAAGGCTGCGTGAATTCCAGCGAGGCTTTCTGGATGCAGTTAGAGAAAGCGCTCTTTTAATTGCGCACGATTCGGTGCACTTCTTTTCGATCTGGATAAACTGCTTGCAGAAAATATACTCCGGTCGGTTGTGCGCTTAAATCCAAAATACGTGACGTACCATAAGGCGTAACAGAATTATTGATCGGTGCTCCTTGCATATTAGACAATGAAAGTTCCGCGCCTTCCTGCAGTTCGTTGATGTATACAATTCCATTCGACGGATTTGGATGTACAGAAGCTTCAGAAGCATTCGGATCGAAGTTGCTATTTACCTTCAACAACCAACCGTCGTTTTTACCCATGTTCGAACCTACCATTCCGTCGTTTGAATTGGACTCTCCTCCCATGATTACACTACCGTCTTGACCAAGGCTAAACGTAACGCCCTCGTCAAAACCAGATGCTCCGAAAAGGTACTGATGCACAACTTCTTTATTACTATTGATTTCGTACATCCAAAAATCTTGACTTCCATTTCCTACGGCCGCATTAATCGAAGCGGAATTGCTCGATCCAAAAATCACATATCCTTCACCTTTCGGTTCGATGGCAGCGATACGATCGTTCCCAAAGGATCCATAGGTTTGTGCACCAATCAATTCGCCATCTTGATCAATTTCCATCAGAAGTGCATCCTGACCTCCATTATTGGAAGGAATGTCTCCATCATTGGAATACGTGTTCGCTCCAACAAGGAAATGTCCGTTGGAAAGGATTTCAAGATCAGCAGGGTAATCGGCCATAAATCCTCCGTACAATCGTTTCCAAAGCAAATCTCCGAAGGCTGTGGTATGGTACAAAGCCACATCAGCATCCCCACGGTTGTCTGAATAATCTCCCTGATACGTTGAGGTGCTGGAAACAGTAATGAGTGATCCGTCAGCCATCAACTTGGTATTCACGGCCCATTCGTCATCGACTCCTCCGTGTGTTTTTTCCCAAAGCAAATTTCCTTGGAGATCTAACTCAATCAACCAAACATCTGCTTGTCCATTGTTTGCTGTTACATCAAAGTCGTTGGAAAGTGTCGTTCCAGTAACAATATAATTGCCGTCAGGTTTTTGTAGAATGGAGGCAGCCTGTTCAAATTTGGACCCTCCGTACATGTGAACATTTTTTACATCGCCTTCTAGAGACAGACGAATTACTACGATATCCAAAGAACCATTCGTTGATTGCCCTTGGAGGTTTTTAGAATTGGACTCACCTAGTATGAGTAGATCGCCGTTAGAGTCCAACAACAGTTTATGACCGCGATCGTCACGTTCACCACCAATAGTTTGTGTCCAAATAAAGTCACCATCCTCACTAACTTTAGAAACCTGAACCTCGTGATTGTTAGTGACTTGCACCGTAGAAAGTACGTAAGCGTCTCCAGCTTCGTCCGTTATGATATCATTGATTCGATCATATCCAACACCACCAATTGACTTCTGCCAAATGATGCGCGTATCTTGCCCTGTTACCGCTGGAGCGATAAGAAGAAACAAGAGTGATATGTATATAATTTGCCGCACTATTTTGAAATGATTGCTTAACGTTGTGTTAACAATATAGTAACATTAGACGATACAATCCAAATTTTGTTACAAAAAAAGTGCTAAATCGCTTATTTGTAAGTGGTTTTTGGGGTTAACATTAACGTAACATTATAGAAATGTGAAACAAGTTTCGGGCCAAAGAGTCTTGTCGAACGCAGATCGAATGTCGGCATCTCGACACTTCGGCAAGCTCAGTATGTCGCATCTCGATGAACTTAGTACTAAATGTTGAGGTGTCGATTTTAAGTGCGCTTGCTGTCTAGTGTCTCAGTGCCTATTGTCTTCCCATCTTTTGTCGATACAAAGAAATTAGGACTAACTTTGCCTCGTGAGAAATGAACTCATACAACGATTTGGGCAAGATAAGGTCACCGAAGTTCCTGTTAAGGAAGGTGAAGTGCCTTTGCTCATGCTCGAATTGGACCTTGGAAGCAAGGTGCGCGTATTGGTAACCAATGGACTGCATAAATACAAAATGCCGGTTCCGGAAGCTGAAGTTGGAAAGGAGTATAACGAATTGTATTTCTGTCTTCCGTCGTATTGGGAGCCCGATGAGTTGGATAATCCGCGTATGAATTGGATTTACTATTGGATTCAGCGTTTATCGAAATACGTACAGGAGAAAGAGATGTGGTTCGGTCATGGACATACGATGCCAACAGGTAAAGAAGCATTGCCACTTTCGGACACCATGAAGCAGAATTATTTCATGCTTTCGGATCCGATGCTGCTTGAACAGGAGTTACGGCCGTTGCTCGTTGGCGGCAAAGAAGTACGTTTTTTAGCGATCATTCCATTGTTCGAGCGGGAATTCATGTACAAGCGAGGCAAAACTACCCGCAAGCTGATGAAAAAGTTTGCCGCTAACAGAGTGGATGAGAAACTCGACGATTTTCGTGAAAGTGTCATGAAATCGCGTATCTTTCACAGAGGGTAAGTCTATCAGTTTTATTGGTGCAGTTCTTGCACTACTGGGTGAACCACAAATAAGTACTAAAAAGGAAAAATGAAATATCTATTTATTATAACAATTGGTATAGGAAGTCTAATTGCTTGTGCACCAAAAACTACGGAAATAATGACTTCTGATTCCAATGAGAATGGTGGAAGCACTGAAGCGAGCAATGAAATGGTTACTCTAAGTGATGCTGCAATTGATACGGGTATCAAAATCTTCCAGGATAATTGTATCTCTTGTCATTACGGACGAAGTGCAGATAACATTCCGAAATTAGTTGATGGTTATAGCAAAGAGCGTTGGGATCGGGTTTTGCCCGAAATGATCGAAAATGCAAAATTAGATGCAACTCAGGCGAAAGATCTTAAACAATATATTTATTGGGAGATTGCTAATTAATTCGCTACAGATTAAGCTTCGGGTCGGCTAGTGAAATTTAGTGATGCGGTTGAAAGCCGTCTTTCTCAAGTTTCCAAATAGTGCGCTTTCCGGTGGGAGAATTCCAAGGAGAATCATCCTGAGATATCATTTCATTATAGGACAACTCTTTTGTTGTGGCGTTATATTTCATGTCGAATTTGTAGCTACGTTGAGCTGTCACTACGAGGTGCTCTTGCGCGAATAGTGGTTTTGAAACCATCTTTCCATTCCGTTCTCCATAAACTCTTGCAGTAACATGGTGTTCGCCGCTTCCGTGCGTTCCGTACGCAAGCGTCAAATAATGGGTACTATCCTTGATTTTAATTGCATGAACCTCATAAATTCCAGCATCCTCATAGGTTCCAAACTCAGCTGCCCTGTCCGTATCAACTTGAAGCGTTTGAATAGAGGAATCTGACATGCGCATTTGAATAAAAACGCTGTAGTCGTGCCAATTTCCACCCATTCGTCGGTCATAGCTATAACTTCGAAAATTACCATCAGCGCTAGTTTGCACAGAGACATGATTCTGAAGGCTGTCCCAGGTGTAGCTTAAACTGGCATCGTGTTTTAGAGCAGATGTGAGCGTCCGATCTATTTCTTCAACGAAGCACTGCGACATATCGAATCCTACCAGGTCCCAAGCTTTAAAATGTTTATCCAGAGACGCATCATCGTAAGCCATAAAATCGTCTTGGCCGAACAATACAATTGGCGTGAGAAAAACGGAAACAAGAAAAACCCTCATTTAGAAATAGTTACGGCTGCAAAGAATAAGATTCCACGATAAGATAACTCATTGTTCCTGCTGGACAAGCGCCATTGGATTCAATGGTTCGAGTTATCATAACCCCTTCAATAAAAATGTAATCTGTACTTTGAACATTTTCATTATCGTTGAAGCACACCGCAACGGATTCCCCTGCAGGACTCTCAACGTACCCGCCGTTGCCGCAATAGCAACTTAGCGGATCCATGACTCCTCTAACACTTCGAAATTCGCCAACGACTTTTCTAGGGCCTTCAAGAACAGGCGGTGCCACCTCTTGTGTAATTTGAACCGGTTCTTCAACTGTTTCCAACTGGTCCTCCGTTGCCATTTCAGCAACTTCAATAAGGTCTTTTTCATTCGCACAAGCGGAAAGGAGTAACATACAGCATCCTGCAAAGAACATTTTCAAAAGGGAATTGCGACTTCTCATGTATTGAATATTTGGTATCCAAGTTAGCACTTTTAACATGAACATTCCTGTTAATCGCCTTAAAATCTGAGGTTTCATAATGGGCTCCAGGTGCCTCAATAAAGCGATTGTTAAATGATCATTTTCAAGATTACGCATACTTTAAGAGAAGTGGTTTTTTCGAAACATGGGGCTTAAATGAATTGAATGTGAGTATAACCATTTCGTTATATAGCTAATTCTAGTAATTGCCGAAAAAAATCGATATTTTATAGTAACAATTAAAAGCCCCGGCATCTCGAATCCGCTCGATGGCTGGGGGCTTTTTTTACTCTTCAATCACTTGTAATTCCGATTCTAAGTTGCTTTCTGCTCTTAGTCCATCGATTCTCTCAAAAGTCACACATGGGAAAATAACCCCTTTCACTTCACGTCTGAACTCAATATTATTTTTATACATCTGTTGTACCTTGTAGTTCTTACGTTTGGTACGAAGCCAGTTAAGTTCTCCAGATATTAATACGTTGCCGGCCAGTCTTTCAGAATTCATCTTTTCAATGCGTGCCTCCAGTGCCTCTTCGCTAATAGGTTCGAGTTGTATGGATCCTAGATTTCCTCCAGTCAAGAAATCATGATCGTAGTAGGAAAACCCTTCTGAAGTGATGCCAACAATACCAATAGCGTATGTAATTTTGTCTTGCAACATGCATGCAAACGCTCCACTAGAAT
This sequence comes from Flavobacteriales bacterium, assembly GCA_015665275.1. GTDB lineage: Bacteria > Bacteroidota > Bacteroidia > Flavobacteriales_D > Crocinitomicaceae > UBA4466. The sequence continues at coordinate 20,665 of JADFAL010000049.1, read as the reverse complement.
CAGGATCAATTCGCTGGTAACTGTTGATTTCATCGGCGAAGAGGTAGAGATAAACATCGTCAAACTGCTTAAAATTCGAGACACGAACCTTCAAGTCATTGTACTTGATCTTTTGGCGAATCACGGTTACTTCCAAAGCTTTGTTCATGATACCAGTTTGATCTATCAGGGGAACTCCAGCGTAGGGTCTGAAAGCATCAAGATTCTTTCGAGCTCGAGGCGCGCCATTGCTTCCGGTACGAATTTTAAATCCTTGGGTATTTTTGTACTGTTGTCTCAGGTTTTTGCGCGAGAAATTACTCATGTTATTCGAGTATTGGAGATTTCTGCTCACTGCTCGATTTCGATCCTTTTCTTCCTGATCACGGATTATCTTGTTCCATTGTTGCATGCGATTCTCTTCCGATTTCGCAGTGTTTCGCGCATCTTCTCGCAGCATGTTCGATGACTTCTCATAGAACTCATTCAGCAATGCCAAATGCGGGTCATTTACTTCTGTTGCTCCTATATTTTCATTGGCGAATTGTTCGAATTCAGGGTACCCCATTTTCACCACGTCACGATCAATTTCGGACATTGGTTTGTTTAAGTTATCCGTATACAATTCCAATACCTCGTTGTCGCAAGTTTTATGGATTGCTTGCATACGTTGCTCAAATTCTAGGGTAGACAGTAAGGTGTTTTCAAAAGCTGGCTTCCAAAAAGCCATTACATTGGAAGGCAGAATGAATTCCCCATTCATACGGTAATTCGCTAACGAATCAAGTCTGGCCGTGCGTTGTTCTGGCGATTCCCAAAGCGAAACATCTGCACCTCGTATAACCCGGGAATAGGCCATATCTGCGCTCGAAAGTTTGAAAACGACTCTTAGAGGTAGGCGAATCTGGGTTCTGGATGTTACTTTCACTTTCGCTTGAATAATAACTTCATTTGTGTATCCGTTAACGGTTCCAGAAGAAGTGCGAATCTTTCGAACTTGGCTAGTTGAACTAGGTTGCTCAATAACGACAGACCTGCTGGTGGTATTAATTTTCAACTGCGTTTGAATTGTTGAATCCGGATCAGTTAAAGTTGGGATGTAGAAACCGTCTGCTATAATTGCGGAAGCAGTAATTTGCCAAACATTATTCCCTAGAAGTTTCCTTGAAAAGATCCATTGAATGCTTTCATCGATTCCAGGCAGGTTCTCCTTGGTTTTGTCCCGCTTTTGAAACACACGCCCCATATCCTTTTGAAGTACAATTACGCCTTCTTCTAATGGTCGAGAATTGGCGGTAGTCGCCTCTAAAGTAGTCGCCATTTCTTGAGAGTCCATTGAATGCTCTAGCGATAAGTACAAACTGTCTCTACTTCTCTTATCACGCTTCCATTTCTCTTGATCTAGGTGATCTTCATACCCTTCAGGGTAGAAGTTAAGGTCAGCCATTTTTGCTTGAACCGGAATTTTACCTAATGGCTGCGGATCTACCCAATCAATGCTACCATTCTCTTTCTTTTCTCCATCATAAAGTTGCATGCCGGATTCACAATTGTCTACAGGTGCTTGTATATAGACACCCACCTCCGGATTGAAATGAAGCGCCTCTCCATCTTCAGTATATCCCGTTACACTGAACATTCCTTGCGTTTCTAGCAATTCATCTCCGGTCATGGTGCTGAGTCCACTTTTGATGATATCGACCCCTCGAATAGCTTCTTGATATTGAAGAATCACATTTCCTCGGTAAGGCGATCCGTTTTTTAGAAAGGCAGCTTCTGGAACGCTAATCAATACCCCCTGTTCGGAGAGGTGAACGGTTCCTTGTTGTGGAATCTGGAAATACTGAATAGGAATATTTTCAAAGTCTTGGTTTTTATCCAGCTTATTTCGTGTTTCTGCCGTGATCGGAGCCATTTCATTCGCTGAAGTAGACTCATTCTCCTTATCAGTATTGGTAAAGAAAAGTACAGCAGATGCCACAACAACAGCAATTAAAGCTGAAAAACCACCGTTTCGGAGTAATTTCTTCCGTCGATATCGTTTTGCTGCGTTGTTTACTTCACGTCGCTGGGACGCCCGCGCTGCTGCATCCATAATGGATCGCTGAAGTTCAACTTCTTGTCGAAGTTCGGCGCTTTGGGCAAATTCCTTTTCGAAAGCAATTTTATCCTCTCCATCGAGGGTGCCATTTAAGTATTGGTCTATTAGTTTGGTGATTTTCGGGTTCATCTCAATGTCTGTTAATGGTGAATGTCAAAGTCTTCAGGTGTTTTCATTACGATGTCTTTCACTTTTTGAATGCATCGAAATTTTTGAACTTTGGCCGCATTGCCGTTACTAAGTCCTACTCGCTCGGCAATTTCAGACATGCTTAATCCGTAATCATAAAGTAACTGAAGCAATTTTTGGCATCTTTCTCCAATTTGAGAGAGTGCATTTTCAATCTTTGATAACTTCAATTCCCTTACGATCCATTCTTCTTCCTCTTGCGAAACGTTCTCATGTAATTCGGTGTAACGGTGCTTTTTTTCCTTCCGACTCTGGTTGTACCAAATAAACTTGCACGTGTTCATCACGTAGTTAAATGGTTCGGTTGTCAGTTTGAATTCAGGCTCGTTCAATTTGCGTGTGTAAATAAGCAACGCTTCCTGGAAGATGTCTTCGGCATCGGCAACTTTACAACCCTTAGATTTTAAAAACCGCTTTACCTCCGGCCATCGCTTGTACATATTGTCAAGTTCGGCGCCGAGGTCAAGTGTTTGTTTTTCTGGATTGTTCATTCACGTTATTTTCTAGAGATGTCGAAAACACGAAGAGGTTACATAAAGAAGCAAAACTTTTTTCAAAAGGGAGGACTCGTTGGATAAAACCTCACTTGGGACAACACAGAATCGGCCGACTTCTGTCGGAAATGAAACATATTTATGAAATGGCTTGTTACTTCTTGAACGTGATGATGGATTCAGATTGAAGTGCGGTAATTGGAATCGTATCGCCAGCTTTAACTTCTAATTCATCATCAAACATGAACATGGCTTGCCCCCAGTGAATGAGTTCGCCGTCAGGTCCAGAAGACATAGTAATGTTTTCGTCTACGTGCAAATCAAACCAAAACATGACGCCATGCATTCGACCATCTTTGGTGATCGGGATTTCCAGTGAATGCGTGTTTGGCTGATCAGGAGTGGCCTGTTTGGGAAGGTTGTAGAAATCAACAGAAAGCACCGAGAAAACATCACTTAATGGCTCGGTTTCCATTTGATCTGAACCCTTTACGAAATAGGTATTCTCCTCGCGGAAATGATTGAATGCACTAAGGTCAAACCCTTCGATTTCTTTTATGGGATTCACCATATTATAGGAATCGCTTTGAATGAGAACGGCTTTTACATCAGCCGCCTTGGGGATACAAATGGCATCTTTTTTCAACAGATTGGACCATGCATGTCTCAAAGAGGGCAGTACACCTTCTCCCAACAATCCGGCATCCAAAATTTCAGAAACCACCATGTCTGCACGTTCTTTCATTTCTTTACCAACCACAAGTGCAGAGGATCGTTTTTCGTGAACAGTAATGCGGTCATCAAAATTATTGTCTGCAACTACCAATCGCGCAATTTTGGCCAAATTTTCATCCATTTCAACTGCCGTAATTTCCTTGGCTCCTGCGTGCGCTGCCATCATGGAAAGTAGCCCGGATCCTGTTCCAATATCAAGTACAAAATGTCCAGGTTTAACTGCCGCTGAAATAGCCTCGCTGTATGCATGATTTCTAGAGGCATCGGCCAACATATTAAAATGCCAACTCGGAATGGTCAACCTTGATAGGCTACTCAAATTGCTTTTGGCTACGTCATTCGCTGGGTCTAATTCTAAGGCTTGTTCGTAGAAGGATTTCGCTTCGTTAATCCTATTCAAGTCCCTGTTTCCATTCCCTTGCAATACAAGAATTTCAATTTTCTCGGCCTCGCTTGCCGCATGATTGTATGCGATTTCGAAATGATCAAGCGCTTGACGGAAATTTCCGGAAATATGCAGAGCCATTCCGAGTTGTTTGTTCCCGAAACTGTTATTTCGATCGTGAGAAAGCCCCAATTCAAATTTCTTGATGGCCTCTTCGTACCGCGTTTCTTCAAGGTGAATGGATCCGATGTTAAAATGTATTTGAAAGGCATCCGGAGAATTAAGGAGCATTTTCTCAAAGATTTCAATGGCGTCGTCCTTTCTGTTCATCTCGTAGTACATACTTGCCGTGTTCGACATAAGCTGCATGTCACTAGGTATCAATTGGACGGCTTTCTCATGAGGAGGAATTGCCTTTTCTTTTTACCCAGTACCCCATAACACTTGACTTAGGTATACGAGTAATTCTGGTTTTTCTGGAGTGATATTCAATCCTTTCTGTAACGTATCAATTGCCTCGGTGAACTTCTGCTGATGCAATTGACTTTCAGCAAGATGCTGATGTATTTTAGTGTCCGTTTCTCCGCTTTCCAGTAAGTTGTTAAAAGCGATTTCCGCGTTGGCAAATTGCTGGTTTTGAAGAAGTGAAATTGCTTCAGATAATTGGTCCATGGTCTCGAGTTCAGTGAATTTACAGACCATAAATATAGGAATCTGATGGCGTTATTGGAAATTGAATAATTGAAGACGAATAACCGAAATATGGGAATATTGTTATATAACTAAATGGTTATAAAGGAATATAGTTTTCACTAGTAATTCCCAAAAAAATCACGTAAATTTTTAGTCATTTTAATCCCAAAATTCAGCCCAACACTACTCAAGCCCCAACCAACTCTCTTTCCAAAATCAATTGAGCGATCTGAACGGCATTGGTAGCTGCTCCTTTTCGAAGGTTATCAGAAACTACCCACATATTCAAAGTGTTTGGTTGCGAATCATCGCGGCGAATTCTACCAACAAAAACATCGTCTTTATTGGCAGCATACAAAGGCATTGGATAGGTATTCGTGGTCGGATCATCCTTCACGGTGATTCCATCTTGTTCGTGCAACAAACGGCGTACTTCATTCACATCAAAGTCATTTTCAAATTCGAGGTTCACCGATTCTGAGTGTCCGCCCATTACAGGAACACGAACCGCCGTAGCTGTCACGTTGATATTTGGATCCAAAATCTTTTTCGTCTCGTTCGTAAGCTTCATCTCCTCTTTCGTATATCCGTTTTCAAGGAATACATCACAGTGCGGTAAGCAGTTCTGATCGATCGTATATGGATACGCCATTTCACCTGCAATACCATTGCGCTCGTTTTCCATTTGGCGTTTTGCTGCGACACCGGTTCCCGTGATCGATTGATATGTGGATACCACCGCGCGCTTGATCCCATATTTATCGTGTAAAGGCTTCATGGCCAATACCAATTGAATCGTGGAACAATTCGGATTGGCGATGATTTTATCCTCTGCCGAGAGCAGGTGACCATTGATCTCTGGAACAATTAATTTGTGATCCGGATGCATGCGCCAAGCAGAAGAATTATCAATAACAGTAGTTCCAGCGGCAGCAAATTTCGGCGCCCACTCCAAAGAGGTCGCTCCTCCAGCAGAGAAAATGGCAATGTCTGGTTGCATATCAACTGCAGTGGCAAGGCCAACAATAGAATATTCCTTGTCGTTAAAGTTCAGTTTTTTACCCACAGATCGCTCCGATGCAACCGGAATAAACTCGGTAATCGGAAAGGCACGTTCCTTCAAAACTTCCAACATTACTCCACCCACCATTCCAGTGGCGCCAATAACAGCTACTTTCATTGATTCACTACTTTCGTTCAGTGTCAAAATTAGTATATTTAACAGCACTGATACTGGTACTATGAAGCACTTTTTCACAGTTGTGTTTATTTTAACACAATACACTTTATTTTCACAGATAACCGACGATTTCGGAGACGGTGACTTCACGGCAAATCCGGCGTGGGCGGGGACAGGAGCAGATTACACGGTAAATGCATCTTTTGAGCTTCAATTGAACAATACTGTCGCCGCAACTTCTTATTTGTCAACACTTCATGCATTAACGAATCTCGATGACAAAGAATGGAGATTTCATGTGCGTCAATCGTTTTCTCCTTCGGGGAGCAATTTTGGTCGCGTATATCTCACATCATCATCTGCGGATTTAAGTTCGGACCCAGATGGATTCTACCTGCAATTTGGAGAAGCTGGATCAACAGATGCTGTGCGACTTTTTAATGTGCAAAGCGGTGTTGATATTGAGATTTTGGCAGGTACAACTGGACAAATTGCCTCTAGTTTTCAGATGGGCGTTCGCGTCGTTCGAGACAACACAGGATTGTGGGAGTTGTATTTAGATGACACAGGAGGAACTTCGTATGCCCTTGCTGCATCAGGAACGGACCCTACCAATCTTTTAGGATCGCATTTCGGTTTCTTTAGCGAATACACTGCGAGTAACGCAGATAATTTCTTCTACGACGATGTATACATTGGAGATGAAGTTGTCGATGTAACACCACCAACAATAGCATCTGTCACGGCAATCAGTGCGACGGAAATTGAAGTCTTGTTCGATGAAGCGGTGGATCAAACGACTGCAGAGACGACCACGAATTATTCATATGCACCTAACGGTTCGGCGATTACATCGGCGGTTCGGGATGGAGTGAATTCTGCGTTGGTACATGTAACAGTAGCCGGAACTTTTGCGAATGGAACGATCTATACCTTGACTACAAATAATGTCCAAGACCTTGAGGGGAATACAATGATCAGTCAAGACGAAAACTTTGCGTTCTTGATTGCTGAGCCCCCTGTTTGGGGCGATGTGATAATCAATGAATTTGTGTGTGACCCAACGCCAGTAGTTGGTATGCCGGAGGCAGAGTTTGTAGAAATTTACAATCGTAGTACGAAGATTTTCGATGTACAATCGTGGCAATTAGGAGACGCTTCTGGCTTCGGGACGGTGCAACAAGCTTGGCTGTTACCGGGAGAATATTTAACTCTAACAACAACCACGTACGAGGATTCTTTTGCACTTGCTTCGGTAGGAGTAACAAGCTTTCCAAGTTTAAACAACTCAGGAGATCACATTGTTTTGATGAGCGATTTGGGCGTACCCATCGATTCCATTGTCTATACAGATGACTGGTATCAGGATGATACGAAAGACGGAGGCGGATATTCTATTGAACGCATCAATCCAGATGATCCATGTACAGACATTAGCGACTGGGCAGCAAGCAACGGTGCGTCGGGAGGAACTCCTGGGGCTCAAAATTCCATCTACGATACAACTCCAGATACGCAAGCTCCAACCATCGATCAAACCATTGCCTTAGCACCGAATTTTTTGGAGGTACATTTCTCAGAAGGAATGGATTCCACGTCACTTTCAGATGCAATCATCACTATCAACCCTACGTTGACAATTCAGAACAACTTCGTGCTAGACACATATCCGTCTATGCTGACGTTGCAGTTTCAGGAAAACCTAGCGCAATCTCAAACCTATCAAATCGAGTTACAAAATGTGGCTGATTGTTGGTCGAACACGGCAAACTTGAACGCCATTTTCGCACTTCCGGCAACGGTAGAGCCCGGAGATCTTATCATTAACGAAATCTTGTTCAATCCGGTAACAGGAGGATACGACTACGTAGAACTGTACAACAATTCGGATAAACTCCTCGATTTGAATATGTTGGAAATGGCAAATTTCGATGACGATACGATTAGCAATAACGCAATAATTGAGTCAAACTTCTTGTTGTTTCCAGGTGAATATGCTGTGATTACGGAAGATTCAACACAAGTACAGCAGCAATATCCATCTTCGGTTTTAGGCCGTTTCGTTGAAAGCGACTTACCCACCTACAGCAATGATGAAGGAAGCGTCTACCTTATTCGTGGAAATCAAACCATTGATGCCGTTTCGTATCTTGACGATTGGCACTTTCAGTTGATTGATGACGACAATGGAAAATCCCTGGAACGAATTGAGCCGGATGCTCCATCCAACGACAGAAATAACTGGCATACAGCGGCAGAATCTGTTGGGTTTGGAACACCGGGCGGCGAAAATTCACAATTCTATCCAGCCTTAACCAATGGTACCTTCAGTTACACTAGCGAGACGGTTTCACCCGACAATGATGGTTTTGAAGACGTATTGCAAATCAACTATGAGATGAATGCTATTGGATACGTTGGAACCTTTAGAATTTTCGATGATCGCGGACGTCAAGTGGCAACAGTAATTGATAACGAACTACTTTCAACCGAAGGAACGTTGTCATGGCAAGGAGTCACCGATGAGGGTACCAAAGCATCCATTGGTCCGTACGTAGGAATCTTTGAAGCGTATGACGTTCAAGGAGGATTGATATTTACAGGCAAGAAAGTATTTGTCGTAGCTGGAAACATATGAAAACACTCACACTACTTACATTTATCCTTGGGGCATTTGCTTCCCAAGCACAATTCGAGATTGACTCTTTCGTGTACGAAGATGAACATCAACCCAGCCAATTCCCCATTATTCGATCTTCAGACAATCCTGATGCTGCTGAGCGTGTGAACATTGTTCTGCATAATGGCATGCTGGAAAAAGTGTATCAAAAGGATGACGAGAATCGATTTGAAAACGTATTTCCACCGGAAGGAGAATGGATGGGAGCCTCTGAGTTTGATTATAACGTTTTGGCGAATAACGATAGATACTTTTCCATCGCAATCACCTGTGCTTATACTGGAGCTTATTCAGAGTATTATACGCAGTACTTCAATTTTGATGCTAAAACTGGTCAACCCGTTCAATTGTCCGATCTGTTTGAAGTCTCTGCGATGTATGATTTATCCGATTGGGTGACGTCGTCTATTTACGAACAGATTACGGAGTTCATGAATACCATTGATACTGAAAATGAGGAATTCGGTGGTGCCGAACAATATGAGATGTATGCAGAATGTGCCTCTTGGTATGAAGAAGCAGATATGCTTTCCGAAGAGTACTATTACCTAACAGATAGTTCAATCACTTTTGTGAAAGGTCGATGTTCAAATCATATGATGGCCGCTTTGGATGATTTGTGGGAATTTTACGAAGAGTATCCCTTGAAGGAGATGCAGTCCATGATGTCGAGCGATGGCATCGCTTTGTTATCCGGGGAAAAATTGAATCACAGCGAGATCTCCGTTGCTGACGGGAAAATTCTGGAAGGCAAAATTGGAGGGAAGTATCCCATTACCATGATTTTGAATCATTCGTATAACGAAAATTACAATGGGACCTACTGGTACGACAAAGTAAAGCAGCCCATTAGCATTAGTGGAGAAGTAGATGATTTTGGTTTCCTTCATTTGACGGAAGAAGTAAACGACAAAACTACTGGGACTTTCAACCTACAGGTGATTCAAGGAGGATCACTGGAAGGAGAATGGACGAATGCTGATGGATCGAAAAAGTTCAATCTTACACTGAGCATTGCACAATAATAGTGTGCGTGCATATGTAATAAAATCCTTTTACTGCTCGTTTGTTTACTATAAACCAGCATGAAAATGAAAAAGTATCTCCTCCTCCTGGCGCTCTCCACGCTGGGGAATGTAGTCTATGGACAACAGTACAAAACGGCCGTTGGAATCAAGGGCGATTGGTCTACGCTCAACATCGACATGGCACAATTCAGTGTCAAGCATTTCTTTCAAGAACCCAACGCATTCGAAATCAATTTTGGCGCAGGACGTCAATTCATCTGGCTCGAGGGATTGTATCTATACAACCATCCTTTGCGAAATGATTTTGATTGGTATGCAGGTGGTGGATTAGATCTTGGTTATTGGGGAGAACATTCGGCGGGCAGATTGGATACGCAAGCAACGCAGGGATTTTGGGGCGGTGCAACTGGCGTTTTCGGAGTGGAATACACATTCGATTTCATCCCAATTAATGTTGCACTGGACGCTGGCCCAACATTGCGCATGGTTCCCGATTTTGAAGTCGGGTTGAAAGTCGGTTTTGCTGCGCGCTATGCTTTTGGGGCAAGGTAGTACCTTAACGCATGTTGAGAAGAAGCCCGGTCTCTCCAATCCTACTATTCCTAAGAATTCATCTTTTGTCTAACAGTCTTTTATCTAAATTGTTAGCTTTGCTTTAACGCCGAAACGTACAAAATCATGCTATCACCCGGGGCAAAGGGCTGGATTCAGAAATACTTCGATCTCATAGAACGCGGAGAGATTTCGCTTGAACTGGATCGTCCAGATGAGACCAGAAAGCTGCAGTTCATGCATCTAACACTCGGGCATAGCGGAATCATGTTTGGGTATCCGTTGCAGATGATTTTCGCGAAAAACGTGAACAGTTCTAAGTGGACGGTAGAGGAAAAGTTGAAACTCCTTCTGTTTGAATCGCATTTGTTCGTGTATCGGCAGATTTACATTCGTGAGGAGTTTGATAAGGACAAATTCCTTTTGTCGCTCACCAATTTTTACCGCCATCATAATGCGAGTGCCATTTCGAGAATGTTCAAAGTGTTCCGAAAAGAGTCCAATGAAGAAATGTTGGAAAGCATTTTGGCCAAACGAATCGACATCAAAGCCAATATTCTTGAGAATAAGTGGTGGGTAAATTCATTGAGTAATGCCTTTGCGTATCTAGACGTAATCCTGTTTGATGATTTCGAACACAATCGAGAAGAAGAAGCGCTAAAAAAATACGACAATTACGCAGAGAATGCCTTAACAGCGATTACGCTTTCTGTGTATTCAGATGGCGTGATAGAATCGAAGGAAACGGACTTATTTCATTTCTTTTTGGCGAGTGCAAATTTGGACGAAGACGATCGTGACCTAGTTCGGGAACGCTTCAAAAAAGGAGCAACATTACAAGATTTTTCGTCGTTTGTAGCGCGCCACTTCCTCCTGAAACGCTTTCTTTTCGATGTCTCCGTAGTAACCATTTTAGCCACACACGAAGCGCAGCCGGAAGAAGTTGCATTTCTCAGCGAATTGGGGCAACATCTGGAAATAGACGAACTGGAGATGGAAGCGTCTATGCGAATGGTGGAGAATTTTGTCTTGAAGAGTAAGGATCAGGTAGCGTATTTGAGTGATCGATCGAAATACGACAAAGTTTACATGAGTTTCACGAAGCGCTGGACGAAGGTAATTTCCAGAAACAGTGAGAAATTAAAAGTAGAACTTCGAGAGAGCAAAGAGCTGGTGGTGCTTATTCGTAAATCTGGTTCTCAGGAATTGACTCCTGAAGAGAAAGATGCGGTGAAAACCCAATTCAAAGATCTTGCGAAATCAATTCCAGCGTTGACTGTGTTCATGTTACCAGGAGGAGCGGTATTGATGCCGTTGCTATTGAAATTGATCCCCGATTTGATTCCTTCAGCTTTTAAGGAAAACACGATTGATGAAGAAGAGGCTAAGGATGAAGACGACGAAACTACGGAAGCTCCAGAATCCTATCCGAAATAAGATTCAATACGTCTAGGGAAATTGTCTCCTCAAGTTCACTATACTCCTGCATTGTGCAATCTTCACAATGTTGCATCAAATGGTTGAGGCCCGGCATTATTTCCAATTTAGCGAACTCATAACCTTCGAACCCAGATGAATTTGAATTCGGCGCTACTTGAATATCTTTTTCTCCGTGAATTGCCAAGAGCGGAACATCCAATTTTTCATAGTAGAGCGCCGTTTCAAATTGCAGGAATTCTCGCATCCACTGGTTGTTCATGAACATAATATTCCCCATAATAAATTGGAGTCGTGATGCGCTGCTCTTATCAAAATCGTCCGGCGCATTTTCGTACTCTTTTCCAAGAAAAGCCGTGAGGGAATCCGTTGCAATGTCTTGAGGATATTCCAATACAATATTGCACATTCCAGCATACAGAAACTTGTTCCATTCACATAATTCATCCGATGCGCCCGAAGCCTTAGGAATATCGTATTGCTGCTCTACCAATACATCCATTCCGTTGCTGCCCACCGTCGCCATTTGAATGTGGAAGTCAATCTTTTTGTAATTATTCGCGGCAATCAATGTGTGCATTCCTCCTTCAGAATGACCCAACATTCCCAGTGGGTTCTTCTTGTATTTCAACTTTTTTCGGACGTATCGCGCTACCGATTCCGCATCGGATGCCAGATCCATTAAACTCGCTTCATTGTAATTTCCAGTACTGGTGCCCATTCCACGATCATCAAATCGTATGCATGCAATGTTGTTTCGTGCCAGATGATCTGCAATTACCCAGAAAGGTTTGTGTCCTCCAATTAAGCAATCACGATTTTGCGGACCTGAACCGGATGCCAGAATGAGGATGGGTGTTTTTTCATTAAAGTTTATGGGCAGGACTACGGTGGCTCCAAGGCTGATCTCTCCGTTTTGAATTTGTACTGAATCGATGGAGTAATTGAAAGGTGCTTTGGGCTCTTGTGGTCGATTGACAACCGCTTTATCAGGAACATTTCTGGTAAATGTCACGTCCCAGATCATTCCGTGCTGTTGCATTTCGCCGCGAATGCTATCCCCTTCCTTCATACCATTGAAGTCAAGTCCTAGGGCCCTCAATTCAAAGTAGAAGTTAGCCCCGTCAATAGAAGCTTCACTGCATTCTAGTTGAGTTCCTGGCATATCTGGGTTGATTACCAGAACCTTCAATTCTGGAGATTCTGTCACCTCGAGATTCATGCGCATGGAAGTTCCGACTACGGTAAAACTCGTGTACCACTTCCCTTCAAACTCCTGTGCAAAGACAGAAATAGGGAACAGCAAAATCAGAAAAAGTAAGTGTCTTTTCATAGTACATCTGTTATCATGCGACAATTTCGAACCGGGTTGAGGTGTTCCTCTAAAAAGGCATTTCGCAATTCCAGATGAATTTCCGTCACAGGAGAAATAAGGTACGAATTAATGCGCTCTACGTATTCCTCAGGCGTATTTGTTTCATCGCAGAGATGCTCAAAATCTGTACCCCGAAGCATCTTTCGATTGGCAAGAATGGCTCCCGGTGATCGAAGGGCATTGACCACTTTTAGTTTGACACCGGTATCTTGATTCGAGTAGAAAACATGTACACGTGCCTCCTGAATCAATTCGTTCATGTGCATTTCATCAGGGTTGGAAATCAACGCTATATCGTATTGTTCGCAATGCTTCACTATGGTGTCTGAAGGTCTTTTTCCCGCAACTTTTAATTTATTTGTGAGATTATGAGGGGCGAATACGTTATCGATTAGCCACAAGAGGCCTTTCTCATTTTCCGGTACCGACAGATTTCCTTGGAACAAACAGTACGGAAGTGTGTCTTCGCTGGCCCCACTTTCTACAGAGGCACAGGCTGGTAATACGGAAGTGTTTTTGCAATACTGTTTGAAGTAAAAAGCATCATCTTCTTTGATGGCGAAAATGTGCGTCGCGAACTTCAATCTTGGTTCGTAAGCCTTTAATTTTTTCGCTTCGGATCGATAGAATTTTTTTCGAAAGCCCGTTGCTTGATCTGCTAAAGCGTCGTAATATTCATGCTCAATATTGTGCGTACGAACCATTCGGATTCTGTTCTTCAAACGTTCGTCATTTAACATGAATGTAGTATGCAGTCCTTCAAATAGAATGGGATTGTCATTCACAAGCAAGTTGCGCATCAATGCACGGGAAGATCTTGTTTTAACGATAAAAGGAAGTTTATCCAGTACATCCATCAAGCGCTTCCGTCGCGGATAGTAGATCACCATATCGGCGTATTTTTCCAAATCCTTAGATTCTCCACGGCCGTATTCATAACAGTGCAAAGTGATTTTAACACCCAACTCATGCAATGCCTTGAGACGGTAGAAAACGTCAATCGCACCTCCGTAATCCGCCGGAAGTGGCACGTCAAAACTGATGATATGCAGTTGCTTTTCAGCCATTCTTTAAATAGATCTCCGTAAGCACAGAAGTTTCGTTTTCCCAGTTTTCTGTTTCGGCCGCTTTCGCACAATTCGTCTTCATGGCATCCAAACGTTTTGGGTCTTTGATTATTTCAACTAGCGCTTTTGCCAAAGTATCGGGCGTAAAACGATCCAAAACAAAACCAATGTCATTCTTTCGAATCACGTTTGCCACTTCAATAATATTCGTTGCCACAACAGGCGTTCCGGCATGCATGTAATCGAAAATCTTGTTCGGAAGCGAAAACTTGTAGTTGGGATTTGTGTCCTTGTCGAGTGTCAATCCTAAATCTGCATGATACGTAAATTGCATCATTTCCAAATAGGGTCGTCTGCCGTAAAAGCGCACTTTCGATTCCAGTCCCAATTCTTTGACTCGATCTTTCAATTGTCCAAGCACATCGCCACCCCCTACGATCATGAGTACGGCGTCAACTTCCTGCATGGCTTCAACCGCTTCCTCAGCACCACGATCTACATTGATTCCGGCACCCTGTAAAATGATCAAAGGAACGTTTTCTGGAATGTCCAACTCTTGTTTCGATTTGATATTTTCTGGCTGCCAACGCTGCGATATGTTTCGAACTACCTTGATCTCTTTCTGATACAAATCCGTGTAGATCTTCGCGATAGAATCGTTTACGGTGTAAATGTGGGTTAGCTGAGGGAAAATCCACTTTTCGATGCGCAACCAAATGCGTTGTACACTCGGCCTGTTCACCAATTCGGGGACTTCGGTGAAATATTCGTGCGAGTCGTATACCAGTGTGCAGTTCCGTTTAAATTTCTTCGCCATGTGGTTTGCTAGCAGGGTATCTAGATCATTGGATACCAGAACATCACATTTTTTCGAGAGTAGAAGAAAGAACAAGCGAAGGTTGAAGAATGCATAGAATGCAGCTCCTGTTTCAAACAGCAAACGCATTCGCTTGGTTTTATATTCTCTTGGAGCCAGATCTACACTGGAGCGTCGTTTTCGTCCAACCAAAAGAACCTCGTAGCCATTATTATGAAGGAAGGTACATACCTTATGAACCCGGTTATCGGTGTACAAATCGTTTGTAACGGAGACAATAGCCTTCAAGGGTTTGGACATGCCTCGAAGGTAGCAAAAACGCTTGATTTACAAGAGAAGTATAACCAATATGATGGAGATGCCTATCACAGCTAAGCTGAGCAAAACACCGTAGATCAATTGCATGATTCCAGCGGAACGTGCATCTCTTTCGCCTTCAAGCGTAATGTAATCCGATTTGTTCGATTGACGCAGACGGATGCTACCGATAATAAATGGAACGATAGAGAAAAGGGAAATAATTCCGAGAAACGGTATAATAATCGTAGCCATCATTGAGAGTGACCAGATAAATGAATTTTTTGCTTTTCTGGCATCTCTTTCCGCTACGAGTGCTTGACGTACTTTTTGTTTTTTCGAAGGCCCGTCGTCAATTTCATCAGAAACAATTTCATTGAATTTGTTACTTGTTAATTCCGTTCCGTCGATAACAGCAATGGTTTCATTTTCAGAGTTCTCACCATGCTTCACAGCGAGTTCTGCGGTTTCCTCTTGAGAAGAAGACTCAATAATAATTTGACTCTGTTTTGAGGTCCGTTCCTTCGGGTTTTTACTTTCCGCGATCTCAATTCGATCTTCATTATCCACCTTGCGAAGGCGCAAATTGCCATGGGCGCAACTGGAGATTAAAACGGCAAGAAGTATGAAATAAACGTAGCGCATGGCGGCGGATTTACACGTGTAACGTTGCGAAGCTACGTTTGGTTTGATGGAATGGCAAGAAATTAATGTTAAATCCGACTTTTTCCATTCGAGATTGCGGTGGTGGTAATTTTTGTTTCAAAAATGGGTACATGTGCGTATTGTAATTGTTAAACCCGTGTTGTAAGTTTGATTTAGATGACTAAAAAAAGGCATAATAACATAGAGTATGTAGGGGTGAGTGCTGTTCAAAAAATCATTTTTGAAGAACTGGATTGGATTTTTAGACCGGTGCCTCCACCTGATGTAGGAATTGACGCTACAATTGAGCAAAAATTGAATGATGAGCCAACAGCAAAGCTACTCGGTGTTCAATTGAAAACTGGATTAGGAAACTTTTCCTAGGACAAGAAAAGAAGCAAATTAGTTTATCGAGCCAGTTTAGTTCATTATAATTATTGGCTTTCATCAAATATCCCCATACTGCTAGTAGCATATATCCCAGAATGGAAAACGGCATGTTGGCAGTTAGTGAGTAAGTCTAATTTCAAGAAATTGAGAAAGTCATGGAAGATTGAAATTCCGCTTTCTAATAAACTTGGACAAGGTTCTATTAAAGACTTCAACAATATCTTAAATAAAGATGGAAAGTATAGAAATATTGAACTAGCGGAGAGAACGGTGTATAATTATATTGAAGACTGTAAGCTATTAGGTCAAGCAACTCAAAGCGCATCAAATATTGCCACGCTTATTAATAAATCTGGAGTAGTTGCGAGTGATACAACTTCGCGCATGACCGAATTTTCGAACAGAAAAATAGGTTTTGAAAACCCCGAAGTTGATGCTTTTATGAATCTCGTTGGTAGAAAGCTAAGTCATATTGCTCAGCAATTAAATTTAGAAATTGAGCTGTATTCGGAATGCTACGCTTTTGGCATTTCGTCGTGGGCTCAAATGATTAAACTCCAGATATTGGAGATCGGGAAAATTGAAGATTACGAGGACACTGTTGAATCTTTATCTGACTTTCTAAAATCTATTTATCTAGCAAGGGAATCAATGGAAGACTTCCTAGAAACTCTTTCGATAATGACCATCCAGACGAACAAGCTTTACAATGAGGGCATTAAGAAGTTGTATGACGCAGTTAGTCAAATTATCGAGGAATTTAATATTTCAATCGAAATGGCTGAATCATTTAAACTAGACCTACAAGAATTGGGAGGTTAGGCTCAATCTTACACCTTCATAATCTGCTCCAATCGCTGGAACGCATCCCCCAACGAATTCACATCTTCAATAATGATTCGTAAACGATCGTTTTTCTCGCTAAGCTTCGCTCTGGAGGGATAGCGTTGCATGAAGTCCAGTATTTTGGTAAATACAGGCGATTCATAGAACGGCGATTTTGAATTGGAAATAAAATAACCGATCATCTTATCCGATTTCAGAACCAGTTTTTCCATTCCCAATTCCTGAGCCTGCCAACGCAAACGGAAGGAACGAACTAATTCGTGTACGGAATCCGGGACAGGACCAAATCGATCCGTTAACATTTCCAAGAACTCATCCAATCCGGCTTGATCTTTAATGCTGTCCAAGTCCTGATACAAACTCAATCGCTCAGCCACGTTGTTCACGTAATCGTCTGGAATTCGAATCTCCAAATCGGTTTCAAAGACGCAATCTTTTACATACTGAGTGAGGTTGTCTGAATTGCGTTGTTCGAACAGTTCTTTGAATTCTGATTCGCGCAACTCTTCAATTGCCTCGTTCAAAATCTTCTGATACATGTCGAAGCCGATATCCGCAATAAATCCACTTTGCTCGCCGCCGAGCATATTTCCTGCACCACGAATATCCAAATCTTTCATGGCGATATTAAATCCAGACCCCAAGTCGGAGAATTGAACCAAAGCCTCCAATCGTTTTCGAGCTTCAGGTGTCATGGCTGAGGCTGTTGGCGCAACTAAATAACAGAATCCTTTCTTGTTCGATCTACCAACACGACCTCGGAGCTGATGCAAATCGCTAATTCCGAAGTTGTGTGCGTTGTTGATGATGATGGTATTTGCGTTGGAAATATCAATTCCCGATTCAATAATGGTTGTTGCAAGCAAGACGTCGAACTCGTGATTGATGAAGCCCATCATGATTTTCTCCAACGCTTGGCCGTCCATTTGTCCGTGCCCGATTCCAACTCGAACACCTGGGCACAATCGCTGAATCATTCCTGAGACTTCCATGATGTTTTGCAATCGGTTGTGCACAAAGAACACCTGTCCGCCACGACTCACTTCGTATGCAATGGCGTCTCTTAAAGTCTCTTCTTTAAACTGAATAACCTCCGTTAATACAGGTTGACGGTTGGGTGGTGGTGTATTGATGATGCTCAAATCTCGAGCGCCCATCAAAGAAAATTGTAAAGTACGCGGAATCGGAGTTGCGGTTAATGTTAAGGTATCTACCGTAGCTCGTAAAGTCTTTAATTTATCTTTAACGGAAACCCCAAATTTTTGTTCCTCGTCTATGATCATCAATCCGAGGTCTTTGAATTTCACGCGGTTTGCAACAATGGCATGTGTTCCGATCAAGATATCGATCTCTCCATTGGCCAATTTTTTCAACGTTTCGGTGGTTTGCTTCGCGGATTTGAATCGGTTGATATAGTCAATATTGCATGGGAAATCTTTCAAGCGCTCCTGAAAGCTACGGTGGTGCTGCATCGAAAGAATTGTCGTTGGGACTAAAATTGCCACTTGTTTATTGTCGGCTACCGCTTTGAATGCGGCCCGAATGGCGATCTCCGTTTTTCCAAATCCCACGTCTCCACAAACCAATCGGTCCATCGGTGTATCAGACTCCATGTCTTCTTTCACCGCAATAGTCGATTTCAATTGATCCGGAGTGTCCTCGTACATAAATGAGGCTTCCAATTCGTTTTGCAAATAAGTGTCTGGACTAAAGGCAAATCCAGACTGCGCTTTTCGTTTTGCATATAATTTGATCAGATCGAAGGCCAATTCCTTGATCTTTTTCTTTGTCTTTTGCTTGAGGTTGGACCAAGTTGCAGTCCCTAACTTGTTCATTTTAGGAGCCGCCCCGTCCTTCCCTGTAAACTTCGAAATGCGGTGCAATGCGTGAATTCCGACATACAAGACATCGTTGTCGCGATACAACAATCGAATAGCCTCCTGCGGCTTACCATTCACTTCAATGGTTTCCAAACCTGAGAATTTACCCACACCATGATCAATGTGCGTTACGTAATCGCCGCGCTGAAGATTGTAAAGCTCCTTTAGCGTTAATGCCTGTTTCGCCTGACGGAATCCCTCCTTTAAACGGAAGCGATGGTATCGTTCGAAAATTTGGTGATCGGTATAGCAGACCAATTTGTTCTTTGGACTGATGAATCCTTCGTGTAATGCCGCTGGAACTGGTCGAAAAGTCACCTCAGCATTGGTATCAGCAAATATTTGTTCCAAACGCAAAATTTGCTTGGGTTGGTTCGAAAAGATGCAAACCGTGTATCCTTGTTTCGTCCGTTCCAGGATATCCTCGGAAAGCATATCAAAGTTCTTATTGAAGCTAGGCTGCGGCTTGAAGTCGAAGGTCTCCGTTACCTGCGTTTTGAAATGATGTTCCATCCCAAACTCGATCACCGATTGTGTTTCCATTATTTCTTGCAACTTCGATGGATGCAGAAACAACTGATCGGGTATTGTAGGCGTAACTTGACGCTCCAGATTATCATAGATCTTCAGCGCCTTACGGTATTCCTTGTCAAGCGTATCGTGTGTTTTCGAGAAGGAATCTAGCCAAATTGTAGCGCTTTCACCCAAATAGCTTAAGAAAGATTCATTGCCATCATTGACCATCTTTCCTTGCACATTCGGAACTACCGTAAAAAATTGGTGTTGATTGATCGAGAGTTGTGTACTTGCATCAAAAGTTCGAATGCTTTCCACTTCATCTCCAAAGAATTCAATTCGGAAGGGTTCATCGTTGGAGTAGGAGTAGACATCTACTATTCCCCCACGAATGGAAAACTGCCCAGGCTCGTAGACAAAATCAACCCGATCAAAGAGCAATTCCATTAATATTTCGTTGATGAAATCAATGCTGTATGATTTACCAACTTCTAGTTTCAAGGTATTTTTGTCAAGGACTTTTTTGCTCGGTATTTTCTCGAACAAAGCCTTTGGATACGTTACAATCCAAAGGTTCTTACCACTGTTTATTTTCTCGAGAACTTCTGCCCGAGAAACCACATTGGCATTGTCTGTTTTCTCTTCTTCGTATGGCACACGATAAGAAGCGGGATAGAACAAAATATTCGATTGCTCTGGATGCATTTCCTGCAAATCATTCAAGAAGTAAGCTGCCTCCTCTTTATCTCCCAAAAGGAACAGATGATTCCCTGGAGCTTGTTGAGCAACCGCTGCGGCACAGATGGATCGAGACGACCCAATAAGTCCGTTCCAAGCAATTTTTGAACCTACAATTTGTAACTCGTTCGCAGTGCGATTGATCGGCTCAAGTTGCGAAAAGGAAGTACGTAAATCCTTTCGCTCCATACTTATTTCACGGGATTACTGCTTTCGACAGGTAGAAAGCTCATGGCTTGTTCTACCATGGTTTTGGAACCAACGAAATACGGAACCCGCTGGTGTAGTTTGTGTGGAACGATATCCATTACGCGTTCGCGACCAGTAGTGGCCAATCCGCCTGCTTGTTCTGCGATAAATGCCAAAGGATTACATTCGTACAACAAACGTAACTTTCCTTCTGGATCTGTTTCTGTATCCGGATAAATGTAGATGCCTCCTTTGATCAAATTTCGGTGGAAATCCGCAACCAAAGAACCAATATATCGACCAGAATATGGACGTTCTGCTCCTGGCAAGATTTGCTGACAGTATGTTTCGATGTATTCTTTTAATCCAGATTCACAGATGTTGATGTTTCCTTCGTTCATCGCGTAAATACGTCCCGTCTCCGGCATTTTCATATCTGGATGTGAAAGACA
>JADFAL010000014.1 GCA_015665275.1 Flavobacteriales bacterium | reverse complement strand
TGGAATCCGATACTTTCATATCGTAAGCCGACATTGTATATGCAATGGTTCCGGAGCTACCCCCGGCTTTGAAGAAATTGGCAGCTACTTCCTGCCCTGCACCTATTTCTGCGAAACATCCGTAAATATCTGATGTCAAGTTGATTTTTAGTGCTTTTTCTTCTGTTGTAAGTCGTCTTTCGTCTATCATAATTGCTATCTCTAACGCTACAAAAAAAGTAAAATAATTTACTCTGGCTCTTGAAAATCTGGATTATTGATAAACTCCTCATCCGTCAATGTCAAAAGAAATGCCTTGAGTAGATCTTTTTCAAATTGATCCAATTGAACTCCGCCTTGATTGGCAAACTCAATTAATGGGTCAATGGTAGGGCTCATTTGAATGTTATGCGAATAATGATCAATCACCTCATCCAAATTTTGGAAACGTCCATCGTGCATATACGGTGCTGAGAGCGCTATATTCCTCAACGTTGGCACTTTGAACTTTCCGGCGTCATTCATATCTCCTGTCACATCGGCACGCCCCAAGTCTGTAAACGTTGCATCCAACCCGTTATTGCTGAATTTCTCTACGCGCATCAATGGTCCATTGTGGCAATGAAAACAATCTGCACCATTCAAACTCTGGAACAGATCATATCCTGCAGTTTCTTCTGGAGTAACTGTTGCCAGAATTGCCTGCTCTTCCGGTGTTAATGGAACGAAGTTACTATTCTTGTAGATCACGTCATATTTAGACTTCCCTGAAATCATTGTACGCAAAAACTGCGCCATTGCTTTAGCTGCCAAATACTTATCAATTTCTTGATCGCCAAATGCACGGTAAAACATATTTCGGTACTCTGCCTCTTGCGTTATTTCGCTGATGGCATTTGACCAATCTTCGTGCATTTCAATTGGATTCTCTACTGGTTCCAATACTAATTCCTCAAGGGATTTGGCTCGACCATCCCAGAATAAAAATGAGTCCCATCCAAGGTTGATTAAAGCCATTGCGTTTCTATTTCCTATAGACCCATCAATGCCTTCTGAGAACTGATTTGGATCAGAGAAGGCCGATTGCGGCGAGTGACAATTACCACAAGACATCGTGTTGTCTCCGCTCAATTTTTTTTCGTAGAACAATTTTCTTCCTAACTCTACTCCTTCCACTGTCATTGGATTGTCAGCTGGAATTGGCATATCAGGAAAGTGCGATGGAATCTCTAATTCGTAAGGTGTTGGTTCGTACGCAACCGTGTCTTTTTTACATGCAATAATGACTGTAAAGACAAGAAATAAGAGAGATATCAGTACGTACTTCATACGAGTTAAGGGGTTAAGGCTTCTTTAAAATTTTCCATCACTTTCGTAGTCAGCGTTTCCTGACCTGGAGCTGAATGCGTGGAGTTTTCAAATTGCAAATCGATTGTATTCACAGTAGATTGTAAGAATTCGCTCATGTCCAATTCCATAGACAACAAGTGTCGGTTGCTTCCAACACTGCTCCAGTTTAGATTAGAAAAACTAACTGTTTCTAGGTTTTCATTAAGTCCGGCATGTAACACAACAAATTGATCGAATAGGTCATTCCCGTCCTGAATGGTATCTACTCGCGCTTCTACTTTTACGAAAATATAGCCGGGATTCCAGCCCCAATGCATGTCGTTAGAATTGGAAATATTCAACCAGCTATCGTTTGGAAATGCCGATGGATCACTGTTGTTATTTGCAGACCCTACTCCAAGATTTGCAGTCAGTGAACCAAAATTGGCCGCTGTTCCATTTCCATCGTATAACAAAGATCCACGTGCTCCGTAATCAAAGAGCATGGCATCCGTTAATTGAACGGCACCATTTTTAACATCTTCTAGATAGAATTTGATATCGGTGAATTGCACGTTATGTCCTTCTACCGTTGTATATGTAGAATCCAAATAAAGATCGGCACCATTGAATACAGGCTGCAAATCGATTCTTACTGTATCTACCGGTTCTGGCTCTGGCGCAGGAGGATCTTCCTTACAACTAACAGAAGTAAGTAAAACCATCCCAACCAATCCCACAACAAATAACTTATTCATATTCTCAAATTTAGCGAAATAGCGCCGCAAATAAAAGTTTGCAACAGTCATATTTCTGGTCAATCATACTGGTCAAACGCTACCACTTGTGTACTTTTAACTTGAATCATGAGTCAAAACCTCCAAAAGCCTCTACAAATACTGAATGCCTCTGCGGGTAGCGGTAAGACCTATCGCCTTGTTCAGGAGTACATTCAGTTACTTATTGGAGAAAAAGCTTCGCCCTCCGAATTCAAGCATCTTATTGCTATGACGTTTACCAATAAGGCAGCGTTGGAGATGAAAGAGCGAATCATTCAAGCATTAGACGGAATTGGGAGTGAAGATCCTTCAAAAAAATCGTTAAAATTGACTTTGGCCCAGTCTCTGAATATTTCTCCAGATGATGTTTTAACTCGTTGTCAGAAGATATTGGAAATGATTCTTCATCGGTACGAGGATTTCCACGTAATGACCATAGACAAATTCAACTTGCGCTTGATTAAGTCATTCAGCCGAGATTTGGATTTACCGGGTGAATTTGAAGTGGTTTTGGATGAAACCGAACTGATTGAAAAAGTCGTTGATGATTTACTGAACCAACTGGGGAATTCTGAAAGCAGCGAATTGAACCAGCTGATGTTTCAATATGCGAAGAGTAATATTGATGAAGAAAAGACGTGGAATTTCCGTCGGAACCTAATTGAATTTGGTAGCATTCTCAAAAACGAACGACATCAAGAAGGGGTGAAACAATTACTTGAGTTGGAACTGACTCCTGAACGTTATCGAGAGTTGCAGGCACACCAAAAGAAAATGGATCATTCCTACATAAAACTGGCATTACCGCTGCGAGAGGAAATTGAACTCTTAGATCCAAAATCGGTTCACGGCGGAGGTCATACGGTAAATGATATTCGTGGAATTGTGAGCCACGAACAATTTCCTGTTCAGCCTGAATTGATTAAAAAACGATTGGTAGGAAACCTCGAAAAACAAGACGGGAAGAAAGATATTCCCGAAAATATTCGAGCACAGTTAATGGAAATCAATAGTTATTGGGAAAGTGAACTGCAGCAATACGCAGCAACACATTTGTTCCTAAAAAACTATTTCAACATGGCGCTGTTGCAGCATATGGCTATGGCGCTGAACGACTCTCGAAACGATGCTCAATTGATTCGAATCTCCGAATTCAACAGTTTAATTTCCGACTTGATTCAGAACGAAAATGCTCCTTTTATCTACGAGCGTCTCGGAACGCGTTATCATCACTTTTTGTTGGATGAATTCCAAGACACTTCTCATTTGCAATGGTTGAACCTTGTTCCGCTCATTCACGAATCCATCGGGCACAATCATCACAATTTAATTGTAGGTGATCCCAAGCAGTCCATCTACCGATTCAAGAACGGAGTGGCCGAACAATTCGTGGAGTTACCGGCTATTTACAATCCGGGGCACGATCCGAAAATTGCCGCTACGTCTTCCTTCTTTATCGAAATGGGTAGTGTAGAACAATTGGATAGTAATTGGCGTTCGAGTCCGTCAATCGTCAATTTTAACAATGCTTTTTTCGAAGAATTCCAATCACAGTTACCAGAAGACACGGCGACATTCTACAACACCGTTCATCAGCAACCGAAGAGTTCTAAAAATGGATTGATCCACATCGAATCGAGGGAAGAAAAAGATACGCATCAGGCAATCGTAGCGCAACTCATTGAATGGATTGAACAGTGTTTGAGTGATGGGTACGAAGCGTCCGAAATCTGTATTTTGGGACGCAAAAATCGCGAATGCAATTCATGGGCCGTTGCTCTTGACCAGGCCGGGTACAAAGTCGTTTCAACAGACTCTTTATTGATTGATTCCAGCGCTGAAGTTCGCTTGACCATTGCCTTTTTAAAGTGGCGATTAAAACCGTCGGGAGAGAATGAAAAAAAGCAATTTTCTGAAATGTTCTTGCGACTCAAACACGAGAGTTACGAAGTTTATCGCCAGTACCTCAAGGAGGCGACCTCGGAATCTGGTAGCCGTTATCGTTACTTTGATGACAACGAATTTTTACGGGATCATTTCGGGTCGAAGGAGCGCTTCTTCTTCAAATACGAGCACCTGTATGATTTAATACAAGGTTTTTATCGCATTTCCAATCTCCATGAGCTAAAGAACCCCTATTTACACCACTTAGCAGATTGGGCGCATGATTACGGATTGAGTCGAGGTCCGAACTTGGCGTTATTTCTTGAAAAGTACGAAAGAAAGAAAAGCAATATTGCCGTGCAAGTTCCGGCTGCCAAAGATGCGGTCAATATTATGACAATTCACAAATCGAAAGGTTTGGAGTTCCCTGTAGTTATTATGCCTTCGCTGAATATCAATCTGGATCTCAAGAGTAATTTCCTCGTTGATTGGAACGATTTCCTCTTGTACAAACGCCCTTCACAAACCGATATTCTGAATCCCTTGGTGACTTTGTACCAAAAGGAAAAAAATCAAATCCTGACTGACATTGTCAATCTTTGCTACGTTGGAATGACACGCCCGGTAGAACGATTGTACATTCGAAATATCTTTGAAAAACGAACTTTTGGCGCCATGTTTCATGAAGTATTGGACGCTTCGGGATTGGCGAAAACCGAAGATGATTCTTTGCTAGTTTCTATTTCTGACGGAGCAAGAACAGCATCGGAGAAAGACGACTACGCCAAAAACTTTTTCCCACAAGATATTAGTGATCGATTGTGGTTCCCTCACATTGCTTTTCAGGACACAGAGGAGTTACAGGAGTCGGAATACCTAAGTGAGGACATGCAATTTGGAATTGCGTTTCATTTATTAGCCAGTCGAATTTCAAAGGAAAAAGATATTGATACCGCTTTGGAACATGCCATTTTTGAAGGCCTTATTGAATCGAAGCAAAAGGAGCGGCTTCATGGCCTACTCTCCAATCTATGGACGAACGAGGACTTTCTTGATATCGTTTCTAAGTCAGAAAAGCGGCTATCAGAACAAGCTATTCTCTTGAAAAACGGTGCCAATATTCGCGTGGATGCATTATTTCTATCAAAGGAAGAAACTATTGTCCTTGATTATAAAACTGGGGTTCCTTCGGATAAGGATATTCGTCAAATACGTCAATATCAAAGTGCGCTAAAAGCAATGGACTATCCAAATGTTCGTGCTTACATCTACTATACTTCTTTGAATGAACTGCGCTTGATTGGCTAACTAAATTATCCAGTCCTAAAACGAAACCATCCAATCGTTAAACGGATTTGATTCGAATTTCATGCTGTTGTATGCTTGCAAAAAACAACACTATGAAAACAAGTTTACTTTCCCTTTTCTTACTAACTCTTGGCTTTGGTTCCGTTGCCCAAGACAGTAAGGCATTCTTTTCAGAACCCGGCGATGGGGGGATAATTATGAAACGTTATATCGATGTGGACATTAATGGTACCGATCTTCAACTATCTAGTGACTGGACAATTGAATCGATGCTTCGAATGCCTCCAGGTTTTGACTTGAGTCAAATGCATATTGTAGAATGTTACGATCAAAGTACTTCCAATGGTGGATATGCTTTGCGCTTAACGAACAAACGTGTACAAGCTTATGCCATGTCGAATGGTGCACAGCCCAATCTTATTGGAAACCAAATAATACCTGATGACACTTGGACACATATCGCCGTGACCTACAATGAATCAACGGGAATCATGTCTATTTACATCGATGGGATATTGGACAATTCAACCAATCTTGGGTCAGATCAGTTTACAATTGTTCCAACGATGCGGATTGGTGCTCGCGGAGACGATTCAAACGTGAATCAATTTTCGCTTATCGATGAAGTGAGAATTTGGAACATTGCGTGGGGTCCCGCTGATATTATTGCTGATATGAATGCTTGTTTGACAGGAACCGAATCGGGGCTGTTGGCTTACTATACTTTCGAAAATGAAACTGGAAATATAGTTGCAGACCAAACGCCGAACGGAAATGATGGTACTATAATGAATCCTTTAGTTCAGGGAAATTACCAAAACGGTGCATATTCTTGTAACGACATTATCGCCATTCAGGCAAAAGGTGCGTACAGCACTATCTATTTGGTTGATGAGAAGGATCTTCTGGTGAGTAAAAACCTGAAGCATTTCGAGAACGTACTGCCGGAATCAAAGAGGTTTTTCCGTTCACACAAATCTTGGATTGTGAATACAGACTACATCAAAACCTTTAACAAAAACAAAGGTGAAATTGATCTCTGTAAAGGCATTCAGGCGAAATTGTCCAGATACAGGATACAAGAATTTGAGACGCTAAGTGCCAATTTTAAGTAACCATTTTTTCCTAGGCATTGAACTAATGACTTTGTACAAAAAAGCCCCAAATCTCGACTATACTCGATGACCGGGGCTTTTAATTAGGCTCTTGACGCTTTATGTTAGCATCATTCAGTTTTATACTTTTTCAAAAATGGAATCAATGACTTCATCGTCTACCAACTCAGGTACGGTGACTTTCAATCGTGGTTCGATTTCCATAGCACGTTTGATCGCGAAAATAGCACCTTCGTTTCGTGCCCAGCTTCTTCTAGAAATTCCATTGTTCACATCCCAATGCAACATAGAGGTCAATCTGCGTTCGGCATCAGCAGTTCCGTCTAGAAGCATTCCAAATCCACCGTTCATTACTTCTCCCCAGCCTACTCCACCGCCGTTGTGAATGGACACCCACGTTGCGCCTCGGAAAGAATCTCCTATAACATTTTGAATGGCCATATCAGCTGTAAATCTTGAACCATCGTAAATATTAGACGTTTCTCGATACGGAGAATCAGTTCCAGAAACATCGTGATGATCACGCCCTAAAATTACCGATCCAATCGTTCCTGCCGCTATTGCGTCGTTAAATGCCTTGGCGATTTTCATTCTTCCTTCCGCATCCGCATATAGAATTCGCGCTTGCGAACCTACCACCAATTTATTCTCTTGAGCACCTTTGATCCATTGGATATTATCAGCCATTTGTTGCTGAATCTCCGAAGGGCTATTCTTCATTATTTCTTCTAGTACCTCACATGCAAGGTCATCTGTTTTTTGAAGATCTTCTGGTTTTCCTGAACCACATACCCATCGGAAAGGTCCAAATCCAAAATCGAAGCACATCGGCCCCATAATATCTTGTACATATGATGGATAACGGAAATCAATCCCGTTCTCAGCCATAATGTCTGCTCCAGCTCTGGATGCTTCCAACAAAAATGCATTTCCGTAGTCGAAGAAATACGTTCCTTTCGCTGTATGTTTATTGATAGCCGCCGCGTGTCTGCGCAACGTGCTTTGTACGTTTTCTTTAAATTTCTCAGGATCGCTCGCCATCATCTCATTCGATTCTTCAAACGTCCATCCAACAGGATAATAACCTCCCGCCCAAGGATTGTGCAATGATGTTTGGTCCGATCCCAAATCGATGTGTATATCGGATGTGTCAAATTTCTCCCAGACATCCACAATGTTTCCGAGATATGCTAACGACACCGCCTCCTTGTTTTCTTGCGCCTTACGAACACGATTCACCAATTGATCCAAATCCTCAAGGATTTCATGGATCCAGCCTTGTTCGTGTCGAATCTTGGTGATTTTTGGATTCACCTCTGCACAAACCGTAACACATCCCGCAATAGTTCCAGCTTTCGGCTGCGCTCCGCTCATTCCTCCCAATCCAGAAGTCACAAAAAGAGATCCTGCTGAAGGTTTTTGAATTTTACGGAATCCATTCAGTACGGTAATTGTTGTACCGTGCACAATTCCTTGCGGACCGATGTACATATACGAACCAGCGGTCATCTGACCGTATTGCGTTACTCCAAGTGCATTGAATTTTTCCCAATCATCTGGCTTCGAATAGTTGGGGATCATCATTCCATTGGTTACTACAACGCGCGGTGCATCTTTATGACTCGGGAACAGTCCCATTGGGTGCCCGGAATACATTACTAAGGTTTGCTCGTCTGTCATTTCGGCGAGATATTTCATCGCCAATCGGTATTGAATCCAATTCTGGAAAACAGCACCATTTCCCCCATAAGTAATCAACTCATGTGGATGCTGTGCTACGGCATAATCCAAGTTGTTTTGGATCATCAGCATGATGGCCTTTGCCTGATCGCATTTACCAGGATACGAATCAATTGATCGTGCATGCATCGCATATTTTGGACGGTAGCGAAGCATGTATATACGTCCATATTCGTTCAGCTCTTCCATGAACTCAGGTGCAAGTTTTGGATGCTGTTCTTTCGGAAAGTAGCGAAGCGCATTTCGAAGTGCCAACTTGCGTTCTTCCTCTGTTAATATTTGCTTCCGCTTCGGAGCGTGATTGATGCCTGATTCTTTTTCAGGGGCTGTTGGAATTTCAGTCGGAATTCCTACTAATATGTCTTTTTGAAAATCTTCGTTTGTCATTGCGTGTAATTAAGGATAAAACTTCAGTTCGATAAAAGAAGCCCCCCTATGGATACCGCGTGTTGGAACGAAATTCAATCTTCGATAGATGCATGTTGCAAAGTTAGTAAGAATCAGATGCAACCGAAAGTTAAACCTTAACTAAAGCCGATTCCCGAAACTAAAACCGATGGAGGAACCCAGCATAGGAATTACTAGTCTTTGATCGGCAAATTCGTAATACGGTATTCCTGTGGAACCATCCGACCAATTCGTAG
The DNA here is from genome assembly GCA_015665275.1 of Flavobacteriales bacterium. GTDB lineage: Bacteria > Bacteroidota > Bacteroidia > Flavobacteriales_D > Crocinitomicaceae > UBA4466. The sequence goes on along the minus strand of JADFAL010000014.1, from coordinate 47,842 downwards.
CTCCTAATCGCAATTTAAATAAAAATCCACGAGGTCCATTATAACTGAAACCGGCATATGCTCCAATTCCAAAACCATTGTATGCATCATTAGAACTAATGTTTTTCACTTCTAGACCTAAGGATAGAAATGAATGCCTGACACCATATTGGAAGGAAGGAGAAATTCCAAAAAATACTATTGGATAGGTTTCGAACAAGAAGCCTTCATCGACTAGCTGTACACCCAAACCGACAGAACCAGCAACACTGAAATAGGTCATTTCCTTTTTCGCGAAGTTCCTACCATATGAAATACCCATAAGTCCGCGATTCAAATATCCGTGTTCAAAGTTTATTTCATTACTGGGAACAGTCATGTAATCGACTTCTTCCTGAGAAATGGAAACGAACGAGAGAAATAGTACTAGTAAGGTGAATAGATTCTTCATTGCAGCAATTTTACAACAAATTATAAAATACTAGTCTTTAGACAAATAGAGAACAAAAAAAAGCCCCGCATCTCGACTTCGCTCGATGACCGGGGCTTTTCTAAAATATCGCAGTATTAATCTATCGAATCACATTTACGTGACCGCTGTATTCATATTTGTCGTCGTTGAGTGCATCAGAGGCTCGAATGAACCATGTATACGTTCCATCCTGAACTGGACGTCCATTTACTCCATACGTTCCATCCCAACCTACTGAGATATCTCTCGATTCCCAAACGGTTTCACCCCAACGGTTATAAATCACCAAACTGAAATCCTGAAGATCGATTCCTTCCATGTATACTTTCCAATCCTGATTGAACTCATCTCCATCAGGAGTAAATGTATTCGGAGCGTAAATCAAAACCTCAGGGAAGACATACAATTCATAAACAAATGTGTCTTTACACCCTAGTTCAGAAGTGGCAATCAAAGTAATATCGTAATTTCCAGTTTGACCGTCAGGGAACAATACCTGCACGTTATTCGGTAAAGTAGATGTTGCTGGCGCACCTTCTTCGAAGAACCACTCATAGGATGTTGCTCCTACCGAGTAATTGGTAAACAATACGTTCGTATTAAACATTAATACTGGATTCGGTGCGTGTTTAAAGTTCGCAATTGGCTGCCCTTTCACGTGCAATGCATCATCGAATGTCAATGAATCAATACAACCAAGGTCTGTAGTTACAATCATTTGCATGTCGTAGTATCCTGCCATCAATGTATCTGTCACAATCGTGTCAACATTCAAGAATTGCATGTTAGGATCTACCCACCAATAAACGTATTCGCTCAAATTTGGGTCGGTAGTATTCACAATAGTAAATACCGCAGGCTCACATTGCTCAGGATCTAATACTTCGTACGAAGGAACCGGCAGTGGCGCTACGTAAACTTCCGTTGTAGTTGTCCAAGGCGTTGTCTCACACCCGTCATTCACTGTAACGGTGTACGTAGTTGTTTGCGGTGGATTCACATTAACCGTATGGTTATCTGGTCCCGTTTGTGTATCCGTTGTACTCCACGTAAATGTGTATGGAAGTCCAATTCCACCAGAACAGTTTGCCCAAATATCTGTTGCGTAACCCGGGCAAATAGTATCGAACGGTGAAATATTTCCAGCCAATGGCGGATGCAAGTTTACATTAATCCCTTCTGTCGCTGAAACACATCCGTAAACGTTCTCCACGTATACGGTATAATTTGAAGGTGTTAATGGATCTACTTGTTGTGAAGAATCGTTGCTTGCGGTGTGCCCCCAGTAATACGTATAAGGACCACCACCTCCTCCGGTACCTTCTGCTAATAATGTGGCAGTTCCGTTTTCACACACGATGGTATCATTGCTCACCAAAACTTCTGGTGTTGGTAGAATAGTGATGTCGAATGTATCTGGAGTTCCTGTACAGAAAGCTGTAGAAGGTGTTACTATAATCGTAGATGTTTCCACCACTCCAATTGCGTTTCCTGACCATGCAGCAATATCTCCTGCTCCAGGTGTTCCGAGACCTGTGTTTGTATTCGAGTTCGTCCAATCGTATGTTGCACCTGCAACCGCTCCTGTGAACATTACCAACTGCGTAAAATCTCCGTGACAAACCGTTTGGTCTGGGCTAGGGTCTACCGTTGGTACTGGGTTAACTACAACGATTGTCTCAGCAGTATCTGCACTTGGACAGCTACTATCTGTAAGAATCAATTGGTACGTACCTGCATTGGTTAATGTAGAATTTGGAATAAGTGGGTTTTGTACGTTTGATGTAAATCCATTTGGACCAGTCCAATTGTACAGGTAAGTTGGAACTCCTCCAGGTCCTTGTAGTTGAATATCTTCTCCAACACAGTAAGGTCCTGTATTGGCAGCTGTTGCTTGAATTCCTCCGACATACGTAATAGTGATATAACCATCTCCTAGGTTTGAAGCTGGATTACAGCCTGCACCTGCTGGCACAAAGCTGGAACCACCTCCACCGCCTCCGCCACCGTTGGCGAATTGACAGCAGTTATCAGCGCCTCCGCCGCCTCCGCCAAAGTAGCCTCCGCCGCCTCCGCCGCCTGAAGCGAAATCGTAATATCCTCCGTTACCTCCTTGAAACGCGGCTCCTGGGAATCCGGGTTGACCTCCACCCCATGGTGGACCACCGGCGCCTCCTGCAACCTGAGTTCCTCCACCTCCACCAGTTCCGGTAAAGATAGAACCTGGGCCTTGAACGCCATTGGCACATCCACCGCCACCACCACTGGCTGCTGATGGGTCACCTCCAGCAGCACCACCACCGGCACCCGCCAAAGCAATTAGTGTACCTCCAGATTCGATAGCAGAGTATCCTCCACCTCCTCCTGATCCAGAAGAACCTCCAACGCCTACATTTCCATTTCCACCGCCAGGCCAACCTGGAGTAGGAACGGTTCCCTGACCACCAACGGTCAAGTCAAATGTTTGTCCTGGTACAACCGGAATGGTAACCGTGATGATGGCTCCGTTTCCTCCGAAGGCATTGTTACCTCCTGCAGTTCCTACACCACCACCTTGGGCTCCTGCTATGGTTACATCTATACTTGTAACACAAACAGGTACAGTCCAAGACTGCATTCCACCAGTGAAATTAAATGTCTCTGTTGTTTGACCAAACGCACCAGAAAGGGCGAATGTCGCAATGAAAAAACAAATAGATCTTAAGCTGAATAATTTCGCTCTCATAATTCTCAAGTAGTTCTGATAGTCAGTTGTAAAAGGCGTAGGCCTTAATTCACTAGATAGACGCAAGTTACTTTGCAAAGTTGCGCATTCACAAAAAAATAGTGTGAAAAACTACTTAATTATTGGTTTCTCACTTCTTTGTTAATTTTCTAACAATTCAACGTGAGAATCGGCGACTCAGTTTTAAAGGAAACGAAAACGTTTTCCAGGATATACAGCGGATTGCCCCAATTCTTCTTCAATACGAAGTAACTGATTGTACTTCGCCATTCGATCGCTTCGAGAGGCAGAACCAGTTTTAATCTGACCACAATTTAAAGCAACTGCCAAATCAGCAATAGTATTATCCTCTGTTTCTCCAGATCGGTGACTCATTACAGAAGTAAATCCATTTCGAGTAGCCATTTGAACGGCTTCAATGGTTTCTGTCAACGTTCCAATTTGGTTTACTTTAACCAATATTGAGTTTGCGATTCCTTCTTCAATTCCGCGAGAAAGGCGCTTTGTATTCGTCACGAAAAGATCGTCTCCTACCAATTGAACCTTGTTTCCAAGTGCTTCGGTAGCCAATTTCCATCCTTCCCAATCGTCTTCAGCCAAACCGTCTTCAATTGAAACAATAGGGTACTTCGCGCACCAATCTTTCCAGAAATCAACCATCTCTGCAGATGTCATTTCAGCTCCAGTTGATTCGAAAATGTACTTTCCTTTGTCTTCATCGTAGAACTCAGAAGAAGCAGCATCCAAAGCGATGTAAACATCTTCGCCAGCTTTAAACCCAGCCTTTTCGATTGCTTGCATAACTACCTGAATAGCTTCTTCGTTAGAACCTAAACTTGGTGCAAAGCCTCCTTCATCTCCAACATTCGTTGACATTCCCTGTTCTTTCAAAACAGCTTTCAAATGATGAAAAATTTCGGTTCCCCATTGTAATCCTTGCGTGAACGAATCCGCACCGAAAGGCATTACCATGAATTCTTGAATGTCAATTTTATTATCGGCATGCGATCCACCGTTCAAGATGTTCATCATAGGTACAGGCATTGTCACAGCACCAACCCCACCAACGTATTGGAAAAGGCTCAATCCTGTCTCATCTGCCGCTGCTTTCGCACACGCTAACGATGTTCCTAGAATTGCGTTGGCCCCGAGATTTGATTTGTTCTCGGTACCATCCAACTCCAATAATTTAGAATCAATTGCTTTTTGATCACATACATCGAATCCTTTCAATGCTTCGTCAATGATGCTATTCACATTGGCAACCGCTTTCAACACCCCTTTACCAAGGTATGAAGCCGGATCACCATCGCGTAATTCAACTGCTTCGTGAATTCCAGTAGAAGCTCCGGAAGGAACTGCGGCTCTACCAAATGCTCCCGAAGAAGTGATTACGTCCACTTCTACTGTAGGATTCCCACGCGAGTCTAATATCTGACGACCCACAATTTTTGCGATGTAACTCATGCTAATTTATTCTTTTTCAAGTTTCTAATCTCTTTTCAATGCTCACTTGGGAGTCGCAAGAAAATGATAATCTTTTCGCTTTGAATTTTATAGATTACTATTTACTTGCTCGTTTCATATTGGAAACAAACTGATCAAACAGGTAGCGTGAATCGTGCGGCCCTGCTGATGCCTCTGGATGATACTGAACAGAGAATATATCTTTTCCTTTCAATTCAATTCCTGCAATTGTATCGTCATTCAAATGGATGTGTGTTACATCTATATCAGTATTTGCCTCTGCACTTGCTTTTGAAATAACGAAACCGTGATTTTGAGAAGTAATTTCTCCTTTTCCTGTTTTCAGGTTTTTAATCGGATGATTGATTCCGCGGTGCCCGTTGAACATTTTCTCGGTTTCCAATCCTTGGCTCAATCCTAATATTTGATGCCCCAAACAGATTCCAAAAAGCGGCTTGTTCAATGCTACAATTGATTTCACCATAGCGATTGAGTCTGGCATTGCCGATGGATCTCCGGGGCCGTTTGACAACATATAGCCATCAGGTTCGAAAGCATTAATTTCTTCCAATGTAGCGCTCAATGGAAATACCTTTACGTGACAACCACGATCTACCAAACAACGAATGATGTTTCTTTTCACACCGAAATCTAGCAGCGCTACTTTGTAATCTGCATTTTCAGGTTTTACTTCATAGGCTTCAGTTGTTGCTACTTTTGAAGAAAGTTCCAATCCATCCATAGATGGTACCTCTTTCAATTGTGCTTTCAATGCTTCGATATCCAAATTGTCGGAGGAAATGATGCAGTTCATTGCTCCTTTGTTTCGGATGTGACGAACCAAGGCTCTTGTATCAACGTCTGAAATTCCAACCTTATCGTAATCCTCCATATACTCTTGAAGCGATTTAGATCCGGAAGGGCGTGAGTAACCGTCTGAGAATTTTTTAATGACCATTCCAGCCACTTTGATACCGTCAGATTCTACTTCATCTGCATGCACGCCGTAATTTCCGATGTGCGCAGTGTTCATTATTAAAATCTGACCTAAGTATGAAGGATCGGTAAACACTTCCTGATATCCTGTCATCCCTGTATTAAAGGCAATCTCACCAGTAGTGGTTCCAATTTTTCCAATCGCGACTCCGTCAAAAACGGTCCCGTCTTCTAAAACAAGAACGGCATCTTTTTTCTCCTGCATGCTGAAAATTTTTCACAAAGTTAGGCAATCGATTGAAACCTAAAACGATTTTCAGCGGATAGATATCCACGGTTGTTAATAATTTGCGAACCTTAGTGCAGAACGTTCACCTTAATTGTTTCCATTCCTGAAACAAATAAGTAATACGAACCATTCGCCAACTGGCTTACATCCAATTCTGTTTTTGATCCAGTAAGTTGGAATGTCATCACTCTTTGACCTAAGCTATTACAGATAAATGCTTCTGCTTCGAGCGGAGTTTCTGTTTCAAGAACAAGATTCGAGTTCGCTGGATTCGGGTATGCGCTAAATACTGAATTTGGATTTTCATCAATGCTAGCGAATCCTGCACATTCATATGGAATTGGGTATCCTCCTTCGATAGGCAAAGCTGTTCCATTCCAAGAATTACCAACAAATGCAGCATAATCTTTTGGGTATTTTTTCGCTCGGAAAACTGGATTCCCTGTTCCTAAAGCAAAAGGCTGCAACGAATCTCCTTGATTCAAAATCCCTGTTTGAATGATCGGATTGTAATATTCCCAAACGATTTCTTGCGCCGTATCTATCTCAAACAAACGACCGTAAGCCCCATCACAGATCAAAGTATTTCCATTATACAATACTTGCGCTCCAGAAATATATCCGCTATAGAACATGGTGCCATGAGACAACATATTTACGGTATCCACATATTCCCAGTAAGGTGATTGAGGTCCATAGGCAGTTCCAGCGTTGTAATCGTATTTCATTGTCTGAGCATTCCAAGGAAGCTCCAACTTGATCACGTTTGACCAATCATCAGGATCGATACGTTGCCAACCGTTATTAAAAATCAACAGTTTATTTGGTCCTTCTAAGCTGTCGGGAATCCATTGCACATCATGTGCTCCAAATAACTGCGCATCAATAATATTTCCTTGATCGTATGCAATTGGATTTCCCCATCGATACAAGATATCTCCTCCCATACCGGAATTTCCTCCTGTATTACTAGCTGATTCCTGTGTGGTAGTGCTGTGATCTACAATATAAAATTCGCCGGTGTGACGGCTATTCATTACGATTTGATCTAATTCCGCGTTATAAGCTATACTGTTTGCATGAATCCAATCGTCTAAACCAATAGTACTGCCAGGAGTTCCGTGAAAATTGAGATCCATAAGCTCCGGGTGATCTGCAACAACACCATAGTTGTTCTTCGTAGAATCAAAATCTTGAACGACGTGGTCCCACAACCACCATTCCCAAACAATTTGGTCCGTAGTTGGGTCTACTTCAATAATGTGCTCGCTCCAAATAACACTATCTGGAAGGAAATTTGGATCACGTCCAGAATCAACACAATCATTGTAATCATGTAAGTCCCACGCAAGGATAAGCACATTTCCGTTTGGTAAAATCTCTGCATCATGATGCGCTCGGATCGTAGTACTATCAAAATACTCATATTGCCAAAGCACCGTTCCGTCCCAGTCGATCAATTCAATGTATTGACCTCCACCACCTCCGGTGATTGTTGTCGGCGGCAAGGGATTCTCGCGCGATGTCTTTAGCAAGGTTCCATCTCCCAAAAGTTCTACTGAGTTTCCTCCTAACTTTGACCCAGTGTCCCAGTGATGCATCAATTCACCACAGTTATTAATTAGATACACATCTGTCCCTATTAGCGGAGCAAATAAAGTGTATCCATCAGAGACTCCATGATATGCTTTATTCAGCCCTAATTGCACCAAGGTCTGGGCATTTAAATTTGCGGAGATCGTAATAAGAAGTGTAAGTAGTAATGTTCGTAGCATTTGAATATTTCTTGGTTTGGTTATAAGAACGTGTTGGACTGGAAAAGGTTGAAGAAAAGCATAAAAAAAAGGAACACTTTGTAGGTGTCCCTTTTTCGATTCCTTGATAAAGAACTTCCTTCGGTCACTCCCCATTGGGTCGCTACCTCAGTCTTCGAAAGCTTACGCTTTCTCTTCTTCTGCGTCGTCCGCTTTATCTTCAGAAGTTTCTTCTGCATCCGCTTCAGCTTTTGGCTCTTCAGCAGGTGCTTCTTCTTTAACTTCTTCAGCCGCTGGAGCTTCTGCCTCAGGTGCTGCAGTTTCTTCAGCTGCTTCTGCTGCCGGCGCTTCTTCAGTAGTTTCAGTAGCATCTGCAGTTGCTTCAACAGTTCCTGCTTGCTCTCCTCCACCGCCTCCGCGACGTGAACGACGTGTAGTTTTCTTCTTCCCTTCGTTGGTGTACAACTCGTTGAAGTCAACCAATTCGATCATACACATTTCAGCGTTGTCACCCAAACGGTAACCTGTACGGATGATACGTGTGTATCCTCCTGGACGATCTGCTACCTTTGGTGCTACTTCGCGGAATAATTCTGAAACAGCTTCTTTGCTTCGCAAATAGCTAAATACAGTACGACGAGAATGTGTCGTATCGTTCTTTGATTTTGTGATCAATGGCTCAACGTATCCGCGCAATGCTTTCGCTTTTGCAACGGTTGTGTTAATACGTTTGTGCTCAATTAATGAACAAGCCATGTTTGAAAGCATCGCCTTTCTATGAGCCGATGTTCTGCCTAAGTGATTGAATTTTTTTCCGTGTCTCATAACTTAAATTTCGTAAGTAACGGTTAGCTGCACTTTATTGTGTGTATCGCGACAATACAGCCACCTATTACGCCATTTTTAATTTAAAAAGCGATACTTATTCTTTGTCTAATTTGTATTTAGAAACGTTCATTCCGAAAGAAAGACCTTTGTTATCTACTAAGTCTTCCAACTCAGTCAATGACTTCTTACCGAAGTTACGGAACTTCAATAGGTCGTTCTTGTTGTATGAAACTAGGTCTCCCAAAGTTTCTACGTCTGCTGCTTTCAAACAATTCAAGGCACGTACGGAAAGATCCATATCTACCAATTTTGTTTTCAACAATTGACGCATGTGCAATGACGTTTCATCGAATTCTTCTGTTTCCGCTTTAACTTCGCTGTCCAATGTGATACGCTCATCAGAGAACAACATGAAGTGGTGGATCAAAATTTTCGCTGCTTCTTTCAAGGCATCTTTTGGGTGGATAGATCCATCCGTAGTGATGTTGAATACCAATTTTTCGTAATCCGTTTTTTGCTCTACACGGAAGTTTTCAATTGCGTACTGAACGTTCTTGATTGGTGTAAAGATTGAATCTGTGAAAATGGTTCCGAAAGGAGCATTTGCATCTTTGTTTTCTTCAGCTGGGTGGTATCCACGACCTTTAACAATCGTCAATTCCATTTCCAACTTTACTGAAGGCTCCATGTTACAAATCACCAACTCCGGGTTCAACACCTGGAATCCTGAAGTGAATTTACCGATATCACCTGCAGTCAATTTGTCCTGACCAGCGATAGAAACAACTACTGTTTCTGAATCAGTTCCTTCGATTTGTTGTTTGAAACGAACTTGTTTCAAGTTCAAGATGATCTCAGTTACGTCCTCAACAATACCTTTGATTGTAGAGAATTCGTGATCTGCACCTTCAATACGAACAGAAGATACTGCGAAACCTTCCAATGAAGACAAAAGGATACGACGCAATGCGTTTCCAATTGTAATACCATAACCTGGCTCCAATGGACGGAATTCGAACTGTCCTTCGTGCTCATCGGACTGGATCATAATTACCTTGTCCGGCTTTTGAAAATCTAAAATTGCCATGTGTTTTTCTTCTTTTTAATTGTTTCCCGGTTGCGCGGTTTGAGAGATTGAAGAAGGTCAATCAAACCCTTTGGCCGAAAACCAATATGATTATATGATTACTTAGAGTACAATTCAACGATAAGCTGCTCTTTGATGTTCTCTGGGATCATCTCACGAGTAGGTACGCTTACCACTTTCCCTTCCATTTGTGATGGGTTCCACTCCAACCAGTCGAATGTTTGTGTTTTCGCTGTCAATGAATTTGAAATTGCTTCCAAAGACTTTGATTTTTCACGAACTCCAATAACATCACCTGTTTTTGTGTTGTATGAAGGAATGTTTACTACTTCTCCGTTCACAGTAATGTGTTTGTGAGATACCAACTGACGTGCACCACGACGAGTAGGAGCAATTCCCAAACGGAAAACTGTGTTATCCAAACGTGCTTCACACAATTGCAACAAGTTTTCACCGGTAATTCCTTTCATTCGAGATGCCTTTTCGAACAAGTTCGAGAACTGACGCTCAAGGATTCCGTAAGTGTACTTCGCTTTTTGCTTCTCACCCAACTGGATTGCATATTCTGATTGCTTACCGCGACGTTTGTTTGGACCGTGTTGTCCTGGACCGTAGCTTCTTCTATCCAACGCTTTGTCTGGTCCAAAGATTGGATCTTTGAAACGACGAGCGATTTTTGATTTTGGACCTGTATATCTTGCCATCTTTTATTTGTGTTTGAGGGAGATCATGAATTAAGGCTTATCCTCCGATGAACTTTATTCCCTCTGATTAAAATTACTTGATTAACAGACTCTAGATGATGAGACTCTGGACACAAGACTAATATGTCTAACGTCTTTTTATCTAGCTTCTAGTGTCTTAATTATACGCGACGACGTTTTGGTGGACGACATCCGTTGTGCGGCATTGGCGTAACGTCAATGATTTCTGTTACTTCAATTCCTGAGTTGTGCAAAGAACGGATAGCTGATTCACGACCGTTTCCTGGTCCCTTCACGTAAACTTTCACTTTGCGAAGACCTGCATCGTGTGCTTCTTTCGCTGCATCCTCAGCTGCTACTTGAGCTGCGTAAGGAGTATTCTTTTTAGACCCACGGAATCCCATTTTCCCCGCAGAAGACCAAGAGATTACTTGACCTGAATTATTCGTCAAAGAGATAATAACATTGTTGAATGTCGCTTGAACGTGTGCTTGTCCGAGTGCATCAACTTTGACGTTCTTTTTCTTTTTTTGTGTCTTTGCCATTGTATTAGCTTTAAATGTTTATTGCTTTCAGTTGAATAGGAGACTTGCTCCTGCCCTGCCTCTTCTTTTTTGGGGACGATTAGTACAAATTCACAATTTGAATCTGAGGACCGTCTAACCACAAAACTGAAGAACCTGATTCGAACCAACGCGAGCGTAAATCCAAACCAGAAGCATTGCTACTTCTTCTTATTTGCAACCGTTTTTCTTCTTCCTTTTCTTGTACGAGAGTTGTTCTTAGTACGCTGTCCTCTCAATGGTAATCCCGCTCTGTGGCGAATTCCACGCTGACAACCGATATCCATCAAACGCTTGATGTTCAATTGTACTTCTGAACGCAATGCACCCTCTACTTTGATCGTATTTACTGCCTCACGAATTGCTCCCAACTGATCATCGTTCCAATCTTGAACTTTGATGTTTTCGTCAACTCCAGCAGCTGTCAATACTTTTGCAGCCGTGCTTCTTCCGATTCCGTAGATGTAAGTCAATCCGATTACACCTCGTTTATTTTTTGGTAGGTCTATTCCTGCTATACGTGCCATAATTCTTTCTGATTATGAATCATGAATATTGAATAATGAAAAGCTATTTGGTATTCATTATTATTTATTCATCATTCAAGTTTACCCTTGTCTTTGTTTAAACTTTGGGTTCTTTTTGTTGATCACGTAAACCCTTCCTTTTCTCTTCACGATCTTACAGTCTGCAGATCGCTTTTTTACTGATGCTCTTACTTTCATCTTTTTTCTATTAATCTGCCCTTGATTTTTGATCCACTGTCCAAACCAATTGTTCTAGGTTGATCACTGCTTGCTTTTCCAAGCTTGCACATCAAAAGCTTCGTTTTTTCTTACTTATATCTAAACGTAATTCGTCCTTTTGTCAAATCGTACGGCGACATCTCAACTTTCACTTTATCTCCTGGAAGAATTTTAATGTAGTACATTCTCATTTTTCCGGAAATGTGAGCTGTAATCACGTGACCGTTTTCCAATTCCACACGGAACATAGCATTCGATAATGCCTCAATGATAACTCCGTCTTGTTCTATGGATGCTTGTTTTGCCATACCTTAAAATCCTGACATTTCGTTTTGGTTTCGTCTTCCTTTTACACGCGTTCCTTCCATCAACCCGTCCATCTGACGGTTCAATAGGTACGATTCAATTTGCTGCAATGTGTCGAGAACTACCCCAACCATAATCAACAATGAAGTACCTCCAAAGAACATTGCGAATGAGGCGTTAACACCGGCCATACTTGCGAATGCAGGAATGATTGCGATGAATGCCAAGAACACTGATCCTGGGAACGTAATGCGTGAAACTAGCGTATCAATGAAGCTGGCAGTTTCTTCCCCTGGACGAACCCCTGGGATAAATCCACCACTCTTTTTCAACTCATCTGCAATCTTGCGTGGGTTGATCATGATAGCTGTGTAGAAATACGTAAAGACAACAATTAGAATGAACATGACGGCGTTGTATCCAAATCCGAAGATATCTCCGAATACTCTGGACGCCCATCCACTACCATCTTGACTGGAGAATATCATCACGGGGACGGTCATAATCGCCTGAGCGAAGATGATTGGCATTACCCCAGATGCATTCACTTTAATTGGAAGGTAGCTACGTGCACCTTGATTCCCTACATTACGAGAACCAACAACACGTTTGGCTGTTTCCAACGGGATTTTCCGAACCCCTTGAACAATGAGTATTGTACCGAGTACCACAATCATAAATGCGAATACTTCTAATACAATTTTGATCAAGTTTTGAGATTCCAATCCAACTTCTGCCATGAACGCTTGTGGCAAACGGGCTAAGATACCCACAGTAATCAAGAGGGAAATACCATTTCCAACTCCTTTGTCGGTGATACGCTCACCCAACCATACTGCGAACATTGCTCCTGCTACAAGAAGTACAATCGCTGAGATCCACATGAACGATCCCGTTCCGTGTTCAAATGCTGATTGCATTCCGTTACCAATATTTGCCTGCTTGCTCGAAGCGTACAGTGTAATGTACGTTGGTGCCTGAGCAGCACAGATAATAATGGTTAGAAGCCGTGTGTAATTGTTAATACGTTTTCTACCGGATTCTCCTTCTTGCTGTAACTTCTGCACGGCTGGAACGGCCATCCCCAACAACTGCATAATAATCGATGCAGAAATGTAGGGCATGATACCCAAAGCCATAATGGAAACGTTGGTGAAACTACCTCCTGTAAATAGGGAGAGTAGATCTTCCAACATATTTGTGTCTCCACCTTGTGCGTTGTTAGCTGCCTGAAGGACAGTATAATCAACACCTGGAAGAATGATAAATGAACCAATTCTGTAAATCAGAATAATCATAAGCGTTAATAGAATACGCTTACGTAGTTCTTCTACCTTCCAAATGTTTTTTAGATTTTCAATAAACTTTTTCATCGGTAAAAAATGTTGGCAAATTTAATTAGATTTCTGAACAATTCCCACCTTGTCCTTCGATTGCTGCCTTCGCAGTAGTCGAGAACTTGTGAGCAGTTACGTCAATCTTAGTCTTCAATTCACCTCTACCAAGAATTTTAACCAATTCGTTTTTCGAACACAATCCATTCTCTTGCAATACAGTAGGGTTAATTTCCGTTACTTTTTTGCGATCGATTAGGGATTGAATAATATCCAAGTTGATTGCCTTGTATTCAACGCGGTTAATATTTTTGAAACCGAATTTTGGTACTCGACGCTGAAGTGGCATCTGACCACCTTCAAATCCAACTTTCTTTGAATATCCAGATCTTGATTTTGCTCCTTTGTGTCCACGAGTGGAAGTACCGCCACGACCAGATCCCTGACCACGTGCGATGCGTTTTCTATTTTTCGTAGAACCCTTCGCCGGAGTTAAATTATGTAAATTCATTTTTAGTGCTTTTTGAGTGTGATTTCTTACTCAACTACCTCGATAAGGTGTTGAACTTTATTAATCATTCCACGGATTTGCGGAGTTTCCTCGTGTTCTACCACGTGGTTCAACTTTCTAAATCCTAATGCTTTAATCGTTGCTTTCTGTCTTGCTGTACGATTAATAGCGCTTCTTACTTGCTTAATTTTAATTTTCGCCATGATTGCCCTTATTAACCGTTAAACACTTTCTCAAGTGAAACTCCACGCTGACGCGCTACATCGTTTGCATCACGCATTTGTGATAACGCATCGATAGTTGCTTTAACTACGTTGTGTGGGTTTGATGAACCTTGAGATTTTGCCAAGACATTGTGAATTCCAACGCTCTCCAATACGGCACGCATCGCACCACCGGCGATAACTCCTGTACCTTCTGACGCTGGGCGCAACAACACTCGTGCACCGCTATACTTTCCTTTTTGAATGTGAGGAACAGTTCCGTGAAGGATTGGAACGCGAATCAAATTCTTCTTCGCATCGTCAATTCCTTTCGCAATTGCTTCTGTTACCTCTTTTGCTTTACCAAGACCGTGTCCTACGATACCGTTTTCATCACCGACTACTACGATAGCAGAGAAACTGAACGTACGTCCACCTTTCGTAACTTTCGTTACACGGTTCACGGCAACAAGCTTGTCTTTAAGCTCGATATCTGCAGATTTTACTCTGTTTGCTTCTTTTGCCATTTCCTCTTAAAATTTTAGTCCGCCTTCTCTCGCTGAGTCAGCCAATGATTTAACTCTACCGTGGTACAAGTATCCGTTTCGATCGAATACTACTGATGTGATCCCGGCTTTTACTGCCTTTTCGGCTACCTCTTTCCCTACGATTGCAGCTACTTCGGATTTGTTTCCTTTTGCTGCTTTGTTGTTGTAAGACGATGCAGAAACTAGAGTCGTTCCAGTTGTATCGTCAATAACTTGTGCGTAGATCTGTTTGTTGCTTCGGAAAACAGACAAACGAGGCATCTCTGTAGTACCAGAAATGTTCTTTCTGATTCTTCTTTTGATTTTTGCTCTACGAGCGTTTTTGTCAAATGCCATAACTTAATTAATGATATCTTGTTATTACTTCGCTGCTGCTTTACCAGCTTTTCTTCTTAATTCTTCACCAACGTATTTAACACCTTTTCCTTTGTATGGTTCAGGCTTGCGGAGGGAGCGAATTTTGGCAGCGACTTGTCCTACTAATTGTTTGTCGTGAGATTCCAAAGTTACGATTGGAGCCTTACCTTTTTCAGACACTGTTGATACCTTAATTTCTTTAGGAAGCTCGAGTACAAATGGGTGAGAATAACCTAGGGACAACTCAAGTTTTTGTCCTTGAGCGTTCGCACGGTATCCTACTCCAATTACTTCAAGTTCCTTTTTAAACCCTTCCGAAACGCCAATGATCATATTCTGAACTAATGCGCGGTATAAACCATGCTTCGCTCGGTGATCTGGTGCGTCTGATTCGCGGGTGAAAGATATGCTTCCATCTTCGATTGACATTGAAATAGCTTTGTCCATTTCTTGTGTCAACTCGCCTTTGGAACCCTTAACCGTAACTACGTTACCGTCAACTTTCACTTCTACTCCACTCGGGACTGTTACTGGGGATTTACCTATCCTTGACATAATAATTATCTTATACGATTAATAAACGTAAGCGAGAACCTCTCCTCCTACGTTTTCTTTTTCTGCTTGTTTTCCTGTAATCACCCCTTTCGATGTTGAAACAATGGCAATTCCCAGTCCGTTCAATACACGCGGCATACCATTTGCTCTGCTGTATTTACGAAGACCTGGACGAGAAGCACGTTGCATTTTTGTGATTGCTGGTACTTTCGTCGAATTGTTGTACTTCAATGCGATTTTGATGACTCCTTGCTTATTGTCCTCTTCGAATTTGAAGTTGGTAATGTACCCTTGGTCGAACAAGATTTCAGTCATTGCTCGTTTTACCTTTGAACCAGGGATTTCTACCACTTTCTTACGTGCCGCGCTTGCGTTACGAATTCGCGTTAGATAATCTGCGATTGGATCTGTATTCATATACTTAGTTTGCGGAAACGGTTTTCGGTTTTATTTGAGCCGAACCTGAATCCAGTTAATACTTTTTAATAGACGCTAGACTTAGAGACATCAGACACTAGACTTTCGTCTTTGGTCTTTAATCTATTCGGTCTAAATGTCCTTTAATTAGTCACTAAACCTCAAAATTTCAACGCTAGATTTGAACCGTCTAGCGTCTAGATTCTGACTATCTAGCATCTAATTTGGGAGGGCAAAGATATAAAGACAAAAGATGATAGCCTAATTGACCGTCATCTTTTCTCTAATTTTTACTTGCTCTTTTGTTTACCAGCTTGCCTTTTTGACACCTGGGATCTTTCCATCAAGGGCCATTTCACGGAATGTAACACGTGAAATACCGAACTGACGCATGTATCCACGAGGGCGTCCAGTCAAACCACAACGGTTGTGTACACGAACCTTGGATGAGTTAGCTGGAAGCTTCTGCAATTTGATCATCGCTTCTTGCTTCTTCTCCCACATCTCGTCAGAGTCATCTTGAGATTTCAAGATTTTTGTCAACTCTGCGCGCTTTGCTTCGTAACGAGCCGCTAGTTTTTCTCTTTTGCGCTCACGCGCTTTCATTGATTCTTTTGCCATCTCTTTTTACTTTTTTTGGAATGGAAATCCGAATGCATCTAACAATGCTTTTCCTTCTTCATCGCTATCCGCTGTTGTAACGAAAGTGATGTCCATACCCATGATACGGTTTACTTTATCAATATCAATTTCTGGGAAGATGATATGTTCCTTCACACCCATGTTGAAATTTCCTCTTCCGTCAAATCCTTTTGGATTCACTCCGCGGAAATCTCGAGTACGTGGTAATGCAACTGACAGTAAACGGTCAAGGAAATCATACATGTTATCTCCTCGCAAAGTAACTTTCGTTCCAATCGGCATTCCTTTACGCAACTTAAAGTTGGAAATGTCTTTTTTGGAAATCGTCGCTACTGCGCGTTGTCCAGCAATACGAGATAGATCTTCCACTGCTGTATCAACCAATTTCTTATCTGCTACGGCATCACCGATACCTTGGCTCATAACAATCTTTGTAAGTTTCGGCACCTGCATCACAGATTTGTAACCGAACTTTTCAGTAAGTGCGGGTACAATGTCCGCCTTATACTGTTCTCGAAGTCTTGGTGTATAACTCATTACTTAATCTCCTCTCCTGATTTCTTAGAATAACGTACTGACTTTCCGTTCTTGTCTAGTTTACGGCCGATGCGTGTTGCTTCGCCTTTCACGACAATCATAAGGTTTGAAACGTGAACTCCTGCTTCTTTTTCCACGATTCCTCCTTGCGGATCCTGCGCACTTGGCTTCTGGTGTTTCTTAACAAGGTTAACACCTTCAACAGTCGCACGCATGCTTTTCTTATCGATCGAAAGAACTTTTCCTTCCTGACCGTTGGACTCTCCGGTAATAACTTTTACCGTGTCCCCTACTTTAATGTGTAATTTCTGTGACATGACTTCCATTATTTTAAAGTACCTCAGGAGCCAATGAAACTACTTTCATGTAGTCTGCATCACGAAGCTCTCGAGCAACGGGTCCGAAAATACGAGTTCCTCTCATCTCACCTGCTTGATTTAGAATAACGCAAGCGTTATCATCAAAGCGGATGTAAGAACCGTCTGGACGACGTACTTCTTTCTTTGTTCTTACTACAACTGCTGTCGCAACTGTTCCTTTCTTTACTTGTCCGTTAGGCATTGCACTTTTCACAGTAACGACAATCTTATCTCCTACCGAAGCATAACGACGTCGAGTACCTCCAAGAACACGGATAACTAGTACCTCTTTTGCTCCTGAATTGTCTGCTACCTTTAATCTTGATTCTGTTTGTAACATTACTCCAAATTATTTAGCGCGTTCAACAATCTCCACCATTCTCCAGTTCTTCGACTTAGAAAGTGGACGTGTTTCCATGATACGAACAGTATCTCCTTCTCCGCACTCATTCTTTTCATCGTGAGCTACGAATTTAGTTGTGTTCTTAATGAACTTTCCGTACTTCGGGTGTTTTACACGACGTTCAACAGAAACGACAATTGACTTGTCCATTTTGTTGCTCGTTACGATCCCGATACGTTCTTTTCTTAGATTTCGCTTTTCCATCTTACAAGCTAATTTCTCACCAAGGCCTAGGCCTCAGCTTGACGTTTTGTTAATTCTGTTTTCAATCTTGCGATGGATCTTCTCAAGTGCTTAATCTGCAAAGGGTTTTCCATTGGTGACACTGAGTGTCCCAATTTCATTTTTTGCAATTGCTCAGTACGGTTTGAGATTTGATCCTGTAGGTCCTGTGCGGACAACTTTGAAATTTCTTCCTGCTTCATCCTTCAATTATTTTGTCGGTACAACAAAGTCGTTACGAGTAACGAATTTACATTTAACAGGAAGCTTCTGTGCCGCTAGTCGCATTGCTTCTTTCGCTGTTTCGTAGTCTACTCCATCAGCTTCAAACATAATACGACCTGGACGCACTACAGCAACCCAGTGACTTGGTGCCCCTTTACCTTTACCCATACGTACCTCTGCTGGTTTAGCAGTAACTGGCTTGTCTGGGAAAATGCGGATCCATACTTTACCTTCACGCTTCATGTAACGCGTAACTGCGATACGTGCTGCTTCGATCTGGCGAGAAGTAATCCATCCTGGCTCCAAAGTCTTCAATCCAAAAGATCCGAATGCCACTGTGCTTCCTCTGTGAGCAAGACCGCGGTTTCTTCCCTTCTGAGCCTTTCTAAATTTGGTTCTTTTCGGTGATAACATTTTCTCCTAGTTTTTTCTGTTATTCCCTTCCGTCAATTGACGCATGGGAAGTTTACTTTTTAGGTCTTCTTTTATTACCTCCACCGCGTTTTCCGCCTCCTTTTCCAGAAGCTTGTCCAACGTTTGGAGACAAGTCGCGCTTTCCATACACTTCACCTTTACAGATCCAAACCTTGATTCCAAGGCGACCGTAAGTTGTGTGTGCTTCAGCCAACGCATAATCGATGTCAGCACGGAACGTATGTAACGGAGTACGTCCATCCTTGTACATCTCTGAGCGAGCCATCTCTGCGCCATTCAGACGTCCAGAAATCTTAATCTTGATTCCTTCTGCTCCCATACGCATTGTTGAGGCGATCGACATTTTGATTGCACGGCGGAAAGAGATACGTGCTTCTAGTTGACGAGCAATCCCATCTGCAACCAATCGAGCATCCAATTCTGGACGTTTCACCTCAAAGATGTTAATTTGGATTTCTTTTTTCGTCAATTTTTTAAGCTCTTCTTTCAGCTTGTCAACCTCTTGACCACCTTTCCCGATAATCACTCCTGGGCGTGCTGTGTTGATAGTAACGGTTACCAACTTCAGTGTACGCTCAATAATGATTTTCGCGATGCTTGCTCTAGATAAACGAGCGCGAAGGTAACGGCGAATCTGATCATCTTCGATGATTTTATCGCGGTAATTGTCACCTCCATACCAATTAGACTCCCATCCTTGGATGAAACCTAATCTATTTCCTATCGGATTTGTTTTTTGTCCCATTTATCTAAAATTATTCTGCGTCCTTACCGTCTACGACGATAGTAACGTGATTTGATCTTTTACGAATTCTGTGTGCTCGTCCTTGAGGAGCTGGCTGGATACGTTTTAACATACCTGCAGATCCTACTTGGATTTCCTTCACATAAAGTGTTTCTTCCTCGATATTTTTGTCTTCGTTTTTCTGCTCCCAGTTAGCGATAGCAGAACGCAACAATTTCTCAAGGCTGTTAGACGCTTCCTTTGCGTTGTGTTGTAGTATATTCAATGCTTTGTTTACCTCTTCTCCACGCACAAGGTCAGCGACCAAACGCATTTTACGAGGGGCAATCGGCGAATTGTTCAATTTTGCAAAAGCAATTGACTTATTCGCTTCTTTTCGAGCATCTGCTTTAATTCTTTTTCTAGCACCCATAACTTGCTCTTTTATCTTTTCTTATCCTTTTTCCCTGCGTGACCACGGAAGTTACGTGTTGGAGCAAATTCCCCCAATTTGTGACCTACCATGTTCTCTGTACAGTATACAGGGATGAACTTATTACCATTGTGTACCGCGAAAGTTAGTCCAACAAAATCAGGAGAGATTGTACTTGCTCTCGACCATGTTTTGATAACTTGTTTGCTATCTGTATCGATTGCGTGTAATACTCTTTGATTCAACTTGTAGTGAATAAACGGCGGTTTCTTTAGTGAACGACTCATATCCTAATTATTTTTTACGTCTTTCAATGATGTACTTATCTGAATACTTCTTCTTCGCACGTGTTTTGAATCCTTTTGCAGGCATTCCGTTACGTGAACGAGGGTGACCTCCGGAGTTACGACCTTCACCACCTCCCATTGGGTGATCAACCGGGTTCATAACTACACCACGTACTCGAGGACGGCGTCCTTGCCATCTTGTACGTCCTGCTTTACCAGACACTGTCAAGTTGTGTTCAGAATTGGATACGGATCCGATTGTTGCCAAACATGTGATCAAAATCATTCGAGTTTCCCCGGATGGCATTTTCACGATTGCGAAACGACCGTCTCTTGCGTTCAATTGAGCGTAAGTACCTGCTCCACGAGCAATGGCACCACCTTTACCAGGCTTCAACTCAATATTGTGAATTACAGTTCCCAAAGGAATGTCAGAAAGGAACATTGCGTTCCCTACATTTGGTGTCGCTTTCTCACCAGACATCAAAGTATCACCTACTTTCAATCCTTCTGGTGCTACGATGTAGCGTTTCTCACCATCTGCATAGTACAACAAAGCAATACGTGCAGTTCGGTTCGGATCGTATTCGATCGACTTAACCGTTGCAGGTACCCCATGCTTGTCGCGTTTAAAATCAATGACACGGTACTTTTGTTTATGACCACCACCAATGTAGCGCATAGTCATTCGACCGTCATTGTTACGTCCACCGCTTTTATTCTTTCCTTTCACGAGGCTCTTTTCTGGAGCTGATTTCGTTACTTCTGAATAATCGCTGTTGACTTTGTGTCTTTGCCCTGGAGTTGTAGGCTTGAATTTTTTAAGACCCATTCTTCAAATCAACTTAAAAGTTAAACAAATCAATCGTCTCTCCATCTGCAACTGTTACGATCGCTTTTTTCCAGCGACGGCTTGGTTGCTCAACGATACCTCTATTCGTAAATTTCGTAGAGGATTTTCCACCGCCATAATTCATGGTCCGTACTTCAGTTACCTGAACTCCGTACATGTTCTCGACGGCATTTTTTATCTCAATCTTGTTCGCAGAAGGTGCAACTTCGAAAGTGAAACGGTTTTCCATTTCGCTCTGTGTTGTAGCTTTCTCTGTGATGATTGGCTTTTTAATAATTGTCTTCATTCCGAATTAGTTTAGAATCTTTTCAATTGCTTCAACTGAAGAGGCATCCATCACTACTTTGTTCGCGTTCAACACATCAAATGTGTTTACAGAATCAGCAGTTACGACTTTTACCTTCTTAAGGTTACGAGATGACAAGTAAACGTTGTCATTTTTTTCACCCATGATGAAAAGAACCTTTTCGTTATCCAATTTCAAGTTATTCAACAATGCTTTGAAATCCGCTGTTTTGATCGCGTCGAATTTTACATCTTCGATGATCATGATTCCATCTGCTTGAGCTTTGTGAGAGAAAGCTGACTTACGCGCCAAACGTTTTGTTTTCACATTCACTTTGAAGCTATAGTTACGTGGACGTGGCCCGAAAATACGACCTCCACCTACACGTGTACCGGACTTGATTGAACCCGCACGAGCTCCACCAGTTCCTTTTTGCTTCTTGATCTTCTTTGTTGATCCTTGAATTTCTGCTCTTTCCTTCGCTTTGTGTGTTCCTTGGCGACGGTTAGCAAGATGCTGTTTAACGTCAAGATAAATTGCGTGATCATTCGGCTCAATTCCGAAAACATCTTTTGACAAGCTCACTTCCTTAGAAGTAGCAGCTCCTTTTGTGCTTGTTACTTTTAATTTCATTACTTCTCAATTGTTACGGTTGAACCTTTAGGCCCTGGTACAGACCCTTTCACTAAAATCAGGTTTTTTTCAGCTAACACTTTTAGAACCTGAAGGTTTTCCATCTTCACGCGAGCATTACCCATTTGACCTGCCATTCGCATTCCTTTGAATACACGTGCTGGGTATGATGCCGCACCAATGGAACCTGGAGCTCTCATTCTGTTGTGCTGTCCGTGAGTTGCTTGTCCGACACCAGCAAAATTGTGTCGTTTTACAACCCCTTGGAAACCTTTACCTTTAGACGTTCCAGTCACTGAAACGAATTCTCCTTCTTCGAAAATGTCTACGTTTACCGTGTCCCCTAGATTCAATTCTTCGAATCCATCAAACTCAGCAAGGTTAGTCTTTGGAGTGGTTTTTGCTTTTTTGAAGTGACCTTTCAATGCGTTCGGAGTGTTTTTTTCTTTACGATCTCCGAATCCCAATTGAATAGCCTCGTAACCATCTCTGTCTTGTGTTTTAACCTGAGTCACTACACAAGGACCAGCCTCTATCACTGTGCATGGCATTGCTTTACCCTCGGCACTGTAAATGCTAGTCATTCCGATTTTTCTACCAATAATTCCTGGCATACTTTAACTATTAATTATTAAACCTATTTACTTATACTTTGATCTCAACGTCAACTCCGCTTGGCAATTCCAAACGCATCAACGCGTCAACTGTCTTAGATGATGAAGAGTAGATATCCATCAAACGTTTGTACGCACACAATTCGAACTGCTCACGCGCTTTTTTATTTACGTGTGGTGACTTCAATACTGTGTAAATACGCTTGTGTGTTGGAAGTGGAATTGGTCCACTAACTACTGCCCCAGTCGACTTTACAGTTTTTACGATTTTCTCAGCAGACTTGTCTACCAAGTTGTGATCGTAAGACTTCAGTTTTATTCTGATTTTTTGACTCATCTTTTTTACAATTAAGCTGTTACACCTTTAACTTTTGCGATCACTTCTTCAGCAACATTTTTAGGTGCTGCAGCGTAGTGCGAGAACTCCATTGTTGAAGTTGCACGACCTGAAGTAATTGTACGTAATTGCGTTACGTAACCGAACATTTCTGACAATGGAACATCTGCCTTTACAACTTTAGATCCAGCTTTATCGTCCATTCCTCTCATCACACCACGACGGCGGTTCAAATCGGCTACAACGTCTCCCATGTTTTCTTCCGGAGTAATAACATCCAATTTCATCATTGGCTCCAAAAGAACTGGGCTACATTTAGGCAATGCAGAACGGAATGCCATTTTGGCTGCCAATTCGAAAGACAATTGATCTGAATCGACTGCGTGGAAAGATCCATCAACCAATTCAACTTTCAATGCATCGATAGGGAATCCTGCCATTACACCGTTAACCATTGCTTCTTTGAATCCTTTCTCAACCGATGGGATAAATTCCTTAGGAACGTTACCACCTTTGATCTTGTTAATGAATTCCAATCCAACCTTTTCCGAATCGTCTTGAGGAGAGATTTTTACAACGATGTCCGCGAATTTACCACGTCCACCTGATTGCTTCTTATAAACCTCACGGTGATCAATAGGAGCTGTAATGTTCTCACGGTATGCAACCTGAGGAGCACCTTGATTTACTTCTACTTTGAATTCACGCTTCAAACGATCGATCAAGATATCCAAGTGCAACTCACCCATTCCTGAGATTACTGTTTGACCTGATTCTTCATCTGTACGAACCTGGAATGTTGGATCCTCTTCAGCCAATTTGTTAAGGCCAGTTCCCAATTTATCCATATCCGCTTTCGTCTTAGGCTCAATTGCAACCCCGATAACTGGATCTGGGAAGTCCATTGATTCCAATACGATTGGCGCACCTTCAGCACAAAGTGTGTCTCCAGTCTTAATGTCTTTAAATCCAACCAATGCTGCGATATCTCCTGCACCAAGCTCATCAATTTGATTTTGCTTGTTTGCGTGCATTTGGAAGATTCGAGAAATACGCTCTTTCTTACCAGTACGAGAGTTAATTACATATGATCCAGCTGGAAGAACTCCTGAGTAAGCACGTGTAAAACACAAACGACCTACGAAAGGATCTGTTGCGATTTTAAATGCCAATGCTGCAAATGGCTCTTCAACAGATGGCTTACGTGAAGCAGGCTCATCCGTTTTAGGATTTGTTCCTTCAATAGCCTCAACGTCCATTGGTGAAGGAAGAATTTCCATTACCATGTCCAACATTGTCTGAACCCCTTTATTTTTAAAGGCTGATCCACACATCATTGGCACAACTTTACCAGCGATAGTAGCTTCACGCAATGCATCAAGGATTTCACGCTCTGTCAAAGACTCCGGATCTTCGAAGTACTTCTCCATTAAGTTGTCGTCGAATTCAGCAACTGCTTCCAAAAGCTCTTCACGCAATTGTGTTGCTTCCTCCATAATATCTGCAGGAATTTCAATCTCTTCGAAAGTCATCCCCATGTCTTCTTCGTTCCAAACGATTCCCTTGAAGTTGATCAAATCAACAACACCTTTGAAATCATCTTCCGCTCCGATATTGATTTGAAGTGGCAACGCGTGGCTACCCAACATTTCTTTCACCTGAGCACAGACGTTCAAGAAGTCAGCTCCTTGACGGTCCATTTTATTTACGAATCCGATACGTGGTACGTTGTAGTTGTTTGCCAATCGCCAGTTTGTTTCTGACTGAGGCTCTACACCATCAACTGCAGAGAACAAGAAAACCAAACCATCCAATACGCGGAGTGATCGGTTTACCTCTACTGTAAAGTCAACGTGACCAGGAGTATCAATAATATTCATGTGGTAATCTTGACCACGGTAATTCCAGTTCAATGTAGTTGCAGCAGAAGTAATCGTGATACCACGCTCTTGCTCTTGCTCCATCCAGTCCATTGTTGCACCACCGTCGTGTACTTCACCAATTTTGTGGTTGATACCACCGTAGTAAAGGATACGCTCAGTTGTCGTGGTTTTTCCAGCATCAATGTGTGCTGCAATACCAATGTTTCTTGTGAATTTAAGATCTCTTGCCATCTTTCTTAGAATCTGAAATGTGAGAATGCTTTGTTTGCTTCAGCCATTCGAAGCGTATCTTCTTTCTTCTTGAATGCTGCACCTTCTTCTTTCGATGCTGCAATGATTTCTGCTGCAAGTTTTTGAGCCATTGTTTTCTCGTTGCGCTTGCGAGCGTATCCGATCAACCATTTCATACCCAAAGAGTGCTTGCGCGACTCACGAACTGGAGTTGGGATCTGGAACGTTGCCCCTCCAACACGGCGGCTACGAACCTCAACTGGTGGATTTACATTTTCCAATGCTTTTTTCCATGTTTCCAATCCTGTTGTTTCTTCTACTTTACCATCTACGATTTCAATTGCATCGTAGAAAATTTTGAATGCCAAGTTCTTCTTTCCTGAAAACATCAAGTTATTAACGAATTTCGTTACTTGAGTATCGTTGAATTTCGGATCCGGAAGGATGGCTATTTTTTTCGCTTTTCTTCTTCTCATCGTTCAATGCTTAAAAGGTTATTTCTTTGGACGTTTCGCTCCGTACTTCGAACGGCGCTGAGTACGACCTTCTACTCCCGCTGTATCTTCCGCACCGCGAACGATGTGGTAACGTACACCTGGAAGATCTTTAACACGACCTCCACGTACTAATACTAACGAGTGCTCTTGTAGGTTGTGACCTTCACCTCCGATATAAGCATTCACTTCATTCCCGTTGGTCAATCTGACACGGGCTACTTTTCGCATAGCCGAATTCGGCTTCTTAGGTGTAGTGGTGTACACACGCACACATACTCCTTTACGCTGAGGGCAAGAATCCAAAGCCGCAGACTTTGATTTCTTAACCACCTGCTTTCTCCCTTTGCGAACTAATTGTTGGATAGTTGGCATAAAAAATACTGTTAACTTTAATTAATATAAAATCAGCCCAAACACACTTTTGGGGGTGCAAAGATAGAAGGATAATTTTATAAATCAAGGGACTTCGCAAAAAAAGACGTGTTTTTTCACATTGAAATGTTTACATCTTCTTGCGAGCAAAAATCCGATTCGAATCGGAGTGAAAATCGTGGTTCTGAATCCCGAATATTTTCGGTGCGATTTTCATGTACTCAAATATAAAAATCTGACTCTGGATCTGTTAAATATATTAGATTGAAGTTTTCAACAAGATATTCACTTTGATT
The DNA here is from genome assembly GCA_015665275.1 of Flavobacteriales bacterium. Classification (GTDB taxonomy): domain Bacteria; phylum Bacteroidota; class Bacteroidia; order Flavobacteriales_D; family Crocinitomicaceae; genus UBA4466. The sequence continues at coordinate 21,792 of JADFAL010000014.1, read as the reverse complement.
ATGGCTATGGAAGGTTATAGACGGAATGTGGAAGGTGGATACTTAAATTATAAATTCCTCTTCAATTAGCGCCTGACGATTTATTTCCATTTTTCCGGACTACCGGATTCATTGATTAGATACACTTGGTAACCGACATTTCTTAAGGAGTCCATGAGCCCTTCTCCCGGGATCCCAATGTAAGCTCTTGCCTTAGTATGAAACATGAATTCTATCGGGTGCTCTGTATTGAACACAACTGCATTTTTTGTGTTTGCGGAAGTATTAGCGAAATCATCAATTCTCGATTGCCATTCAGGAACTTCCGGGCGTTTTTCGAAAGGCTTCAGTCGTTCCATACTATATCGAATTGGCAAGGCGAACAAAAGAACTAGCACCGTGTAGCGCAGCCAGTTCCATTTGAACTTAATTTCCTTCTTTAATGTGCTGTCTATAAAAACTGCAGTCACCAAAAACAAGGCGGAGGAGCAAAACAAAACATACCCTTGCAACTTCGTAGCCGAGAACGAGAAGAAAAGAAACGGAATTACAATCCAAATTAATAGCGCCCAATACCTCCCATCATTCTTTTTTCGAATGGCCCGAACGATTAACCAAACAAATGGGACGTAGATCAATTCGCCATAGGACACGCGCATGACATCCGCATAATAATACCATGGCTTACCTGTATTTTCTAAATCCTGATAGAGGTGCATTATGTTGTACTTACTTTCCCAGATAGCTTCCAACGGGAAACTTGCATGAATGTACAATTGCCAAGGAAGCGCTAAAGCAACAATCACTGCAATTAGTCCTAGTCCATGAAAAAAGAACTGTTTGAATTTCCACCTATAATGCAGGACCAGTACCAACCAAATAGGAAGCACTATCAATGCTGGGAGCCATTTGCAGAGGATTGCCATTCCAACACATAAACCGCAGAGGAGGTTCCACCAGAATTTTCGCGTTTGAGCGAAGTAAACAGCGCACAGAACGGCCAATGCCACGAAGAACATGAAAAACACATCGACATGATCTGTCGCCATTCTAGCCCCGACTAGATCCAAAATCAACCCGTTAATCGCAAAGAAGAATGCTGCTATCAAACCCACGCGCGGATTGAACAATCGTTTTCCAATTAAATACGTAATCAAAACACCAAACATTGCCATTAAGATGGAAGGCAATCAAACCGCAATTACATTTGTACCGAATAACTTTATACTCAATGCCATCCCCCATAAAGTCACGGGCTGTTTGTGCACCCAAATATGATTTCCGGCCCACTGCTTATAATCATAGGGAAGAATTGGGTTTTCATAGAGCGCTGGAAGCAATGGGTGTTCGATAAGATTCTTAGCAACCAAAGCGTGATATCGCTCATCCCATGGCAGAAGGTAATTAGTTGACGCAACGAACAAACAGAATACTGCACTTACTAACATTAGAAAAAATGCCGAAAGATTATGACTATCCATAAGATGCAGTCCCCTCGAAATAAAAACGAAGACGCCAGCCACCAGAAGTAGCACCGTCCCGCTCATGATAATTTCTTTATTCATTCGTTAATTACTCCGAAGTTTTGCTAGACAAATAACGTAAAAAGAAACTTATCTTTGACCCATGTCCTGGCACAGAACACTTTCTGGTAAAATTGTAATTCTACTATCCATGGTATTTGCATTTACCACCTTTGACAAGATTTCCGACGTTACCTCAGGACAAAAGCCTTGTTTGTGTGCATATGACGGCTACGGATATTACTCCTACTTACCGCGCATCTATGAAAAAGGGGATTTGAAATTCGATCAAGAATGGATGCAGCGGCGTCAGGATCAATATTGTTTTAGAGCACATGCATATCAACTGGAGAAAAGAAATCTGAAAGCGGACGTCAATATTTACCATATGGGATTGTCATTTGCACTGCTTCCCTCGTATGCCATTTCTGACATTGCAGCACGAATCGGCGGCTATCCAACCGATGGCTTTTCCACTCCTTACCATGTAGGCTACCAACTAAACGCCCTGCTGTTTATATTTCTAGGATTACTCTATTTAAGAAAGCTTCTGCACTTCTTCGCGAGCGAAACTGCAACAATTATTACATTGATTCTAGTCACGTTGGGAGCGAACACTTACTTCATCTTCAATTATCAATACGATCTCCCGCATCTATATCTGTTCACCATTAATGCTGCGGCTCTTTATCATTTGATGCGATTCATCAAAGAAGATCGAGCGCGATCCTTTTGGTTCTTTGCCATTTTGTTCGGCTTGGCCGTATGCATCCGTCCGACGCAATTGGTTTTCGGGCTGATTCCATTTCTTCTCTTATTAAAAGAACTTGGCAAGACCCGAAAGTTTGTTCGACACATGCTCATCCTAGGAGGCGTTGTTCTTCTGTGCAATATCCCTCAATTGCTGTATTGGAAGTTAGTCGGTGGCGAATGGGTTATTTTAAACCTCCATACCGAAGACATTGTACTTGGCGATCCGAATTTATACGATTTCCTCTTCTCCTATAGAAAAGGATGGCTGCTGTACTCACCACTTTTTTTGATTCTCCCAGTTGGTTTTTGGATCATGTACAAAAAGAACCGCACCTTATTTTGGGCCATTGTATCGTTTGGCGCTATCTATATATATGTAATGAGTGCTTGGGAGTGCTGGTGGTATGCTCATTCTTTCGGCCAACGTGTAATGGTAGACATTTATCCGATTCTTGCGATCCCTTTGGCTTTTGTCATTGATGCACTTCGAACAAGAACTGGACAAATTGGCGCTGGAACATTCCTCGCTCTCTGCCTCACCTTGAACCTGTATCAAAGCGAGCAAATCCGATTGGGCATATTGCACAGCGAACGGATGACCAAAGAGCATTATTGGCTGGTGTTTGGAAAAATGGATCCTAAGGATATTCATCACAGGTATTTACTCATTGATCGCGGTGATTTAGATTGGCCAAGACAACTAGCAAAGGACAAAGACTTGCCTTTCAAAATTATATCAAGAACGGTTTATAATCGCAGAACGAAAGCTATCCCACCTTTAAATGGAGATATGTCTTTAGGTAAAATCAACTTGTACAAAACCTTCGAAACAGATGAAACTCTTCTTGAGGTGCCATTGGTTTTTACGACTGCGGATTCCGCTCAAAGTACCGTTCTTAGAATGGAATGCGTGAGCCGATATAATTGTTACAGTTGGAACAGTATGGAGTTGTCACTTGGAAGACGGCAAGGAATTGAAATTTACGACACCCTGAGATTCAATCTTCCGGATGTTCGACACGAAGCGGATTCGATGCAGATTTACATTCAAAATATTGGAAGTGCCGCGGTGGAATTGAAAGAATTCAAGATTAATGCGACAAGTTTGATACGGAAATAAAAAGAGCCGTACAGCATTTGCACGACTCTTTACGAATTTAGAATTTCTACAAATTACTGTCCAAATAAGTAATATGCACCCAGTGAGAACAATGATTTCTTGGTCAATGACTCAACACCCAATAAATCTGTTGTTTTATTTCTATTGACGCCTAGGTGTACGCAAAGCGCAAACCAAGCAGTCTGCCTGCAGCTTCAAACTGACCACCTAGTGACAATTGTAGGCCGAGAATGGAACCTCCACCTCCACCAAAATCTCCGTCTCCAGCAGTGAATGATGCTGAAAAGCCTGCACCAATAAAGAAGTCTCTATCGTCAAATTCTCCAAAATGCACCTCTCCAACAATTGGCAACTCTGCTCCAAGTGAAGACCCAGCTGCTGTATTGAACGAAAGCCCAGCGAAAGGATATGCCGATAATCCGAAAGAAGGCCCGCGACCTCCGTCAAATCCCAAAGTTGCTTTTAAACAAACCGTAGTTTATTTGACCTCCAAGACCGTGATAATAATCCTGAGCCTTAGCCGTATTACCCATGAGAATGATTCTCACAACAATTAGTAATTTCTTCATATTTAGTGATTTTAATTTAGTTGGCACAAAACTACCGTTACTAAGCATAAGCTTTGTTCACATTTTAATTAGCAATACTTATACTATTGATTATGCATTGTTTAGTTTTTAAAATCGCGAGATATCCCTTGGGACAATTCACGAATCATTTGAGAAACACATGTGCGTTATGTGTGTCAATTCATGCTGAATCGCTCTTAAAAAAATTGTGGATTTCGGGAAAACGAGCTACATGAATTTCGGTTGAGGCATTAGCTATCAACTTGTAAGCGCCATTTATACGCATAAAAAAAGGAGGCCAAATGACCTCCTCTGTATTTTTATGTTGTGAATTCTAGTTTCTGTACAATGTAGATTTCACCGCATTCACGATTCGCTCTACGTTTGGCAGTGCTTCCTCAATCAATGTTGGTGAAAATGCGAATGGCGTATCCGTTTGAGTAACGCGCATTACGGGAGCATCCAAATGATCGAATGCATATCGTTGTAAATGGTAAGCAATTTCAGAAGAAATGGATGCTAACGGCCAAGACTCCTCCACAACAACACAACGGTTGGTTTTCTTTACAGAATCCACTACTGCTGCATAATCGATTGGACGCACTGTTCTCAAGTCGATGATTTCACATTCAATCCCTTCTTGAGCCAACGCCGCCGCCGCTTTTTGAGCTACTTTGATAATTTTTCCAAATGTCACGATAGTTACGCTATGTCCTTTGCGCTTGATATCTGCAACACCGATTGGAATGATGTATTCTCCTTCAGGAACTTCTCCTTTATCTCCGTACATTTTCTCTGACTCAAGAAAAACAACAGGGTCCTCATCACGAATTGCAGCCTTCAACAAGCCTTTAGCATCGTAAGGATTCGATGGCGTAATCACCTTCAAACCTGGAACGTGTGCATAGAATGACTCGAAGCTTTGAGAGTGTGTTGCTCCCAACTGTCCCGCAGTACCGTTTCCTCCACGAAATACAATTGGACAGTGATACTGACCACCAGACATCTGCAACATCTTTGCTGCACTGTTGATGATTTGATCGGCTGCTAAAATTGCAAAGTTCCATGTCATGAATTCAACAATCGGGCGTAATCCATTCATGGAAGCTCCAACTGCAATTCCAGAAAATCCTAACTCAGCAATTGGAGTATCAATTACACGGTCGGGACCAAATTCGTCGAGCATACCTTGAGACACCTTATAGGCCCCATTATATTCTGCTACCTCCTCACCCATTAGAAATACGTTTTTATCGGCACGCATCTCCTCTGACATCGCCTCTCTTAAAGCCTCGCGGAATTGTAATGTTTTCATTTTCGTAATTTACACAGTCAAAATTAAGACTAAATCGGAAGTCAAATGTACAAATTTCATGAATCACAAAAAAGAAATAATTATTGCACTTAGGGTATTTTGAACAATAAGTATTTAAATCCCTACCAATTGCAATGTACATGAAGTATTTAGAGATTTTCATTTTACGCTACAATTAAGCAATCATGATGCGATTTCAAGTAAAAATGCTTCATACGTCTCCAATAATTTCAATTTGATCCTATTTCTCTGCGCTTTACGCTACTTTTTCCCCTTAGATTTTACTATTTTCGCGTTCGATTTTAAAGCGAAAATTTCATGAAAATTCTTGTATGTATAAGTAAATCTCCGGATACTACTTCGAAGATCGCATTCACAGACGGCGATACGAAGTTTGACGAGAACGGAGTACAATATATTGTCAATCCATATGACGAATGGTACGCTTTGGTTCGTGCTCTTGAATTGAAAGAAGCTGGAGGTGGATCCGTATCTATTATTACAGTGGGTTCTGCTGCGGATGATTCCGTTATCCGAAAAGCTCTTGCTATTGGAGCAGACGAAGCCGTTCGCATTGATGCCGAGCCGACAGACGCATATTATACAGCAATGCAAATTGCCGAATATGCAAAGTCAAATGGATTTGATTTGGTGTTGACAGGGAAAGAAACAATCAACTACAACGGATCTCAAGTTGCAGGAATGATTGCTGAAGGAATGGATGTTCCATTTGTTTCACTAGCATCTCGTATGGAAGTAGGTGGTTCAACTGCGACATTGGATACAGAAATCGTTGGAGGAATTCAAACGGTTGAAGTAGCATTACCTGCAGTTGTTTCTTGTGCCAAAGGAATGGCGGAACAACGTATTCCAAATATGCGCGGAATTATGGCCGCACGTACAAAACCATTGAATGTCGTTGCTCCGGCAGATATCCAGGCTTTGACTTCTTTCACAAGCTATTCATTGCCACCGGCAAAATCGGAGTGTAAGATGATTGATCCTGAGAATATGGACGAATTGGTAGAGTTACTACACAACGAAGCGAAAGTCATTTAATTAAGCGGAAAGCCTAAAGTGGAAAGTAGAAGGATTTCTTTCAACTTTCAAACTTTCAGCTTTCCACGAAAAGAAAAAACTATGTCAACATTAGTATATATCAACAGTAATAACGGCTTAGCGAAAGCTGCTTTGGAAGTTGTTACTTATGGAAAGAAATTGGGTGGCGACGTAACCGTTGTTACCACAGGAGGTGCAGATGAAGCAACATTGGCTTCGTTGGGTGAGTACGGTGCTGGAAAAGTATTGGTAGATCGCTCGGTGACATCAAACGATCCGGGACAGATTGCAAATGTAGTGAAGGCAGCAGCTGAAGCAGCAGGAGCCTCAACTATTGTATTCTCGCATGACTTCATTGCGAAATCAGCAGCGCCGCGTGTATCTGTGAAATTAAAAGCCGGATTGGTAAGTGGAGCTATCGCAGTACCGGAAGGAAACAAAGTAAAAGTCAACGTATTCTCGGGGAAAGCTTACGGATTCGTTGAAGTAAATACGGACACTAAAATCATCTCTCTGTTACCAAACAGCTTGCAACCAGAAGCTGGTGGAAGCGCCTGTAGCGTTGAAGAGTTTAGCGGTAATGCTGGTGAAGCGGCTATTAAAGTAATTGAAACGAAAAAGCCGGAAGGTGATATTCCATTGCCAGAAGCTGAATTGGTTGTTTCTGCAGGTCGAGGATTGAAAGGTCCTGAAAACTGGGGAATGATTGAAGAACTTGCAACAGAACTAGGAGCTGCGACAGCTTGTTCTCGTCCGGTTGCAGATATCGGATGGCGTCCTCACCATGAACACGTTGGACAAACTGGAGTTGCCATTCGCCCGAACCTATACATCGCTGCAGGGATTTCAGGAGCGATCCAACACCTTGCGGGAGTAAACGGTTCAAAAGTAATCGTTGTAGTAAACACCGATGCGGAAGCACCATTCTTTAAAGCTGCGGATTACGGAATTATCGGAGATGCCTTCGAAGTAATTCCAAGATTAACGGAAGCTGTGAAGAACTTCAAAGCAGCTAATTAATTAGAAGTAGTATTTTTATGCTGTCAGGGAAGCCGCAAAAGCTTCCCTGATTGTTTGAAACGCCAAGGCGCACCATGGAAAAAATAAAACTCGAAATTGTTGGACTTTCATACAGCCAGACGCAATCCGGCGCCTATGCCCTTGTGCTTTCTGAAGCCAATGGGAAACGACGCCTACCGATTATAATTGGTGGTTTTGAGGCTCAAGCGATTGCTATCGAGTTAGAAAAAATGGTCCCTACCCGTCCGTTGACGCACGACTTATTTAAAAATTTCGCACAGGCCTTTGAGATCGGTGTGAAAGAAGTGGTGATTTACAATTTGGTCGAGGGAATCTTCTATTCCAAATTGGTATGCGAACTAAATCGCCAAACATTAGAGATTGATGCACGAACTTCCGATGCTATTGCCATTGGTGTTCGATTCAATTGTCCCGTTTTTACTTATGAATCCATTCTTTCAAGTGCCGGTATAATGCTGGACGAAAGCGAGGGCGAAGAAGATCTTATTGCCGAAAGCATGGAGGAGGAACCCGTTAAAAGTGGAGGAACGCTGGAATCACTTACGGACGATGAGCTCAATCAGAAAATGCAAGAAGCAGTCGACAACGAAGACTATGAGCTTGCTTCGAAAATTCGAGATGAACTAAATAGGCGCGCAAGCAACTAACATTGAATAAACTTTCCTACATACTACTACTCCCCATTCTTCTTTTGGGCCACTTGACGGCAACGGCACAGGGGTCAGTTGATCCCAAAAGTCTAGAAGGCACATGGAATACAAAGAGAAATAAGCACTTCATTGAATTTACCGGAGACCAATTCAAACATAACTTCGGAAAAACCAAAGACACTATTAAAGGTGCATGGTCATTAGACGGCAAGAGCCTTCGCTTGGTTCAGGATCTCGACATTACTCAAAGCATCGACTCAACCGTACTGGTCCGAGAAGGTAGCTCTTCGAAAATTCTTCATTTTAGCGATGGTGCCCACGTAGCAACTACTATTGGCGATTCATTGATTCAGGAGATTGGAGTTCAAAACTTGACCATTTCGAGAAAAAAGACGGGAATCATTTTCAAGGGAGATGGAATCAATACAGTTGTTTATCAAGCAACTAAAATGAATACAGACACTGGCATGAGTTTCAATTTCATGTCCGTAATCCGTGGTTTGTTGGGCATGGCCTTCTTGATCTTCATCGCTTATTTGTTTAGTACGAATCGAAAAGCGATTAATTGGAGTTTGATAGGAAAAGGCGTCGCGCTTCAGTTTATCATTGCTTTTTTGGTTTTGAAAGTTCCTTTTGTAGAAGGAGCATTTAGTTGGATTAGCGGGAAGTTCGTTGAACTCATTTCATATACTGACGACGGAGTAGAATTTCTCTTCGCAAACATGGCCAGCGGTGTCATGGATTCCGCACTGGGCAACTTTGCATTTAGAGTGTTACCAACCATTATTTTCTTCTCAGCATTGGTAAGTCTCTTCTATTACTGGGGCATTCTTCAGAAAATCGTGTATGTTTTCGCATGGGTAATGAAACGTTTCATGAAGTTATCCGGAGCAGAAAGTTTGGCGGCAGCAGGAAACGTATTCTTAGGACAAACAGAAGCACCGCTATTGGTAAAACCCTATTTATTAGGAATGACCAAATCCGAATTGATGTGTTTGATGACTGGTGGAATGGCAACCATTGCAGGAGGTGTACTTGCGGCCTATGTCAGCTTCCTTGGCGGAGACGACCCGGTACAACAGGCATTCTTTGCGAAACACCTCTTGACTGCATCCATTATTTCTGCACCAGCTGCTATTATCGCAGCTAAAATTCTAGTTCCAGAAACAGATGAGATCAATGAAAAGATGGCGATCTCCAAAGAGAAGATTGGTGTTAATGCTTTGGAAGCCATCTCAAATGGAACAACCGATGGACTAAAACTTGCCGTAAATGTTGGGGCCATGCTTTTGGTCTTTACCGCATTGATGGCTCTTGGTAACGGTCTTTTGAGTTGGGTAGGAGATCTATCTGGCGCCAATGAAGCAATCGCGGCAGGCGGTGTTTATTCCGGATTGTCTTTTGAATTCCTTCTGGGATATGCTTGTCGCCCGATAGTTTGGATGATGGGGGTTGAATGGGCGGATTCCGTCTATGTTGGAGAACTTCTTGGAACCAAAACCATCTTGAACGAATTCGTTGCCTATCCTCGATTGGGTGAAATGAAAGAAGCAGGTATGATTGGACAAAAATCAATCATCATGAGCACATACATGCTCTGTGGATTCGCCAACTTCGCGTCCATTGGAATCCAAATCGGTGGTATCGGATCACTTGTTCCTACGAGAAAAGGATTGCTTTCCAAATTGGGCGTTCGTGCACTAATTGGAGGAACTATCGCCTGTTTATTGACGGCTGTCATTGTTGGTATGACGCTTTAATCCTTCTTCTTACCTTTGATCCATGCATCCGCTGGAAGAACGTATACGCAATTTTGATAGCTCCGATTTTGAATCGTTGGCTTTGGACGTTTTCCGATTTCAATATGAGAACGTGCCAGACTATAGAGAATATTGCAATTACTCAGGAAGAACCAACCCATCTACTCTAGAACAGATTCCATTTCTACCCATCCGGTTTTTCAAAAGTCACCAGATTATCGCCAACAATTTTGAGCCAGAAGTACTTTTCAAAAGCAGTGGTACTGGAGGTGAGCGAAGCACGCACTTCGTTGCATTCAAGGATCTGTATCGGCATACCTTCCAGAAAATTTACCAGAACCAAATTGGCAATCCTAACGATCAAGTCATTCTCGCTTTGCTTCCGAATTACTTGGAACAAGGAGAATCGAGTCTGGTATTTATGGTAGATCAATTGATTCAGAATTCCCAATCAAAACTTTCTGGTTTTTTTCTGAGCGAATACGACGCTTTAATAGAACGCTATCAGCAAGCCACGTCACTTGGTAAACAAGTCGTAATTTTTGGAGTTTCCTACGCACTTCTAGATCTCGCTATGAGAAATCCAGATTTATCCAAAGCCACTATTATTGAAACCGGAGGTATGAAAGGACGACGAAAGGAAATGACCAAGGCTGAGTTGCATCAAAGCTTGAAAACTGGTTTGAATTGCGAAAATATTTCCTCTGAGTACGGCATGACGGAATTACTATCTCAGGGGTACAGTGCAAGGGACGGTTTGTTTGTTCCGGGGCACACCATGCGGATCTTAATTCGAGAAGTTAACGACCCATTCCACTATATTGCCAATGGTAAAACGGGAGGGATCAATATCATCGACCTAGCGAATCTTTACAGTTGTTCATTCATTGAAACGCAAGATCTAGGGAAACTTCACGAAAACGGATTTGAAATTATGGGGCGCTTCGATCATTCCGATGTGCGAGGATGTAATTTAATGGTGCAGTAAATTCCGTACTTTTATCCTATGGAAACGCAAACGCTTTTAATCCTTATTAGCATCGGTGTTGGAGCCGGAATTCTTAGTGGATTTGTCGGTATTGGTGGTGGTGTTATTATCGTACCAGCATTGATGTACGCTTTTAGTATGTCGCAATACGAATCTCAAGGAACGAGTTTGTTCGTTTTGTTACTGCCCGTTGGAATATTGGCGGTTCGAAATTATTGGGTTTCTGGAAATATAAACTGGAAATTCGGGATGGTCATTGCATTGACTTTTGTTGCTGGCGGTTATATCGGCTCAAAATTGGCACTGAGAATTAATCCATCCATTGTGAAATTGGTCTTCGGGTTGCTCATGGCCTACGTTTCCATTCGCATGATTACCTCAGGAATTAAGACTTTGAACAATGACTTCTGAAATTAAGAATCACATAAAATCCGCTGCAGATCGAATTTACGAAAAGGTAAGAGGATACCGCGAACACTTGCATGCAAACCCAGAACTATCGTATCAAGAACACGAAACGATGCGGTTTGTAAGCGAACAGCTTTCCGCTATTGGAGTAGCACATCAAACCGGCGTTGGAGAAACAGGAATCGTAGGAATTATTAGAGGACACCATCACGATGCCGATGCTTCATGTGTGGCCCTCAGAGCAGATTTGGATGCTCTACCCATTTTAGAAGCAAACGATGTTCCGTATAAGTCGAAAGTTGACGGAGTGATGCATGCTTGCGGGCACGATGTGCATACATCCGTCTTGTTGGGCGCAGCGGAAATCTTACACGAAATTCGAAACGAACTTCCGCACCCAGTGAAACTAATCTTTCAACCCGGAGAAGAAAAAAATCCTGGCGGAGCGACTTACATGATTCGTGATGGCGCATTGGAAAATCCAAAAGTAGATCGTATTTACGCACTGCACGTTTTTCCAGATATGGAAACCGGGCACCTGGGTTTCAAAGAAGGTTTGTACATGGCTTCATGCGATGAAGTTCATTTGACCATCAAAGGAAAAGGGGGCCATGGAGCAACGCCACATCGTTGTATCGATCCTATTTTTACTGGGGCTGAAATAATTACTTCGCTTCAACAAATCGTCAGTAGAAAATGTGATCCAAAAATACCTTGTGTTCTTTCGTTCGGACACTTCGAAGCATTAGGCGCAACGAATATTATTCCTGAAACGGCGCATATAAAGGGAACTTTCCGAACGATGAATGAACCTTGGCGAGAAGAAGCATTGGCGTTAATTGAAAACAGTATCCGTAGCATTGCAAAATCCAACGGGGCCGAAGTAGATTTAAACATCAGTCGTGGGTATCCTTATTTGGAAAATGACCCAGAAACAACAGCCAACATGAGAGAACTGTCTAAAGAGTATTTGGGAGCTGAAGTCGTGCATGATTTGCCTATACGATTGACTGCCGAGGACTTCTCGTACTATTCTCAAGAAGTTCCAGCGTGTTTCTTCCGATTGGGCGTTCGAAACGAAGAAAAAGGGATTGTTCATGGAGTCCATACTCCTAGATTTGATATTGATCCAGAATCACTTCGAATTGGAATTCAAATGATGGCACTAGCACCATTCAGTTGATCATGAAAAAGTTCTTGTTCATATTTTTACTCGTTTTCGTTGCTCTTGGATGCGACAAGCAAAAGAAGCACGCCAAACAGATGAATGGCACTTGGACGATTTATAGCTACACACAAATCACAGGAGTTGGATTCAGAACAGAATTTCCTGCGCAAGGGACAATTACGTTTGAAGATTTGGGCAATGCAAATCTGAACTACATTGAAAATTTCAGCTATAACGACGGTGCTAATTGGATTCCCGTGAACCGTTAGGGAGACTTGACTATTGTTGGAGAGAAATCGAAATCTTTCGAATTGACATTCACGAGTCCTGTGAATTCAGAAACTGTCAGCAATACCATTCATGTTGTTAGCAAAGACGACTTAAAAATTCAATTTCAGGAAAATGGAATTGGACACTTATTTGTTCTGACGAAGAACTAGTTTGCCATTTCGCTCATAAACTTGATCCGCATCAATCGTAATTCTTCTTCAGAATAATCACCATCGAACTCATTGTACGCTTCGATCAAATCGTCGGATTCCGCTTCAGAAAAGTAATCATAGATTTCCTCTTGATTGTCTTCGTCCAAGATATCGTCGATGTAATAGTTGATATTCACACGAGTTCCCGAAGAAACAATCGCTTCAATCTCATCAATGATTTGGTCTACAGATTTTCCTTGCGCGTTTCCGATATCTTCCAACGGAAGCTTTCGATCAATATTCTGAATCAACTTTACTTTCAATCCAGACTTATTTACAACAGACTTCACAACCATATCGTGCGGACGTTCGATGTTGTTTTGATCTACATAATCTTTTACCAACCGAACGAACGGTGCTCCGTAACGTGTGGCTTTTCCGTTCCCAACACCTTGAATATTCGTTAATTCCTCGATACTCGTCGGGTATTGAAAGCACATATCTTTCAAGGAAGGTTCCTGAAAAATTACAAATGGAGGCACATCCATCTTCTTTGAAAGCGTTTTTCGCAATTCGACCAACTGGGTATATAACGCTTCATCGAAAGCACCTCCTTTGTTGGTTTGTACTACCGGCTCGTCATCAATCACTAAATAGTCGCGCTCTTCAATCAACATAAACGACTTTGGAGCTTCAATGAACTTATGTCCTTCATCGGTCAATTTAAGAACACCATATGTCTCAATATCCTTTCGGACTAAACCAGTTACTACCGACTGACGAATTACCGCATTCCAGAAATGTTCGTCTTTTTCTTTTCCAACTCCGAATAACTCGTGTTGATCGTGCCTGTACGCTTTGATGTCCGCCGTAACTTTTCCGGCAAGGAATGCGCAATAATGCTTGGACCGTTGCGTCTCATTTAAAGCATCTATTGTCTTGAGTAAGTTCACTACAAAATCCTTCCCTTCTGACTTGTTTCGCGGATTCTTGCAGTTATCACAACCTTCATTACATCTTTTCTCATCAAACTCTTCACCAAAATAATGCAAAATCATTTTTCGGCGACAAACGGAAGTTTCAGAATAGGAGGCAATTTCGTTCAGAAGTTGTCGCCCGATTTCCTGTTCCGCAACTGGTTTTCCCTGAAGGAATTTCTCAAGTTTTTCAACGTCTTTGTAGCGATAAAAAGTAATACACTCTCCTTCTCCTCCATCGCGTCCAGCACGCCCAGTCTCCTGATAATAACTTTCTAGTGATTTCGGAATATCATGGTGAATTACAAAGCGTACGTCCGGTTTGTCAATTCCCATTCCAAAGGCAATGGTTGCTACAATTACATCCACATCCTCCATGAGGAACATATCTTGATGTTTGGCGCGTGTTGAAGCATCTAGTCCAGCGTGATATGGAAGTGCATTTACTCCATTCACTTGCAACAATTCAGCAATTTCTTCAACTTTCTTTCGGCTCAAACAATAAATAATTCCGCTCTTACCTTCTTTGGTTCGAATATATCGGATGATTTGCTTTTCAACTTCTTTCTTCGGATAAATCTCGTAATACAAATTATCGCGATTAAACGACGATTTATAAACCGTAGCATCCAACATATTCAAGTTCTTCTGAATATCATACTGAACTTTCGGAGTGGCTGTTGCTGTAAGTGCGATAATCGGCACATTTGAAATACGTTCAAAGATCTCTCTCAAGCGTCTATATTCCGGGCGGAAGTCGTGCCCCCATTCAGAAATACAGTGTGCTTCATCAATGGCGAAAAAGCTAATATTTACAGAAGTTAGAAAATCGATGTTATCCGTCTTGATCAGTGACTCCGGCGCTACATAGAGCAACTTCGTTTTACCGTCAATAATATCATTCTTAACTCGGGTTATCTCCGTTTTTGTCAACGATGAATTAAGAAAGTGTGCAATAGACTCATCATTACTTACATGGCGAACTGCATCCACTTGGTTCTTCATCAATGCAATCAGAGGAGAAACAACGATGGCAGTTCCTTCCGAGATAATGGCGGGCAACTGATAGCACATGGACTTACCACCACCAGTAGGCATAATTACGAAGGTATTCTTTCCATTGAGGACATTGTGGATGATCTCCTCTTGTTCCCCTTTAAAACTATCGAAGCCGAAATACGATTTCAATGCTTGTTTTAAGTCCATGTAGTGAAAATATTATAGCATTATATCCTATCTAAGTTACACAATTTTTTAACATCGGTCATCACACCTTTTAAAATAATTCACACACAAGAAATAGACGATATATTGGGTACGATTCGCTATTTTTGTCGTCGCTATGGCAGATGAAAAACGCATGTCTTTTTTAGAGCATCTCGAGGAATTGAGGTGGAGACTGGTGCGCTCTGCAATTGCCATTATCGCTATTGCGATAGTTCTTTGGATTTTCCAGGAGTGGATTCTTGAAAATCTCTTCTTGAATATGCGCTACAAGAACTTTCCGACATTCGCCATGATGTGCGATTTGGTGGGCGTTTGTGTGGAAAATGTTCCCGTTAAAATGCAAAGCACTACCGTCACCGGACAATTTTCTTACGCCTTGATGATGAGTATCATGGGAGGCTTTGTACTGGCATTTCCCTTCGTTTTCTATCAATTCTGGGGATTTATAAAACCTGGACTTCGACAAAATGAAAAATCAGTAGCAAAAGGCATCATTGTATATGTAACGCTTTTGTTTTTTACCGGAATTGCCTTTGGGTACTTTGTAGTAGCCCCGCTTTGTATTCAGTTCTTCGGTGGCTATGTGATGTCGGATCAGATTGAGAATATTTTCACGATCAATTCGTACATGAGCATGGTCCTTTCAACCGTATTCTACTCTGGATTACTCTTCTTACTTCCTGTGTTATCTTATCTATTGACGAAAATTGGAATTCTTGGGCCAGACTTCCTCAAGAAGTACAGAAAACACGCGATTATTGCCATACTTATTCTCTCGGCATTTATCACGCCACCGGACTTAATCAGTCAGGTGATTGTTGGAATTCCAATTCTAATTCTTTACGAAGTAGGGATCCTCGTTTCTAAGCGTGTTGAAAAACAACGAAAAAATCAGTCGTAACGACGCACAGTTTCGGTAATTTCTTCGTTAATTTACTATTGCTATAAAGGAACCATGCATCGAGTACTACTAGCATTCTTTCTGCTATTAAGCGGCATTTCATTTGGTCAAAAAACGATCGTGAAAGGTGTTGTCACTGACGGTGACACTGGTGAACCTATGCCCTATGTCAAGGTCCAATTCCGCGATGCAAAAATCGGAACATTCACTGATTCTATCGGCGCCTATTATCTTGAGACGTATTACGCTACAGATTCAATCATCGTCCGGTATTCGGGTTACATTCCACAAACGATAGCAGTGCAAAAGGATGTTGCTCAGGAAATTAACATCACACTGGAATTGATTCAAACAGAAATCGGCCCGGTGATGGTGAAGGCTCCAGACGAACGCCCTTCGGATGTATTGCACCGAAGAATGGTTCAAAACAAACCCGCGAATAACAAGGAGAAGTTAGGATCGTACGAATACGAGGTGTACAATAAAGTGCAACTGGATGTCAACAATATTGGCGATAAATTTATTGAGCGCGACATCGTAAAACGCATGGACCTAATTACCGATTATTTGGATTCCGCGGATAACGGTAAGAGTTATCTTCCGGTAATTTTGAGCGAATCTGTTTCTGATTACTACTTCAAGAACAACCCGAAGAAGAAAAAAGAAGTCGTGAAAGCGACACGCATAAGCGGGGTTGAAAACTTACAACTCAACCAGTTTCTAGGCGACATGTATCTGGATTTCAATATCTATGACAATTACTTGAACATGTTCAACAAGCAATTCGTGAGTCCAGCGGCGAATTTTGCGAAGAATTTCTACAAGTTCTATCTAGAGGATTCCAGTTTCATTGACGATCAATGGTGCTACCAACTTCGTTTTGTACCCAAACGTGAAGGCGACATGACCTTTCTGGGCGATATGTGGATTCACGATACCACCTACGCTGTAAAGAAAGTGACGATGAATGTTTCCGAATCAGCAAATATCAACTACATACAAGCACTTCAAATTGAACATAAGTTTGATCAGGTAGCTCCAGAAATTTGGATGCTTACCAGTGAAAAAATGGTGGCGGACCTCAAGGTTACCAAGAAATCCAACGTATACGGTTTCTTCGGGAGAAGGCATTCTACTCGAAAGAATTTTGTGGTCAATCACGCTCGGCCGGATGCGTTTTATCAATCTGCCACCACCGTTGAGATACTGGACAGTGCCGATCACAGGTCGGATGAATATTGGGCAGAAGTCAGGCACGAACCACTTTCCGAACAAGAACAAGGCATTGATAACATGATTGATTCCTTGAATGATCTGCGGTTCTTTAACGTACTGAAAAATGTCATCTATTTGGCCACCACTGGTTATTATCCACTCGGAAAAATTGAGGTTGGAAGTGCCTTCTCTTTGATAACATTCAACCCAGTCGAAAAATTCAGAACTGCCTTGGCTGTGCGAACATCGAATAATTTCAGCCGACGTATTGAGTTAGGAGGAAGACTTGCCTATGGCTTTGGTGATAAACGCTTTAAATATGGAACATCGGTTCGCTTCAATATAACACCAAAGAAAAGAGGAATGCTCACCGGCTATTATTCCTACGACATTGAACAAATCGGTCAATCTCCTGATGCTGCAGCAATTGGATCAACATTTGGCACATTGTTACGTACCGGACCATTGGATCGATTGACATTTGTAGAACGAACGGGAATTAACCTAGAGAAAGACATCCGAAAAGATGTGATTCTGTACGGTGGTTTTGAATGGAAAGAGTTTACAGCGCTTGGATTGGTAAATTACGTCCGTCCGAATTCCACAACAGGACTGAACGATACCTTACATCAAATCCAGACGAGTGAAGTAACATTCCGCTATCGCTGGGCGAAAAATGAAGAATTCATTTCCGGTTCGTTTGATCGCACATCGGTTCGTTCGAAATATCCAATCTTATCTATTCAGGGAGTATTTGGAATCAAAGATTTATTCGGAGGCGATTACAATTATCAGAAATTAGATTTCGTTCTAGAGCACAATGCCCGTTTGGGATTCCTTGGCCGAATGCTCTATGGAGTCAATTTCGGATACATCTTTGGGACAGCGGCTTATCCGTTCTTAAAAGTACATGAAGGGAATCAATCGTACTGGCTTCAATTGAACACCTTTAATAAAATGGACTTCTTTGAATTCATTTCAGATCGATACGTAACTGCCTTGATTGAAAACCACTGGGACGGTTTCTTCCTAGATCGTATTCCATGGGTGCGAAAAGCAAAAATGCGATTGGTAACCAGTGCCCGAGCTGCAATTGGGTGGATTGATGACCGTCACTTGCAAGAAATGTACTTACCTTCGTTCACAAGACAATTTGACAATATTCCTTACGTTGAGGTCAGCATGGGATTGGAAAACATATTGAAGATTGGTCGTGTAGACGTATTCTGGCGCCTCACTCATACAGCGCCAAACGTGCCAATTCAAAACATTGCAAACTTTGGAATACGGGCGCGCTACGCGATTAACTTCTAAGCATCATGAAATTACACACGAAAGAAATAAAGAAGTCGTACCGAGGGCGCGACGTTGTGAAAGGAATTAGCGTAGAAGTTAATCAAGGTGAAATTGTAGGTTTGTTAGGTCCGAATGGAGCCGGAAAAACGACTTCGTTCTATATGATTGTTGGACTGGTAACTCCAGACTCAGGGCGCGTATTTCTGGACGATACAGATATCACCGGGTATCCAATGTACAAGCGTTCGCAACTTGGAATTGGGTATTTGCCTCAGGAGGTTTCCGTATTTCGAAAGCTCAGCGTAGAAGATAACGTTCTGGCTATTTTGGAAATGGGAAAGCTTTCTAAAAAAGAGCGCATGGAGAAACTGGAGCAACTGCTAAATGATTTTAGCTTGCAGCATGTGCGTACAAACCAGGGAGCCCGTCTATCTGGAGGAGAAAAGCGTAGAACCGAAATTGCCAGAGCTCTTGCCACCGACCCAAAATTTGTTCTTTTGGATGAGCCATTTGCAGGAGTCGACCCCATAGCGGTAGAGGACATTCAGGGCATTGTATCTGAGCTTCGTGAACGCAATATTGGAATCTTAATTACAGACCACAACGTTCAAGAGACACTTTCCATTACAGACAGGGCTTACCTGCTTTTTGAAGGTGATATATTGAAATCAGGAACGGCAGAAGAATTGGCAGCAGACGAACAGGTTCGAAAGGTTTATTTAGGACGTAACTTTGAATTACGCAAAAAATAGTTTTATACCTCGTAAAAATTAAATAAATTAGCTGCGGCTTAAATGCCGGATACACATAATTTTCAACCAACTATGAAAAAAGCGTTACTATTTACAGTCGGATTATCAGCAGTTTTAATGACAACTGTTTCATGTAAGAAGAATTGTAATATTCCAGAAGAAGATACATTTTCCGGACCAATCATAACAGAGGTTGGAGATCAAAAGATAATTATCTACCCAGCTTCAGGAGGACTTCTTGGTTCATTCCCGAATGGTATGCATATTACCGCTAACTCTCCGCAAACACAGCAAGATTGGTTTGAGGTAAGTTTTGATGGTGGTGTAACACGTCAGGCTCTTGATTTTAACCAGTACAACATTATTGGTTACGGTTTGCAAGTAAAATGTGATGCTTCGATTGATCGCGCATTGACTACGAACCCGATGGCAAATTCAGCGCTTTACACAATGACAGTTCAAGAATGTAACGATGGTTGTGATGAATTGCGTTCACTTGAGAACTACATCCTTGTAGATGACAGTATGGCAAACTATTCTATTGCTTTCCAAGTACAATAATTAACGAAGAGGTTTAACAGGCAACAGGTCTGAGTCAAACATACACATTTGCTTTATCAAAAGTTAAGGCATAAAAAAAGCACCGAGTGATCGGTGCTTTTTTAATTTCTTTTTACTTGCGTGGATTAAGAAGGAAGTTGATCAGAATGTTGCTGAACGCTTCCACTTTTATTTCCGTAAGCATCACAGTGCCCACCTCCTGAACCACCACATGCTGCTAATAAAGCAGTCAATGTAAGTCCAAGGAACGCAATGGCCATTACTCTTTTCATGCTGTTTGAATTATAAGGTTTATTAAGATTGTTGTGTACCAATATAACGACAAATCTACGATAAATTGTATGTTCCTCGAAATAATCTTATCCACAACAAGGTGATAATCACTCATTTTCATGGCATAAATCGTGCCACAAGCCTCAGGCTATCAGTAGATCAAGAATATTTCTCAGAAATCGAATGGTTCACAAATCGGAATATAAACGAAGAGTTATTAACGAAGAAATGGAGCCCTTCCGACTTAAAGGAGATTCATAATTCAAGACGATAACCAAAGAATACAAGAATGAAGACCTTCCATTACGAAGCATTTTTCAATATTTACAAGGAATAAAGTAATTTTCCGTACGTTTCTATCTCGATGAGCAATTTCCGCATCTTACTTCTACTGCTTCTTCCCTTGTCTGTTTACGGGCAAAAGGACTACATCGTTGCGTGGAAAGGTTCGCCATTAAAGTCATTCATCAAACATCCAGAAACCAAATTCAGAGACAGTATTCAAGCTGAAACGTACATGCGAAATGTTCGGCAAAGCGCCATAAATGATGGTTTCCTTCTTGCTTCCATTGATTCTGTTCAATACGCAAAAAAATCGGCGGTGGTTTTCTTCTATCTGGGAAACGCATACGAATCCGCAATGCTCAACCTGCCGAAAGACGAAATTACCTTTGTGAGAAGGAATGCCCGACTGTCTGAAAAATTTCTGGCAGAATTACCACTCACCCCAAAAGAACTGGGCAACAATCTACAACGCATTCACAACGCCTATTTGGATAATGGATATCCTCTCTCAAGCGTCCGTTTGGATTCCGTAAAGATTGATGGGGCCAACATAACTGCGGATATCAAAATTGATCGCGGTCCATTATTTACCTGGAAGAAGATTCATATAAAAGGAGATACGGCCGTTGGCCAGAAATACTTGTCAAGTTTGATTGGAATTTCCGAAGGCGATGTCTACAACAGAAAAAGCTTACGCCAAATCACAGGTGCCATTACTCAAGTTCCTTTTCTAAAAGAGATTCGTCCCCATGAAATACTCTTTACCAAGAAGGGAGCGGAACTCTTTGTGTATGTGGAATCCGTTGCGATTAGTTCATTTAACGGTGTGGTTGGACTGCAACCCGATCCTATTTCGGAACGACTGCAAATTACCGGAGATTTGAATTTGCGTTTGATGAACATCCTAAAGCGAGGCGAACTTCTCAATATTCGATGGCAGAGCATTCGCGATCAAACGCAATCGTTGACCTCTCGCTTAAACTATCCATTCCTCTTCGGAACTTCGTTTGGTATTGATGGAAAATTCGATTTGTACAAACGAGACACTTCGTTCCTTGAATTGAATGGTAACATCGGCGCACAGTATTTTTTAAGTCGAGGAAATTACGTGAAGGCTTACTATCAAACTTTAACATCGAGTGTTTTGTCCGGAGGTGCTAACAATCCAACCTACTCAAACTTGGGGAATACGCAATCCAACAACTACGGGCTCGCATTTAGTTCCAACCGTGTAGATTATCTTCCCAATCCAACACGAGGATTTCGATTGGACGCAGAATCCAGCGTTGGTAGTCGAAATTCACAACGAAATGACTCTGCCCAAGTGATTCGATCTACTACGTTCCGAGGAAAGTTGGAAGTGGAGTGGTTTGTTCCTTTGTATAAACGACACGTACTCCGATTCGCGAACAACACCGAGTTCTACATTGCCGACGAAATATTTCAGAACGAAGTATTCCGATTCGGAGGATTAACGGAACAACGCGGATTCAATGAGGACGAATTATTGGCAACGACTCGAACCTCTTTTGTAGCGGAATATCGATTCT
>JADFAL010000045.1 GCA_015665275.1 Flavobacteriales bacterium | reverse complement strand
TTGATTGCTAAAATCACTTTTTGATAGACGAATCAACGGACTTTAAATGTTGAAGCAGTCTGAAAAGGACAAATTTAATTTAACACACAGATGCCTGAAGAGATAAAGGTACTTGGCGAAATTATTCGACCGGGAAAAACGCATCATTTGAGTCTTGAAATTGCACGACTTCACACGAGAACTAAAATTGAAGTTCCTGTAATTGTAAGTCGCGCCAAAAAAGATGGTCCTTGTGTACTTGTTAGTGCTGGAATACACGGCGATGAGGTAAATGGCGTTGAAATTGTTCGCCAGTTTATCGCGAATAAATTTAACCAACCCGATTACGGTATGATCATTTGTGTGCCGGTTCTCAATGTGTTTGGTTTCATCATTAAAACCAGGGAGTTTCCAGATGGGCGCGATTTGAATCGTTCTTTTCCAGGAAGTAAGTCGGGAACTTTGGCCAGTAAGTTTGCACACGTTTTTATGAATGAACTTGTGGTACATGCAGATTACTGTATCGACTACCATACGGGAGGCGCTGATCGATTTAATTACTCCCAAATTCGTATTTCTGGCAACGATGAAGAAGTTATTGATTTGGCCAAAGTCTTTGGAACCAAGTTCATTAAGTATTCATCACAACGCGAAAAATCATATCGGGATTCAGCTTCGAAACTCGGAAAAAAAGTGCTCTTGTTTGAAGGAGGAAAGTCTTTAGATCTAAACCGTCAGGTAACCATATCAGGTTTATCAGGTTTGCTAAACGTACTTGATCACCTCGGTGTAAAAAGCATGCCCAAGGATTACGATTCATATCAACAATTAAATGACGATCCAGTAATCTTTAAAGACTCCAAGTGGGTTCGTGCCAACTATTCGGGAATGTATCGTTCATTTGTGCACAATGGAAGTCACATTGCTAAAGGAGATGTGATTGGCACCATCACTGATCCTTACGGGCTCTTTGAAAGAAAAGTAAAAGCTTCTATCGATGGCTATATTATTTGCTTAAATCATTCACCAATTGTAACCCAAGGAGATGCTATTGCACATATCGCAATTCTCTCTTGAAGTTTTTCAAACCTAAGTGAAATGAGAGTTTAGATCAGAGTGTGAGACTCGATGAAATATAACACCTAACCTATTAAACCAACTGCCTCCCTGCTTTACTCTGAATTGGGTCGAAATGTAAAATTCAAAGACAAAAACCAGAGCAAAACAATAGCGAATGTAATTTTCTGAATCAATGGAAGTAATTCGGCGTAGTTCCTTGAAAAATAAACATATCCGTTCCCTGCAACGAGAATGAGACAAACAACACCTGTCCAGATAAAATGATACCACCCGGATTTTCGCAGCCCAAAAAAAAGGGCAATCACTGTAAATGAACCAAATACTGAAGCCATTATTGCCATAATATCGTGAAGTTCTGTGTGAATTAAAAGGGCAAAAATACATGCAAGCAGACCTGAGAACGCAACTATTGTGTCCCAAGGGGATTTCAGTTCAAAGTATCGTGGAAACAAAAAGAAGAAATGAGTCAAACTAATGCACAAAATAACAACCCCGCTTAAAGCATATGGCCGTGCTGTATTCACTTTTCCGTTAATAGCGTAGCTTTCCGTTAAATTACACCAATAGCTATTAATCCAGTCAAAACCATCCTTCTCTGGGAAGGCCGAGGACCCGCCAGGGTATAGTGATGCGGCAACTAAGTAAAGCATCACAAAAATCAATATCCCGATTATAGGGAGAAATCGAAAATAGTTATGACCTCTACTTTTCATTACGGCTTTACATGGAAGTTAAAAAATTTCATTGGATTCGGTAATACATATTAGAATCAAATCTAAGTCTTCCCTCTAAGCAAAACGAACTAACGATTAATGAGATTGAGCGTGAATTGAAGCGCGAGATTAGCAAGAAAGAAGTCTATGCATTAACCCGAAAAATACTTTACACTAATCCCCTCAGGTTGGTCTTACTCTAAGTAAAGTATATCACCAAAATTCACGTTTATATTTATGACTGAACGATGAATTCACAAACGTTACTATCATCTAAAACATCCAGAAAGCAAAAATCCCTCATCAGTAATACTGACAAGGGATTCGTTTCGTGGTGATACCCGGAATCGAACCAGGGACACATGGATTTTCAGTCCATTGCTCTACCAACTGAGCTATATCACCAACCTACTTGCGCGATTACCTAGACATTGAATCCTTGTAAAGGCGAGGGCAAAGATAATAACTTCTTTCATAATTCATCGCGTGAGAGAAAGTTTTTTTCTTGGCTATCTTTGCGGCATGCAAACACTGGTGGTAGATGCCGGAAATACCAATATCAAACTCGGATGCTTCGAAAACGAGCAACTTATTCGCGTACAACGGTTTGATCATAATGAATTGGATGCATTAAAAAATGCTATCGCCCATTCAAACAGCACTCAACTGGCTATTTCTTCTGTTATCGCCTCGGAAATTTCCGAACAATTGTTGCAATTAAAGCCAGGACTGATCATCTCCCCCACAACCCCCATCCCCATTCCTAATAACTATGGAACACCAAAAACACTAGGTATGGATCGTTTGTGCAATGCCGTGGCCGTGGCCTCCAAAATGGAAACAAACTACGGTGTATCTATCGATATCGGTACGTGTATCAAATTTGACATCGTTAACAAAACAGAAGGCTATTTAGGTGGTTCCATTGCTCCGGGAATCAACTTGAGATACAAATCCTTAAACGAATACACAGAAAATTTACCACTGCTATCCAATAAAACTGCAACTTCCATCGTTGGTAAGGACACCAAAACAAGTATGCAGTCCGGTGTTATCAATGGAATGCGTGCCGAGATAGAAGGACTCGTAAGCTACTACGAATCGCAGTTTCAGAGCTTAACCTTTTTTATGACCGGTGGAGATGCTAAGTTCTTTGATATACAGGGAAAAAATAACATCTTTGCAGTCGAAAATTTGACCCTTGAGGGTCTGTTTGAAATTTACAAGCATAATGCGTAAAACCCTTCTTGTTGTTTTGTTTGCGTTAATAGGAACACTTTCCTACGCACAAAATCCCTACAGCTACTTTGGGATCGGTGAACTATCTGGGAGGGATCACCCAATTTTCTCAGGTCTAGGTAACACGGAAATCACTTTAGTTGATTCCATGACATTGAACTTTTTCAATCCAGCTTCATACAATGCACTTGGACAGGGACAGCCCATTTTCTCTTTGGGATTCTCTTCAAGATTGTCCACTTTCGAACAAGGAGGCGTAAGCGAGTTCAACCCTTCTTCCAACATTCATCATTTTGCACTGGGACTCTCTTTCGCAAAACACTTCGGGCTCGGTTTCGGATTAAAACCGTACTCCCAAAGAAATTACGACTTCACAAGCGGTGCTGTTGTAGATGGAGACTCCATCACCTATCGTTACACAGGAACAGGAAGCCTTAATGAAACATATTTGGCTCTTTCTGCTGAATTACTTCCTTTTTGGGACAGCACAAAACTATCCGTCGGAGCTAACCTAGGTTGGGTTTTTGGAAGTGTACAAAATAATCGATTCAGTTGGTTGGCTTCGCAATCGGTTCCAACGGGAGGTGCTGCGATCGAATCAATGACCGTGGGAAGTCTTCACTACGATTTCGGAATGTACTTCAAACACCAATTCAATCAGAATCACGAACTAGGATTGTATGCTACCGTTGATCCATCCCAGTCATTTGCTGCGGAACAATCGAATGGCATCTTCTTCTCAGCGAACGTTGAGAACCCAAATCTTTTCGATACCACATCTTTCATCGAACAAACGGGCGGTAGCATAACAACTGCTCCGGAATTTACCTATGGTTTCAGCTATACGTACTTCGTTCGTGACAGCAAAAAACAACAATACAAACTGCACCCAGCCATTGGTTTGCATGCTTCATATAGTTCAACGGACTGGAGTCAGTACCGCAATCCATATGACGCAACGGAGTCTTTGTTGAGTACAACAAAACTTTCCTTCGGCTTGCAGTTCATTCCAGAATCTGGCGATTTATTTGCTAAGAACAATGGAAAGATGTTTTCCAAAGCACGCTACAGAGCTGGTTACTACACGTATACACTTCCATTTGCTGTAAACGGGGAACAAGTAACTGATTTTGGCACAACATTTGGAATTGGTTTACCGGTTAGTATTGGTAGATCCTTGTCCTCTATAAATTTTGGTGCAAGTATTGGACGAAGAGGAACTTCAGATGCTACCCAACTACAAGAAAGATATTACGGATTCAATTTCGGTATTTCAGTTGCACCATCGAGTGCCGAAAAATGGTTCCAGAAACGAAGAGTATTTTAAAACGCTCGATACGAGCAAAGAAAAAGTAAGAGAGATGAAACTAGGCAAATTACTAATCGTAGCCTCATTATTAATCGGATCATCAGTATTCGCACAAGATGGCGGCGAAGAGGATAGAGAGTGCACACGTTTGCGTGTTGTTGCGAACAATGCCATGGGCGTTGAGAATTATAAAGAAGCTACTGAGTTCTTTCTCCGAGCAGAAGCCTACTGTGCAGAATTCGGAAAAGATAATTACGATCGCTTGTTGGCATGTGTCCAAAACGTTTTGGCCGTTCAAGAAGAAGAGTCTGATGCTTATTACGCTTACCTAGACACCTTGATGATGGTTTGGGAAAAAGCAGAGGAGAAAGGATTCTACGATGAAATCGATGATATTTCACGTGGTTACCACTATACCTTAATGAAGCAGGCTAAGTACCAGAAAGCTGACGAATACATGTCTCGTGGAATTAAAAAACAAGGGACAAAAATTGCCGATGAGGTATACCTGTTGTTGTACTATTATAATGTGTACTCGCTTTGGTTCATTGAGCAAGATGCAGAAGCAAAAGAGGCGCTAAAGCAACGTTATATCAAAGAGTACTTCGAACTTACGAAGCTGATTAAAGAAGCCAACTTTGCGGTAAGCACTCAGGAAACATTAACGCAGTATTTAGCTCAGGTAATCACTTCTTGTGATGATTTGCTTCCAGCAGTACCTACCTATATGGAATCGCTTCCAGAAGATCCAGCGGAGAAGAAAACAGCATTGATGAACTTCGGACAATTGTTAATCGATCAGGGATGTACAGATTCAGACGAATTCAAATTAATCGCTGAAGAGTTGTACAAATTGGATCCAGAAGATCCGAAAGTGATTGAGATCATCCTTCCATTAAAATCTTGTAGCGAGCGAATTCCTATCTACAAAGAAATGAAGGAAAGAGCATTCGACGTAGTTGAGAAAAACGAACTTCAGTATAAGATTGCTGCTTGTTACATGAACATGGGATCGTACAATAATGCTTATGCAGCTGCAAAAAGTGTAACAGGTGCTAACAAAAGCAAGGCGTTGAAAATTCAGGCACAGTGTGTTGCTGCCACTGCAAATTCTTGTGGAGATTCAACATTCGACAGAAAGTGTAACTTCCTATATGCTGCTCAATTGATGGAACAAGGAGGTATGGACGGATCAAGCTATAGAGCAAAAGGACCATCTCAAGAAGATTGTTTCAACAACAATAGCCCAAGCTCAGTAACATTGAAATGTTGGGGAGTGACGGTGAATCCGTGTAAATAATGCACAAACGCATTCGAATATATTTAGGAATACCTGCTGTGATTTTCATGGCAGGTATTCTTTTTTCATGTGAGAATGACATGGACGCCATTGAGCGCGTAACTTATGATGAACAAGCTCCTGACGAAGTCACTCAGGACTTAAAAATCATGTATACAGATTCCGGTTATGCCCAAGTGCGAATCGAAGCAGCACTGGCAGAAACTGTCAAAAAGCCCAAGCACATTACCAAGTTGAAAGACGGATTGCGCGTTGATTTCTTTAATGACACCGGTGGTGTAAGCTCTACCTTAACAGCTATTTATGGCGAGGTAAATTACAACACCGGATTGATGTTCGTTCGTGATTCTGTAGTCTTATACAATTACGAAAAAGAGCAGTACTTAGAATCCGAAGAATTGTTCTACAACCGCATCGATAGCACCATCTTTACGAAGAAGTACTGCGTCGTTAAAAAGAAAGGCAAAGGCATTACAGGAAGAGGTATGGGCATCACCACCAAACAAAACTTCGATTCCTATAAGATCACCAAGCCAGAAGGCAAATTGGACGATTGAAATAAGCCGCCGTTAATTGCGTTTTATTGATAATGCTACCACGGATATTTACACTTCTTACTTCACTCTTCGTTATTACAGCTTCCTTTGCTCAAGAGGAATACAACGAGGAAAATCGGGAATGCATTCGGCTCAGGACGATTGGAGTCTCTTCTGGTAGCGTAGTTAATTACCCCGAAGCCATCGAGTATTTCATTAAAGCAGAAGCCATTTGCCCCTATTTCGGAAAAGACAATTACGATCGCTTGTTAGCATGCGTCCAAAACGTAATGGCCCAAGAAGAAGATACCTCAGAGGTGTATCAAGCCTACCTTGACACCTTATTGATGGTTTGGGAAAAAGCAGAGGAGAAAGGATTCTACGATGAAATCGATGATATCTCCCGCGGCTACCACTACACCTTATTGAAAAACCCCGACTATCAAAAAGCAGACATGTACATGTCTCGCGGAATCAAAACACAAGGGATTGAAATTGCGGATGAAGTGTACTTGTTACTGTACTACTATAACATTTACGCTTTATGGTACATCGAGCAAAATTCAGATGCTAAAAATGCTTTGAAACAGCGCTACATCAATGAGTACTTAGAACTCACCAAGCTGATTAAAGATGCAAATTTTGCGATAAGCACTCAGGAAACATTAACACAGTACCTAGCACAGGTCATCACTACATGTGATGATTTGTTACCCGTAGTTCCGAAGTGTATGGAATCCCTTCCCGAAAATCCAAAGGATAAGAAAACAGCACTGAAGATCTTCGGACAGTTGTTAATCGATCAGGGATGTACAGATTCAGAAGAATTCAAAGCAATCACAGAACATAGGTATCAAGTTGATCCGGAAGATATAGACCTGATTGATCTAGTTCCTGAAATACCTTGTAGCCAGCGCATTCCCATTTACAAGGAAATGAAAGGGAGATCTTCGGACCCTGAAGAGCAAAATGCACTTCAATACAAAATTGCCGCCTGCTATCTGAATATGGGATCGTACAACAATGCATATGCCGCTGCGCAAAAAGTTTCGGGAGAACTTGCTTCCAAAGGGCTGAAAATTCAGGCGCAATGTGTTGCTGCTACCGCGAATTCGTGCGGCAATTCTACATTTGACCGAAAGTGTAACTACATCTATGCAGCAATTTTGATGGAGGAAGCAGGTTTGGATGGATCATCATTCAGAGCAAAGGCTCCCCAATTTGATACTGTCTTTAGCGGTCAACATGAGGAAGTGACCTTAATCTGTTGGGGAATTACCATTGATTTGGTCACTGAAACGATTGTTTCGGAATGAAGTCCTAGATTGCAGAAATGTGCAGACGAATGCCTATTTTTGTTCCAAATAATCGTCCATGAATACGTACAACAAAATCATGCTTTACTTCTGGCTCGTGGCAGCCATTCTCATTTTCGCAATCGTTACCGTAATGGGAATTAAAGATGGATTTAATTTATGGGGGTATTATTACTTTCTTGGCGCTATCGCTGCCATGGCATATCTATCGCGTCGTTGGATGATGAAGCGTTTTGAGCGCAATCATGACGAGTTTTACCAGCGTCGAGAGCAGGAAGAGAACAACGAAGAAAAGTAAGCTAGAACGAATACTTCCCAAGAGATTGTGAATCCAACGTAAGCACTGGAATGCATGCTTCATTTTCCATCAGTCGCTGTACGAACTTATTCGAGAATACCGTAAACGTATCAGGATAGTACGTTGCCGCGATAAGGTTCACATCATTTTCCGAACAGAATTCAATGAAGTTTTCCATAAAAGCGCTTCGATCCAAAAGATGCACGGAAGATTGAATACCAGAATTCGCCAGTTGATGACGCGTGGTTCGAACATTGACCGCCACTTTTGTCTTCAACGTAGGATCGGTATGATCTCCACCTACCAACAGAATCTCGGCACCAAACAACTTAGCCAAATAGACCGCTGCATCAACAATTTGCACACTTTCTTTTTCCAGGTCAATGGTCATGGCAATCTTACTAATGGGCATTAACGTCCCTCCTTCCTGAATGGTTATATATGGTGTTTTGCTTTCGCTTATCACCTTAATCGGACGGCTTCCGAAAATTTTATCTAGACGACTCTTCTTGTGAATTCCCATGAGGATGAAACTAACGTCTAACTCCTCTGCAGTATTCCCAATATCCGATTCTATCTTACCTACTGAAACGTGAGTTATAATATTTTTTTGGTCCTGCGCTTCCAAACCAGCGATAAGATCGGCCATGTTCTTCTCCGCTTTTACTCTTGCATCCTCACTGGCTATTAAATGCAGGGCGTGAACTTAATACCCGTATCCTCTGGCTATATGGAGGCCATAATTAAGGGCATTTTTCGTAGTGTTTTGAAAGTCAATTGGGACCAGTAGTTTTTTCATCAGGTTCGTTTTATTAGCACGACTGCAAAGATAGAACTTGTATGCTAGAATGAATGCTTAATTGTTGTTTAGTATCAAACCGTCTACGTGTATAATTCGTATTCAAATCCTTCTTATTTTTATAGAAAAGCATTCAAATGTCAAACAACAAGATGCTCGTTGATGAGCGCCAAAGTGATATCGGAAACTTCCTTGTAGGTCGATTATTTCCTTTTCGTAAAAAACGGCAAGTAGGACCATTCACGTTCATCGATCACATGGGACCGGCAGAAATAAAAGTCGGCCAACCAATGGATGTCAATCAGCATCCACACATCGGTTTGTCTACACTTACCTACTTGTTTGAAGGAGCCGTGCATCATCGGGATAGCATTGGAAGTGATGTTGTTGTGAGACCGGGAGACGTAGCATTTATGACAGCCGGAAAGGGCGTAACGCATACAGAACGTACACCTGAGGAACTCCGAAATGTGCCACATACCATGCATGGATATCAGATTTGGGTAGCCCTACCACAGTCACACGAAGAAATGGAACCACAATTCGATTTCTATGCCGCAGACTCCATTCCGCAATGGGAGGAAAACAATATGACCCTGAAATTGGTTGCCGGAGAAGGTTTTGGAAGAAAGGCACCGCTACAAGGGTTTTCCCATTTGTTCATGGTGGATATACTTGCGCACGAAGACGCAGAGTTAGATATTAAGAGTCAGTTAAAGGGTGAGATTGCATTTGTGGTGGTAAAAGGAGAAGTGAGTGACGATGGAGATACTCTTGGTGCCGGACAGATGTTAATTAGCAAGACGGAAGACGAATGCAAGGTTGTTTTGAAGAAAGGTACGCAATTACTACTTTTCGGAGGGAAGTCCTTATGGCAAGAGCATTTCCTGCTTTGGAATTTTGTATCGTCGAGTAAAGAACGACTACAAAAAGCGAAGAACGACTGGGAAGAAAAGCGCTTCCCTAAAGTTCCGGGCGATGACACCTATATTCCGTTTCCGAAACCTCGTATGAAATAGTCTGATTGTCAGTTGGCTTTCAAACTTACCATTTCAAGAATACCCTTGATTTAGGACTCATTTTGCATTAAAATCGCTTCCACCTTTTGAATTGATCCTAAGTTTTCAAATTCAAAAAAAAACTTGAACGCACCTAATTAATTATTTGATATACAATTTTTTACGACTCTGTATTTACTAAAAAATCAAAATGTTTCAAGTATCAAATTTGAAAAAATCTGAAAGTACAAGCATAATCCGTATTTCTGAAAAAGAATTCCGAATCCCAGCAACCAATACCGATGCAATCTCGTATTCTAGACAATTGTAAATGCTAACTATAGATATGAAGAATTTCAAGACCCTCCTTTTCTTGATTTTTGCCCTCCTTTTCATTGTTCACCAATCGGATGCGCAATTGGTCACTTCCAATGCAATGACACCACAACAATTGGTGCAGAATGTACTTGTAGGAAATGGAGTCGCCACCTCGAACATAACCTTCACTGGTGACCCTAATGCAATTGGATCCTTCGATGGAACTGCTTGTAATGTCGGACTGGATTCTGGTATTATTTTAACTTCAGGAACTGTTTTGAACACTATGCAGTTTGGAGTGCAAGAAGGTCCTTTTGGACCCAATGACCAAAGTGGAGCCGGTGTAGACAACAACCAGCCTGGTGACCCACTTTTAGCAGCAGCAACCGGAAATTTATCGTTCAATGCTGCACGATTGGAATTCGATTTCATACCACAATCCGATTCACTCAAGTTTAATTTTGTCTTCGGATCAGAAGAGTATCTGGAATTCGTAAATGCTGGTGTAAACGACGCTTTCGGATTCTTTATTTCAGGTCCAAACCCTTTGGGAGGAAATTATACCGACGAAAACATTGCCATTGTTCCAGGAACAAACCTCCCCGTAACCATTGACAACTTGAACTCCACACAGAACGCGGCATACCACATCGATAATGGTGACGGTTTTTCTGCGCCTCAAAATGCTTCTCCAACCTACGTCCAATATGATGGTTTGACAACCGTGCTGGAGGCAAAAGCATCTGTTGTTTGCGGACAATCGTACCATATTATCATTGTGATTTCAGATATCGGTGATGGAATTTTGGATTCTGGCGTTTTCCTTGAAGCGGGAAGTTTCTCAAGTCCAGGAATTGATTTAAGCTCCGAATTGAGTTTTCAGACAACCATAGGAAATGATTCCACATTGGTAGAGGGATGTGGGGGAGCGGACCTTTGGTTTGTCCGCAACGACTCATTGGCATTCACACAAACTATTGATGTGACGTACTCAGGAACGGCTACCAACGGGGTAGATGTAAACAATTTACCTCCAACCGTCACTTTCCTACCCGGACAAGATTCTGTTTCTATTACCATTGATGCCGTTTTCGATAACATTCCCGAAGGAACGGAATATATTATAATCAGTACTTCTTTGCCTTCAGCTTGTAATGGAACGGTCGGAGATAGTATCCTTCTTTACATCGAAAATGTAGACGAATTGACACTGAACGTACCTGATACGATTGTTCCATGTCCCAACACGCCAGCAACGCTTATTTCACAAGTTGCCGGAGGAACACCGGGATATACATACCTCTGGAGTACCGGAGAAACAACGGCTCAAATAAACGTTTCACCAATAACTACAACGACTTACTATTTGACAATCATGGACACGTGTGGACAAACAGCGTTAGACAGTGCAGTTGTTACTGTTCCAGCGTTTGGTCCCATCGGAATTACGGTTTCCAACGATACCACCGTTAATTGTATCAATCAATTGATTTCTCTCAATGCACAAACTTCCGGCGGAGGAGCCAATCACGTGGTTACCTGGAATACAGGTGATACTGGAAACAACATTGATGTAAATGTCGTAGCAACCACAACGTATACGGCAACGGTCACAGACGCCTGCGGGAACACAGCCTCAGCAGATGTTACGGTGACTGTTATTCCGGTTCCGATTACTAGTGTGATTACAGCAGACACGTCTGTTTGTCCTGGTGATTCAGTAACGTTGGTGGTAACACCATCTGGTGGAACAGGAAATGACTACACCTTTGAGTGGAATACGGGGCAAACAGATTCCATGATCACGGTTTCACCTTCAAGTACCTTCGAGTATATCGTTGGAATTGGGGATGAATGTGGTACTATTTCAATTTGGGACAGTACAACGGTGAACATTATTGAAATCAGTGCAAATTTTGCAGCAACTGGCCTGATGGAGGAAGAATCGGAAGTGACATTTAACAATTTATCAACTGGTGCAGATTCGTATTTGTGGGACTTCGGAAATGGCGAAACGAGTACCTTGGTAAATCCGTCCACCTTCTATGGAGAACCTGCCAACTATTCAATTACACTTATTGCCACAAACGCCGCCGGATGTATTGACTCAATCACACAGATTGTTGATATCAAGCCAGAATTCCTAATCTATGTACCGAACGCATTCACTCCTGATGGAGACGAATTCAATCAGACCTGGGATGTCTATATCACTGGACATGATGCATTCGATTTCGATTTGTTCCTGTACAATCGCTGGGGAGAAATCATTTGGGAAAGTCACGATGCTTCCGTTGGATGGGATGGAACCTATCAAGGGCAATTGGTACAATCAGAGATGTACACTTGGCAAATCACTGTTAAGCTTCCGTATGTCGATGAACGAAGAGAATTTGTAGGACATCTGAATGTGTTGCGCTAATCACTTTTTAACGACCGCTTAGGCACTGCGTTTTCGCTGAACGTCACTTGTTTGGCATTTGCTACAATGGTTCACCAAGGATTATAGCTGTTCATAATCTTGTGATCTTAAAACAATTCAATCCAGACAATTCATCATGGTCTTTGTGCCGTTGTGGTTCAAAATCTGTTAATTTTGTTTGACAAAATATTGGAACCATGTACGGAAAAATGAAAGACCACCTTCAGGCAGAGTTGAAGGCAATTGATGAGGCAGGAATCTACAAGCGTGAACGTGTTATTACATCTCCTCAAGGAGCAACAGTTCATGTAAGTACAGGAGAAGATGTGGTCATCATGTGTGCCAACAACTACCTTGGACTTTCATCACATCCGGATGTAATTCAAGCGTCAAAAGATGCTTTGGATTCACATGGTTACGGAATGTCGTCTGTTCGTTTCATTTGCGGAACGCAGGACATCCACAAAGAATTGGAGGCGAAAATTGCCAAATTCTACGGAACCGAGGATACCATTCTATATGCCGCTGCATTTGATGCTAACGGTGGCGTTTTCGAGCCGCTTTTCACAGCAGAAGATGCCATCATTTCCGATGCTTTGAATCATGCTTCTATTATTGACGGTATTCGTTTGTGTAAGGCGCAGCGTTATCGTTACAAGCATTCCGATATGGCCGATTTGGAAGAGAAATTGAAAGAGTCACAAGCACAACGTTTCCGCATCATCGTTACAGACGGAGTTTTCTCGATGGATGGTGATTTGGCAAAAATGGACGAAATCTGTGCTCTTGCCGACAAATACGACGCTTTGGTCATGACTGACGAATGTCACTCTGCCGGATTCATTGGTAAAACAGGCCGCGGAGTTCCTGAACATTTCGGAGTTCAAGATCACGTTGATATTGTTACTGGAACACTTGGGAAAGCCTTGGGCGGTGCCATGGGAGGTTATACAACCGGACCGAAAGAAATTATCGATATGTTGCGTCAGAAGTCACGCCCGTACTTGTTTTCAAACTCATTGGCTCCATCAATTGTTGGTGCATCCAATAAAGTATTTGACATTCTAAGCTCTACAACTGAGCTACGCGATACCTTGGAAGAAAACACCAACTACTTCAAAGAGAAAATCATCGCTGCAGGTTTCGATATCAAACCGGGAGACTCCCCTATCGTTCCAATAATGTTGTACGATGCAGCATTGTCACAGAAGTTTGCAGATCGTCTCTTGGAAGAAGGAATCTACGCAATTGGTTTCTTCTATCCAGTAGTACCAAAGGGAGAAGCACGAATTCGAACGCAGATTTCTGCAGCGCACAGCAAAGAGGATCTGGACCGAGCAGCAGCCGCTTTCATCAAAGTAGGTAAGGAACTAGACGTAATTTCATAATATGATCTCTAACGGGAAACCGGAAGAATTAGAAGCGATACTCGAATTGACACGGGCATGCGGACGGCACATGCGTGAAAATGGTATTGATCAGTGGGACGAAAATTACCCAGATTTAAACAGTCTGAAGCGCGACATTGAAACGAACACCTTGTTCGCTTTCCTTGAAAACGACGCAATAGTTGGTATTGTAGTACTCAATGAATCTCAAGATCCCGAATACGGAGAAATCAATTGGTCTACGCGTGAATCGGATCGAAATATCGTGGTGCATCGTTTGGCCGTTTCTCCCGATCATCAAGGCAAAGGAATCGCCAGAAAGATCATGGATTTCGCCGAAGAATGGGCCAAAGAAAACGATTACGACGCTATTCGTCTAGATACCTTCAGTCAGAACCCAAGGAATCAACGGTTTTATAAAAATCGAGGGTATACGGAACTAGGCTCAGTGTATTTATCCTACAAAAAAGAGCATCCGTATTTCTGCTACGAGTTGTTGTTGAAGTAGGTCTTTTGGTTATTGTTGAATCGCCCAATCACGAATGCGAAGTTGGTTTCCTCCGAGGTATTCCACTTCAATCCAGCCCATTTTTTGACCGTCATCATCTGTAATTCGAAATCCAAGATAGCGTATGGAATTCTCTGGGAATTCAAAACACGACTTTCTGATTTGGTTGATGTGATACACGGTTGAATCAGGGAAAAATTCTGTTTCCGTTTCATGCTGTTCTGCCGTCGCCAAATGGAATGTTCCCTGCGCGAAATCATCATTGTTGCTGAGTACATCTCCCTCTTCCATAGGAATCAAGTAATTAGTTGTCTTCACATCAACCGGAACATATTGGGCAGACTCTTTCATGCATGAAGTAACATTCACATGGAAGAATGCTCTCGTTCCACCTGGAGCGTATTGCCAATGATAAAAGTAGGCTTGGAAAATAGAGTCTTTACGAATGTCAACGTTCATCTCCATGTTTTGATGTAAGGTCTTTATTGATATTTCGGGCATGACTCCCATAGATACCACTAGCGCACTTCCATTGAAAAATTCAACATCATTTACTCCATCGTGATTCAAGTCTAATTGGTATGTTTTCGGATTCGTATAACTTCCACTCAAAAGAAAATTATAACCAACGTCTGGCACGGCATCTGAATCGCCGGCAGTTATCGCCGATTCGAATTGCTTCTTCTTGCAAGAAACTAAAATGAGTGCAATCAAAATGGGTAGAATGATCTTCATAAGCCGTATTCTTAACAAGAAATTGACAAAGATCGAGCCAACTTAGATTGCTACATTTGAACATGGAAACGCAACGACTTCTTGAATCTCTTTCAGCCAAACTTCATCTCAAAGCCAATCCTGAGTATGGTGAAAAGATGTCTGCATATATGAAAGGCAAATTTGTGTATCTAGGGATCCCCTCGCCCATCAGAAATGCCATTCAAAAAGAGTGGTTTGCCGAAGTGAAAAAATCTGAAATAGAACGCTGGGGATTGATAGATGCACTTTGGGATTGCGAACAACGCGAATATCAATACGTTGCCATTGATTATTTGAAGCGCACACCAAAACGACTCATTTCTAAAGAGGACTTGCCGGCAATTGAACACTTAATTACAACGAAATCGTGGTGGGACACCCTAGATTTGATCGCTTCGAATTATCTCGGTGCCTATCTTCAAAAATTTCCGGAACAGAAAAGAACGGTCATTGATTCATGGCGAAACGATGAGAATATGTGGTTGAATCGATCTTGTTTGATTTTTCAATTGAAGTATAAAAAAGAAACAGATTTCGAATTATTGAAAAGCTTGATTGTACAATTTCAGGGCAACTCTGAATTTTTCATTCAAAAGGCGATTGGTTGGAGTTTGCGCCAGTATTCAAAATTTAATCCGGAAGATGTTCGAGCGTTTGTGGAGGAAGTGGGGCTTGAAGGATTGGCGAAGCGAGAGGCAGTGAAATATTTGTGAGGGGAGCGTTGAGGTTATACTTTAGAAAATAAGAAATTGAATTGAGAATTCCCAGTAAATGCAAAACTCTCTAAACGCATTTTTGCGTTGAAGGTTTTTATCTATTTTCAGGAATCCCATTCCCAATAGGGGATACAGCCCATTTCTCACCCAGAAGAAATTTCATTTCACCCTATTTAATACGTCGAAGTCATATCCTCATCCACACAAATAATAAAGTCCGCCGCACCGCGATATTCTTTATCTAAAGAATGTATACTCTTCTGAGAAACCGTCGAAATAGTTCCATAGTTTAACTCGGGACGCTCTTGCTGCAAATACCAAAGAATTCCTTCGTAGAAATTCGAGTGAAATGCCCCATTAAAATGAATGAACTGTCCAGAATTATAGTTAGCTAGAATGAAGTGTGCCATTGTAGCATCTTTAATTGCCTGTGCCTTGATAAGATCCGGAGTAGCGTGATCTCCCAGCATATCTAGAATTTTCTTGTACTGCGGCAGATTAGCATCAAAATCGATTGGTAGAGGAGCGATCCAACTTTTTTCTTCGTCGGAAAGACTATCTAAGGCTTGGAATCCACCTTGTTTGTGCACCAGACTTGCATAATGACGCGGAATATTTGTAGCAATAAAGGGGATTTCATTATCTCTGGCATAATCAATCAAAGGGGCATAATCTGTGCTATGATTGCTCCACAACCTAGCAGTCGTATCCAATCCTTTTTCATCAATCTTTCCTTCCAAATAACTGTTCAATGCCTCCTGGTTGTCCGATTCAAACATTTCGGCTCCAAGCGTCAGGTCATTCTTCTTATCCATAGATTTCGCCACCTCAAGTTCCAACCAATGCGCAATCGGATTATCGTGCAGCTCCCCGAAGAGAATGATATCCTTTTTAGCGAGTTCAGTGATCATCTTCTTGTAGGTCGTCTTCTTACCCGTTGAAGTGTAGATCGTATACGCTGTTTCCTGCGCGAAACTGGCAGTGCAGATAAATAGAAATG
The DNA here is from genome assembly GCA_015665275.1 of Flavobacteriales bacterium. Lineage (GTDB taxonomy): Bacteria > Bacteroidota > Bacteroidia > Flavobacteriales_D > Crocinitomicaceae > UBA4466. The sequence continues at coordinate 40,073 of JADFAL010000045.1, read as the reverse complement.
CCGCTATCAATAATTTCATGTTTCTTGAATTGGATGGAAAAGATACAAAAATGACTTATCTCGCAATCTGACGTGCTCGAATGATCTCCTCTACCAATTGGCCGCTAATCTTGCTTTTTAACCAGGAAAGTAAATCCAGATACAGGAGAGGACGCTGCTCATAAGGGTCGTCAAATACTTCTTCCAGTTGATTTTTTAATTCTTCAAACAAAGGAATAACTTCGCTTTTATGCGTCATCATTGCCTTACGAATGGATTGCATAATACACTCTTGAACCTTTTGCAGATCGCCGTATTTGTTCAAATAGCGGTACGTACTTTTCAGTTGATACTCCACCAAATCATCATTACCCAATTCAAAATGTGCTACAAGATTGAGAATGCGTGCAAAGCATTGAACATCCTGCTTGAGTGACTTCTCTTTTACATCACCATGAATGATCTTGTTTAGGTGCACAATGCATTTCTTGAAATCATCAGCACCGAAATGAAGCGAAGCAATTTTGTAATGAAATACCTGGAATCGATTCATGTCCAAATACTGCTCGTGTTGCTCTAACCATTGATTTAACTCTTCCACGAAAGCTTCGTTCCCACGGAATGTTCCTGAAAGAAACAAGGTGTTCAACCTTCCCATGTAGAGATACACCTCAGACAACATACGCGTATTATCATCAAAGTCTTCCGATCGACTCGAAACGAATTTCTGCAGTTGCTCGAACGATTGCTCAAATTGACGCGGTTTATTCGAATAGAAAAGCGCCGATTGTACATTATGCATGCCCTTCAGGTAGAGAATCGGGTCATTTTTTAGAATAACATCGTGCGACTCCAACAATGCTACCCAGTCTTGCGCATGACGATAACAAAGAGCAAAATTCTGTGTGATAAAATGATACCACGTATAGGCCATATGTTTGTAAACCTGACCCAAAACCGAAATTTCGTTATCCTCAATTGCATCTACTTTTTCCTTGAATAGATTCGCAATCTTGTTGAATTGCCGCTCATTTTTAACGTGCCCAAACTTTAAATAGTAATCGTAAAGACGCAATGCGATATTCGACCAGTCATCCCGGGTTTCCAATTGCTTTCTTCTTTGAAGATTCGTATCTACAATTTCCAACGCCCGATTCTCACCACTCTCTGTCACGAAGAACAATTCAATACGTCGTTCCAGTTCCACAATCGTGTGAAGTGAGAGATCGTCACTAATAGTTTCTGCAAAAACGCGTGCTCGTTTTAATTGTTCCAAACTCTGCAAATACAGTCCTTTGGAATACAATACGTTCGCAAAACTCAAAAGCTCGTGTACGCGTATGGAAGATTCATTATGATGCAGCAATCTAAGGCTAATCAACAATTGCTCATACAAATGAGCTTTTAAATTAGACATTGCACTATTACTCGACTTCGGAAACAAGGACTTGACCTTCTCTGAATCGTGAACCTCTTGCTTGTCAAGTGCATCGAACAGCTTCAAAAACTTTACATTCTTCTCCCCAAAATTGCGTTTCGCATACAATCGAAAATGCCTTTTCTCCGCTTTATTAAGCGATTTGACCAGTACAAATAATGGATTTGAATTTGTTTTAGGCATGTGAAATAAGAACCTTTTACTATGTTGATTTATAGATGTTTAATTAAAATTCATCGCTTTTACCCATCGTTACTTCTCATTATTTTGATTTTCAATGATCGGGGTTCAGAACGTATTTTTGAACCGACAAATCGATGGGTTTGGATGAAAGGACTTGCAAGATAGCGAGAATGTCATCAGCAAAAAAACCAGAATGTCAATTTGCACCTCAACTACCACGGCTACAAGAAAACTATAAAACAAAGAATATGATGCTAAATACAGTTATTACAGGCTCAGGATCATACATTCCAGAAGTTGAAGTAGAAAACATCAGTTTTGTAGAAAATCCATTTTGTTTTGATGACGGGCGCCGAATTCAGAACGATAATGTGAGCACCATCCAGAAGTTTCAGGAAATTACTGGAATACATGCGCGACGCTATGTAAAAGAAGATCAATCGTGTTCACACATCGCAACCATTTCGGCGCAGCGCGCCATAAAAAATGCCGGCATTGACCCAGAAGAACTGGATTGTATCATTGTTGCACACAATTTTGGTGACGTAGCACATGGAACGAATCAATCAGATATCATTCCAAGCCTAGCCTCCAGAGTAAAGCACAACTTGGGAATTAAAAATGCCTTTTGTGTCCCTCACGATATCATTTTTGGATGTCCGGGATGGGTTCAAGGGTTAATCCATGCCCACATATTTATCAAAGCAGGAGAAGCGAAGAAATGTCTCGTAATTGGATCAGAAGTTCTGTCTCGTGTAGTCGATCCCTTCGATCGTGACACGATGATATTCGCTGACGGAGCAGGAGCAGTAATTGTGGAAGCCAGAGAAGAAGAGGAAGCACGAGGTATATTGTCGCACGCTGCCGTATCACATACAGAAGAAGAAAAAGACTTTCTGAATTACGGTGAAAGTTTCAATCGATTTGGAAATGACGATACGAAATTCGTGAAAATGAAGGGGCATAAAATCTATCAGTACGCCCTAAGTGAAGTGCCCAAAGCGATGAAATACTGCATGGATAAGATTGACCTTTCTTTAGAGCAAGTAGATAAGATTTTAATCCATCAGGCGAATGAGAAAATGGATGAAGCAATTATCAAAAGATTATACCGATCATTTGGGTTGCGCGAGATTCCTGAGAATATTATGCCCATGATTATCGCACGTCTCGGGAATAGTTCCGTAGCAACGGTTCCAACACTTTACGATATGATTATGCGCGGCGAATTACCAAAACACGAGATTAATGCAGGCGACACAGTACTCTTGGCATCCGTGGGAGCTGGGATGAACATTAACTGCATCGCTTACAAAGCGTAGAGAATATTTAGAGACATTAAATGATGCTCAAATAAGGACAAGAAGATTGGGAAGATTATAGTGAAAGCTGTATTTTCCCGTCTTCTTGATTCTTTATATCCGTACTATTATTACTCTCTTGAATCCCCGTTACTGTTATACGTCGAAATACAATTTAAGGAATAACAGGATTATCACCTGTTGAGAAGTTAGTTCCACTACCGTGACCGTAATTCAGAATTGTCATTGAACGCGCTCCATGCACTTCCAGAAGTAACCAAAACCAACCGAAATTTGCTTTACCACAGACAAAACATGTTTGCCCGACTAGGTTGGTATCATTTAAACCAGTTATTGGGAAAACAGGTGCGTACGTTTTCGCCAAATGCACTTCGTCGATACTATAGTTAAAGGTGTCTAAGGAACTTACTCCATACTCCAGCGGTATTACTTTATCGTATTCTTCGTCATAGAATGGAACAGTATCAAGAATATGGAGAAATGAAATTTCAGCACCATTTACCCCTTGGATTCTTAATTCTTCTTCAGTACCTGAACCGCTACTATAGAAGTACGTCGCCCAGCAAAGCACATCGTCTTCACCATCATTATTAAGGTCAACATTATAACCATCTACAGTTGATTGTCCATATGGAGCGTCTATAGTCACAGGGACAAAAGTTGGTTGTACCTGTGGTGCCTCTACTTTGTCCTTCTTACAGGAAATAGAAACAAAAAAAATCAGGATAAATGGACAAAACTTCACAATTGTCAAACGAAAATTGCTTTAATTCGGTTGGCTCATCTACGATTTTCATTCATCTTTGTCCAAAAGAGTTTTTATGGCGCTGATCAAAGAATGCAGAGGGAAATCACCAACCCACGGAAATGACTGTTGGTTCGCTGAAAATGCCACGATTGTTGGCGACGTTACCATGGGAAATCAATGCTCGGTCTGGTTCAGCGCAGTAATTCGCGGAGATGTGAATTCCATAACTATGGGAAATAAAGTCAACGTGCAAGACGGTGCCGTTATTCATTGCACTTTCGAAAAAACGAAAACCATTCTCGGAAACAATGTCTCTATAGGTCATAACGCATTGGTCCATGGTTGCACAGTAGAAGACAATGTTCTAATAGGGATGGGTTCTATCGTAATGGATGATTGCTACATCGAATCGGGATCGATTATCGCAGCAGGAGCTGTATTGAAAGAAGGCACGCACGTTAAATCGGGAAGCATTTGGGCCGGAGTTCCAGCAAAGAAAGTGAAAGATATGTCCCCAGAATTATTTGAAGGAGAAGTGATGCGAATTGCGAATAATTATTTGAAGTATTCTGGATGGTTTAAGGAGTAACTTTTCGCATTCCAATACTAATCCTTAAGGGTATCTGAAGTGTGTTCAATTAATTATTATCTTTGTTAGTGTTTACTAACATTTATTCAAGATGAAGAATATAATTACAGTTATCTTAATTGGAGGAGCCCTGACTATCGCAAGTTGTAATACGGAACCCAACGCGGATGAACCGGTACCAAACACTTACGACATTGAATTGGTCGATGGCAAAAAATGGACGGTCAAACCAGAAATGATGCAGCATATTCGAAACATGGAATCGGATATTAACAAGGAATCCAAAACCAATAACCCGGATTATAAAAGACTAGGAGAGCTACTGGATGAAAACATTCAACTTCTTACGTCCAACTGCACGATGACTGGTAAAGCGCACGATGAATTGCACAAATGGTTGGTACCGTTCATTGGATTGGTCGAAAAACTAAACGAGGCGGATTCAAGCCAAAAAGCATCAGCATTTAAAACCCTGCAAGTTTCAATTAAGGAATTCAACTATTATTTCGAATAATTTTAGGAAGAAATCAATACCCTTCATGGAATATACGAAACGTCAGATTGAAATAATTGTAGCAGCCACGGAATTAATCCACCATGGCGGAATTCAAAAGCTTACTACCAAAGCTTTGGCAGAAAAAATGGGATTCTCGGAGCCAGCGATTTACCGCCATTTCGAAAACAAAACAGATATTCTGGTTTCGGTTTTGAGATACTATCAATTGGAACTAAAAACCAAATTGGACGAGATTCTAAGAAGTGACACAAAGGGCTCGGAGAAACTTGAACAAATCATTGCCTTTCAATTCAGGCATTTCTCAGAGCACCCTGCAATTGTGATGGTCATTTTCGCCGAAACGAGCTTTCAGTATGAGGAGCAATTGTCGTCAGCGGTTAGAGATATCATGACCAACAAGAAGCAACTCATCATTCAGGTGGTAGATGAAGGAAAAAAAGACGGATCCATCCGACAAGACATCCCTTCCGGACAATTGGCAACCATTTTCATGGGAAGCTTACGTTTCACTGTATTGGATTGGCGATTGAGTCATTTTGATGACAGCCTGATTACCAAAGGAGCGGCACTTGCAGGTACCATGCAGCAATTAATGAAACCTCATAATTCTTAACCTATAGTAATGTTGAGAAACTCTATGATCAGAAAGTTCGAATTTCACGCTTGAAGTTGTATTCTAATTTGTACCTTCTAGACTATGTTTTCCAAGTTACTTGTTAAAAGTGGACTCATGCAAATGTCGCACGAATGGCTCAATCGACAATTTGTTCGAAAGGACATTGGTGCAATCGAGTTCGCACTTGAGAACGGCTTGTATGATATTCGAGAACAAGCGGCTCACTATTTGGGCGAACTGAAATCGGAGAATTCTCGCTTCTTACTTGTGCAAACTATACATGATCCTGTTCCTGCCGTTTCTGAAGCAGCTGTGAAAGCGTTGGAAGAAATTGGTATGGGCGAAACAATCAACGAACTCATAGCTTCGAAGCGTTCTTACTGGAAGCAATATAAAAAGGAAATTGTGACTGAAAACCGTTCTTCCGAATCGAAGTATGTGCCCGAACCTAGAGATCGTCCGAGTAGAAAATCCTTTGAAAACTTAAAGCAAATGCTACGAAAACCAATGAATTCAGGAAAATGGTTCTAACACGAAAATTCCTGCCATTACTTATTGCTGTATTATTGTTCGCATGCACAGACTCGAAAGGCACAGCAGATAATCACTCGGAAGTAAAAGAGGATGTGGAAGCTCATATCAAGGAGGAATCAACCTCTCTTGAAGAATTAAGGTTGGTTAAAACGGATCATTACGACTTCAGACGCGCTTACCACGGTCATCATTTATTAGAAGGCGCCGAGAGAGACACGTTTATGACGCGTAACCCAGAATCATGCTGGGATTATAAGGACTCTTTGAACAAACGGTATTACAATCTTTTAATCAAAGACGGCTTCATTCGCGATGGAAGCCTCAACTTATCCGCTCTAGATACGTTGCCCGACACCTTTAAGTATCAAGTTGACAAACTCAGAAATGTTAGTGTTACTTCGGAATACACCAACTATCTAGATACCCTTATTCAACCCAGCTACATCCTTACTTTTTCAGAGAATGAAAATCCTTTTCTTTCAGACACCCTTCTATACGACATGCCTTCCGATGTGACATTCTATAAAAGAGACTTGAATCGGGATGGTAAGGAAGAAATTATTTCTATCTATCGTTGGTACATTATCAATGGAGATAATTACGAGGTGGACATCTACGAACTTCGTCAACCGCAATAATACTTTTACTTTTGTTTCTCAATTCACGGAGTATGAAAACCTCTCTTTGCCTTTTATTAATCTTGTTTCTGGCTGTTCAATGCAAGCCAACTCAAAAGACCTTGGAGAATCATGCAGAAGTCACAGCCAACTTGCGTGAATACGAAAAGGACTCGTTCTTTCAAGAAAACTACAACGACACTGTTCTTACTGACTATATGTACCTTAGTTACGAAGACTACCGCAAAAAGTATGACTTGAAACACAAGCATATGGATCTACTCGCTAAAACTAGCGCAGCAAGTGTTTCCATTCTGAAAGCCAATCGTTCCATTACAAACTTAAAAAGGCGTATCGATTCAGTGCAAATACGTCGCATTGACACGAGTAAAATCAACACCTTCTACCTTGATAAAATAACTACCAGATTAAGCGAAACACCAGAGAACTACCTCATCGATTCATCCACAATAAATCTTAGAGAAATACTTAGAAATGATTCCGATAGTATTAAAATACTTTTGAATCAGATGATTGAAAATTATGAAAAACTGATGTCGGACACTTTGAAGTAAGCGTATGAATTATCGATAAGAATTCGAATATTTCTCTATCTTGACGTGCCATTTGCAAATCCACTATTATGTCCATCAATCACTCCTTCGGCCTACCGCTGAAAATGAACTTTGCGGAATTCGTTTACTATAACGGCGTGTTTCTACCACATGAAATTGATAAAATTATAAGTCTATGGGATGATGATAAAACCATTAAAGCTACCCTTGGAGGCGATGAAAAAGAATATGATGATGAACTTCGACAGAGTTCTGTTATGTTCCTTGACGATTCTCAAGAAATGCAATGGATCTATGAGAAATTAAAGATGATTGCGATCTCTGCAAATCAGGAACGCTATTGGTTCGATTTACTCGGTTTTCATCAGGAACTTCAACTTACGCGCTATTCTGAAGGGGATTTCTTCGATTGGCATTTGGACTTCGGTGCTGCTGAAATCTCCGCAAGGAAGCTAAGTGTTACCGTTCAATTGTCAGATCCGGATGAATACGAAGGAGGTGATTTGGAATTCATGATCAATCATAAAACTGTGAAAGCCCCGCGAGAAAAAGGAACCATTGTGGTATTTCCTTCATTTATTATGCATCGCGTTACGCCAATAACTAAAGGAACACGACAGTCAATTGTTGGATGGGTTTCTGGACCGCCGTATAGGTAATGCACAATTTTCTTGTTTTCGGTTCGAACCAATATTACTACACGCATGGAACCATTCATCTCAAACGACTCATTTGATGCATTTCGCACAGACAACGGAATAGAAATACGAGAGAAAAAAGCAGCCGCTAAAAAGTTTTCCGTAGTAATCCTTGTTGTTGGAATCAGCTTCGTTGGAATCAGCTTCATTCCTATGGAAGGATTGACTTATGACTGGATCACAACCATGTTCAACGCTGTCTTCTTATATGGTGGAATCCTAATGTTAGTGCTAGGATTACTCGTTCTTATTCTGAAGGGAATGGGAAACAATCAAGGTCCGGTAACAACAATTGATAGGAGATCAAAAACGATGACGCTTCGAAAAAAGGAGTACCCATTCTCAGAAATGAGCGAAGTAACCATTCAAACAACTGAAGTGATGAATCGTAAAATGACGGCACTTCTCTTCAAACATAACGGACGAAACAAAGGATTCGTAAGTGGAACTGTTTTCACTGATGATCTGGGAAATTTGGAGAAATTTATCGACGAAGTGAACGGAATCATTCAAGGAACGGAAAACGAAAATTAAATGCATTTCAAGCAAATTCATACCCTCCCAATTCTGGAGACCGAACGACTGATTCTGAGACCGTTTCAGATCGATGATGTCCCCGCATGGCATTTGATGCAACAAGATCCGGAAATCACCCGATACACTGGTGACGGTGGAGTTGTCTCAGAACAGGAAATGGAAAATCGAATCCGGGAACACGTGCTTGGTGATTACAAGAAACATGGATTCGGCCGATGGATTGTTGTTCATAAAGAAGACAATTGCATCATCGGTTTTACAGGTTTGAAATACATACCTGATATGGATGTTGTAGACCTAGGATATAGATTTGCCCGAAAATACTGGGGCCAGGGCATTGCCACCGAAGCTAGTATCGCCGCCCTCGACTTTGGATTCAATGAATTGGAACTAGAAAAAATCGTTGCGTACATCATCCCTGAAAACATTGGCTCACAAAAAGTATTGGAAAAACTGGGATTCACCTACGTTAGAGAATTCTATGAAGAGGATGAGTTGGAGCATGAGTATGCACTAACTGCAATCGAATACAAATCACAGAAATGACGCCGCACGAATCATACATTGAAATAGGAAGTTTGCTAGCGAGTAAACACGGTTCATCACTTGGCAAAATGTTCGGTAAGGAATCACTTGTGTATCAAACCAAAGCTTTCGCTGCATTCCAAAACGATCGCATGATATTTAGACTAGGAGTAAAAGCGATTGCTCAAATCCAAGACAAATACATGGGTTCTGAAAACTGGGATCCCTCCGGAAAAGGGCGTCCGATGAAAGACTGGTTGACAATGCCGCATGAATTTGAATCGGATTGGATTGCGCTGGGTGAGCAGGCACTGGAAAGGTTGAAGTCCACGCTTTAATTAGAGTCCAATCCATTGTACATTTCGCGAATTGTACAATTTACTAATTCGATAATTGTCGAAGTACCAATTGTTAAAACTCTAGGATCACATTTCAAGATTTCGTATTTTCTAAAGTCAACAACTTCGGATTCAAGAAAGTCATACCCAGCCATCCCCCTCAATTTTTTCGTATTTTTAAGTAGAATTTGTGAAGTATGAAAGGGGCGTTGATAGTATTGATAATTTCGATTTCAACCATGGGTTGGAGTCAAGGATTAAACGGAGAATTAGGGTACAATGATGATTATTCTCAGAACTCAAAAGGCATTGTCGCCTTTGATGATTTCTCCATATTCGTCAAGGAACAAACTATTTCCGCCAGTTTCTTCACCGCAACCTCCATCATTAAAGTAGATACACTGGGAAATGAAATCTGGGAAGTTTCAATCGTTCCGCAATCCGCAGAAGTTGTCTTAATCACCGAAATCATTCCCTCTGAAAATGGAGGTGTATATGTTTTGGGATATGGACGACCGACATGCGATGTTGCTGGAGGATGCTTTTGGTTCCTTACCAAAGTTGACAGCAATGGCGCGATCAATTGGAACAAATATTGGACAGATTCTGTATGCTTTGGAGTGACGGCAAGTGGATTGACACTCACGCAAAACAATGAACTTTTAGTTCACCTAGAATCACCTTTGAACTCATACATTTTTACCTTGAGTACGCTCGGTTTTGACTTAGGTGCAATTCAACCGACATCAAGTGGTTTTCAGGGAACAGATCAACTTATTGGGTACGAAGCCATCGCTTACAAGCAATTCTCACTTTTCGGATTTGACTCCAATGGCAGTCAAACAGCAGGCAAAACTTTTTCAACCTTCATTTCTGATGCGGTTGTTTGGAACGACACCTTATATCTCACCACAAAAGACAGTCTCTTTATTCTAAATTCGTCCTTTACGGAAATCGCATCGGGCGCCATCAATGGATTTACTGATTTTCGCCAATTGAAAGTACGTAATTCCGACATTCGATGCATCAGTGCAACCACTAACGAAGTAAACCTTTTCAGATTGAATCGAGACTTACAGCTAATCGATAGTCAAACCATTTTTGTTGATGGCGTTGAAGACCAGCCCATCGATTATTCAGATGAACATCTAGCGATAGCAACGGACTTTGCGCTTTCAGAGTACTCCACAATACGTCATTTGGATTACGCATTGAATAACGCTCAAAATGCAGTCGTTGATCGATCCGATATTGGAATTGTAGCGATTCAAATCACGCAGGCTTCCATAACACCCAACACGAATTTCAACAACGTATTTCAGGTGGAAATTGGTGCAGATGTTTTGCTGAAAAATTTCGGCCCAAATACCTTGCAAAGTTGCCGAATGAACCATTACATCTCCCCTGCTTTGGCTTGTGGATTGATTTATTACGGCGAAGAATTCTTCAACCTAAACTTGGCTCCTGGAGATTCTGTTTGGGTTCCATTGGGAGTGATTCATACCAACGAGCGATCTTTTCCTACAGACTCATTGAATCAGGAGATTTGTATTTATACGAGTTACCCGAATTCAGTCACAGATTTGAATGTGTTGAATGATAGACTTTGCACCACGGTCACCCTTGGAACTGCCAGTTTATCCGAGCCTACATCAACGAAAAAAGAAGTAATGAGGGTGGTTGATTTGTTGGGAAGAGAAACGCAAGAAGTGAACAATCAATGGGTAATTGTCATCTATGACGATGGCAGTACAGAGAAGGTATTTCGAGTTATAGAATAACCGATTTTACCACTCTAAAACTTCCAGACGATTTCTGTGCAAAGCAATGCGCCCTTCTCGCTCTAGGCTTTTAAGAATCCGCGAAACAACTACGCGGGAGGTGTGCAAATCGCTGGCAATTTCGCGATGCGTCACGTTCAATTCTGAATTGGAGTTTACCATCATCTTATCCTTCAAATACTTATAAACGCGTTCGTGCATATTCATGAAGGCAAGACTATCAATTGATTCGAGTAACTCAGACAATCGCGCAGAATAACTATCGAATACGAAACTGCGCCAATCTGTGTATTGTTGAATCCAATCGGACATCTTGTCCAGAGGAATCATAATGATTTTACTATCGCGTTCCGCCACCGTTCTCACCTTGCTCTTACGATCTCCCATGCAACAAGACATCGTCATCGCACAAGTATCTCCCGTTTCCAAAAAGTAGAGCAATAGTTCATCGCCTTCTTCATCCTCACGAAGCACTTTAATGGCGCCATCCAACAAAATTGGCATGTGCTGCATGGTATCACCAAGGTCCATAATTATGTCACCTTCTGTTGCCTCAATCAACCTTCCATTTCTTCGGATCTCAGCGATTAACTCCTCTGAAAAAAGAAATCCAAAACGATCTGACAAGTCGGTTTCGTAGGCTGCGTTCCAATCTAAATTTTTCATGCTTTCATTGCTATTTTCTCAAGATCCTTAAAAAATCCCGGATAACTCTTATTTATTGCTTGCGCATCTGCAATCTGAATCGACTCATTTGACAGCGTAGCGAGTATGCCTGCCATCATAGCAATTCGATGATCGTTGTTCGAATCAATAGTTGTTGCCTTGATTTTACCTCCAGTTACACGCATCTCATCTCCATTCAGTTCAACATCAATGCCTAGCTTTTTCATCTCAGATTGAATGGTCAGTCCACGATCACTCTCTTTCGAAGCAAGTCTGGAAACGCCTTTAAAAACGGACGTTCCTTCACAAGCTGCAGCCATTGCAGCTAACGGAGGGAATAAATCCGGACTGTGCGTAGCATCGAATTCAAATGCTTTCTTATCCCCTTGCGAAACGTGCAAGACATTATCTATCCACGCCACGTTCGCACCGGCAAGCTTGACAGCATCCACAATAGCCCGGTCGGCTTGCGCAGATTCTGGATTCAATCCTGAAAGTGCAATTTCTCCCGACATTGCTGCTCCAACCACATGAAACGAGGCTCCGCTCCAATCACCCTCTACTTTATAGAATCGCTCTTTGGATGCTAATGAAACTTCAGGAATGCAGAACGTTTGAAAATTTTCGTGCGTTACTTTTACACCAAAAGCCTCCAATATATCGAGTGTCATTTGCACATATGGGATGCTCTTCAAATTGTGCACATGGATGGTACTTTCTCCGGGGATAAATGACAACGCAACCAATAATCCGGTGAGTAATTGAGAACTTTCTGACCCATCAATTTCAATAGTTCCAGATTGAATTTTACCCGTAACATGCAAAGGCAGTTTCGCATTCTGGGATTGTACAGTCGCACCTAATTTTTCCAGCGCATCGATAACCATATCCATCGGCCGTACCAAAATAGACCCTTCTCCATCAATAATTGTTCGTTCAAACAAGCTGGCAGCAATCGGACTAAACATGCGGGTACTCAATCCAGATTCTCCACAGTTTATAGCAACCACCTTAGCCGGATTCCCTTGAAACGACATGGAGAGCACATCGCCAGAAAGACTTGTTTTCGCACCCAATTCCTCCGCAATAGAACGAGCGGCAAGTGCATCATTTCCGGGCGTAAACCCTTTTATGGTTACTTCATCCTTCGACAATAATCCAATGGCTATAGCTCGCTGCAAATAGCTTTTAGAATACGGTACGGAAAGTTTTCCCTGGTACGAAAATGGAGATACGGATTGCGTCATAACTGCTAGCTGACACGAAAATACGAGGAATTCGGAAATGAGTGTTACTATTTAATTGATTACCTTTCTATCAGTGGAAAATTTATGATCGACCTACTCCTATTTGCATTTGTTGGAAAGTGGTTTTATGAGCTCGCTAAAAAATTCAAGAAACCTCGAAAATGGGGCTACATAGTTCTCGGAATCTTTTCCTATATCATAGTTGGGTACTCCTCTGTATTTACCATTTTTCTTCTCACCATTTATGGCGAGCAAGTCAGTGGGTTTGCCATCGGTTTGCTCCCATCATTTCTGGCAATTCCCTTTGGAATTTTGGGCGTTTGGTTATTGTATCTATTTTTAGAACGAAAATGGTCTCGTGAGCAGGAGAATACAGATGAACTCTTGGACGAATCGCTTGACCCTCAAAACAAAAACCAATAATTATCATGCTTGGGATTCTATTACTATATTTTCTAGCGCGCTGGGTGTACAATCTTGCAAAAAAACACGACAAACCAAATAAGTGGTTATACGGGCTATTGGCCGTGGTTACTTATTATGGTGCTGGAATAGGTACAGTACTACTGATTATCATTCTTGATATTGGTGGAATGGGAAGTGGTATAGACTCTCAGGAAGGTGAATTGGTTCTTTCCTTACTCGCCATACCTTTTGGAGTTGGAGCAGTAGCATTACTTCATTATTTACTGAAGCGTTCATGGTCGAAGGAAATAAAAAGTGATGACGGATTATTGGACGAATCGATGGATGAACTCGCTTAAAAAATTCAGATTTGGCAACAGAATGGAGAATCTTATTGTTTGTTTTCATTTCAATTCGCTGGATGTACCTTCTAGCAAAACGTTTTGATAAATCAATAGGAACATATTCGGCCATTGCACTTGCTATATATCTTGTTGGAGGGTCAATTCTATTTCAGGGCGTTCTGCATCAGTAGGATCAATTTCGTAAAAGCTTTTGTCTTTAATGCCAAACATCGATGCAAAAAGTACATTAGGAAAGACCTCCTTTTTATTACTTAAATCTCTGACAGTGCCGTTGTAATAGCGTCTAGCCATAGCCAATTCATCTTCTACCGTCGATAGGGAGTCCATTAATTTTGAAAATTGTTGATTCGCCAATAAATCAGGGTATGCTTCAACTTGCATTCTGAAGTTTTTAAGCACTCCTGTAATTGAGCCATCGAAATTAGCTTTGGCACCAGTTGGTTCCGGAATGGAAGACCGTTGTGCTACCACTTTTTCCAAAACATCCGCTTCATGTGCATTATAAGCTTTTACAACTTGCACTAAATTCGGAATCAGCTCGAAGCGTTTTTTCAACTGCACATCAATCAATGCCAACGCCTCATCAACCTGATTTTCTGCCTGAACCAATCGATTGTAGATCACCCAGATCGTGATTAAAACGAACAGAACCAATCCACCAAAAACAAGAATCCAAAACATATAAAAGTTTTGTTGAAGATACAATTTTAAGCCGCTCGATCTTATTCATTCCGCGGTTCATTCAATGCCTTAACTATCCTTCGAGGTTAAGTTCCAATTGTTCGCGATAATCGTGGCGATTCTCTAGCAGTTCATCAATTTCTCATTCTTGCTTCGCGAAGCTTTAGCTAAGTGAGGTAACAAATCCAACCGCTACCGTATTGTTTGTTTGCGGATCAATGAGGATAAAAATCCCGTTCTTCTTATTCGATTCGTAGGTATCGAAATAACCTGGTTGTGAAAGTCGAGCTTCCACTTCTGTGAGATCATTCAACGCGATAATATCCTTACTTTCGGATGCATTTTTTCTGGTCGGATCAACAGACTTCAGAATCGATTGCAATTTCACTGGAAACTCTCTCGACGCTGCCTTCATCAACCATTTGGAGCCAACAGTTGCATTTTTCTCGTCCATCCAAACAAGGGTAGCTTTCACCAACTGTTGTGGTTCGGGCGCATTATCGGGATGTACCAAAACGGCTCCTCTGCTCACGTCAATTTCATCGGATAATGAAATGCTTACGCTATCTCCTGAAACCGCTTTGTCTTTCGTTTCTGTATACCGTCGAATTTCGGTAACTACGCTTTCTTTGTTTGACGGAAGCACGCGCAGTGTGTCTCCTACCGCAACGGTTCCACTGATCACACGTCCAGAGTAACCACGATAATCTACAAATCCGTTCTCTTGTGCGTGCGTTACGTGCTGAACATCGAATCGCAAGGGATTGGTTCCTGAAACATCCGGTTGGGGCTCGTGCAGAAGTCCGTTCAAGGTTTTGCCTTGATACCACTTCATGTTCTCCGAAGGTTTTACAACATTATCTCCTTTCAATGAACTTACGGGAACAACAGTGTACGGAACATCTGCATTCAACCCTTCAACCATGCGTTGAATCTCTACTGCGATCTCTAGAAATCGATCCTGATCGTACTCCACCAAATCCATCTTGTTCACAGCAAAAATCACGCGTTTCAATCGCAACAAATGACTGATGTAGAAGTGACGATAGCTTTGCTCCAACAATCCTTTGCGCGCATCAATCAAAATGATCGATGTTTCGGCCATAGATGCTCCGGTAACCATGTTTCGTGTGTACTCCACATGCCCCGGACTGTCGGCAATAATGAATTTATGCGTCTCCGTAGAGAAATAGATATTTGCCACATCAATGGTGATACCCTGTTCGCGCTCTGCTACCAATCCATCTGTAATGACGCTCAAATCAGGATCATTCCATCCTTTCTCGGCTGTTTTCTTTGCGACCAATTCTTCCTGTTCCTTGGTCAATGCGTTATTATCAAACAACAATCGCCCGATCAACGTACTTTTCCCGTCATCAACGCTTCCTGCTGTACTTATTCTTACTAATTCCATGTTATTAGACTGTTAGATTGTTGGATCGCTTCGCTTTTAGACAGTTCGACGATTCATCATTCCTTATTCCAAACTACAACTCCGACTTCGAGAGCCTCAGTCATCGTTGTTCTTTACTCTTCCTCTTAAAAATATCCTCCTTTCTTTCTGTCCTCTAAAGCGGATTCGCTTCGTTTATCATCAATTCTGGCACCGCGTTCCGAGTGCTTCGAAGCAACATTTTCCTTTAAGACATCTTCTACCGTCGCAGCATCTGAGAGGAAAGCCGCTGTACACGTCATGTCTCCCACGGTTCGGAACCTTACGGTGCGTTCTTCAATTTCATCACTTTCTACAATGTTCAGGTGGTCAGAATATGCCAAATACTGCCCTTCTCGCTTGACTAGCTTGCGGTCGTGTGCAAAATAAACGGATGGTAATTCCAATCCTTCCTGTAGAATGTACGACCAGATATCTTCCTCCGTCCAGTTGCTGATTGGGAAAGCCCGAACGTTTTCTCCGAATTGAATTCGACCGTTCAATAATTGAAAAGGCTCTGGTCGTTGACGTTTGTAATCCCACTGTCCAAAGTCATCTCGAACAGAAAAGATGCGTTCCTTCGCGCGACTTTTCTCTTCATCGCGACGTGCTCCTCCCAAACATGCATCAAATCCGTGCTCCTCAATGGCATCCAATAAGGTCACCGTTTGCAGCGCATTTCGACTCGCATATTTTCCCGTTTCTTCCTGCACTTTATTCTGATCGATAGAATCTTGCACATACCGCACAATCAAATCAGCTCCTAATTCTTTCATGTAGGTATCCCGAAAATCAATAGTTTCAGGAAAGTTATGTCCTGTATCGACGTGCATGAAGGGAAATGGAATTCGTGACGGATAAAACGCTTTGCGGGCCAAATGGGCCATCACAATGGAGTCTTTTCCACCCGAGAATAATAGCACGGGCTTTTTGAATTGAGACACAACCTCCCGAAGGATGTATATGCTCTCGTTTTCCAGATCGTATAAATGTTGATTTTTCATTTCAAAATTTCTTAATTGCTAGTGTGCAATCCGCATTCGCGATTCGCTAGTGCTTTTGTTGGGTCGTAATATCTATCCTCTGATTCCAATTGATGTGCAGTGAGATAACCATCCAATTCAGTATCCGACCAATGGTAAAATGGACAGACTTTAATGATTCCCTCTTTCCCTACATTCACAATATCCATTGAATCACGCAATGCTGTTTGTCCCTTTCGAAGGTTCGTGAACCACACGTCTGGTTGATGATTACTCATGGCTCGCATGAACGGTTCCAACTTCACTTGATTCGTAAATTGATCGTGCTCTGGAGTATCCGGCTCGGGAATTCCCATTATCACATCTCTATGTGCTGCCGTCTGTTTAGGCACATATAAATCTATGTTTAACCCCAATTGTTGAATCGTCTTCTCAGCATGCCGATACGTGTATGAAGTATTGTATCCGCTATCGCACCAAATCACAGGAATATCCGAATTTTGAGCGGTAACAGCGTGCAATATTGCTGCTTCGTAAGGACGAAAATTGGTAGTGATCACCGGTTGTTTCGCTGCCGACAATGCCCATTGAACAATCTCCTTCGGACTAGCTGAAGCCAGTTCTTTATTTATTGATTCTGGATTCATGGGTTTCTTTTTAAAAGTTTGATCCACGCGCGTTCGTGCAGATAATACAAGATCATTTTGCTCACCACTTCAATTCCTCCTATGCTCAATGCCACATCCAACTTCCCTGTAAGTAGGTAGGAAATAAGCATCGTATCCAACGTACCAATTATTCGCCATGAAAGCGTTTTCAGCAATGACACCCGGTTGTCGTCCAAGCGCCTCAATCCAATCGCATCAATGATCATTTCTTTAAAATTTTGGACAAATATAACTTATTACCCTAGCTACCCGATAGGGTAACAGTAATAAATTAATAAATAGTGACTAGATGAATCTTAGAATTCCTTTATTTACAAAGGTTTTGAGAGGCTTTAAAATTATCTGAAATATTTCCGCAATTGGAAAAAGGGACGTTCAATAGCGTAATAGGTAAGAATGGACGTTAGGTAGGATGATATGAAAACGACGACAAAGAACATCCAATAATGAGTCCACTCGGAAGTGTAGCCATGGTTCTTGAAAAAGATGGCCCAGTAATAAATATAAACAGAGTGGACAATGTAAATGCTGTAGGTGATTTCTCCTGAAAAAGAAAACAAGGGAATGCTATCCAATTTGACAATCGAATTCTTGCTGAATACTTGCTCCAGAACGATTACACCAATGATTACCGCCGGTAAAATACGACCGAAAACAAAGAGTGAATCTCGGAAGATATGCCCTTCATACACCAATAATACAATGGCGATCACATAGAATACTCCAATTTGCCATTTGGGAATGTTTTCAAAAAATGCTTTTGCTTTGCCTGTGAAGGTCCAAATTGCCATAAGACAGCCGATAGCCAGATCGGACATAACGGAGAAGGTATGATAGTGCAACATGCGGTGATCTCCCAAATGCATCGCTCGGAAAGCAAATGATCCCAGAATTAACGCTACACAAATCCCAACGAAAACATTCTTATTGAATCGACCTCCTAGTGTCAGCACAGACATTAAAATTCCCCAAGCAATATAGAACTGTTCTTCTACTCCCAAACTCCACAGCGTACTCAGGAAATTAATCGGGTCGTGCGGCCCCATGATAATTTCATCAATGTTCGGCAAGAAAAGTAGGTATCGCCATAACTCATGCACCGTCTCAATTCCGTGCGGCAAGTGCGGAAAAATGAAAAACCCAAATCCGATAATTAGGAAATATAAGGGCCAAACACGCAACAGACGCCTAAGAAAGAATTTGCCTGTCTTGATCTTGCCTTTGGCCTCGAATTCCCAAAGTAAAATGGAGGTGATCAGAAATCCGCTGATCACGAAGAAGAGGATAATCCCCAAATGACCACGGCCTAACAAAAAATAGGATTTTTCATACCAATATCCTTCAGAGAACTCTCCCCAAATCGCTCCGGGTAGCGTCGCGCAATGAAAAAGCAGCACGCCCATTGCACCCAAAAATCGCAATCCATTTATGTTTTCGAAATATTGCCGCTTTGCTGTCTGCTCCATGGGTTAAAAGTAAGTATGATTTCTAACTTGATGATCGTTCCGGCATTTCCTACTTTTGAGTATGGCAGATATCCAGACAAAAGAAGATATTGAATTATTGGTAAACTCCTTCTACACCAAAGTTTTGAAAGACGAAACACTCGCCCCTTTCTTTGCACGATTGGATTTTGATCGCCACTTACCTAAAATGGTGCATTTCTGGTCCTTCGTACTGTTGGATGAAGCTGGTTACACCACTGATGTCACCAAAACGCACAAGCATATGCCTTTGAAAAAAGAACACTTCGATCAATGGATTGAACTGTTCAATGCAACAACGGATGAACTGTTCTCTGGCGAGAATGCCGATAAAGCGAAGCAACGCGCCTTTCTTATTCGCTGGACGATTGAGAGTAAGATAAACTCTGATTGATCATATGATGAAAATCACCTCACTACTCACCTCACTGGGTAGAGGAAAAATAACCCCTCCTACCTTGAGGGAGGTCTCGGGAGGGTGAAAATGTATATTCCCCTTACAACGTGATATGCGTGGCAGCAACAGCACTTCCCATAAATTCAGATGCCTGTTTATTGAAGGTTTCCGTGCTTTCAGAGGTTAAATAATGTACTGATCCATTTCTGCTCAATTTGGAATCCATCCAGGGGTGTCGCAATAAATAATCCGAAAGACTTTCTGCCACAATTCCTCCCTGAGATACAACCGTTACCCCTTCAGGAACTATAGATTCAATGTATTCCTGCAAAACAGGATAGTGCGTGCAGCCTAAAACAATTGTATCGATTCGCGCATTTTTCGCCAACAAAGCTTTTACATCATTCTCGATAAATTCACGCCCGGCATGCGTCTCAAATTCGTTATTCTCAATCAAAGGCACCCAAAGCGGACAGGCATGTTGCACAACAGAGCATTGTGGCCAGAACTTCTTAATCTCAATGACATAGGAATCCGATGCTACGGTTCCTTCAGTGGCGAGGATTCCAATGGCCTTACTTTTCGAATACTGACCGACAATTTCCGTACTCGGACGAATGACTCCCAAGACGCGTCTATCCGGCGCAATATTTGATAAATCGTTCTGTTGAATGGTCCGAAGTGCTTTTGCAGATGCCGTGTTACACGCCAAAATAACCAGGTGACAACCTCTATCGAAAAGCTCCTGAACGGCTTCCAAGGTGTATTGGTACACGACATCAAACGAGCGAGGACCGTAAGGCGCACGCGCGTTGTCACCAAGGTACAAGAAATCATACGTTGGTAATTTCTCACGTATATCCTTAAGGATGGTTAATCCGCCGTATCCAGAATCAAATATTCCAATGGGTCCCATATTATAAAATTAGGAATAATACGGTATGAAGTTCATCGGACTACGTTTACATTCTTCACTAACAAAAAAATCCCGATTGCTTGCACAACCGGGATTTCACTAAAGTTCTTTTTCACTACTGAGCACCTCCGTCTCCAGTACCTTCGTCCTTCGTTGTTGCTTTCGCCATTTCTTCTTTTTCAAGCTTCAATAACTCCGTCATAACGATGTTCGTAATATCACTATCAGGGTTCACGTACAAGCCACTGTTTACATCCATAACGTAATCGTACTTATCGCGTTTCGCTACCATTTGTACGGCC
This sequence comes from Flavobacteriales bacterium, assembly GCA_015665275.1. Classification (GTDB taxonomy): domain Bacteria; phylum Bacteroidota; class Bacteroidia; order Flavobacteriales_D; family Crocinitomicaceae; genus UBA4466. Next base: position 19,530 of record JADFAL010000045.1, on the reverse strand, counting down.
TCACGAATCATTTCAGTAATTGGTGTTTCCAATTCAGCGCGGTACGCTTGAACTTCATACTGGGCACTTTGCTGGCGGTTCTGGTATTCTGCCTCTTTCTCACGAATTGCCTTCTCTTTCAATTGAAGCAATACCTGTGAAGTGGATGGAGAATTTTGAATCTTTTGATAATCCTCATACAATTTCCCCAAATCAGCCTCCAAATCTTGAAGTTCCAAAGCCAATGCTTTTTGGAAATCTACCATTTGCGTTTCAGCTGTTTTACTCATTGTAAGTGTATCCCAAAGTACTTGTGACTTTACGTGTCCTACTTTCGTCTGAGACATTGCAGTTCCTGCAAATCCAACCAATACAACTAATGCGATTAAAATCTTCTTCATCTTGTTTTTTTAACGTTTACTTTCCTTTATTATCTATTTTACATCGACATCCATTTCGCGCAATATCAAGTCGCTGATGTCATATTTAGGATCCGCAAAAACCAGATTACTTTGGTTGGCTTTGTCGAATACAAAAACATATTTCTTTCGTGATGCGACTGTTTGCATAGCATCATAGACCTTATCCTGAATCGGTTTGATCAATTCTTGTCGCTTCTGAAAGTATTCACCCTTTACACCGAAACGTGCCTTTTGCATCTGCATCGCTTCGTCTTCTAGGCGTTTAATTTCTTCTTTGCGTTTTGAGCGCTCTTCTTCTGGCAACAAAACTTCTTCTCGAGCGAAATTTTCCTTCTTCATACGAAGAACATCATAACGCTTTTCAATTTCTTTGGTCCAACGATCTGCTAATTGATCCAGTTTATCTTTCGCTGCCTGATACTCAGGAAGCTTAGTTAAAATGTAATCAGAGTCGATGTAAGCATACTTCTGTGTAAAGGCAAACCCTGTGCCAAAAACGAATGCGAGCGCTAAAAACAATGTTTTCATAATAGAACTTTTGCCTTGCCGAACGGCGAAATTAATAATTTATTGCCAGATCAGCATTTATAATTCTCCAAGGTTCATACCAATTGTAAAGTTCAATTGAGTGTGAAACCCTTTTGTGTTAATATTGTTATTCACTTCGCCCACGGCAAACCCTTGAGACCAAGGATCAAGCCTATCAAAGCCCCATCCGTAATCCAATCCAAGCATTCCGAACATTGGCAAGAATACACGTACACCGACACCAGCCGCTCGTTTCACATTGAATGGATTGAAATCTCTGAATGTTGGGAATGTATTTCCTGCTTCAGCAAATCCAAGTACGAAGAACGTCGCTGATGGATTAAGCGAGATTGGATAACGTAACTCCAACGTATATTTTGCAATCAATGGATCTCCAGCATCCGAACTCATAGATCGATCCGGATAACCGCGCATTGCGATGATTTCCTGGCCTCCAATCTGGTTCACACCCGTCAAGCCGCTTCCTCCCATGTAGAAACGTTCAAACGGTGTCAAGCCTTTCCCTTCGTTGTAGAAGCCCATGAATCCGAATCCGAAACGCGGCATCAATACCAACTTTTTGTCTGCTGTAAGTGGGAAGTACCATTCACCGGTCATTTTTACTTTGTAGTATTCCAACCATTGGTAGCGCTCTTGTTCCGTTGCCGTTCCGTAATTGTCGATTCCATCCCACTGAGAATATGGTAAAGTAGCTTTACCTACAAAACGTAATGTTGATCCTCCTTGAGGGTAAATCTGAGACGTTACTGAACTACGAATCAAGGTGTATTTGAATGCGAAATCATTTGCGTAACCGTTTGTGAAAAGTCCAAACTGAGGTGAATCTTTCACGAAATACTGCTGGTATGACAATTCGTAGTTCACCGTGAAGTAATCATCAGGGAACTTCTTACGACGTCCAAACCCGATTCCAGTTCCTCCAATACGCAGTCCTTCGAACTGATCACTCGTCGGTGCGAACCCGTTACCAATTAGGTTCCAAACACCCCAAACCGTTAATGAGTTAGGCTTCTTACCCCCCAACCATGGCTCTGTGAATGATACGTTATATCCACGGAAGAAACGTCCGTTGGTTTGTGCTCGAATGGAAATTCGTTGTCCATCTCCTCCCGGAAGTGGTGCCCAAGCTCCTTTCTTGAAGAAGTTCTTCGTACTGAAATTATTGAAAGTCAGACCAAGAGTACCGATAATACGGCCACGTCCGTCAATTCCAGTTCCTCCGTATCCTCCAGAAAGTTCAATTTGGTCAGAAGATTTCTCCTCTACCACATATTCAATATCTACCGTTCCATCCGCTGGGTTTGGAATTGGGTTGATTTGGAAGGCTTGTTCATTGAAGTATCCAAGCTGCGCTAGCTCTCGCTGCGTTCGCATTATATCGTTCTGACTGAAAAGATCTCCCGGTTTTGTTCGAATCTCACGTCGGATTACGTAATCATTCGTTTTGGTATTCCCTGAGATAATTACCCGTTTCACTCGTGCTTCTTTTCCTTCAAGAATACGCATTTGGTAATTGATCATGTGATTCTCCACACTCATCTCTACCGGAATCAAGTTAAAGAATAAGTAACCGCGATCTCGGTATAACGATGAAATGTTACGACCATCCTGACTCATGAACAAACGCTGCTCCAACAACTCTTTGTTGTACAAATCTCCTTTTTTAATCCCAAGGATAGTATCAAGGAAAGTAGATCTGAACTTCGTGTTTCCAAGCCATTCAATGTCTCCGAAGTAATACTTCTCACCCTCATCGATTGTGATTTTAATGGCTAGATTCTTAGAATCTACCTGATAGACCGTGTCAAACGCAATTTCCGCATCGCGTAATCCTACTTTTGTGAACTTGGCCATCATGGCTTCCTTGTCACGCTTAAACGCGGAGTTCGAGAATTTTGATCTCTTGAAAAAGCGCCAGAATGCCTTTTGCTTGGTATCCTTCATCGCCAATCGGAGTTTCCATGTTGGAACTGCATCGTTTCCTTCAATTGCTAACTCTCCAATCTTTACTTTCTCACCTTTGTCTACATTGATGTAGAAAATCTCGGACCCGTTAATCAATGTGTCCTGAACGCGTTTGATTTTTACATCAACGTTATAAAAACCTTTCTCACGGAAATATCCACGAATTTTAGATTTCGTAGCAAATACCAGGTTTTCCGTAATCGTTTTTCCTGAGAACAAGGTAATCTCCTCACGCACTTTATCGACCTCTCTGCGCGGTAATCCTTGAAATCTGAATCGGGATAATTTGGGTCTCGGTGCTAATTTGATAACTAGATAGATAACTCCGGCAACCTCTTTCTCAGCAAAAATTTCAACATCAGAGAAAATTCCTTCTCCCCACAAGTTCTTCACTGCCTTGGTAATCTTCTCACCTGGCAACGTGATCTGAGATCCCTGTCGCAAACCAGCAATCAAACGAATGGCGTTGTGATCGTAATTATCTGCTCCTTCGACACGAATTGGTCCCAGTGTATATTCTTGTGGTGTTTTATAGTCGATATTCAATCCTATCGTAACAGGACCATCTACCGGTTGAGCCAACGCTGTTAGTGGAAGCAACGTAGCACACACAAGTAGTAATCGTAAGGTTGTTCGTTTCATCAATTATTTTTCTAAAGGTTCGGAAACCAGTCCAAACCGTCTGTCTCTACTTTGATAATCCAGTACTGCTTTGTACAAATCATCCTGTTTAAAATCGGGCCAAAGCACATCCGTAAAATGGAATTCCGAATAAGCAATCTGCCAAAGTAGGAAGTTACTTACACGGTGCTCTCCACTTGTTCGAATGAGCAATTCTGGATCAGGCATTCCTTTCGTTTCCAGGTGCGATGAAATGAGTTCACGATCAATTTCACTTTTATCCAGACTTCCCGAGTTTACCAAATCAGAGATTTGTTTCACGGCTTCAACCATTTCCCATTGCGCACTGTAATTCAATGCCAACACAAGATTAACTCCAGTGTTGTTTCGTGTGCGCTCATACGCCAAATCCAACTCTTCCTGACAGCTTGCCGGAAGTCCACTAGTTTCACCAATCGTTCGGATGACTACATTGCTTTCGTCCAATTCATCTACTTCCTTACCAATGGTTCGAACAAGTAGATCCATTAGACCGTCCACCTCATCTTTTGGTCTTCCCCAGTTTTCTGTTGAGAAGGCATACATAGTCAAGTACTCTACATTGAGCTCTTGCGCTGCTCTAAGCGCTTCACGAACAGCCTCTACACCGAAGTTATGCCCAAACAAGCGATCTTCACCTTGTTGTTGAGCCCAACGCCCGTTACCGTCCATAATTATGGCGATGTGTCGGGGTGTATTATTTCGGTCTATGCGTTCTAGGATGGTCATTTCACCTATGTCAATTAACGAAGTTACGGAATCTATCGTATGTGATCTAATAATTCAGTTAGGGGCTTAACGTACTTTAACAAAAAAGAGGGAGACAGTATTACCTATTTCCCTCTTTAACAGTGCTTTATCACGCTTTACTCTGCTAGTACAATCACTTTGTTGTTGGTCATTTCAACCACACCTCCGTTAATTGCAACGCGAATTGTATTCTTATTGGAACCATCTACGGTTACTTTATCGTTCCCTTCTTCTGTAGTGTAAGGTTTCTCCAAGTCTACTTTTACATCACCTTTTGCAAGTGCTGAGATGATGGGTGCGTGTCCATTCAATACCTGAAACGATCCATCCAATCCTGGAAACTGCACTGCAGTAGCCTCGCCTTGGAAAACCATTGATTCAGGTGTAATGATTTCTAATTGCATGTCGCTTTACTTTTTGTATTAAGCGTTCTCCGCCAACATTTTCTCTCCAGCTTCAATCACGTCTTCGATTCCTCCTTTCAAGTTGAAAGCAGCCTCTGGGTACTGATCGTATTTTCCGTCAAGAATTTCGTTGAAGGCTTTAATAGTATCTTGGATATCTACCAATACTCCTTTCAATCCTGTAAACTGCTCTGCTACGTGGAACGGCTGAGACAAGAAACGTTGAACACGGCGAGCACGATGTACTACCTGCTTATCCTCTTCAGACAATTCGTCCATACCTAGAATCGCGATAATATCTTGCAACTCTTTGTAACGCTGTAGTGTCACTTTTACTCGTTGTGCAGTGTTGTAATGCTCTTCACCAACGATGTCTGGAGTCAAAATACGAGATGTTGAATCCAATGGATCTACCGCTGGGTAAATTCCAAGCTCAGCAATCTTACGAGACAATACCGTTGTTGCATCCAAGTGAGCAAACGTGTTTGCTGGTGCTGGATCGGTAAGGTCATCCGCAGGTACATAAACGGCCTGTACGGAAGTAATGGATCCTGATTTTGTTGAAGTAATACGTTCTTGCATCGCTCCCATCTCAGTTGCCAACGTTGGTTGGTAACCTACGGCCGATGGCATACGACCCAATAGCGCCGACACCTCAGAACCAGCCTGAGTAAATCGGAAAATGTTATCTACGAAGAAAAGGATATCTTTTCCTTGTCCGTCTCCTTCACCATCACGGTAGTACTCAGCCAATGTCAATCCAGACAATGCAACTCGTGCACGTGCTCCTGGAGGCTCATTCATTTGACCGAATACGAAAGACGCTTTTGATTCTTTCATTTCGTTTAGGTCAACCTTGCTAAGGTCCCAACCTCCTTCTTCCATTGAGTGCAAGAAGTCATCACCGTATTTAATAATACCAGACTCCAACATCTCACGAAGCAAATCGTTCCCTTCACGTGTACGTTCACCTACCCCTGCAAATACAGACAAACCACCGTGTCCTTTCGCAATATTGTTGATCAACTCCTGAATCAATACAGTTTTACCTACTCCGGCTCCACCGAACAATCCAATCTTACCTCCTTTTGCATATGGCTCGATCAAATCAATTACCTTGATTCCTGTAAAAAGTACTTCTGTTGCCGTAGAAAGATCTTCGAACTTCGGTGCTTCACGGTGAATCGGCATTCCGTTTGTGTTATCCACCTCGTTAATCCCGTCAATTGCCTCACCAACAACATTGAATAGACGCCCTTTAATCACGTCACCTGTTGGCATTTTGATCGCAGACCCAGTAGATACTGCTTCCATTCCGCGTGTAAATCCATCCGTTGAATCCATCGAGATCGCTCGAACTGAATTTTCACCTACGTGAGATTGTACCTCAAGAACAACGCGTGTACCGTCTGTTTTGTATACCTCCAACGCATCGTAAATGTTTGGAAGCTCTACTCCTTTCTCGAAGTTTACATCGACAACAGGTCCAATTACCTGTGAAATTTTACCTTTAATATTCGACATTTTCGTGCCTTTTTATTGAGTTAATTCCAATCCCGATCATACGGAATTTTGGCGCAAATATACGGCTTTTCTTACAATAACAAGGTGGAAATTAAAAAAGCTATCAACGAAGAAATGATTTTATTAACAGTGGTGATTAGACTCTAGACAAGGAGGACTTAGACAGCAGACTTGGATTCGATTAGCTGAAGGCTGAAAGTAGGAAGCTGAAACCGGTATTCACTTCTCGCCAATTAGGATATTCTTGTCTCTAAAAGAGAATGCGACGTGGTAACATCTATTCCTCTAACTGCAAGTGGCGCCGGCGATCACAATCTTCCGGTAGGTTCAACACACCAATCACTCTTCCATGATGTCAGAAGGGGGCTTTTGATTTTTGATCTTTTACCAACCTCGAGAGCGATCTCAGTTCTAATCATCCAATTTCACAAAGTGCTTGTACATAAAACCTGCTCCTCCCGGAATTTCGATTTTTATTGACATACGCCCTTCATTCAGGCGAATGATTTCTGCGCATGGCTGCTTAAACTGCAGTTTAAACATGATGTCATCAGAGCACAGCTTCTTATCCTTAATTTCGTAAGGCGAAGGAATCCCTGCTAGGTTAACCTTAATCTCTTCACGGCCCTCTGTGGCCACAGTCATACTTCCATTGTCACGGAAAGCAAACATAATTTCTCCAACGGGAGCTACTCCTGGTCCCATTCGATCCGCCCCAACACCTATCAACACCCAATCACCGTATAATTCTTCCATGTGCACTTCAAAAGAAATTTCATCTGAACTGACCTGTTCACCATTTTCGTCTTCGTCCTTTTGATTTTCAATTGAATCATCTGCTTTTTCATCTTCACTGGAACCGTTAAAGCCACAACTAACAAATAGAAAGGATACCGGTAAAAAAATAAAAAAATATTTCATAATCAGGAGTTTACGTTACGACGAATTAAATACTTCACTGGGAAGTAACTAAATATAATCGATAGTACAGATACAAGAGAAAAGATCAACAAACCATCCACGAAACTCAGTCCTATCGGAAAGGCTTCTCCATTTGTATTTGGCATTTTAATAAATTCAAATTGAATTTGCGCCCAACAAAGAGCATAGCCAAAAACCAACCCGAATAAGATTCCCTTCCCTGAGATTAACAAACCTTCGATGAAGAAGACCCGAAAAATGTACTTTCTCGGTGTCCCAAAACTGACCATCGTTTTTACATCCTCTAATTTCTCTACAAACAACATAGTCAAGGATGCTACTAGATTGAATGCAGCTAAGACGAATATGAACAATAGAATAATTAATACAATAATACGCTCTGACTGACTGGTTTTATAAATCAGTTCATTCTTTTCGTAACTTGTTTTTACTTTAAAATCGGCCCCAACCAATTGCTGTACGCGCTCTTTCAACTCTGCATTATCTACGCCAGCTTTGGCATCAATATAAATCGCAGAAATCTCATTTTTGAACCCCATCATCTCGCGCGATAATTCAAAGGGAATTATCATCGTTTGAGAACTTACCTCCCTATTGTAACTGATCGTTCCAGAGACTCCAATGCTCTTTTCTCGAAATGGGCTTTTCCCCGGACGGATTTTCGCATCTCTTTTCGGAACATAACAGTTTACCATATCGGCACCAACCTGTTTTGGAATGAACCCTTCTAATTTACCCAAAACTCCTGCCCCTAGAATGATCCGATCTTCTCCATTATCTTGCAAAAGAGGGCGCCCTTCCCCCATATTATCGGCCATGTTAGTCATTTTAAGAAACGACGGCTCCACACCGATCATGTTCACGCTTGCCCATTTCTTTTCCCGTTTCAGAATCACGACTTCCTCTACTACGCGGGAAATGTCTGATACACCATCCAATTTCGCCAACTTTTTCATGTCGATGCGATCCTCGTTGAATGACTTTCCTTTTTCTACCCGAATGGTTAAATCCGTATCAAATTCTGAATACAGATTCTCAATCATCGTCTCAATACCATTAAAAGCCGACAATAGAACAATCAAGGCTGCTGTGATAATAGCAATGCCCACTACCGAAATTCGTGTAATCAAGTTGATTACATTTTTCTTCCGCTTTGTAGCAAGGTATCGTCGCGCTATGAAATATGGAACGTTAATGCGCTACTTATTTAAAAGATCATCTATTTCGTTGGCGTAATCCAACGAGTCGTCTATAAAAAAAGCCAATTCGGGAATACGACTCATGTTCTTCAATCTGCGACCCACTTCACCGCGAATTTTGGATGCGTGTAATTTGATGTTCTCCAAAACTTCTTCTTTCGGCGGACCGGCAAAAACACTTACGTAGCATCGCGCTAAGGAAAGATCCGGTGTCACACGAACTACTGTCGCTGAAACCATCGCCCCAAGACATAATTCCCTTGCGTTACGCTGAAAAATAACGGAAAGCTCCTCCTGAACCACACGCTCTACTTTGTTTTGTCGAATCGAACTCATGTCGCAAAGATAGTAGAATGCTTGCAGGTAAAAAGTTGAATGTAGAAAGTGAAAAGTTATTATTGGTTAATCATCCTTCTGCCTTCCACTTTTTACTTTACTCCTTTCAGCTTTCTACTATCTTTGTCCCGAATGAAAAATTTCCTTCAGATATATAGATATACGTTCCGATATCGATGGACGGCAATTACGGTTATTCTTTGCAATCTGGGCTTTGTGATTTTTAATTTGATCTCAATGGCCTTATTCATCCCCGTTTTAAAACTCCTTTTTGAAGGTGCTGGCGATGAAGTTGTTTCTCCGCCTCATTACGACGAAACCTTTGCTGGACTCTTTAAATATGTCGGAGAATGGTACAATTATGAAATGTACGCAATGACCGAGTCGGACCCTAAGGGTGCACTCATTTTCGTTTGTATTACGGTGGGAATTGCATTTTTCGTGAAGAACCTCTTTCGTTACGGAGCCATCTGGTTTCAATCACAATTGCGCATGGCAGTCGTTAGGGATGTACGCGATGCCTTGTTTGAGAAATCTATGAAACTCCCCATCTCCTATTACACGGATGAAAAACGTGGAGATCTCATGTCGCGTATGCAAAGTGATGTTGGCATTATTGAAAATGCAGTCATCTCCATGCTTGAATTGATTTTCCGAGAACCTTTCGCATTATTTATTACAATCTCCGTGCTACTTTATTGGAGCGTTAGCCTTACTGTTTTCGCGCTATTGCTCCTTCCTGTTGTTGCCATAATAATCTTGATAATTGGAAAAAGCTTAAAAAGAACAGCCAAACAAGGACAAGAACAAATGGGTGTATTGGTTTCTGCCATTGACGAAGCATTGGGTGGGATTCGAATTATAAAAGCCTTCAATGCTATCGATCAAGTGGTTAAAAGTTTCCGTTGGGAAAACTTGAAACACCAAAAACTCATCACCAAAGCTTTCCGGAAACGAGAATTAACTTCACCTTTAAATGAAACCATTGGCTCACTAGTTATGGTTACCATTGTATGGTACGGTGGTATGCTCGTTCTAGACGGCGGGGAATCAGCGATTAAAGGACAAGTTTTTCTTGGGTTCATCATTGTATTTTCGCAATTAATGCGCCCAATACAAGGCGTGTCTCAAGGAATGTCTAATTTGAACCAGGCCTTCGCTTCATTGGACCGAATAAATGGCATTTTAGACACCGATGAACGAATTTACGAAAGTGACAATCCGGTGCAACTCAAAGAAATCAAGCACGGGGTTTCTTACGAAAATGTTTCATTCCGCTACCGAGATGAAGACGTCATTAAAAATGTTTCGTTTGATGTCCCAGCGGGAAAGATGATTGCGCTTGTTGGCGAATCTGGAAGTGGGAAGTCAACCTTGGCTGATTTGCTACCACGTTTCTATGATGTGCAGCAAGGAGCCGTAAAAGTTGACGGTGTAGACGTTAAGGAGTTGTCGATGTTTGACCTGCGCCAACATATTGGAATTGTTTCGCAGGAATCGATACTCTTTAATACAACTGTTCGCGAAAACATTGCCTTCGGTATGCCCGATGCTACAGATGAAGAAATTGCTCAAGCAGCTAAAATCGCCAACGCACACCATTTTATTATGGAATTGGATAAAGGCTACGATACGAATATTGGTGAACGTGGAAACAAACTCTCTGGTGGTCAAAAGCAACGTGTTAGTATTGCAAGAGCGATTTTGAAAAATCCCTCCATTCTAATTCTTGATGAAGCTACATCTGCTTTGGATACAGAATCAGAAAGATTGGTACAGGATGCATTGGAACACCTCATGGAAAATCGAACAAGCCTAGTCATCGCCCATAGATTGAGCACGATTCAGAAGGCGGATGAAATTCTGGTATTATCGAAAGGTGAAATTAAAGAACGAGGCACTCATGAAGCACTCATGAAGAAAGATGGTATTTACGCCAAACTTTCATCCATGCAAGGAATCAACGCGTAAACGTAATGTAGTCCTCTGGATTTACCGGAGATTGATTGTACCACAATTCGAAATGAAGATGCGGCCCGGTAGAATTTGAACCCGTACTTCCTACAATTGCAACCGGATCTCCAATTTGAACCCGATCTCCTGTCTTCTTCAGTGCCTTGCGCGCATGTTTATAAACGGAAGAATAACCATTCCCATGATCGAGGATCACGATATAGCCATCTTGCCGTGTAAAGCCAGCATATAAAACAGTTCCTGAAAGACAAGCTTTTATTGATTCGTTTTTCTCTGTCACAACATCAATTCCAGGATGCGAATCCTTCTTATACTCATCACTCACAACTCCTTTGACCGGTGACTTAAAATAAGGAATGGCTGCCTCTGTCCGATTTCCAGTGCGCATATCATCCTTAACTTTCTTAGATACCTCAATTTCGGATTCGGAAGGCTTCGTTTGAATGCTACCGTAATCCGAATCCGTAACTTCGGCTAACGAGTCTATATTACTATGAATGGGAACTTCACCCCTAAGTATTTTCAAAAGTGCCGCGTTGTATTGGTTCCTTAATTGAGCCTCTTCCTCCAAAGCAGCGATTTTCTCAAATTGCTCCTCCAATTGTTTGCGTTCAATGGTGGTGTCATTTTTTCCACTACCCGGTCCACCCAACCACGCAATAAAAAAACTCATCCCAAATCCTGTCCCCAATAATAGAACAACCAGAAGACTTACGACACGAATGCGCGTACTAGTAAAACTCCATACTTCTTCAAAGTTGGTTGGATCAGATGCCGAATACTTCAGGCTTTTTCTGGATTTATCAACGAATTTTTTCCAAAATCCCATACCGCAAAACTGACGAATTTCGCGTGCGCGAGCAAATAAAATCGAAGCTGAATCGTTAACATTCTATAAATGAGACTGTCTTTGGCGTAATCTTTGTGTTAAAATTTCTCAATAAGGCAAACGATTGCCTGACTTTTACGTCTATATTTATACATGATGAAGATAATTGTACTTTTACTCCTTATGATCTTGCCGCTGGCGTCCTTCGGACAGCTAGTGACAAGTACGGCGCAATCTCCTGCCGGTCTGGTACAAAACGTTCTTCTCGGTTCAGGAGTTACTGTATCCAACATCACATTTAACGGACAACCGACCGCCATCGGCGAATTCAATGGAACGAATACGAACATTGGATTGGACGAAGGAATTGTGATTACCACAGGAACTGTATTGAATCAAGGAAATGCAGGTCCACATGGACCGAACAACCTGCCAGATAGCGGCTTGGACAACCCAAGCGGTGGATTCGCATTATTAAGCAACCTTATTGGAGGTACAGCCACCTTCGACGCGGCGGTGCTTGAATTTGATTTTATACCATACTCGAACTCTGTGGCATTTAATTATGTTTTCGGATCGGAAGAATATCCAGAATATGTAGGATCAACATTTAATGATGTTTTTGCCTTCTTTATTATCGGACCTGGATACCCCACTCCAACTAACATCGCACTTTTACCGAACAATCAGCCAGTAGCCATTAATAATGTACATGGCGCCGTGACGAACCAATTCGGAACGTTTGCTGCTGCCAATGCTCAGTATTATAATGACAACACGAACGGTACAACAATCCAGTATGACGGATTCACCGAAGTACTTACTGCTGAAGCAGATGTAGAGTGTGGTCAAACCTACCGATTAATCATTTCGATTGCTGATGCTGGGGATGGAATTTTCGATTCAGGAATTTTCCTTGAAGCAAACAGCCTTTCTTCTGACACACCAATTGAAGTAGATTACACTTTATCTCAAGAACTTTTCGGAGCTCCGAATATCATGGGAGAAGGATGTGTAAGTGCAACAGTAACCTTAAATAGAGACCCGTCTCAATCTGCGTCACCAATGACTATTCCAATTAATTTGAGTGGAACAGCTTTGGAAGGTGTTGATTATTCGAATGTACCAAACTCTATAACCTTTGCAGCCGGACAAAGTTCCGTTAGCTTTTCAATTGACGCATTTGCCGATGCCTTAGTAGAAGGTCAGGAGAGCATTATTTTTGAATTCCCGATAACGGACCCTTGTGGAAACGTGAATCCGATTATTCTAGAATTAGCCATTAACGATATAGAGCCCGTCGATGTGGAGATTCAAGGCGGCACGATAAATTGTCCCGGAGAACAGGTCGTACTTACAGCGATTCCATCTGGCGGAGCGGCTCCGTATACTTTCGATTGGAGTACAGGAGAAACAACTCAGTCTATAACTGTATCTCCAGGATCAACCACAACATACAGTGTAACAATTGAAGATGCATGCTTGGGAGATCAAGCATCAGAAACTTTCGAAGTAATTGTTCCGGTATTACCACCTTTGACTCTTAACGAAACAGCAGACATAACCGAAATCTGTCCGTATATTCCTGCAACGTTAGCAGCAAACGCAACTGGCGGATCGGGAAATTATTCCTACACATGGTCAACGGCAAGCGACCCAAATATGGGGAACAATCCAACACTCGATGTGATTCCATCTACAACTACCACCTATTTTATTACGGTGAATGATGATTGTGGAAATTCGACATCAGCAGAAGTTGTTTACACAATTACATCGCCTCCACTCCTATTGGATATTTCGCCAGGCGTGGAAATCTGCCCATCAGATTCTACATTTATACAAGTGTTCCCAACAGGAGGTTACGGTCAATATTATTACCTGTGGCCACATAGCGGAGAGACAACGCAAGGAGTCTGGGTAAATCCTTCCGAGACCACAACGTACCAAGTAATTGTTTCAGATGAATGTCAAACCTTTACAGTGGATACAGAGACAACGGTAACAGTAGTTGCTCCAACTGCAGATTTCACAGTCACTAGTAACGTTTTCTTTAATAATCTTCCGATTACGTTTGAGAATCAATCACAAAATGCAACGAGTTATATCTGGGATTTTGGCAATGGTAGCGGAGACACATTCACACATCCTAGCACCACCTATCCAGATCCGGGTATGTATAATATTACGCTTATCGCTATTGACGATAAAGGGTGTACTGACACGGTCGTCAAACCTATCAATATCGAAGAAGAATGGTACGTATACATTCCGAATACATTTACACCAGATGGAGATCGTTACAACAATGATTGGTCCATTAGTACGGTGGGGGTAAAATCTTTGGAAGTGAACATTTTCAATCGATGGGGAGAAATCATCTTTACATCGAATGACTTGAACTTCGAATGGGATGGCACCTATCTTGGTCTTTATGTGCCGGATGGTACCTACATATATGATGTCAATTTTGTGACCAATTCAGGAAGGGATCGAAATCTTCGGGGACATGTTAATGTTTTGAAGTAAGAACAGTCTTCACACACAAAAACTGGTCCTTTGTTTTCCAAGAAATCATTACGTTTTCATTTTTACGAGTGAGTAAGACTCGTACGTTTTCATTCGAATCAATGCATTTTGGGAGTGTAGTAACGATCGGTTTGGAATCTGAAGTAAAAGGATTGTCAATATATACCATCGAATAAGGATATTCAATCCCTTCCGATACAATTAGCCCCTTTAACAACCATTGTTTCTTTCCAGAAGCGAAAGACATGGAGTCAAGTGAAACAGCATCAACAAATGCCTGTGCTGTCTCAATCTCTACCCCTTGCGATTCAATAAATAATTCTGGCTCCTTCGAACAAGAAGAGACCAAAAGAAGAAGGATCAATCCAAGTTTATAGCGACTTGGTACGACCACCGTCTACAGGTACGTTAATTCCATTAATATAAGAAGCACGATCTGACGCTAAGAATGCAATAGCCTCTGCCACCTCTTCTGGTTCAGCGATGCGTTGCATTGGACTTTGAGCAGCCATCCCAGCAAATATGTCCGCTACGGAATCATTCGTTTTTCCCGCTTTTGCCTCGGCAATACTTTGCAGACGACCAGTATTTGTGGCTCCAGGAAGCACATTATTAACCGTGATATTGAATGCACCCAATTCATTCGCTAGTGTTTTGCTCCAATTTGCCACTGCTCCTCGAATTGTATTGGAAACACCTAAATTGTTGAGCGGTTGCTTTACAGAAGTAGAGATCACATTAATAATGCGACCTCCGCCATTTTCCTTCATTCCAGGGTAAAGATTCTGAACCAATATATGATTGCAAATCAAATGCTGATTGAATGCCGCGATGAACTCACTAATTTCGGCATCTTTTATTGGACCACCTTTCGGGCCGCCGGTATTATTAATAAGTATATCAGGTTTTGCTCCGCGAGCAACATAATCTTTTACAATGTCTAAAAGAGCATCCGGTTGAGAAAAGTCGGCGACAAGAAAATCGTGCTCCTGCCCGTTCGAATTATCAAGTTGTGCTAAAGCCTCGCTTAACTTGCTCTCATTTCTTGCAATAAGAGTAATCTTCGCTCCACGGTCGGCCATCAATTTTGCAGAAGCAAGCCCTATTCCTTGAGTACTTCCACATACCACAGCATGCTTTCCTGATAATTCTTTCATAAGTAATGTTCTTTTAAACGCAAAAATAAAGGAATCAATGAATTCAATGCATTTTAGAATGCGAATCGTGATTTACACCCAATCTTGTTGTAAAACAAACAATTAGGTTTAACTATGTTTATTAACTAACAATTATTTAATTCATAAGCTTTTGCCGATCAAATTTCCTGCATCTGTAGTCGAAAATGTTCATCGTGAAGCCCTGTATAATCAGCAATTCGCATAAAATATTCGTCCAGAGCTCAAAAAACGTATCATTTCATCAATGTTCTTGGTTAAATCTATGTTTTGAACGCTTTCCAAAATACACTACCTTTGGCTCTGTTTTACAATTAAAATTCTCTTTTCTATGAAACATTTATTATTATTTATCTCGGCATTGTTCCTAAGTGTTGGGACTTCTTTCGGGCAGTGTCCTGCTCCGGAAGTAGCTCCTTGGCTTGAGACCTTTACCGGAACTTCCAACCAACCTTGTTGGTCGCAATCAGCTACTTCCGGTGGTCCTTGGACTTACACAGGTACACCAGATTTTGGTACCTTGAACTCGGGTACTGGTTATCCTGTCGTTGACCACACAACAGGTTCATCAAACAACTATGCCTGGATGGATTTTAGTGGAACCGATGTAGGTGTAATTCTACAAACCCCTGAAATCGATGTAACGGCATTGACTACTGCCGAATTATCCTTTTGGACAATTAGCCACAACAATGACGGATCACTGACTGTTTTCAACAGCATGATTGTTGAGGCATCAGATGGTGTAGGTGGATGGACAACCGTTGGTACCGTAACTGGTGAAACTGGTCCAGGATGGGTTCAAAACCTATTCATTGTTACGCCTTATATCTATGGTGCTAACTTAGTACAGCTACGTTTCCGCATGGAATCAAGTGGTAACACCTTCGACTTTAACAATGATATGCCTTTGGACGATGTAGAAGTGCGCGAAGCACCTACATGCCCTCAGCCTTCAGGTCTTGTTGTATCTAACGTTCTTGGAACGTCAGCAGACATCACATGGACAGACAACGCTGGAGCTTCTGAATGGGAAGTAGAATACGGGCCAACTGGATACACTCCTGGAACAGGAACATCTGTTTTGGTTTCGACGACATCAACTACTCTAACAGGTATGATGAACTCAACGGACTACCAAATCTGTGTTCGCGCAGTATGTTCTCCTGGTGATTCATCTTTCTGGTCTTGTACACCGACATTTGCAACAGCATGTGGAACTTTCCCTGCACCATTCATCGAATCTTTCGAGGTTCCTGGACTTCCAAACTGTTGGTCTGAAGGTGGTGTTAACACATGGGAATACGGTAGTCAGGCAATCGGTGGATTCGCTGCTTACGGTGCTTCTGGTGTTACTGATTACTCCGTTTCAGGAACTGGTACATTCATCGGTATGGATGGATCCGACAACACAACTGGAGAGGTAAGTACTTTGCTTACTCCATTTATCGATGCTACCACTTTGACATTACCAATGGTAAGCTACGCTGTATTCTATAACAATGTAAACGACGCAACTTTGAATGAACTATTAGTTGAGTTTTGGGATGGTGCTGCTTGGACAACATTAAACACTGTTCAACAAAACCAAGGACCAAACTGGGTAGAGTATACTTCTATTATCGATCCGATTACAATTACAGGAGACGTTCAAGTTAGATTTACAGTTACTGGAGGTACAGGTACACCATTCTACAATGACATCTTGATTGATGATGTTGAAGTAAAGGAAGCACCACCATGTCCTAACCCGAACGGACTTACATGGACTGGAGGTGATGATACTTCTGCAGCACTTACTTGGAACGCAGGTTACCAAGAAACAATGTGGATTTTGGAATACGGTCCAATTGGATTTGTACCAGGTTCAGGAACGCAAGTACCTGCTCCTCAAAACCCAGATACATTGACAGGATTGAATCCAAACGAATTCTACGATGTATATGTGTATGCAGATTGTGGTGGTGACACTTCTCAGGCTGTAGGACCAGCATCATTTAATACATATAACCAAGGACAGTTTATGGAAGCAAATACATTGTGTCCAGATACTGGATGGGTTGATATTGCGTCTGTTGGAGTTTTGAATACGCTTGGTGATGATGGTGAAGTATCAATTACGCTTCCATTCCCAGTATTGTACCAAAACGTTCAGGTTAATGACATCACAATTGGATCTAACGGGGCTATTATCATGTCACCTGGTCAGCAAGTTGGATTTACCAACGGAACAATGGCTGGTGCTGCCGATGGACTGTACCCATTCTGGGATGACCTTGGTCCGGAGGAAGCAGGTGAAGGTGTATTCTACCATACTATTGGTACGGCACCGAACCAAATCTTCATCGTTCAGTGGAACAAAGATCACTTGGGAGGAAATACAAATTCTTATATCTTCCAATTGCAAATCCATCAGGCAACAAGCGAAATTTACTTCGTTTATGACGATATTGAGGTAGGTAACGTCGGTATCGATTTCGGAGCTTCTGCAACTATTGGTGCTGCAGGACCGAACTCTGATGTACAAGTTTCATTCAACGATCCTCAGTACTTAACTGACGAAACATGTGTGAACTTCTACTACACTAACTGTGCGCGTCCAATCAACTATGCTGTTTCTTACACAACTACTAGTGAAGGAGCAATTACTTGGAACGCTGGTCCATCAAATGAAACTGATTGGCAAGTTATCTACGGTCAGCAAGGATTCGATCCAATGACTGGAGGTACTTCAGTAACAATTAACGGTGGTTCTGCGTTGATCATCCCAGGATTGGATGATATGACAACGTACGATGTTTACATCTTGGCACTATGTGCTAACGGTGATACTTCAGTTGCATTGACAGGAGACTTCACTACGCTTCCGGACTGTGCAGATCCAACTGGATTGGCTGGAGCAACTGCTGTAGATTCTATCTTTACTGCTTGGAACTACACTGCAAACACTGGATTCGATATTCAGGAGTTCGCAATGGAATACGGACCAACAGGATACACTTCTGGTGGAACTTACGTTACAGGAATTGACACAATCAACACTACGGATACTTTGTTTGACGCAACGTTGATGAGTGGTGGATTATACGATGTATACATTCAAGCAATCTGTTTGACTGGTGATTCATCTAACCTTGTTGGACCAATCACAGTAACAATGCCATTGACAAATGATACTACTTGTGCACCGCAGGCAATTCCAGTGGACGCAATTAATTACTCGTTCAATGGAACAGGAGCTACAGTAGCGGCAGGAGAATTGGCAATTGCACCTCCAGCAGGACCTTGTGATGGAAACATGACATGGTGTAACTCTTCAGTTACGGCATCTACTTGGTACACATTCGTTGCACCAGCATCTGGAAACATTCGAATCGATGGTGAATTCCAAGATTTCGACGGACAGATTGCTGTTTACGAAACTTCGGATTGTAGTGATTTCAACCAGTACAACTTAGTAGGGGCGAATGACGATTTCAACACTTCAGGTGACGACTTCGTTTACTTGAACCTTTGTGGTTTGACGCCAGGTAACACATACTACATGATGCACGATCCAAATGGAGCAGCAGGAGTTTACTCTTTGCGTCTTCAAGAGATTGTTGTTGAAGCTGGTACAGATAATGGACAATTGGACGTATGTTTGGGTGGTATTGTTGACCTAAGCACACAATTGTCTGGTGCTGATGCTGGTGGTACGTGGTCTGAAGACATTCCAACTGCAGGATTTAACGATCCAATTTGGAGTTCAGCAGGACTGGCATCTCAAGTGTACACATTCGAATACATGGTTGTTGATGGATGTGCTTCTGATTCAGTAATGACAACTGTTGAGGTTTGGGCACCATCTTACGCAGGACCTGATGGAACAATCAACGCTTGTATGAACGAGCCGATTGATCTATTGCAAGGATTGGTAGGAGGTGTTGGAGTTAGCTTCACTGGTACATGGTACGATCCATCTGCCAATGCACTTCCAAATTCTAGCATCAACGCAAACTCTATCCCTGGTCAATACAACTACCAGTACATTGCTGGAAACGGAGTATGTCCGAACGATAGTGCAATAGTTACAGTAATTGTTGATCAGAACTGTGATTACTTGAACCTTCAAGATTTAACATTCAACGGAATGGATATCTATCCAAACCCAACTACGAATGTGTTCTACATCGCTAACGAAGGATCTACTGAAGTATACAACTACGAATTGACAGACTTGAATGGTAAAGTTATTACTACGAAAGATGCTGCAATCACAGGAGTTGAAACTACTGAAGTAAACGTTGAGAA
>JADFAL010000082.1 GCA_015665275.1 Flavobacteriales bacterium | reverse complement strand
TTCGTAATTGTGACCATTTTCTGCAACCTCCCAGATCATGTTCTTATTGCTAAAATCAATTCGAGATACGTATAATGAACGTTGCAAACTATCCTTTCCAGGATCTAAAATCAAGCTTTCGACATTATTACGTACATAAATTCGAAGGACGTCCAATAAATGGTCTCACAGATTTCTTCCCAATCTCCATCACCTTCCTCATCTTCCACCCATTCAAACTCACCAGTTCCAACCCTTTCCTGGTTAATTTGAATCTGCGTTGATCCAGAATAGTAATTCTCCTTCCATTCAAGAGTGGTCCCACTAATCGTAATCATCGGTGATTGCAATGCCGTGCTCACTTGATACGAATTGTCGTCAAGATTGGTGATGCGATTCAATCGCCATTCGCCTTGCATTTCAGAAAGTTTCTGGTTCTCTTGCCTTTCTTCTTTATTGCAAGACACAAATACACATAACAAGGGAACGAGAATGAAGTAAAGTAGTTTCATAGTGTCCCAAATTGCGCAATAATCATGCCCAAGATTAATGCCCCATCGTTACATTCTGGATCAATTTTTCTTCTTGAATAATGGAAACAGTAAGATCGCGATCGGGAGCACCTTCAATAAAATCATTTAACGCTTCCTTCACATCGAAATCGATACTCAATGTATCCGACAAGTCGATTACAACTTCTTTACCGTCCTCAATTTCATCCAAACGCTTCATAATACTCGCTTTGTTAAGGAAAGTAGTGTGTTGAGAAAGGTGAATATGAACTTTTCCATCTTGAGTAATTGGCTTAATGAAGAATGACATTTGGAGGTTTCTATAAAGAATTATCACCATTGCAACGGCAAGACCTGCGCCTACACCAATCAATAAATCTGTTACCAACATTACGCCAATCACCACGAAGAAAGGTACAAATTGCTCCCAACCTGATTTAACCATTTGAATCATTGCCTTCGGACTCGCAAGCTTCCATCCGATCAACAAAAGAACTGCTGCAAGAGTCGCACGTGGAATGAGGTTCAATACCCCAGGAATTAAAAGAACAAATCCAACCAAGAAAGCACCGTGAATAATAGCAGACGATTTCGTTTTGGCTCCAGCACCAATATTGGCCGTAGACCGAACGATTACTTGTGTAATAGGAAGTCCTCCTAGAAGTCCAGAAAGCATGTTTCCGATTCCCTGTGC
The DNA here is from genome assembly GCA_015665275.1 of Flavobacteriales bacterium. Lineage (GTDB taxonomy): Bacteria > Bacteroidota > Bacteroidia > Flavobacteriales_D > Crocinitomicaceae > UBA4466. The sequence goes on along the minus strand of JADFAL010000082.1, from coordinate 56,521 downwards.
ACGCAACTCACGATTCATAGGAGTGCGGCCTTTGTGCGGATCCATTTTATCGGTGGCTTCAACGCATAATAACGATTCTATCGAAGCGACCAAAGCAACCACCAGAGCCACACGCCATACTGCAGGTTCGGTTATCGCATTGAAATTCGGGAAATAGAACATGCTCTTAAACTCTTCCATACTTCCCGGTTCCGGAACGCTTACGAGGTGACTCTTGCCAATTTCAAATCCTGATACTCCCATAAGTATTGTAGCAATTCCTACTGAAATAATAATGGCTAAAAGAGGACCAGGAAAAAGATTCAAGATCTTATTATTCTTAACGAATTTCATTCCCCAAATGATTAGTATAGCCAAGGAGATAAACGCAACGATTGTTGCACCCAGATGCACATTGTCGAGCATGAGCCAAATCTCTTCGAAAGTATTATGACCGTCCGTTTGAGAAAATTTCAAATCTCCCTCAGGATCACTATCATACCCAAAGAAGTGTGGAAGCTCCTTGATGAAAATGGTAATTCCAATTCCGGCTAACATTCCTTTTATCACGGAGAACGGAATGTAGTATGCCACAAAACCCGCTTTGATCAATCCGAAAATGAACTGAATTACGCCCCCTAGTGCAACAGCGAGTGCAAACTTTTCAAATCCGCCATTACCAAATCCACCGAATTCAATAATTGCCGCACCAACAATGGTAATTAGACCAGCTGCCGGTCCACTGACTCCATATCGAGATCCACTGAAAGTCCCAACAACGAGACCACCAACGATACCAGCAATAAGCCCGGGCATTACAATACCAGCAAAATCATCAAGGCCCTCAATGCCTTTATAAGACGTTGAAGCAAGTGAAATTCCTAGGCATAATGGAAGTGCTACAAAGAAAACGACCAATCCTGAAGCGAGGTCAAACTTTAAATTCTTAATTGAAAATGAATCTTTCATTCTAATACAATGAGGTTGTGTGGTTGGACCACAAATAAATTAGCGCACCCTCTTGTTCGGATACGCACTTCGATTTAACCCAATGTATTTTGAGGAGGAGGCGTTTGAACCTCTAAATGAATGATGCGTAATTGATTGTTGTTCTCTGGATACGACTCGGAAGATTGTTGTTCTCGGAGTGTATGTGCAATTTGAGCATCGTACCAGTCACGAAAGAAGAAAGTATCTTCTAATGCTTTACTGGTTTCTCCATCTTCCTCTTCTTCTTCGCCGAAATCTTCTAGGAACTCGCAAACAACATCGCCTGATTCAACATCCAAGAAGTGAAAGGCAACAGTAGGTAAGAGTAAGTTTACCCCAAGCAGAAGAACAGAAATTCGTAAGATTCGCACCAAACCAAAGATAATAATTCTTTTTGGCTGGCATAACAATTGTTTATACGTCGCAAAAGATGGTGCTTTCAAGGAAAATGCTACATTTGAAATATGCAAATGCACAAAACGTACTATTATTATCGAATTCACCAAGGTGAACTGGATATGTAGTGCAGTGCTTTTTAAAGGTATTCACAGCCCGGTTCAATTATTGAATCGGGCTTTTTTTTTGATTATGAAACAAGAATTTAACAAGTACGGAAAAGAAGATTTTACAGTTTGGAAGACGCTTTTTGAGCGCCAAAAGGTAAATCTCCAAGACAAAGCATGCGATGAATACATGTTGGCGCTAGAGCGCATGAAACCGGTATTACATCCTAACGCTCCGCCCAATTTTGAGGAAATCAATCAGTGGTTTCAGCAAAGTTCTGGGTGGGAGATTCAATGTGTCCCCGGATTAATTCCTGTGGAGAACTTCTTCGAATTACTCGCTGATAAGAAGTTCTGTTCTTCCACCTGGCTAAGAACTATGGGGCAACTAGATTACCTGGAGGAACCAGATATGTTCCACGACGTGTTTGGGCACGTACCATTGTTGAGCGACCCTATTTTCTCGGAATTTGCTCATGAATTTGGTAAGCTTGGGTGCACCGTATTAAATACTCCCGAACGCGTTGTAATGCTTCAACGATTGTACTGGTTCACAATTGAGTTTGGACTAATCCAGCAAAACGGATTAAAAATTTACGGAGCAGGAATTGCCTCCTCGTTTGGTGAAGCAAATTCAAGTATTTCGGGTGAAATTCCAACGGTGCCATTTGATATTGAAGAAGTAATGCAAACGGCCTTCCGAACTGACGTTATGCAATCGCATTATGTTGTTATTGATAGCTTCGAGCAGCTTTTTGAATCCATTCTAAGCGTAACAAAAAAGTGGAACCAACCCAAAACAATCATATAATCAATGGAAATCAATTGCTCCTTCGCTGATACTTCGCGCTCTTTGCGCTCAAAAACAAATCTCTGGGCGTCTTTCTCACACATAGAACTCTCAGTATTCTAACAACCAAAAAATCAAAACTCATGAATTGGAACAACACAGAAAACGGTATCAAAGCAACGCTAAAATTCGAGAATCAAACAACATTAGCAGCGTTTGTTCTCAAGCTTGCGAAAATTTCAGATGCGACGCAACATCACGCGGACATGGATATCCGGTACAACCAATTGCATTTAAATATCTTCACACATGATGTAAACGCTGTAACGGAAAAAGACGAAGCTCTCTGCAGAGAAATTGAAAAATTACTCAATAAATAGAGTTCTCGGTTTTAGAATCCAAAGGACTCTTCCAGTGCATATCTTAAAGGGGTATCGTCCCTTATGTTCGTCATGCCGACGAAAAGTCAAAAAATCTAACCGTCCACCCCGTCTAATAGTCCAAAGTCTACCGCACAATCAACTTCTCAATCGCGGTGCCGTTTTCAGAGTGCACATAAACGAAGTAGTTTCCTGATTCAACGTTGTCTAATTGAACTTCCGTAACATCCAAATTATTTGCAATTGTTTGAATAACACGCCCAGCCATATCGCGAATTTCTATGGTGCGTTCTCCAGTAACTCCAGTTGTAGCAATAGTAAAAGAACCATTCGTTGGATTCGGAGCCAAAGTAAGCGCAGGTGCAGCTAACTCTTTCTGGGAAGCCGTCAAATCGGTCCAAAGAATTTCCAATTCTGCATAGTACGTATCCTGAAGATCGATAATCACAGTATTAACAACTCCTTCGCTAAGTGTGCTCAAATCAATCTGCTGCACAAATTCACGATCAATCACCGCGTCATCTCCGGTGGCACTTGTACAATTCGGATTCAAATTATCAGTTTCGAAACCAGACATATCAAAGGTTAAATACGTCGTGTTTACATTAGCTTGTGTAGCAATTTGCAAATCCTGAATATCTGTCCAAACAGCATAAGCGGCATCGCTATCATCTTCGAATACCCAACAAGCGGTTTCCTCGTTAGCCTCTGCATCATTCACCCAGATATTGTACACTGGATCTTGAGGCGCATTTGCACAAAAAGTAATAGCACCGCCATCACAATCATCAGCGTAAGCACGCAAACGAGTCACGGTAACATCGTAAGAAACTTGTCCAAAAGATAAAAGAGGGAAGAACATTCCCAGAGTAATAATAGTTTTCATAGGTGAGCGTTTATGCCCTAAATATAAACAATCTCACCGAATTAAAAAGAACCAATTATTTAGCTCTTTTGATACTACAACCCCTTGGAGTAGAATTAGTAATAGGAATTTCGTCCCCACTTCCAACTGCTGCGATAGCATCAAATAAGTACGTTTCAAGGTTCTCGCGTTTAGTGTCCCAGCTATTGTCAATCGACCCTTTGAAAACTAGTTTTCCTCTTCCATCAAACATGTATACATGAGGAGTTGTTTTCGCACCAAGAGCATCAGCAAGTTTTGCGTCCTTATCGATTACATACGGCATTGTATACCCTAGATCACTCTTATGGTCTGCCATTGCTGACTTAGAATCATCACCTTCGCGCTTTGCAACGTTACTGTTCACCAAAACCATCCCTATTTTGTTTGCTTTCGCTTTTTTGTAAATAGAGTTGTATTGGCCTTCCCAACCATCAAAATTATCACTGCCCACCACAAATGGACAAGTATTACAAGAGAAAACAACGATTAAGCCGTTCTCTTTTTTCAATTCATTTAAAGTATAGGTGGCATCATCCGAACCAATCATTTCATAGGCTCCTAATGGCATTTTCTTTCCAATCTTTAATTCGTCATCACCCGGCTTTGAGCTCTGTACACTGCTTAAACCAAAAGCAAATGCCCCTGCCAATAGCAACGCCCCAACTCCTTTCACTCGATTCATTTTTGATTTTGTTTTCATAACAATTATTTTAGCACGAAGATTGTTCTACGCTACCTGCAAAATACAAAATCATGAAGAAACTCGCCCTTATTTTTAGTGCCTTCGTCGCACTTACTGCCTCTGCTCAAGAGATTGAAATCGAAGAACAGAAATATCCGTACCACGATATTATTGAGTGGAAAGGCCAAGGTGCCATTTTGATGAATCGTGATCCGAACGGAACAACGCGCCGAATTGGACTAACGCTTGTCGGAGATCAAAACTCGAGTATCTGGGATGAGACGTTCACACCACGTGATGAAGAGTTTTATTACATCAGCAGCGAGAATGCACGTTATGTATATTTTCTAGACAATCTACAGCTAGAAGAAGCGAACGTTTCGTTTTCGCAATTGAACGAAGCCGGTAACATGAAAACTTCGAAGGTTTCCTTGAAGAGCGCCCTAAAAAGTGTAGGAATCAATGATTATACTGCAGCCGAAGTCATTAATATCATTGTCACAGATAAGGCATTGGTACATCACATTCGATACGAAGACAAAAAAGAGAAGGTTGTAAAAGAGGTAGCAACATTTATCACACATCACAACTTATTGGCTTATGCAGCGGAAATTGGAAGTATTCCATTCGATGATTTGAAGAATGATGATGTTGGTTATTGGGATTACATCGGATTTACGGAGGATAAAATCTGTTTCGCAGGTAGGGGAATTTCGAATAAGAAGAAGGGGTGGAACATCAAGGAGTTCTCGTCCAAAGGTAAATCAACTGGGAACAATTTTCTTGAAGCACCTAAAGAATACATCTCGGTTCAAAACATTGGTTTCGGAACAACAGGGAAGTATTATATGGAGGACCTTGATACGGAAGATAAAGGAATGGTGTGTTACATCAACGACAAGTTTTACATGATTGGTGGAGAAATTGAAGGTGCCGGAGCAAGACTCATTTTGCACGAATGGAAAGACGATGAATGGATGGAAATCAACCGAATGGAATTGAATTATTTCATCGAGAAAAAGTCACTGAAATTAGGATTGTACCCTATGAATGAGGGAATTGGTTATCACCTCGATCATAACGGATACAACAAAGCAAGTATCATCACATTCGAGAAACGAGAAATCTCATCCCACAATTCTTTCACCGAAAGAACAATCTATAATCCAAGTAGTGTGTTCAATCGAAAGGAAAAACAAGAGTTTATGGTAACTTTGCCCGGCCTCGTAATGACCTTCGATACGGAGCAATTGAACAAACCGGGATCGGTTAAATTCTTGATGGAAAGATGATTGTAGGAATTTGTGGTGGAAGTGGATCAGGCAAAACAACGTTGCTAAAACGATTGTGTTCGCAATTTAGTGATCTACAACCCTCTGTATTCTCGATGGATAACTACTATTTGCCAATTGAAGAGCAAAAATTAGATGAAAAAGGAATACACAATTTTGATTTACCAACAGCACTCAATCGTGAGCAATTGGTTCACGATTTGAGAAAGTTGGTTTCGGGATCGAGTATCGTTGTGAAAGAATACCACTTCAATGCTCCCCCAGACAAAAACGTGCTGATCACTATAGATCCATCTCCATTAATTATTGTAGAAGGACTCTTTCTTTTTCATTTCGAAGAAGTACGCGAACTGATAGATTACTCCGTTTTCATCAAGGTAGATCCAGAGGTGCAATTGGATCGCAGATTATACAGAGATCAAGAGACACGTGGGTATTCTCGGGAAGCAATTCTGTATCAATGGGAAAACCACGTAAAACCCTGCTACCAAAATTATTTGCTACCTTTCGAAGAACAGGCCGATTTTCGTTTCCGAAATGATGCAAATGGCGATGAAGACTTTCATAAGCTGACGCATGAAATTGGCGCGAAAATGGAAGCCGTCAAGCTATGATTCTGACGTATTTGAAGCGATTCTACCTTCTGGTGGCCGCCATTGGCGCTGCTATTTTATTTGCTTCCTACTACAATAGCGTTTACACACACGATTTTAATGGCGCCGTAGAATCCTTTGAAACAGCGTTCCATGATGAAGAAGAGCGTCTAAATCAAGTTCTCGAATTCACCAATACCCGATTAAACAGCGGACAAATTACGCCGCATTGGGAAAATTTGAACGGGCAAGAAGGAGTGAACATTCACATCTATAGAAATGATTCACTCATCTTTTGGAACACCAATCAGCTTCCAATTATTCGTTTTGCAGACATCCACTTCCCTGCAAAGGGATTGGTAAAATTGCAGAATGGTTGGTACTATGCAAAGGTGGTTTCCGATAACGATTTCACTGTCTGTGTCAGCTTTTTGATCCGCAATGATTACGCTTACGAAAACCAGCACCTCGTTAACAGCTTTTCTCCTCAATTGCCATTTGAATACGATGCGGAAATAGTTCCGGATGAGGATGTTGGCTATCCCATTAAAAACAAAGAAGGAGAATACGTCTGCTCTATTACTATTGCAGATGAACAGCCAGTGACTGAGGAGCAATCTGTGATTCTGTTGTTACTATTTCTTCTCATGGTGAGCCTTGTTGTTGCAGTGCTTTATCAATTAGTAATCAAGCAAAAGGTCATTTGGTCATGGTTGTCTATCGCAGGAATTATACTCATTCGATACCTATCATTCAATGGAGCATGGTTCTCGTTCATGGAGGATACAGAAGCAATGAGCCCTTCGCTCTACGGTGTCAATGACTGGCTGCCTAATTTTCTGGAGTACTCGTTGCACTTGATTGTTTTGGTATTTATCCTAGGCATCTTACGATTGCGAATTGATGGCTGGAAAGCTTCGAAAGGAGGATTGATTGCAAGTTACGTGCTTCCAGTTTTCTTGCTCTTTCCCTGGATCTTGCTCGTGTATTTCACCGTAGCTCTGGTAGAAAACTCAGCAATTCCGCTTGGAATCAATCAGCTTTTCTCATTAAATGCCTTCTCGATTATTGCCTTAATGGGGTTTGGAATCCTTTTCTACGCCATTTTTCATCTCACTGGAAGCGTTGTTCGGCTAAGTAAAAGAAACAATGTACTCGGATCGAGAAGTGCCGTAATCTACTTCGCGGTTTCATGTTTTTACTTGCTTTATGAAATAAACGTAGGCTTCGGATTGCTTTTTCCAGCACTCTTCCCAATGATGTATTTCGGCGCAGTCTTATATCAGGTGGTTTTAAGTAAATCCGATCGTGGATTTGGCTCAGGATTGTTTGTACTGTTCAGTTTTGCAATTACCATGTCAGTGACCATCAATCATCTTGAAAGTAAGAAAGAACTTGGTGAGAAGGAATTGTATGCGAATCAATTGGCCACCGAAAAAGACATTGTTACAGAAGTAGAATACAGTGCGTTGGCACCGCAATTGAAGGATGATAAATTCCTGAAAAAACTCATTAGTACGCAATACAAAATACGTATCTCAGATTTTCAGGAAAACCTTGAGCGTCGTTTCTTCAATGGGTATTGGGAGCGTTATGAAATGAAGTTCTCGCTATTCAACGAACAGCATTTACCAATTGTAGATCGTGTAGAGATGAGTGCAAGAGAATACGACGCGCTCCAAAAAATTGTCGATAAATCCGGTGTGCCTTCAGAAATCGATACGAATATCTTTTTCATTAGCGATTACAAGAATCAGTACAGCTACGTCATTCGTCAAGAACTAGAAAGCGAAGATTCTACAGCCATATTATTCTGTACGCTCAAATCCACCAAGATTCCAGAGGAAATAGGATTTCCAAGGTTGTTAATTAGTGGTTCTACAACGGTTTTTGAATCCCTCGAGGAGTATTCCATTGCCAAGTATCACGACGACAAGCTTCTGAATAAGTACGGTGATTTCAATTATCCTACAAATAGCACAAAGTTAGCCGATGATGGAACCGGGAGTCAATTCGTGGATTTTGGCGGATACAATCACTTCATTTTACGAAAATCACCTGATTACACGGTCGTTCTCTCCAGTAAAAATGCCGAACAAATCGAACAATTTACGGCATTCTCCTATTTATTTTCATTTTACGGATTGATGCTGTTACCACTGATGTTTCGCATGAACCGATCTGCATCATCACGTCGTACATTGAGTCTCGCACTGAAAATTCAACTGGTACTTATCTCGCTCGTTTTCCTATCCCTCCTTGCTTTTGGTTGGGGAAGCGGAATCTTCGTCAGCAATCAGCACAAGGAGTACACCAGAGATGTTGTTCGTGAAAAGTTGAGTTCTGTGAACAAGGAAGTTGGAGCGAAGCTCGGCGGAATGGAAGAATTGGACATCGATGAAAACGGTGATCGAATGCAATTCTATTTGGAGAAGTTCTCAAGGGTATTCTTTACTGACATCAACCTGTATGACGTCAACGGTTACTTACTAGCAACTTCAAGGCCGAAGGTATTCAACTCTGGATTGATTAGTGAACAAATGAACCCGAACGCCTACCGCGAAATGCGCTTTGGAGAACGAAGCGAATACTTGGGGGATGAACAGATCGGTGCACTGGAATACAGTTCCGCATACAAACCTTTTTATAACAAGGACGGTAAATTGATGGCGTACATCAATCTGCAACATTTTGGACAGCAAAACGAGTTTGAGACACAGATTCAGAAATTCCTGGTGGCTATTGTGAATGTATTTGTGTTGCTGCTAGCATTCTCCATCTTGATCGCCATTTTTGTGTCGAACTGGCTCACGGCACCGCTTCGTATTTTACAAGAAAGTTTCTCAGCGGTAAAATTCGGGACGCCAAACGAACGCATTTCATACAACAAAGAGGATGAAATCGGATCTCTGGTAAAAGACTACAATCAGAAGCTGGAAGAATTGGAATACGCTGCGCAGAAACTAGCGCGAAGTGAGCGAGAATCTGCTTGGAGAGAAATGGCAAAACAGGTGGCCCATGAGATTAAGAATCCGCTGACCCCTATGCGTCTCAGTGTGCAACATCTTTTGAGAAGTTACGACGCAGATGACCCCAAAAGTGAGGATAAATTGAAGCGCGTAGCGAATTCTATCATTGAGCAGATTGATGCCTTAACGAACATCGCCAACGAGTTTTCGAATTTTGCGAAGATGCCAAGACCATCGGAAGAGCACCTTGATATTATCGCGTTAATTCGATCTGCGAAACAAGTATTCGTAAGTGAAGGTGTTTCGGTAAAAGTCGTTACGGAACTCAATGAAGTAACTTTACGTGCCGATCGTAACCAAATGATCCGCGTTTTCAATAACCTCATCAAGAATGCGATACAAGCGACACCGGAAGAGAAAGCGACCGAGGTTGAAATTGTAATTACACGAACGGAGACCAAGGTGCAGATCGATGTTACAGACAACGGAGTTGGAATTCCTTCAGAAAAGAAGAACAAGATCTTCACGCCATATTTCACAACGAAAAGTACAGGCACAGGACTTGGTTTGGCAATGGTTCGACAAATAGTAGAAAACCATCACGGCACCATCGATTTTGAATCGGAAGTAGACCAAGGAACTACTTTCACTATTATGATTCCAGTTTCAACGCAATCGTAGCGTAAAATCGGTAATTCCTTTTGAATCGAACTGGTTTATTCCTTGTGTCCTTAACACATCGCGCTACTCGAACCAATCAATATACCGAATGCATCCTTCGCGGCTTCAGCAATTCAACTCAGGCAAATAATAACGAATGTCCTTAATGCCACAAAAAAAAGGCCGATCATCGAGCAATTCGAGACGCGGCCTTTAAATATGTAGTTGAGTTTGTATGCTATTTCATATTGCTCAAATCTGGCATTGTACGCGTGAACGCTGGAATTCCAGTCACGTCCATACCCGTAATCAACAAGTGGATATCGTGCGTACCTTCGTACGTAATTACCGACTCCAAATTCGCCATGTGACGCATAATTGAATACTCGCTAGTAATCCCCATTCCACCATGAATCTGGCGTGCTTCACGAGCGATATCTAAAGCGATCTCAACATTGTTTCTCTTCGCCATTGAAATTTGTGCCGAAGTTGCTTTCCCTTCATTGCGCAATTGTCCCAAACGAAGTGTCAACAATTGAGCTTTCGTGATTTCAGTAATCATCTCAGCCAATTTCTTTTGTATCAGCTGGAAAGAGCCAATTGGAACATCAAACTGTGTGCGTTCTTTCGAGTAGCGCAATGCTTGATCGTAACAATCCATTGCCGCTCCCAAAGCACCCCACGCGATTCCAAATCGTGCAGAATCCAAACAGCTTAATGGTGCACCCAATCCTGAGCGGCCTGGTAAAATATTTTCCTTAGGCACCTTAACGTTATCAAAGATCAACTCTCCAGTAGCAGATGCTCTCAAAGAAAGTTTTCCGTGCATTTCTGGAGTAGAGAAACCTTCCATTCCGCGCTCAACGACCAATCCGTGAATTCGACCGCTTTCGTCTTTCGCCCATACCACAGCTATATCTGCAAAGGGAGCATTTGAAATCCACATTTTAGCACCGTTAAGAACTACATGATCACCTGCATCCTTGAAATTGGAAAGCATCCCACTTGGGTTTGAACCATGATCAGGCTCGGTCAATCCAAAACATCCGATCATTTCACCCGTCGCTAACTTCGGAAGGTATTTTTGTTTCTGCTCTTCAGATCCGTATTTCCAAATTGGGTACATCACCAAAGAACTCTGCACAGAAGCAGTAGAACGAAGACCAGAATCACAACGCTCTAGCTCTTGCATGATCAATCCGTAAGAAATCTGATCTAGCCCAGGACCGCCATATTCAGCAGGAATATAGGGGCCAAAAGCACCAATTTCTCCCAGTCCACCTAAAATGTGATTTGGAAAGGTTGCATTTTCATAATGTTCGTCAATGATGGGAGAAACTTCCTTCTTTACCCATGCGCGTGCTGCATCTCGAACCAACTTGTGCTCTTCAGACAGCATGTCATCCATGTTGTAATAATCCGGATGTGTGTATAAATCAGTTTTCATATCCTAGTTTATTGATGCACAAATTTAACTATATTTTTGTGCACTGTTAAATTTATATCGCATTCAAAGTATAACTTTGAATGATTCCGAAAAGAACCGAATACAATCTTGAATTCTCTTACTCAAATAGCGCTTATCGTACAACTTCCCGAAGCTTTGACTCCGCGTGAAACATCCTTTAACTGGATCTTGGGAATTGTGTTGTTCTCTAGTTTGATGATCTTAGCTTTAGCAAGGGCCAGACAATCAAATGTATACTACGCAGTGGCTGTTGGGATGATTAAAACGCAATCGGCTCGAGTTTTTTTCAGGGAATTGATGCCATTGCGCAGCGTTGCATCGATATTACTTCTTATCAATTACTGCGTTGCATCGGGGTTGTTGACATATCTCATCGCTCAATATTTGGGCTTTGACCTGTTTGCCTCACGTATAATTGCGTTAACGGCTCCGGCAGGATTGTTTTTCTTTCATTTTTTCTTGCTGGTTTTCTCAAGTTGGATTACTGGTGCGATGGATGTTTTTCGTACTCCGGTGATCATGAAAATAGTCGGATCGCAAGCCCTTGGGATTATATACTTCCTCGCAGCAACCTTGTGGATCCTGCAACCTGATTACGTGGATGTTACTTTTCAGGCGGTTATTTGGATCTTTTTTATGGAAAGCGCATTCCGAATATTAAAGAGTGTATCGGTGGTTCTTCGTCAGGGGGTGACTTGGTATTATATAATTTTGTATTTTTGCACCCTCGAAATCCTGCCCTACCTAGTGACTTACTACTATGTTTCGCAGAATTTAGAGGCATGAAGGCGAAGTAGTTAAACTAAAAATTGGAGCTTTGGCGATAAAGACAATCTTGGTGTCACAACCGAAACCAGAAGGGAAGAAATCTCCTTATTTCGATTTGGCGGAAAAGTATGATTTGAAAATTGATTTCAGATCATTCATTCAAGTTGATGGAATTAGTTCGCAAGAGTTCCGTGCTCAAAAAGTGGATCTCAGCGATCATTCTGCGGTAATCTTGACTTCTAAAACTGCGGTGGATCACTACTTTCGAATTGCCGGTGAAATGCGTTTCGAAGTGCCAGACTCCATGAAGTACTTATGTATTTCAGAGGCGGTTGCTTATTACCTTCAAAAGTACGTTACATATAGAAAGCGTAAGATTTTCTTTGGAAAACAAACTATTCTGGATTTGGTTGACGTATTGAAAAAGCACAAAAAAGAAACCTTTCTTCTACCTTGTGCAGATCGTCTTCGTGATCGTATTCCAATGACCTTGGAAGATAATAACTTGAAATTTACAAAGGCGGTCTTATATAGAACCGTTGCAGCAGACCTTTCCGACTTAGAGGACGTGTACTACGATATGTTGGTATTCTATAGCCCGGGAGGAATTGAATCATTGCTGAAGAACTTTCCGAAATTTAAGCAGAACAACACTATCATTGCTGCTTTTGGTCCTACCACGGCTAACGCTATTGTGAAGAACAGTCTTCGTTTGGATTTACATGCACCTCAACCCAATGCACCTTCTATGACAGGAGCGATTGAGAACTATGTAAAAGAGGAGCTCAAGACAGCGAAGTAATCACAAATTTTCCAGCCAATCTATAATCTGCTGCATGCCTTCAGAAGCAGGAGCATTTATTTTCTTAAAAGATGTAGGTACGTCCAATTCATTAGCCTTTGGGTCGATAATGCATTTCATTTGTGCATTTTCAGCATAATGAATCAATCCCGCTGCCGGATATACTTGCAGTGAAGTTCCGATTACAATAAGTGCATCTGCTTGATGTAAAATGGATGCAGCTTCTTCATAAGCGGGCACCGCTTCTCCGAACCAAACAACATGAGGGCGCAATCGATATCCATCCGGACAAAGATCTTCTTCGGTCAATTCCCATCCTTTTATCGGATAATATGCCTTTTCTTGATGAGGTCCGCTCGACTTAGCCATTCTAATTTGGCCGTGCAAATGCAATATCTCTGAACTTCCGGCACGTTCGTGAAGGTCGTCAATGTTTTGGGTGATTACCTGCACTTTCGCCCATGATTCTAAGGAAGCAATTGCCATATGAGCGGCATTGGGCTCAGCCTCCAAAACGTTCTTTCGGCGGGCATTGTAGAAGGCGGTTACTAGATCCGGGTCCTTTACCCAAGCCTGTGGTGTGGCGACTTCCTCAATACAATAGTTCTCCCATAGACCATTGGAATCCCGAAACGTTGAAATGCCACTTTCGGCGCTCATTCCAGCTCCCGAAAAAACACATATTTTTAATTCTGTACCTGTTGCCATAGCTACTATGTTTATTCTGGATGTTACATTTTTTCACACAATCCCAACCCTTTGATTCTTATTTGAACACAAATGCTTCTGGTTAGGAAACCAATAGTCGTACAAGGTTTTTTTGTGCGCTTTGAAGCGAAGGTTTTATTTTAGGCGGAAAATACGAATTATGAAAAGAAATTTACTAGCAGTTTTAGCTATCGCGTCTTCGTCGCTAGCTTTTTCGCAAGTAGCCCAAACGCCAATGATTGAGCATTTCACTCAGGCGTCTTGTGGACCTTGTGCCTCTCAAAACCCAGCAATGAAAGCTACTCTTGACGCATACAACGGAGAGTACGTAAAAATTGCTCACCAAGTATCTTGGCCAGGAGTAGACCCAATGAACGCAGCGTACCCTGCAGGACCGGATGTACGTCGTAACCATTACGGTGTATCTGGTGTTCCAAACACTACTTTGAATGGTGGTTCCCCAGGAGCTCCGAACACAATTGTAACCAACGCTACATTGACTTCTGCGGCGCAGGCTACAACTCCTTACGATATCACAGTTACTCAATCTTGGCAAGATGCCAATACTGTTGATGTAAGTATTACCGTTGATAATACTACGGGTTCTGCTGTTTCAGATGCAGACCGTATCTACATCACTATGTACGAAGATGTTGTTGATTATGGAACAGCCCCAGGATCAAACGGTGAAACAGTATTCTACAACGTTATGCGTCAGATGTACACTACAGCTGGAGCTACTACGAATGCTGAAGACGGATCTACACTTCCTACAATTGCAGGAAATGGACAAGAGACGTACAACTTCACTATTTCAAACTTGCCTTCTTACATTTTCGATAAAGCAGAGATTCGTTTCGCTGTTTACCTTGAAAACAATGGAAACAAAACAATTCACCAGGCTGCTAAGTCTGATTACGCTACAATTCCTGGAATTGTAAACGTATCTGCTGGTTCTGCATCTACTGCAGGAGCTGGTTACTGTGATTTGGCTTTTACTCCGGTAATCGAGTTTACTAACAACGATAACGGAACAAACATCACCTCAGTTACTGCTGAGTACTCTATCAACGGAGGAGCTCCAGTACAAGAGGTTGTTACAGGAATCAACTTGACACAAGGTCAAACTGAAACTATTTCTTTCCCAGCAACAACGTTGGCATCAGGAACAAGTACTGTTTCTTACACAATTGTTTCAGCGAACGGAGGTCAGCCTTGGTCTAGCCCGCAAGCGGTTGCTATTCCAGATGAGGTTTACAACAAATTGAATGCAAACGGTGTTCCTGCTCCAGTAATGGAGACTATGGAAAATGCGGCGTTGGAGACAGGTACTGGGTACTCACGTGATCTATCTACTGCTATCTTTGATACAGACGCAGCGATTACCTCTGGATTGTTCGGTGTTCTTGATGGGCCAACATACAACTACGGAGCTATCGGTGGATTCGGAAACTCTGATCGTGCGATCCGTATTCGTTTCTATAGCATCCAGTCTGGTACTATGAACTTGACTATGCAGAAAATCAACATGCCTGCAGCGAACTCTACTTTGACTTTTGATCATACTTACAAGCAGTATGCTTCTGAGAACGATCAGTTGACAATTTATGTTTCTACGGATTGTGGAGCAACTTGGACTCAAGAGTTCCAAGCAGCTGGAAGTGCTTTGGCTACCTTGCCGGCAAGTACTACTCAGTACAACGCACCAGTAGCTGGAGATTGGCAAAACAACCAAGTAGATCTTTCTGCTTACAACGGTATGTCTGATGTTGTTATTCGTTTTGAGTTGGTTTCTGCTTACGGAAACAACATGTTCTTGGATAACATTAACGTAGATGCATTGAACTCGGTTACAGAGAACGATGCAGTTGCATTCGCTATCTACCCGAACCCAGCTACGGATAACTTCATTGTGAAGTTGGATGAGTCTTCTGACGTTGCAATTTCAGTTATCGATATGCAAGGTAAAGTTGTAGCATCTCAAACGGCTGCTGGTCAGTCTGAGACTACTGTTGATGCGTCTGCATTGGCACCAGGAATCTACACTGTTCTTGTTTCTTCTGAGAATGGAGTATCTACTAAGAAAGTAGTTGTTGAGTAAGATCAACATCCTAAATAAATTTTGAAAGGGAGGGCGTTTGCCCTCCCTTTTGCTTGGTTAAAACTTTCACGGAATATAAATGTATCAATCCCACTATTCTTCTCGAAAGTTCGTAACTTTATCCGCTTCAAAATAGCGACTATGGCTAAAATCAGAAAACAAGACGCACTAGACTACCACTCACAGGGAAAACCTGGGAAGATAGAGGTGATACCAACAAAACCATATGCCTCCCAGAGAGATTTGTCACTGGCATATTCACCAGGTGTTGCAGAGCCTTGTTTGCGCATTGCAGAATCAAAGGAAGATGTTTACAAGTATACCAGTAAAGGAAACCTTGTAGCAGTTATTTCAAACGGAACTGCGGTTCTAGGTCTGGGGGATATCGGACCAGAGGCATCCAAGCCTGTAATGGAAGGGAAAGGATTGCTCTTCAAGATTTTTGCGGACATCGATGTATTTGATATCGAGGTAGACGCTTCTGACCCAGAAAAGTTCATTGAAACAGTTAAGGCAATTGCTCCAACATTTGGAGGGATTAACCTTGAAGATATTAAAGCGCCAGAGGCTTTTGAAATTGAAACACGCCTGAAGGAGGAGTTGGATATTCCAATTATGCACGACGATCAGCACGGAACTGCGATCATCTCTTCAGCAGCATTGTTGAATGCATTAGAGCTGGCACACAAAAAAATTGAAAAGGTAAAGATTGTTGTTTCTGGGGCAGGAGCCTCAGCATTATCTTGCGCACGCTTATACCATGCGTTAGGAGCGAAACTAGAGAATATCTTCATGTACGACTCCAAAGGGTTAATTCACGCAGGTAGAGATAATCTTGACGACAACAAAAGGCAATTTGCGAAGCATAAAAAAGATGTGTCTTTCGAAGATGCGTTTAAGAAAGCAGATGTGTTCCTTGGGCTCTCTCGAGGAGGTATCGTTTCTAAGGAGATGATCAAGAAAATGGCGAAAGATCCTATCGTATTTGCATTAGCGAATCCGGAGCCGGAAATAGCCTATAAAGAAGCGACATCCGTTCGTAAGGATATTATCATGGCAACGGGACGTTCGGATCATCCTAATCAGGTGAACAACGTGCTTGGTTTCCCATTCATTTTCCGTGGTGCCTTGGATGTTCGCGCAACCAAAATTAACGAGGAAATGAAGTTGGCTGCGGTTAAAGCCATTTCAAACTTGGCAAAAGAAACCATTCCAGAAGAAGTTATTGAAGCCTACGGAGAGAAGAATATTTCATTCGGACGTGAGCAGTTCATCCCGAAACCATTGGATCCACGTTTGATTTATTACGTAGCGCCGGCCGTTGCAAAAGCAGCAATGGACTCAGGAGTAGCAAAAAGCCCGATTGAAGATTGGGAAGCGTACGAAATGGAGCTGAAGAACCGCCTTGGATTGGACAACAAATTGATCCGTAACATTACCGAGAAGGCACAGCGATCGCCAAAACGCGTTGTATTTGCAGAAGCGGACAACATTAAGATTTTGAAAGCGGCTCAAACTTCTTGGGAAGAAGGTGTAGCACAACCAATCCTATTAGGTCGTCGCGATAAAATTGAAGGTTTAATTGAAGAGTATATGATCGAAATTCCGGATGTGGAAATTATCGATCCTAAGTCAGATGAGGAGCGTGAAAGACGGTTGGCATTCGGACAAGCATTCTTCGAGAATAGAAATAGAAAAGGAGTAACAGAATTTGAAGCCATTCAAGTAATGCGCGAACGCAATCATTTCGGTGCCATGATGGTCGAAATGGGAGATGCAGACGCCATGATTACTGGATTGACGCGTAACTACCGTGAACTGGTACGTACAGCAATTCAAACCGTTGGAATTCAAAAGGACATGAACAAGGTGGCAGGGATGTACATCCTCACGACGAAACGTGGACCGTTGTTCCTTGCGGATACAACCGTAAACCTTAATCCATCGGCTGAAGATATTGCAGAGATTACATCCAATGTGGCGAGAACCATCCGTAAATTCAAGGTAACGCCAAGAATTGCCTTGTTGAGCTACTCAAACTTCGGTTCGTCGATTGGAGAAGATGCAACCAAGATGGCCAAGGCAGTTGAAATTTTGCATGAAGAGGAGCCAAATTTGATCGTAGACGGTGAAGTTCAGGCCGATTTCGCTCTTAACAACTCATTGATGCAAGAGAAGTTCTCCTTCTCAACTCTGGCAAATAAAAATGTAAACACGCTTATCTTCCCAAACCTCTCATCCGGTAACATTTCTTACAAGTTACTGCAAGAGA
Organism: Flavobacteriales bacterium; assembly: GCA_015665275.1. Taxonomy (GTDB): domain Bacteria; phylum Bacteroidota; class Bacteroidia; order Flavobacteriales_D; family Crocinitomicaceae; genus UBA4466. Next base: position 38,657 of record JADFAL010000082.1, on the reverse strand, counting down.
TTACCGAAGGAGAAGCTATTGGTCCTGTTTTGGTTGGATTGCGCAAATCGATTCACATTTTACAAATGGGGTCTTCGGTTCGTGAAATCATTAATATGGTAAAAATCGCAGCGGTCGACGCTCAAAACAAATAACATGATTGCTCAATTAAACGGTCGTCTTATTGAAAAAAATCCTACATCGTTAATCATTGATTGCGGTGGTGTAGGGTATCAGGTTTCCATTTCCCTCAATACCTTCAGTGCAATTGGTAGCGATGAAGCCGTTCGAATTTACACCAAGATGATTGTTCGTGAAGACGCACAATTACTCTACGGATTTGCCGATACGACTGAGCGAGAGATGTTTAATCACCTCATTTCAGTTTCAGGAATCGGGCCGAATACAGCCATGATTATGTTATCGTCTTTAGTGCCTCAAGAAATTGCTCAGGCCATACAATCTGAAGATGTTGCTACAATCCAGAGTATTAAAGGGATTGGGGCGAAAACAGCGCAACGCGTTATTATTGATCTGAAAGACAAAATGTTAAAAATGACCTTTTCGAGCGAAAATATATTTGCTGCGAACAATACAACGCATTTTGATGCGTTAACTGCATTGGTTTCCTTAGGGTTTGATAAGAAAGCAGCCGAAAAAGCGATTGACAAGGTGAGTACAGGAGAAGAATCGGTTGAAGGCCTAATTAAGGAAGCGCTGAAAATACTATAACGTTGATTACGAAGATACTACACACGAAACTAACAATACTACTTTGCCTCGTCGGGGCATCATTCGGGTATGCTCAAACGGGAGATCCGGATACGTTGCAATTTCCAATTGATCCAACGTTTGACCCAACACAGACGACCAACCAAAGTTTTGACCTTGGAGACCCTTCAGGGGTGAACCAAACAATTGTTTACGATCCAATTACAGGAACGTACATTTTTACTGAGACCATCGGTAACGACCTGAATTACCGGAACCCCTCGGTAATGACTTTCGAAGAATACATTGAATACGAACGTCAGAAATCACTTCAGGCGAACTGGCGTGATCGAATCGATGAACAAACAGAGGAAAGTCAACCGTTCCAATTACCTATTAAAATTGATAGCAAAGTATTCGAGAACTTCTTTGGATCAGATGAAATTGTCATCACTCCTCAAGGGAACGTGGAACTTTCATTTGGAGTGAACTCCTCTCGATACGATAATCCAATTTTGCCAGTACGTCAACGAAGAATCACACGTTTCGATTTTCAACAGCAAATCAAACTGAACTTAACCGGACAGATCGGTACGAAGCTGAAAATCAATACCAGTTACGATACACAGGCGGCTTTCAACTTCGACAATATTTCAACTTTGGAGTATGCCGGAAATGAGGATCAAATCGTTCAGAAGATTGCCCTTGGTAACGTTTCCTTCAATCCACCGACTGCCTTAATTCCAAGTTCGCAAACCTTGTTTGGTGCGAGTACACAACTGCGCTTTGGAAAAACGTATGTTGATGTAATTGCAGCATCCCAGCGTGGTCAACGAAAAGAAATAACCATTGAAGGGGAAGCGCAACAGCAACAATTTGAAGTAACAGCTGATAATTACGAGGCGAACCGTCACTATTTCATCAACCATTACCACCGAGATCACTACGATGAGGCAATGCAGACGCTGCCTATTGCCAATACTACGATCAACATTACGCGTATCGAAGTTTGGGTAACCAATAGAAACGCAACAACTGAGAATACACGAAACATTATCGCATTCGCCGATTTGGGCGAGGCACTTCAAGAGAATTGTGAGGGAGATCCGGGTAATTTCTGGATTGAGCAGTTGCCAGACAATGACGCAAACGGATTGTATGCCTGGGCATCTACCAACCCATTGGTTCGCGGATTTGTAAGTTCAGTTTCTGCACTTTCATCTCAAGTGGTACAGCCGGGACCTTTTCAGCAAGCAATTCAATACGAAAAAGTTGAGAACGCAAGAAAGCTTAGCGAACAAGAATTTACATACAACGCACAGCTTGGATTCATTTCCTTGAACCTGCCATTGAACAATGACGAAGTACTTGGGGTTGCCTATGAGTACACCTACAGGGGAGAAACGTATCAGGTAGGAGAACTTTCTACGGATGGTTCTACCGGGCAGGAAGCGTTGATCATGAAAATGTTGCGTCCTACATTATTAAACCCTAATACGAATACATGGGATTTGATGATGAAAAACGTTTATTCCATTGGAGCGTATCAGCTAGATCAGCAAGGATTCCGAATGGATGTAATGTACAACAACCCAGAAACATCTGTTTTGGGGCCATTCTTACCGGCAGAGAACTTCGGATTGGACCCTAACACGAGCGCATTGGCTGAAGAGCAATTGGTCACGTTGATTGAAATGGACCGGATCAACTTTAATTATCAACCGTTCTCAGATGGGGTATTCGATTTCGTTCCATTAGAGTTTGATGGGGTAGAAAGGAATAGGATTGTTAACGCCGGAACTATAAACACGAGGAATGGACGCGTTTATTTCTCTACTATTGAGCCGTTTGGATCCACGTTAAAAGCGAAACTACTCTCGGAAGGTGTAGCACCGTCTATCGTTGATGGAGTGGCATTTCAGGAGTTGTACGATTCAACACAGATCGCCGCACAGCTAATTCCTGCGAAGAATCGATTCTCATTCTCAGGTCAGTACCAATCGTCTATCAGTTCGGATATTCCTCTGAATGTCTTGAACGTTCCCGAAGGAGGAGTTACCGTAACAGCCGGTGGATTGCAGTTGATCGATGGAGTTGATTACACGGTTGATTACAATATGGGTCGCGTTAAAATCTTGAACACAGGAGTATTGGAATCAGGAACACCGATCAATATTTCCGTAGAAAGTAATAACGTATTTGGGTTCCAAGCACGATCATTGATTGGTTCACGTATATCACATCGATTCAGCGACCGATTTAATATTGGAGCTACGTGGGTGCGTATGATGGAACGTCCGGTTACACAGAAAGTGGATATCGGAAGTGAGCCGTACAAGAACAATATTTTAGGAGCCGATATTCAATGGAGTGCTGATGTCCCATTCCTTACGAAAATGGTAGATTTCCTGCCGGGAATTTCAACGAAGGCAAAATCTACAATTGATTTCCAAGGTGAATTCGCCCATTTGATTCCAGGACAACCGCGAGTAATCAACCGCGACGGAACTTCATACATTGACGATTTTGAGGGAGCTCAAAGTACGATTGATCTCCGTTCATTTACAGCTTGGAATTTGGCTACCATTCCACAAGGACAGCCAGACTTATTCCCGGAAGCAAATACTTTAGATTTAAGTTCAAGGTTCAAAACGTCCAAGATTGCATGGTACGTAATTGACCCGTACTTCTATCAAACTTCTGAATGGACGTCGAATCAAAATCAGATTTCAGATAGTCGAATGCGATTGGTGCAATTCCAGGAAATTTGGCCGAATCAGGTAAACCAGTACGGAACTCCAACCAACGTTCCTGTTTTGGATCTTGCCTATTATCCATTGGAGCGTGGAATGTACAACTACGATACAACGAACACATTGAACTCAGACGGAACGTTTATCGATCCTCAGAATCGTTGGGGAGGTATCATGCGTGCATTGACAACGAACAACTTCGAGCAAACGAACATTGAATACATTCAGTTCTGGTTATTGGATCCCTACAATGACGACGCAGAAGCAGTGAATCCAGGGAACCACACCGGTGGAGATTTATATTTCAACCTTGGAAACATTTCGGAGGATATTCTACCAGATTCACGTAAAAGCTTTGAGCACGGATTGCCGACTGCAACAACGGCATCCACCGATAATATTGACACTACAATTTGGGCGCGTGTTTCAACACAACAGGTTATTGTAAACGCATTTGATGCAGATACAGAATCACGTGAAAACCAAGATATAGGTCTTGATGGTTGGAACAATGCCGATGAGGCGATTCACTATGATAACTATGTGAATTGGGTGCAAAACAACCCAACGTTAGATGCAGCTGCAAAGGCCCGCATGATCAGCGATCCATCTTCTGATGACTACAACTATTATCGAGACGACAACTACGATGCTGCCGACTTGAATATTTTGGAGCGCTACAAGCAATTCAACGGTATGGAGGGAAATTCACCGACTACCGAGATGTCAGCAACGCTAAATGGACAAGGATATCCAACTCTGGGATCAAACTCTCCAGATATTGAGGATATCAATCAGGATAACAACTTGTCGGAATCAGAAAGCTACTTCCAGTATAAGATTAGTTTACGACCGCAGGACATGCTTGTAGGTCAAAACTATATTATCTCTTCTCAGGATTACACGGTTGGAACACCAACTGGAAACAAAGTAGAGACATGGTATCAATTCCGAGTACCGATTGTAGACTACGAGAAGCGTATCAATGGAATTACAGATTTCCGATCTATTCGTTTCATGCGAATGTTCTTGAAGGAATTCGATGAAGAAGTAGTACTGCGTTTCGCACGTTTGGAGTTCATCCGAGGTGAGTGGAGACGTTACGCTGAGGATTTGACAGAGCCCGGAGATGGTGTAACTATTGATCCGAACTTAACAACCTTCAACATTGGTGCAGTAAACATTCAGGAAAACGAACAGCGTTCTCCAGTACAGTACGTTATTCCCCCAGGAATTCAGCAAGAAATTGACCCATCACAGCCAATTCAGCGTCCGTTAAACGAGCAGTCCTTAATGTTGGAAGTATGTAACCTCCAGGATGGAGATGCACGTGCAGCCTTCCGCAATGTTCAGTTTGATGTTCGTACTTACAAGCGTTTGAAAATGTTTGTTCACGGTGAGGCAGTAGCGGGCGCATCAACACCTTTGAATGATGAGGATGTTACGGTATTCATCCGTTTGGGTACAGACTTTACGGACAACTACTATGAATATGAGTTGCCTGTGAACTTAACGCAACCGGGAGCTAGTTCAGATTTGGAAATCTGGCCAGAATCCAACAACATCGATATCGAATTTGAAAAGCTTTTAGATTTAAAGCAAGAGCGAAATGCGGCAGTTCTTTCTGGAACGGTTGGAGTTGCGAACAATGTTGTTTATGAAGCAATGCTTGACAACGAAGAACGCATCATCCGTGTAAAAGGTAATCCAAACCTGCAGGGAATGAAGACCATTATGATTGGTGTTCGTAACCCGGGTGAAAATTCACATGATTTAGACACGTGGACCGAAGACGGTTTGGAAAAATGCGCTGTGATCTGGGTGAACGAATTGCGTTTAACGGATTTCGTTGATGAAGGTGGTTCGGCAGCGACAGCAAGTATGCGTGTTCAGTTTGCGGACTTTGCGAACTTGAATATGTCAGCGAACTACTCTGGAATTAACTGGGGAACGGTTGATAGCCGAGTGCAGGAACGTCAGCGTAATCAGCAGTTCGGATTTGACTTGAACGCCAATGTTCAATTGGGTCAATTCTTCGGTCGTAAAGCACGTGTTTCATTGCCATTCTTCTACGCATACTCATTAGGTATTGTGAATCCTGAGTTCGATCCGTTCAACCCAGATATCAAACTTTCTGAGTACACCGATTTGGCAGAGCGCCGCCGTCGTTCTCAATTGGGACAGGACTTTGCAGAGCGTCGTTCTTACAACTTCTCTGGAGTACGAAAGGAAATGAAAGCGGGTGCAACCAACCGATTCTGGCGTGTGTCCAACTGGACAGCATCTTACGCATTTACGGAAAACCGATTGCGAGATTTCAATACGAAATACGATAATACGAAGACCTGGACGGGGAATTTGGCTTATAACTATTCGTTCAACGCGAAGCCAATCATGCCATTTAGAAACAACAAGCTCCTAAAGAAATCAAAATGGTTTAAGATCATTCGTGAGATGAACTTCTACCCGATGCCGAAGAACATCTCGTTTGGAAACGACATCATGCGATCTTACAACGAACGTGAGATTCGAAACACTATCGATACATCTTTCTCTTTCCGTCCGGTATTTGTTAAGCAATTCAACTGGAATAGAGATTACAGTCTTGGATGGGATTTGACGAAGAAGTTGAAATTCCAATTCACAGCATCGAACCGATCTTTGTTTACAGAAGGAAATGGCCGTGTAGATCGTAGAACGGGAGAAGGATGGCAAGAATTTACTGACAGTATTTCACGTCAATTGGCCACGTTTGGGACTGCATTGGATTATACACACAACTACTCATTCAGTTATTCACTTCCATTCGATCAGATTCCGGCAACGGATTGGATTAATGGTAACGTGAAGTACTCTGGAACATATAATTGGCAGCGTGGACCATTGAATCAATCGGAAATTGGAAACTTTGGTAACACAATCCAGAATAGTCGCAATATCAACTTCACCGCACAGGCGAACTTCACAAATCTTTACAACAAGATTCCTTGGTTAAAGCGTGTAAATTCCGATGGAAGAAGTTCTAGAGGTGGCCCACGCGGTACGGCCGTAAGCCCAAGAAGAAATGCCACGGACGGACCAACATCTAACGCGTCTCCAGAAAGTTCTAAATTGAAGAAACCTGAACCTCCAAAACCTGTAGAGGATATGACGGAGAAGGAAAAGCGCAAATGGGATCGTACCTTGAAACGTTGGGAGCGTAAAGTGAAGCGCGAAGAGAAACGTGAGAAGCGCGGAGGGAAAGTGCATCCGGTAGCTGGTTTCGCGGCGCGTGCAATAATGAGTGTTCGAAACGTTTCTGGAACCTACAACCTCACAAACGGTACAGTACTTCCAGGATACAATCAGGATGTTGGAATTTTAGGATTCAATCCGAGTTTTAACTCTGGCTTGAGTGGATTTATCTTCGGGCAACAGCGTTATAACATTTACGGCCGTGAAACAGGTTACGACATCGCATCCACTGCGGCTACTAATGGTTGGCTGGTTCAAAATGAAGCCTTGAACCGTCAATATACAAATACGAACAACCAGACATTGAATATTCGTTCTACGCTGCAACCAATCAAGGATTTATCGATTGAGTTGTCATTGAACAGAACGTACTCAACGAGTCAAACAGAGTTCTTCCGTTGGAATCCAACGTTGGGAACAGAAGGTGAGTTTGAATCGCAGTCACCGTTTGAAACAAGAACATTGACCTATTCGAATGTGTCCTTCAGTTCAGCATTTACTACGCTTGGTGGAGACTTTGAATCGACTGTATTTGATCGCCTATTGGCAAATCGTGAAGAAGTATCACAATTGTTAGGTGCGCAAAATCCAAATTCGGCTCAGTTGACATCTGGTTACTATGACGGTTACGGAGATACACAGCAAGACGTAATTATTGGAGCCTTCATGACTTCTTTCTCGAACAGAAGTGTGAGTGATCGAAATGTGAATCCCATTCAAAACATGCCGCTGCCTAACTGGTCAGTGAACTACAACGGATTGAAGAACTTCGAGTTCATGAAGAAGAAGTTGAAGAACTTTGTTATTCGTCACTCATACAGCAATACGGTAAGCGTATCGGGTATGCAAACAAACCTGAACGCAACGTATGATAATGGTGGATTTGCCACAGCGCGTGACCTGAACAACAACTTCATTCCTGGAATGGTAGTGCAGAACATTGCGGTTTCAGAGCGTTTCTCTCCATTAATTGGATTGGATGCGACTTGGATGATCAAAACGAAAGGAAGACCGCAAGGATTCATTACGAAGTTTGAGTACAAGAAAGATCGCAACGCGACATTGTCACTGAACAACAATCAAGTAACCGAGATTCTCGGAAACGAGTGGGTAATTGGTACAGGATACAAGTTTACGCAGGTGAAATTGCCATTCGGTAAGATTGAGCCAAACGACTTGAACGTTCGTATAGACATTTCGTTCCGTGATAACCTGACAGTAATCCGCAAGATCAGTGAAGAGACGAATCAGGCGACTGCCGGTCAGCGTGTAGTTTCAATCCGATCTTCTGCAGATTACAACCTGAACAAGTACTTGGTAGTATCGTTCTATTATGATCAAACGTTGAACACACCGAAGGTGACAACTTCGTTCCCAACAGGAAACTTGAGCACAGGTCTTCGTTTACGCTTTAACCTTGCAGGAGTACAATAATGATCATTCGCAAAGCGCAACGTGGAGATGAATTCGCTATTCTGGAGTTAATCAAAGGTCTTGCAGATTTCGAAAATGAGCCAGATGAGGTAGTCAATACCGCTGAGAAGCTGGGTGCGGACTTGTTTGATAGAGGACTATGCGAGGCACTCGTAATCGCATTCCCAGAGCGAATTATTGGATTTGCTTTGTATTACACAGCGTATTCCACTTGGAAAGGCCCTGTTTTATATCTGGAGGATTTATACGTTTTGCCAGAATACCGTGGTACCGGAGCTGGATCGAAACTCTTCGATACGGTAGTAAGTATCGCCGATGAAAGAAACTGCTCCCGAATGGATTGGCAAGTACTGGATTGGAATACTGATGCCATTGCATTTTACGAGCGCAAAGGAGCTTTGATAGACAAGGAATGGTATAACGGACGCATGTTCTTCCCAGAGAACGAACCGAAATAATTTATCTTGGCTGAGGCTCTCGAGGTTAACAATGAAACAAGAAAATCACAACATGTCGTTGGCAAGGTTTGCGAGTTCAGAGCGTTCTCCTTTTTCCAATTTCACATGAGCGAATAGCGTTTCACCCTTCAAGCGATCTACGAGGTAGGCCAGTCCGTTACTATTTTCATCCAGATACGGCGTATCGATCTGATTCACATCTCCCGTAAATACAATCTTGGTGTTATCACCAGCACGCGTAATAATCGTTTTTACTTCATGTGGCGTTAAGTTCTGCGCCTCATCTATAATGAACATGATATTGGACAAGCTACGACCTCTAATGAAGGCTAACGGCGTTATAACAAACTTCCCGCTCTCTTCTAGTTCTTCGATTGCCTTGCGCTTGCGTTCGTTTTCACCGAATTGTGATTTGATAAACTTCAAATTATCCCAAAGCGGTTCCATATAGGGTCCAATCTTATCTTTTGCATCACCAGGCAAGAAACCGATCTCCTTATTGGAAAGTGGCACTATGGGGCGTGCGAGGATGATCTGATTGAATTTCTTTTGTTGTTCTAATGCAGACGCCAAGGCAAGAAGTGTTTTACCGGTTCCAGCAACTCCCATTAATGCGACTAATTTGATATCAGGGTTGCGCAAGGCATTCAATGCGAAAGCTTGCTCTGAGTTTTTTGGCTTTATGCCGTAAACGAATTCTTTTTCGATGCGCTCAATGCGGTCCAAGTGCGGATTGTAAACAGCAAGTGAAGATGATTTCCCATTCTTGAGGATATAGTAACCATTCGCCGCTTTATTCTTGCCAAGAATTCCATCTTCTTCGATAAAGCCTTTGGTGAAGATCTGGCGAATTTGTTCAGACTCTACATTCTCAACTGTAACGATACTCGTTGGTTGTATATTTTCGTTAGATACTTTGCCTGTTTCGTAATCTGCCGAAAGAATGCCAAGCGCTTTTCCTTTAATGCGCAAGTTGATATCCTTTGTCACCAACGTTACTTCCACTCCCGGCAATTGCTCCTTTAAATGAAGTGCAGCGTTAATGATTTTATGATCGTTCTTTCCCTTTGCGTAAATATCTTCAGCATCGAAAGATTTCGGTTGGGCGTTCAGTACCACCTTAAATTTTCCTTTCCCCTTTCCTAAAGGAATCCATTCTTGCAAACTATTCCCAATTGACAACTTGTCTATAAATCGAATTACTTCACGCGCGGAAAAGTTTTTGGTGTCGTTACCAATCTTAAACTTGTCCAACTCTTCCAAAACGGTGATTGGAATAGCCACGTCGTGCTTGTCAAAGTTGGTAATAGACTGATGATCGTGCAACAATACCGAGGTATCCAGTACAAAAACTTTCTTTTTACGTGATTTTCCAGATGATTTAGCAGTAGTTGGAGGCGTGGTTGATTTACGGGGCATAAATAGATTTTTCTATTAAGTTAGCTTTAATCCAACACAAATCAATGTGATGTCACGGTGTAGTTTTCTACAATTTACTGTTAAAATCGTTGGTAATTTTTTACTAGCCAGAACAATAAAGGAATGTAGCCCCTTGAATACTTTTGCGCCACCTAAAATAGAGCCTTAGGATCAGAATTTCCAATCCAACCGTACCGTAAGACTCTGAAAAATATCTGATGCATAAATATTAGTCGCCTCAATGCTTTGGTTGATGAGTTCCGGTTCCATCATTCGGGCATAATTAATTTTCAATCGAATTGGAAGTTTGGTGATTTCATGCAAAGGAGCTTCCACACCAATTCCATACGTAAACGCGGAAACGAAAGCATTTGGGTTGTAAATATCTCCAGAAGGAGTGCATAAGTGCTCGTTTACCGTTTGGTAATAATACCCGGCACGCAGGTATAAGATTTTTGCCAAACCGAGTTCAAGTCCAGATTTAAAGGATCTTCGATAGTACGTCGTATAATCGTCTTCATAATCTACCTGCGCTATGACTGCAATTGCCGGCAGTGTATCGAAGACCATCCAATTTGAAGAAGTGTATTCATATGAGACACCGATGCGCGCAAATATGGGATATTTCGAATCCACGTCAAATGCTGGGTCAGCAGCGTTAAAGTTAGAAAGGCTAGCTCCCGGTTTCAATACGTGTCGTTCATCTCCCAGTTCAATGCGCCCTAAAATGCCAACGTCAGCAATAAAGGATCGATCTACATCACCCTTAACTACCTGTGTTTCCAAAAGCTTCAGATTAGTACCTATGTGCCAATTCTTTATCGGTTCAGCGGCGAATCCAAAGGTGGTGAAGGTGAATTTCGTGTCATAGTCGGTACCGAAAAGCGATACTTCCTGGTTCGCGTCAAAGGTGAATCGCGACAATTTGAAGTTCAAATAACGATTGATTTTGCCTGCAACTCCAAGGTAGGTATAGGAAGCCGAATCGTAATTGTAGTACGCATTTGCATAAGTTCCACTGACTTGAATGCCCTAAATCGGGCTGAGTCCTGCAGGATTATAGAAACTGGTATTGATATTATCCCAACTACTTACGTTGGTTAGCCCCATCGCTTCGGATCTTGCGTCTGTAGAACGTGCGTCGGCGATTGGCTTATAGAAATCGGAGCAAGGATCAGGGCCTGGAGGTAAGGATTGGGCAAAAGAAATAGTTGCTGTAAAAAGCAGTAAATAAAGAAGTCTAGCTTTCATAATTTTCGAATAGTGTACAAAAACTAATACGTCAAATGGGAATCAATATTGCCAGAATTTAGTCGAAACTTCTTTTTTTAACATTTAGGAAATCTGAACTGCTAGCGGCTCAAGTCGTACGAAACGGCTATCTCAATTACGGTCAGCAATTCGGAAAATCGAGCATCGTTCATATCGTCCAAATAGAAGTGTCCTATCTGTGTTCGATTTCCGACAAAGGTTAATTTATCCATGCCCGGAATATCCTTCATGTACATAATTCCCAAGAGCGGACGATCTTTCTGAACATCAAGATAAGCGACATTTTTCTTCAACATAAAAACAGGCAGCCCCCATTTCTTCACCAATCGCATTCCGGGATGAGAAGCCATCATTTGATTATGGACCATACGAAGTACGTCGTGATGTTTCGGATCTTTTCTGGAGATGTATTCCTCAAAATTCATCCGTTGGGATATAGCTTTGTACCAATTGTTCTAATGGAATTTGGAATCGGCAGAAGTAAGTATTCGCACCGAGAGAGTCCAAATGGAAGGTGTACGGTGTTTTCTGATAGGTGAACAACACACTGTTGGACGTCGTAGTGTCCGGTTTTTCATAGTATGTTGCGGTATGCAACGAGATAGCGGATTCATCTTCTTGTAAGGCGAGAGGAGGAGAGAAGAGCAATCGATAACGCTTGTCTGGTTTCGTTAAAATACCCTTTACCTTGAGTCGATCCAGAAAGTCAGGATAGTTTTCATTCATAGATAGATACAGAGAAAAGCCGGGAAGTTTGATGGTTTTGTATTTTACCACTTCCGTGACATTGAAGTTATCATCCAGTTCTGATTCAATGTACTTCTCGCTATAGGTTTGCAGTCCGCCTTGACGGAATGCAACAGATCCTTGCCAAGATGTAAGGAAATCTTGTACAGGGAAACTAATCTTTTGGGCAATTTGCTTCATGATCAGCACCAATGGATCGTCTGGGTGGTCTTGCAATCCGGATACGTCCATATGAAGGTTTGCCAACGTTTTGGTGAATTCTTGTTGCCCATAGCTAGGGCCGCTATCCAGCAGTTTAATCGCAATTGAATCATTTTGGTGCACCTGACTGTGAAGAGTGAGGCTGCTACTGTCGTTTTGTAGACGTACATCCACTGCATTTAGGCCATATGCATCCAAGTCTTTGGAGCTCCATTTCGCTACAACCGACGATCCTTCCAACTTGGTTTGATTCAAAAAGGTCCGCCAGTTGGGGGGAATTTCATTTTTCTTTGCGAACAAAACGTCGTGATAGGTACGTTTAAAGTCATCACCGCAATACACCATAAGCCAATCCTTGCCGTAAGCAATTGAAACCTTTGAAGCGTTGTTGTGATATATTTTTTGATCGTAGATGAGCGTATCGGTGAACTTCACAACACTAGACAATCGATTGATTCCTTTAGTAATGAGCGAACTGTCTTTTACGTGGAACATTGCCCCGAAGTCGTTCAGGTTCCATTCGGTTTCATTCGCGAAAAAGTACACAGGCTTCTGCACATCTATTCCAAATGATTTCGATTGCAACAAGACAAATTCTCGGGTTAAAAACTCCCGAAACGGAATGCGAAAATGATACGTAGTTTGTTCAAGCGATTCGGTCAATGCTAATAAATCTGTCTTTCCAATGATATCGGCATCGGGTAGTCGATCGAAGAAACGAGGCTCGTCGGCCTTCTCCGATTCCCATGGACGGATTACCAGCACTGCTGCAAAGAGCAATGCCAAAGCAAAAATGATCGCTAATTTCTTACGCATTCTTAGTTAGAAATAACGTAAAGGCTATTGATTAAGTCTAAAATGTACGTTCCTGAATCTTCTTCAGAATCGAAAGTATATGTCAATGCGTAATCCGAATTGGATCCAGTCGATTTATTCGATGTCAATTCAAAAGTTCCTGTTTTCCCTCTGAATACGTCCAACATTTCATTCTCACGTCGGTTGAACATCTCTTCCGGCAATTCGTCGATTGCACGGTTCATATCTGCATACGCATAAATGCTTCCACCTTTTCGAGCAGCTTTCATACGTTTCTTAGAAATGGCTTTTGATCCAAATCCATTGGATTCTTCCTTGGCCAATTTTGCGTCGTTTGTTACAATGAAGACACCATTTTTGTTAATCAAATACATGGAAACACTTCCCAGCATTCCATTGGTGATTTCCCAGTAATTGCCATGATCAATCAATCTGGATGCCCCTTCCCACGAATAACGCATCATAGAACGTTGTGAATGGCGCATAATGCGGTCTATCAAATCGTGATTTCCGGTTGCGAACCCCCAAGTAAAGATGGGTACGTCTTCTTCGGCTTCTTCTTCACGCTCGATGTACTCAAACGTTTCTTCGTCGTAATCAAAGACGATTTTCTTCGTTTTCACCTTCTGAATGCCTTTATATGACATAAACGCAGCCCCTTTGAAAGTTTCGAAAAGTGTTTCTTTGTCCAAGAAGGCATAAAGCATATCAAATGTGATTGACATAGCAACCATTTCTTCACGATCCGATTGCGTTACGATGGACATACCGGCATTATAAATTAAATCGTATGCGTTTTCATAATCCGCTTGAAAGGAAGCATATGCGATGTCATCTTCATGAATGTAGGGAAGGAAGTTTTTGTCGAATTTGGCAGATCCTAGCTTTTCGTAGATCGCTCCTAATTCGCTTCCGTATTGTGCTTTCAAATCCAACTTGATCGTGTTGTCGTCGATATAGAAATTCCCGGAAAGAACATTCCCATTATACATTTCCTCCATACGCTGGTAAGCACCCGGGTTTCGGCTTTTCATCCAATCGAATTCACGTGAATTGATAAAGTTCGCTGTGTTATTGATAAAGTAAGAGCCCTCAGCATCCGAATCCAATTGTTTTGAAAAATCGGGATTGGTTTTCTTAAGGTTTTGTTTTTCAATCAAAAGTCGTTGGGCAAATACCTCAATGTACAACTCGTTTAATGCTACCTCAACAGAATCGAGCAATTCGTAGTACGTTTTTTCAGGGTATGTATCTTCTGCTTCCTCTTCTTCCCAAGACTCTTCCTCCATTTCTTCCCACTCATCGTAGTATTCGTAATCGTCGTAGTAATCCCAACGATATCCGCCACCGCGACTATACCAGATAGAATCGGTTATGTCACTTACTTGTTCATAGTTCGTCCAAATGCGATAGAAAATGGCATTCTCACCTTGAATAGCCAATCGATTGAAGTAAGAAGCGTACATGTCAACACCTGAAATACCACTTTCGATAGGTTCAAAGTCATCGAAGATTTTAAACATGCTATTTTTATCTTTCACACCGAATGTCATTCCTGTAACGAAGTATTTTCCATTTCCTCCTTGGAATACATTCATTTTCTGGTCAAAATCAAAACCCGAATCTTTCAAGGTCCAGCCAGCAGTAGAACCATCTGTAATTTCATGGTGTAATTCTTCCATAAATCGGTATTGAACCAATTCATCGAGAGAGATTTTTTGCAACAAATTGATGTTGTTGATGCTGAGAACCGAGACAGCTTCTTCTGGTACTAAATCTTCTGATTTTTGAGTGAATCCGCTAAATGAAGCGAGAGTTAGAGTGATTAGTGCGATATATTTCATGACGTGAAAGGCCGTTTATTTGGACCAAAAAATTGAGGTGCAAAAATACGAATTTTCAGCCCCTAGTCCGAAGAACCTTTGAGATAAATAACATTATCTAACAAATGCGGATTCTGAGTGAGTGAATATGGGTCTGTTCGAATCATTACCGCTTTCTTATTTGCTGACAGACGAGCGCTTTCGTTGTCATAATGATCTACTTCCGTTTCGAATCGGGTAATTGAGGTATAGGTACCATCGCGCAACAAAGCACTGTCGGAATCTTTTATTTCCTTCGATTTTTTAATCGTTAGCTCCGGTACGGATCGTTGCAATGTACTATCGGTAAAGGTGAGCCAATTGTAATCCAGTTCGGGAATCGGCTTGTTGCGATTTTGATCAATTATCACGGCTTTCATGGCTGTCTGTAACTCTTCCAAAGAACCGAAATCGCAATTCAGTTTGAAGATGAAATTCGAGTAATCTGCTTCTATGTTGGCGTTTTGGATGCCTTCCTGTGAGTTCAACAATGCTTCAATTCGGGTTACCTTCGATTTGATCTCAGGAATGGATGGAACCTTCTTGCCATCGAGACTATCCAATGCCAATATAGAATTGATTTTCACTTTACTAGAACTCAAATTTAAGTTGTAACGAAGTGTTCCGCTTCCGTCAAGATTCAAGGTTAAATCATCAATGATTTCGACACAACTGGTAAGCAAAGTGATTGCTGATACAAAAAGAAGAAGTAAGCCTTTACGCATAGTGCAAATTTATAGAATTCCATTGTACCCAAAATTGTACCAAAGATTTCTTTGAAATCCCGTATATTTGCCGAAAATTCGCTTATGTCTGAAACAACTCGTATTTCCACGGATAGCGCGCCGAAACCAGTAGGATCATACCCGCATGCGCGTCGCGTTGGAGAATTGCTTTTTTTATCAGGAGTTGGACCACGTGTCGCTGGTTCGGATGCCACTGACTCAGCAGTTCCCGGATTGAAATTGGACAAAAACGGAAATTTTTTGGAGTTCGACTTTGAGGCACAGTGCCGTAGCGTTTTTGATAACGTGCGTGCAATCCTCGAAGCATCAGGTTCAAGTTGGGATGAGTTGGTAGACGTGACTGTGTTTTTGGTAAACATGAAGCGCGATTTTCATACCTACAACCGAATTTATGCAGAGTACTTCAAGGACAACCAACCTTGCAGAACAACGGTAGAGATCAACTCATTGCCTACACCTATTGCTATTGAATTAAAATGTATTGCAACCATTAAATAGTTATGATTGGATTTATTATTCGCTGCGTGCTTGCAGCAGGAACGCTCATCTCAACGTATCTTCTTTTTGCAGAAGGATATTGGGGATGGGGAATCACAATGATTATCCCGATTTTCATTATCGGATTCTCATTCTTCCGAAACGAGAACATGATTTTGGCTCTAAACCAAATGCGTGTCGGAAATACCGAAAAAGCAAAGAAATATATCGGCAGAATTACTGCACCACAGTTCTTACCTAAGAAACAACATGCGTACGTATTGTTTTTGCAAGCGGTTTTGAATACCCAAGAATTGGGGTTTGCTAAGTCGGAGCAATTGTTGCGTCGTGCTATTGAAATGGGGTTGAGAACGGATCAGGATAATGCTGTAGCGCGCATGCACCTTGCTGGAATTTGTGTTCAAACCGGACGTCGAAAAGAGGCGCAAACACTTTTAGTGGAAGCGAAGAAGATGGACAAAAACGGTATGATGAAGGACCAAATCAACCAGATGCAGTCACAGCTGCGTGTAGCTCCATCTAAAAATCAAATGCGCATGGCCCAAATGATGGGTGGGCGTAAGAAAATGCCGCGTCGTTAGTAGCGCACATTTTGATTTAAAGGATTCATTTCCCTCTATGGAGGGGGGAGGGGCACAACAGTTTCATTAATTTTTCATGTAAAATGAGCGATACCCCAAAAATTTTCACCCAACCGTGGCAAGATTATGAATTGATCGATGCCGGTGGGGGAAAGAAACTGGAGCGCTGGGGTAAAATCATGACGATTCGCCCTGAAGTTCAAGCCTATTTCCGATCAGGAAAACCCTTCGATGAATGGCGTCAGATGGCGCATTGGGAATTTGTTCAGAAAGGAGCGCAATCCGGTCAGTGGAAGCAACTAAAAAAGGCTCCCGATTCCTGGACTATTTGTTATGATGACTTGACTTTTGAGCTTCGATTGACGAAATTTAAACACCTCGGACTTTTTCCAGAACAGCGCGCTAATTGGGACTTAATTAAGGAACGCTTAACGGGAGAAGGTAAGTTCTTAAACCTTTTTGCCTATACTGGGGCAGCATCTCTAATGGCACGAAACGTTGGAGCAGAGACACTTCATGTGGATTCTGTGAAGCAGCTTATTTCTTGGGCACGATCCAATATGGAGCAATCAGGTTTGCTTGATATGAAATGGGTGCTTGAAGATGCTTTAAAGTTTTCGGCACGAGAGCTGAAACGTGGTAATAAATATCAGGGAATCATCATGGATCCACCGGCATGGGGCATTGGAGCAAAAAAGGAAAAGTGGAAATTGGAAAACAAGCTCGACGAACTCCTTGGAAATGCAAGTCAATTATTGACTCACGACGGTTTTTTGATAATGAATACCTACAGTCCCCAAGTGCCAATAGAACTTATAAAAGAAATGTGCGCTCTACACTTTGAGAATAGAACGCATCAAGTTTCTGAGTTGTGGATGGAAACCACAACGGGCAAAAAAATGTATTTCGGAAATATGCTCCGCGTTGGCTAGTTCTCTAGTACGGTGTATTCCACATTCAGTATAGCCATTAGCATATAATAGAATGTTATTCTGCTCTTATGTCGGTTTGATTTCCCCATCAAATCACAAACATTATCAATGGCCTTGTCCAAACGAGGATCATCCTTATCCAGACCAAGTTTTCCAATTAAGAATTTTTCTTTGATATAATGCGTTTCATTTTTATCTGAACACGCAACTAATGAAGCGTCGGCATCGTGCACTGATGGCCCCAAATGTTTTAGTATTGCGATGAGTTTTTACGGTCGTATACTGCCCCCAAAGCGTAAAGATCGACTGCAAATTTTTCGTAGACTTTATTATCGATTTCCATAACAGCGAATTAAGTGTTTTTTCGAAATATACATATAATTCATACTATTTGTGGTATCCGAAATGCGCTAATATTTTATCAGCAAGTACATCGCTGAGCTTGAAATAACTCTCGTGTGTCCAGCCTCCAACATGTGGGGTTAGTAGTACCTTTTCACTTTCTAAGAGGTACTTAAATGCGGGGTCTAAATCTTGCTCAAAGAAGGATTCGAAACTGGATTTCTCGTATTCCAAAACGTCGAGGCAAGCCCCAGCAATAGTTCCATTTTTAAGCCCTGCAACCAAAGCTTTCGTTTCGATGATTTTCCCGCGGGCCAGATTAATTACATAAATCGGTTTCTGGAATTGTTTGAAATACAATTCGTTGGCCATGAAGATAGTTTCTTCGTTCTGTGGAATATGAAAACTTAAAACATCTGCCTTCTGATAAATTTGCTCCATGGACGCTTCCGTTGCGTAGACATTTCCATAATTGGATTTATACTTATCGTAGGCTAGAACATTCACATCAAATCCAGAGAGTTTCTTCGCAAAAGCACCGCCGTTATTTCCATAACCAATGATTCCGATGGTTTTCCCGTCCAATTCAAACCCACGATTTCCTTCGCGGTCCCATTTCCCTTCACGAACTTCTTTGTCTGCAAGATGCAAACGATTGAACAAAGAAAGCAACATCCCAAGTGCGTGTTCACCCACGGCATTTCGGTTACCTTCCGGTGCATTAAACAGTTCAATGTTTCGTTTTTGGCAATACTCAATATCAATGTTCTCCATTCCGGCTCCCGATCGGGCAATGAATTTCAATTGAGGTGCATGACCAAGAATATCGACATCCATGCGGTATTTCGATCGAATCACAATACCATCTGCAGTTCCTAGTTGTTTGATTAGGGAATCAAAGTCAGAATGTACAGCATCGATGCATTGGAATCCAGCTGATTCTAGTCGGTTTTGTAAAACTTCGTGAACGGTATCAATGAATACAACTTGCATTTACAATCCGTAGAATAGAACGCCAATGGTCAGGTAAATAAACAAACCGAGTACGTCATTGAGCGTAGTGATGAAAGGTCCAGTAGCTAGCGCTGGATCAATTTTATAACGATCGAGCATCAAAGGAATGAGTGTTCCGAACACCGCGGCAAACATGATGACTGTGAACAATGATATCCCTACGACTAAGCCCAGCGTGGTGCTTTCGAAAATATAGGCAAAACCATAAACAATTAAGGAGAGCAATATCCCGTTGACCACGGCAACAAGTGCTTCCTTACCAATCTTCTTAAAAATCGAACCGAATTGGTCGTCTCCTCTGGCCAATGATTGTACTACAATAGCAGATGACTGTACACCCACATTTCCTCCCATCGCAGTAATCAATGGAATAAAGAAGGCCAAAGCAGGAACTTGGCTAATTCCTCCCTCGAAACCTGAAATTACTTGTGCGCCAAGAATTCCTCCCAACATTCCGATAATCAGCCAGGGCATACGAGCTCTAGAAATGCGCCATACACTACTGCTCGATTCAATCTTCTCAGAGATACCCGAGGCCAATTGCATGTCTTTTTCTGCTTCTTCCAAAATGACATCGACAACATCATCAATCGTAATTCGACCAACCAACTTATTATTTAAGTCAACTACTGGTAAGGAAACGAGGTCATATTTCTCCATAACACGAGCCACATGTTCATCATCATCGCTCGTTTTTACCGAAATCATGTTTTTATCCTGATACAAATCCTGAATCAATGTGGTAGGACTTGCAAACAACAAACGCTTTAAGGATAAGAAACCAACCAGGCGGTCGTCGTCATCCACAACGTAAATAGTAAATACCTTCTCGACTTCTTCCGCCTGTTTCCTCAATTCTACTACACAACGGTTAACAGGCCAGTCAATCTTTGCTTTGATGAACTCCTTTTGCATGAGTCCACCTGCAGTATCTTCCTTGTAGTTCAAGAGATCAACGATATCATCTGCAGCTTCATCATCTTTGATGTGTGAGATAACTTCTTCGATTTTCTCCTGGGGTAGATCTGCAATTAAATCGGCTGCGTCATCCGAGTCCATATTCTCCAGTTGAGAGGCTATTTCCTCAGATGAAAGCGATTTGATAAGCTCTTCCTGAGCCTCATCATCCAGTTCTGCTAGAATATCGGCCTTACGTTCTTCGTCGAGTAAGTCGTACAGGGATTTTGCCTCATCCTCATCGAGTTCATCAATGATTATTGCGAGATCGGCATCGTGAAGATCTAAGGCATGCGTTTCTAGCCATTTTGTATCGTTTGATACCACGGCTTGCGAAACTTCTTCTAGGAACTCTTTCGTTAACTTAAACCCCATGACTTATTTCTGTCGCAGTGAAAATGTGTTTTCCACTGCTCGCAAAATTACACTTTCCTTTACGGAACTTCCGTCGAAAGGTTAGGTTTTCCGTTGTTTTTTCAATGGAATGATGTAAAGCCCGTAGAAAAGGCCGAAGTAGGTGATACCAGACTGAGTTTCGAGGGTGTCTTCGACCAAATAGGAAATCATAATAATAATGATGAATCCCAAGCCGACCAACTGCCCGTTTTTGAACTGTTCACGCAGGTAGTGAATGTGCGAAATCAGGAGTAGGAGCAGTCCGGGAATACCAAAGCCGAGGAGCATGGTCAAATACATGTTATGCGCACGATCCCGATGGTCTTCCGTCAATAGTGAGTTTGTGGCTTCGTAGTGCTCGTTAAAGCTATCTTGAATATCACCTGCTCCAACGCCTATTAGCCAGTTTTCCTTACTCAAGTGCATCCCTACCTTCCAATATTCAATGCGTTGCAAGAGTGAATGCCCATTCGGATTCGTTGCATTATTAAGCTGGTAGCGAAGTCCATTTACGCGGGCCCAAACGCCTTTATGGTAGATGCTTGTATGTCCTTGCTCTACAGCACGAATATCCTTTCTGCTCATTGATTGAAACCCTTCTGCATCTTTTCGAAGGTCCTTTGATGCCATGTAGCGCGTTAGTGTTCTAAAGATGTACTGTCCTTTTTTGTCCCTTCCATAATAAGCAACATCTGATGCCTTTTCCCATTCACGTTTCAATTCTTTGTGGCAAATGAAGATATCAATAGGTTTGCCAGTTTCTGGCGAAACTTCTCCTGGATTGTTGTAGTATCCATTGCCTTCCGCGGTGCGTTCCTTGTTCAGAATGTCTTTGTGGAATACAGCAGGGTCGTAGGTAATCGGCTTGAAAATCCAAATAAGTGAAATCACAATAGCTCCGATGAAAAGTGCTAGTCCAGCAAAAGACAAATATTTGTAGCGATGATACAACCAGTAAAAACCATAAGCCGCGTAAATTCCCATTAGAACTATAGTTCCGGTGAGCACTTGAGAATAATAGGTGTAGAAATGCAACCATACAACGATGGCGACCATGGCAAAAACGGGAAGCTTTCTCCAACGATAAAATTGAACAGCAATCACAATTCCCATGACGACCATTAACGCGTGTCGTACGTGAGAATCGAACAGAGACATCCCACGAATATCGTCGTAGTACCTTGGACCAAATACCTGCTGATAGGAAAGGAAGTTGTAGAGAGAAGCAAATACCACGGTTGCGAGAAAAATTCCTAAAACCCACTTTAAGCTTTTGCGGCTGCCAATAGGTTTGCATGTGAGCACCAGCGGAATCACTATTAATGGCAAGGTTACCTTGATGTCATGAAAACCATAATTCCAGTTGGCTGACCATAAAAGACTCACGAGGTGCCAAACGAAAAGAAAGGCTACCCAATGAAACAATCGAGTTGACTTAATACGTTCCCAATAGGATTTGAAATCTGCTTCTAGAAGAATGTTGAGCAATAAGAGCATCATACTCAAAGACATAACAAACTTGCTCACGACAATACTGGACGTCAATGCGCAAAGCAGAAATACGTGAATTCGTGTATGTATTTTTGAACCGAAATATCGGCTTAGCATGATGAGTAGTTTTAGCTACGTTAACAACGATTAATTTCCGAGAATCGTATTGTACTCATCAGAACTTTTGAAAATTTCCATGGCACGTTGCATGAAAACATCATCCTTAAAGGCGTGAACGGCGCGGCCGTTTTGATAATGATATCTTGAAACGATTTCATTTTCCAGTAATTGAATGATTTCGTCCTTGAATTTCTCCAAGTCTCGTTCTTTCGATGGGACCACTTTATTCAGAAGCGCCTCGTACTCATCTTTCATGTCCTCGTAGAACCCTTCGGCTTCGGCAGTCTCTTTCATTTTCTTCAGTCGCTCTTCAGAAGCAGTTGAATAGGTAAATTCTCGCTCTAAAACGTATTGCTTGAATGCCTCGTAATCCGATTCGGGCAAATCGAAATCTTCCTTCGGAGTATTGCCTAGATTGCGATAATAGTATTCCGTTGCAAAATCAAAAACGAAATTCTGACCGAACAATACTGCTGTTAATCGACTGAATTCTCCCGGCTCAACCGCGGCATCCGGCTCAACACCGCGACCATCGATCACCTCGCGACCATTTGTGGTATGGAAGATTTGAATCAATGAATCCGGAACTTCTTCTGGGCGATCTCCATCTACACGATCATAATACTCTAAGCGCTGTACACAGCGACCTGATGGCGTGTAGTATTTGGCAATAGTCAACTTCATTTTTGAACCATAGCTTAAATCGTACGTTCGTTGAACTAATCCTTTACCGAATGATGTTGTTCCAACAATCACCGCGCGGTCGTAATCCTGTAAGCTTCCCGCAACAATTTCACTAGCCGATGCCGATCCTTCGTTAATTAAAACAACAACCGGAATATCAAGATCCGTCGGTGCCGACATCGTTGTATATCTGCGATTTTCCTCCGCTACACGTGCTTTAGTTGTTACCACAACTTCATTTTTAGGAACGAACATGTTCACGATTTTTACCGCTTCAATCAACAATCCACCACCATTTCCGCGTAAGTCAAGAATCAACTTTTCCATGCCCTCTGCCTTAAGGTCTGTATAGGCAGCAAGTACTTCCTGATGCGCCGTTCTGGTAAAACTGTTGAGCTTGATGTAGCCAACATTGTTTTCCATCAATCCCGAATACGGAACATCTGGCAATTTAATTTCATCACGGTTGAAAGTGAATTTCTTCTTTTCTCCATCCGGGCGTTCGATTTCAACTTCTAATTCTTTTCCCTTTGGCCCTTTCAAAGCAGTAGAAACCTCCGATGAGGGCTTATCCTTCATGTCTTTTCCATCAATTGCTATGATTTTATCTCCTGCGCGCAATCCCGCAACTTGTGCAGGTTTCCCTTCGTATGGCTCTGTGATGTAACTATAGTCATCCACTTTACGAATCAAAGCCCCAATTCCACCGTACTGTCCGGTAGTCATTAGTTGATAATCTTCGATGTCCGTTTCATGATAATATACCGTGTAGGGATCAAGGTCTTTCAGCATCGCATCGATAGCCGCTTTAGACATGCTACCAGACTTCAGGTCGTCAACATAATATTTCTCAAGGTTCTCATAAATTTCATTCATGATTTCCAGACTCCGGATAACTTCAAAGCCATTGTTCTGACTGTAACCAAAGTTGGAAATGAAAGTGGTAGCGAGAATTAATACAAGAGATCGAAAAGTATTACGCATAGTTTTGTTGTAAATCATCAATAATTTTTTGGAATAATGCCTTCGTTTTTTGTTCCAGTTTAGCCGGTAAAATTTCTTCTTTTCCAGTGTAAAGTAAGAAAATTCCTAGTTGCTGATTATGGTCGTTCAAATAGGATTCTAGTTCCGTTTTATTTTTCCGTACAGCCTCG
Organism: Flavobacteriales bacterium; assembly: GCA_015665275.1. GTDB lineage: Bacteria > Bacteroidota > Bacteroidia > Flavobacteriales_D > Crocinitomicaceae > UBA4466. Next base: position 14,856 of record JADFAL010000082.1, on the reverse strand, counting down.
CGACAAATTCGTTTCACGCGGTTGCGCTGAATAGCTGTTTTAAAAGTTCGTTTTGGTGCAGCAATTACAATTTGAAAAGTAGGGTTGCTCTTAAAATCATGCAGATCATACTTGGCAATGAGCGGGTATTGCTTTTGAGAACGCCCAGAATCAAAAAGGGCATCAATAATTCGCTTGTTGCAGAGTTTATACTCTTTACCCAGTCGCTGATTCATCAAAATTAGTCGTTCTCTTCTTTTACAAGTCGCGGTAAGTTGATGTCCTCTTCAATTACAAAGCTTGTTGGAAACTCAGCAGTCATGGCAGCTTTAATTTTCTCAGCTTCTAATCGCGTTCTGAAATCACCCACCTTCAAGTAATAATTCGGTGCATTATACTCCACATAGGTATCCACACGCGGATATTGAGCAATGAATCGTGATCTGGCATTATTTATGGTGCCACGATCAGAGTCGAAGTACAACTGAACACGGTATCCTTTGATTTTCGTTTTGGTATCCGGCGGAACAACCTCGCTTTGCTTTGCTACAAGCGCGTTAATTCGTGCGTCTTTCTTTATCTGGATATCTCCAGTTTGGGAATAAGACAATCCGGAAAAACTCAGGATGGCAATCAATATTAGTAAGGTCTTCCTCATGGGTGCAGATCAATGTTAAGTCAAAAATACAAAAGATGGGTCAATGACTATGCCAAAATATCTAAACATGCTGGAAAGTGCTGACCGAACAGGAGTTGAAAGATTAAGTATAAATATCTTTATTTAGAATCCTTCTAAATTAAATCGTGGCCCTTCAAAATTGTCATACAAATGTCATGCAAACTGACTTTTGTGCTAAATTTGCTAGCGTCAAAACCCGCATTTTTGGCGCAAGACGAACAGTTTTTTACATGAAAATATCTAGTAGTCAGATGTTTAGAAATTTTAACAAATGGTGCTTGGCCGTTGTGACTATCCTGTTTTTAATGGGATCGTATACCGCTCAGGCTCAAGATGGAGGAACTTTATTTAAAGCCAATTGTGCTACGTGTCACAATCCTTTCAAGGATGGTACGGGCCCAAAGCTTTCTGGAGTTCGAGAACAATGGTTGGAGAAGGCTGATGAAGCAACTCTGATTCTTTGGGTTCGTAACTGGCAGGATGCCGCGGCAAAAAGTTCATACGCTCAAGAAAGATCAACAATCAAAGGATCAGCAATGACAGCCTTCGGTGATAAGTGGTCTGATGAACAAATTCTTTCAATATTCGATTGGATTGATGCTCAGGTGGAAGATACCGACGGTGGCGGTGGAGACGCAGGAGGTGTTGAAGGTGGAGCTGTTGAAGAAGAAGAGTCTTCTTTAGGGTGGATTTGGATCGCTTTGTTCGCTGTATTTGCTACTATCATTCTTGCGGTAGGAGGTGTTCGTCGTCAACTGAAGCACGCTCAGGCGGAAGCGGAAGATGACGAAGAAGGAGCGACTGCTAGCTACGCTGATGAATTAAAGAAATGGGCATGGTTGAACCGCAAGTATGTTGGGTTGATCGGATTGGTTGTAGTTATTGGTGTTGTGGTTGCCTTGTTCCAAGGGCTTTACAGCATTAATATCATGGAAGGGTATCAGCCTTCTCAGCCAATTGACTTTCCGCACGCAACACATGCTGGAATCAACGGAATCGATTGTAAATATTGTCACAACTCAGTTACAGAATCCAAAACAGCTGGTTTGCCATCTGTGAACGTTTGTATGAACTGTCACAAGCAGATCAATGGTAACGAGCCGGAGCAACAAGCGAAAATTCAAAAGATTTACGACGCTGCCGGGTGGGATGGACAGAAATACACAGGAAAAACGAAACCAATCGTTTGGAACAAAGTTCACAACCTTCCAGATCACGTATACTTTAATCACCAGCAACACGTAGTTGTAGGAGGATTGGATTGTGCTCAGTGTCACGGAGACATGACAAAGCAAGTAGAAGTAGCGATGGTTCAGCCGCACGAAGAACTAAATAAAGTTCAGGCAAACATCGATGCTGGAATTAACTTCACGAAATCAACACTGACAATGGGTTGGTGTATCGAATGTCACAATCAAGCAACAATTGCCCCAGGTATTCTTGCAGATGATGATTCTGAGACATTGACATACTACGATGAGATTCACAACCGATTGGTAAAGCATAACAAAACATTGTATAGCAAGTTCCTTGATGATGATAAGGTGAGTCCGAGAGAGCTAGGAGGATGGGAGTGTGCGAAATGCCACTATTAATAAAGAACTTGAAGAATTCGAATTAAGAATATGGGAATGAATAGAAAATATTGGAAAGGAATCGACGAGTTGCACGAGACTCCTCAGTTTCTAGAGTCCAGAGATCAAGAATTTCCGACTCAAACTTCTGTTGAGGAGTTTTTGGGTGATGATAAATTACAAGAGTCTTCCACAGGACGACGTGATTTCCTGAAGTTTTTAGGATTTAGCGTAGCAGCAGCGACAGTTGCAGCATGTGAGGCTCCGGTAAACAAAGCAGTTCCTTACGTAAATAAGCCTGAGAACGTAACTCCAGGTATGCCAACTTGGTATGCATCTACGTACTACGATGGTATTTCTTACGCTAGTATTTTGGTTAAGACTCGTGAAGGTCGACCAATCTTTATTAAAGGAAACAAGGATTTCGGTATTACGAATGGTGGTGTGAATCCACGTATCGTTGCTTCCGTCTTGGGGCTTTACGATAGCGAGCGTTTGACGCGACCAACAATTAATGGTGATTCTACTTCTTACACTGATCTTGATAAAAAGGTAGTCGCTGGATTGAAGTCAGCAAATAAAGTGGTTCTGGTTTCAAATACGATTACTGGACCTACTGCAGGAGAAGCAATTAATGCACTTAGAACGAAAGTTGGAGCGGATAAATTCCAGCATATTCAATACGATGCAACTTCGTATGCGGGTATGCGCGAAGCAAACAAACGTTCATTCGGATTAACAGTTCCAGATCCAATGGCAGCTCCAGTTGAGACTGGTGAAGGTGAGGCAATGCCTGAGGCTGTTGATATGGTAGCTGCGCCAGTTGAGACAGGAAGACCTGGTATTATCCCAGGATATGACTTCTCGAAAGCGAAAACAATCGTTTCTATTGATGCTGATTTCTTGAACTCTTGGTTGATGCCAACGTTGTTCACAGGACAATACGGTCAACGTCGTAATCCAGATTCAGATTGGATGTCTAAGCACTTCCAGTTTGAGTCAATGATGTCTGTTACCGGATCAAATGCTGACGTTCGTGGACAAATAAAGCCTTCAGAGCAAGCAAACGTATTGTCTTGGTTGTTGAGCAAGTATGGAGTTTCTACTTCAGTTTCAACAACATTGTCTACAAAGTCTGCCAAGGAAGCAGCACAAAAAGCATATGAGGCACTAAAATCTACGAAAGGTGAGTCTTTGGTAGTATGTGGATCAAATGATGTTGACGTTCAAATGTTGACGAACAAGTTGAACCATGTTATTGGAGCGTACAAGACTACGATCAATGTGAACATGCCAATTAACATGTTCATGTCGGATGATACTGCAATGAATGAGTTGGCAACTGACGTAATTAATGGAAGTGGACCAGAAGCAGTAATCTTCTACGGAGTGAATCCGGTATATACTTTACCGAATGGTAAGAAATTCGGTGAGAAACTTGGAAAAATTAAAACATCTGTTTCCATGTCGCTTTACGCGGACGAAACAGCTTCTCGTTGTAAATATGTAGCATCTGATCTTCATGCTTTAGAAGCTTGGAACGATCACAACGTAATGGGAGACCATTACGCGATTGCACAACCTACGATTCGACCATTGCACAGCACTGCTTCTGCAATTGAATCATTCATGGTTTGGGCGGATGTAGCAAAGCGTGGAGGTAAAGACTCCAAAGTAGTTCATGATAAAATGCGTGAACTATGGATTCAATGGGGAATGCCGGGTTCTGGTTACACAGACGAGCATACGTACTGGAACATGATGGTTCACAACAGTTGTGGTGAGACACAAGTAAGTGATCCAACGGAACCAGCATTCACAGGAAGTCTTTCTTCAGTAAAAGCACCTACTATCTCTGGTAAGTGGGAAGTGGTAATGTACCAGAAGTCAGCAATGGGAATTGGACAGCAAGCGAACAACCCTTGGTTGCAAGAGATGGCTGATTCATTGACCAAAGCTACGTGGGACAACTACATCACCATGAGTCCTAGAGACATGGAGAAGGAGCAGTGCAAGATGACATTCGATCAAGAGAACGGATTGACTTTGGCTACTTTGACGGTTAACGGTAAGTCTGTTAAGCTTCCTGTAATGCCATTGCCAGGACAAACACCAGGAACGGTGGGAGTTGCTTTGGGTTACGGACGTGGAGCTGACGGAGAGAAGATTGGTTTAGCTGCCTACCAAACTAAGGAATACGGAGGGCACGAAACGGATGATAAAGGAAACAAAGTTACAATTGGAGCGAATGCATTTGCATTAACATCAACTTCAAATGGAACATATTCAATGTACGGAGGAGGTTCTCTGAAAGTACATACAGGTGAAGAATATCTAGTAGCGGTAACACAGATTCACGGAACAGCAATGGGGCGTAATTCTGTAGTTCGTGAAACGACTTTCGACATCTTTAAGCATAGAGATAAATCGGCGTACAATCCTGATTGGACACTACAGAAAGTTGACAAAGACGGTCATCACGTAGAAGCTCCAATGGAAGAGTTTGATCTTTGGGATGCGCATCCAGTAGAGAATGTTGGGCACCGTTGGGGAATGACAGTTGATTTGTCATCTTGTATCGGTTGTGGATCTTGTTTGATCGCATGTCAGTCTGAGAATAACGTACCTGTTGTAGGTAAAACAGAGGTGCGTCGCGGACGTGAAATGGCATGGTTGCGTATCGATCGCTACTTCGCATCTACGGAAGAAGCAGCGCCAGGTACTCGTAATGAACATTCGAAGAGTAAAATGCAGTGGTTCGCTGATGCTGAACAGCCTGAGGATAATCCAATGGTCGTTCACCAACCAATGATGTGTCACCACTGTAACCACGCACCGTGTGAAACGGTTTGTCCGGTTGCAGCAACAACGCACTCAAACGAAGGATTGAACCAAATGACATACAACCGTTGTATCGGTACACGTTACTGTGCGAACAACTGTCCGTACAAAGTACGTCGATTCAACTGGTTCAACTACCCATCTTACAAAGCGCAAGCAGAAATCAACCCAGCACAAGACGATCTAGGACGTATGGTATTGAATCCAGACGTAACGGTTCGTACACGAGGTGTGATGGAGAAATGTTCAATGTGTGTGCAACGTATTCAGGCTGGTAAATTAGATGCTAAGACTGAAAACCGACCTGTAGCAGATGGTGATTATACTACAGCATGTTCTGACGTATGTCCTGTGAATGCTATTACTGTTGGTGACTGGAATGATACTAACTCAGCTGTTCGTAAGAGCGCAGATGATAAACGTGCATACCAAGCACTAGAGGAAGTTGGTGTTAAGCCAAATGTGTGGTTCAAAGTGAAGGTTCGTAACGAAGCAAATGACGCTTTGTCGAAAATTCAAAAAGAGAAGCACCATGAAGAGGAAGGACACGACGATCACGGTGGACACGGAAAGAAGAAAGCAAAAGCACATTAATCGAAACAAAACCCTGTTGTAATGCATAAGGAAGCAGCAATTAGAGAACCCCTCATACTAGGTCACAAGACCTATCATGACATCACTGAAGATGTATGTAGACCGATTGAGGACAAGGCGCCACGTATGTGGTACATCCTTTTCGGAATTGCATTGATCATCGGATTGTACGGTATTGGATGTATCCTTTACCTACTAGGTACCGGTGTCGGTGTTTGGGGACTTAACAAAACCATCGGTTGGGCATGGGATATTACCAACTTCGTTTGGTGGGTAGGTATCGGACACGCCGGAACCTTGATCTCAGCCGTGCTATTATTGTTCCGTCAAAAATGGCGTATGGCAATTAACCGATCTGCAGAGGCGATGACCATTTTCGCCGTATTTATGGCAGGTTTGTTCCCGCTAATTCACATGGGACGTCTTTGGCTAGGATACTGGGTATTACCTCTTCCAAACCACTTCGGTTCTCTTTGGGTAAACTTTAACTCACCACTCCTCTGGGATGTATTTGCGATCTCGACCTATCTTTCCGTATCATTAGTATTCTGGTACATCGGATTGATTCCGGATTTCGCAACCATTCGTGACCGCGCTAAAAAGCCAATTCCCAAAAAGATGTACTCGATTATGTCTTTCGGATGGTCAGGAAGAGCAAAGCACTGGAACCGTTTTGAATTGGTTTCATTGGTTCTTGCAGGATTGGCAACACCACTAGTATTCTCGGTACACTCGATTGTATCCTTTGACTTTGCCACGTCGGTTATCCCCGGATGGCACACGACTATCTTCCCTCCCTACTTCGTAGCAGGGGCGGTATTCTCAGGATTCGCCATGGTACAAACGCTACTCTTGATTATGCGGAAAGCGATGAATCTTGAGGCCTACATACATACGAAACACGTTGAGTACATGAACATCGTAATTATGGTAACCGGATCCATTGTAGGTACGGCATATATTACCGAGTTGTTTATTTCATGGTACTCAGGAGTAGAATACGAAGCATACGCTTTCATTAACCGTGCAACTGGTCCTTACTGGTGGGCATACTGGGCAATGATGACGTGTAACGTAATCTCTCCACAGTTGATGTGGTTCAAGAAACTACGTCGTAGCCTAATCTTTACATTCGTTATTTCAATTGTAGTAAACATCGGTATGTGGTTCGAGCGTTATGTAATTATCGTAACATCACTGCACCGTGACTACCTTCCATCATCTTGGAGCATGCACTACCCAAGTCACATCGATATCGGGGTGTATGTTGGTACCATTGGATTGTTCTTCGTGTTCTTCTTATTGTTCGCGCGTTACTTCCCGGTATTGGCATTGAACGAGGTGAAATCGATCTTGAAAGGATCAGGAGAATCTTACAAAAACATGCCAGATGATCATCATCCGGAACCAACAGAGCCGACACCTGCAGTTGTTGCAGCACCAGAAGCTCCAGTTACGGAAGAGTCTGCATCGGAAGCAAAATCAGAAGAAACGACGGAAGAAGCTTCAACTGAAGTTGCAACGGATGATCTAAAAAAGATCGGTGGAATTGGTCCGGCAAAGGAGAAACGCCTTCACGAAATGGGTATTACATCCTACGCTGATATGGCTGCAATGACACCCGAGAAAATTGAATCACTGGAAAAAGAAACTGGTGATCCGATGACAAGTGCGGAGGAATGGATGAATTGGGCAAAAGAAGCTCAAGAATTATTGAACGCTAATAAATAAATTAAGTACAGATGGCAGATAAAGTAATATATGCGATGTACGACGACGATAACGTCCTGAAAGACGGAGCTAAGAAATTAGTTTCAAAAGGAGTAAAGGTATCGGAGGTGTTTTCTCCGTTCCCTATCCACGGTATTGATCCTATCATCGGTGTGAAAGACACGCGATTGGGTATCATGGCCTTTATTTACGGTTTGACAGGTCTTACGTTAGCGACAATCGGAATGCGCTACTTCATGGTAGTAGATTGGCCAATGAACATTGGTGGTAAACCAAACTTTACCTACATGGATAACATTTTGGCGTTCATTCCAATTACATTCGAGTTTACAGTATTGTGTGCGGCGCACGGAATGGCAATTACATATTTCTTACGTAACAAAACGCTTCCAGGAATGCCAGCGCAAAACCCAGATCCACGTACAACAGATGATCGTTTCGTAATGGAATTACGTACTTCTGAAAACGCACAGTTCTCAGCAGAAGAGTTGGAAGCGATGTTGAAGGAAACAGGAATTGTGGAGTTGGATCAAAAAGATGTAGCATAATTATTCAGTTCAGAAGATGAAAATGAAATTGAGAATAATAGGAAGTTTAGCGATTGCAGCAGTGTCCACGTTGATTCTTGGATCATGTGGTGGCGATCCGGATAGCCCTGGGTTGGAGTACATGCCAGACATGTATCGATCTCCAGCAGTTGAGCCTTATGTAGATTACGGTCACATTAAAGAGCGTGAGAATCCGGAATTGAAAACGCGTTTGTCAGCAATGACTCCACCGAACGGAACAGTTCCTTATTACGGAACAGATTCTGCAGAGGTATCATTGATGTTGCCTTACAAACACAAGGCAAATGATGAATTTAAAGAAACGCACGGAATGTATGGTGAAGAGCTTTCTCCGAAAAGCATCAATACCTACGACTTGGCTTTAAATGATAAGAATCCGTTAGCATTGCCGGCTGAAGCTGATTCAGTTGCATTCAAAGCTTTCTGGAAAGATGCTGAGAAATTGTTCGTTGCCAACTGTGCTCATTGTCATGGTGAGAAAGGAGATGGAAACGGTCCAATGATGGTCAACGAAACGTATACGGGGGTTCCTAACTACGCTGACGTTGCTGCTACTGAAGGTCAAATGTTCTACTCCATTTACTACGGTAAAGGAGCAATGGGGTCGCACAGATCTCTTATCAACAAGAAAGAAATCTGGACGTTGGTTCATTACATTCAGCGCTTGATCGATAAAGATTATGGAACATCGAAAGCAGGTGAGGCGGAAGATGAAAATCCGGAAGGCGAAGAAGGTGAAGGACAAGAGGAAGAGAACGAGGAAGATGGAGCCAGTAACCCTGAGTAAGAAGAAATTTTAATAAGACGAACGAATTACGATGGAATTTAAAGTATCAAGTAAATCAAACATGATCTCGTACGGTTTAATTGCCGCAGGGGTATTAAGTTTAATCATTGGTTTGATTGTTCACAGCGGTGATGGAGATCTTTACGTAACGCGCATCATGGGTGGATTGCTTTCCAATAGCTATTTCTACTTCTGTATTGCGCTAGGGGCGTTGTTCTTCCTAGCATTGAATTACGCAACAGAAGCAGGTTGGTACGCCTATATCAAGCGTCCGATTGAAGCAATTGCTTTGGCCCTTCCTTACGGAGCGGGATTGTTAGCAATTGTTCTTTTAGTGATCACAGCATTGGATGGAGCGCACGTATACGGATGGATGGACCCTGCATTGTATAAAGAAGGTGGTCATCATTACGATCCGATTGCTGTTGGAAAACATTTCTATTTGAACAAAACATTCTTCTGGATCCGGACTGCAGCTTATCTAGCTACATACTTAATTTTCCTTCGTGGATTCCGTAAGCGTTCATTGGAAGAAGATAAAGTTGGTGGAACGGAAATTCACTTTCGTAACTACCGTAAAGGAGCATTGTTCTTAGTATTCTTCGCAGTATTTAGTTCAACATCTTCTTGGGATTGGATCATGTCTGTAGATTACCACTGGTTCTCAACACTGTTCGGATGGTACAACTTCGCTGGAATGTGGGTATCAACAATGGTTGTTCTAGTAATGCTAGTATTATTCCTTAAGAAGCAAGGATACCTTCCAAAAGTGAACGACAGTCATATTCACGATATCGGTAAATGGATGTTCGCCATCTCTTTCCTATGGTCGTACTTGTGGTTCTCACAATTCATGTTGATCTGGTATGCAAATATCCCGGAAGAGGTAACGTACTATGTGGCTCGTATTGAGGAACACAAATTCTTATACTTCTTCATGTTCATTATTAATATGGTATTCCCAATGTTGATCTTGATGTCTCGCGATGCAAAACGTCACGCTGGAATCTTGACATTCGTTGGAATTATCATTCTACTTGGACATTGGCTGGATGCTTACCAAATGATTGCCTTTGGTTCTCAAGGACCATCAGCGTACCCAGGATTCATTGAATTTGGTATGGGAATCATCTTAGCTGGAGTAATGATTAAGTTGGTTTTGACAAACCTTACGAAGGCGCCATTGACGCCAGTGAATCACCCGTTCTTGGACGAGAGTATTCACCACGACATTTAATAATTTTTGATAGAATAACACACAGATAGATGGCTAAATTGTTCGTATTACTGGTAATTATTTTGGGAGTTATAGCTCTTGCGCAATTGATGCGTGTATATGAGTTGTCCTCGAAATTGACTGAGAAGAAAGAGAACGAGATTTCGAATCGTGACAACCGTTTGAATGCAAAACTCATGCTTGGGTTTATGCTATTCATGTTCATTGGCTTCATCTGGTTGATGTTGGAATATGGATGGACAGGGCGTGGTCCTGCAGCTTCGGTGCACGGAGAGCAGACGGATTGGTTGTTGAACCTTAACTTTGTTATCGTTATTCTGGTATTCTTCTTAACAAATGCATTGTTGTTCGTATTTGCTTGGAAGTATGTAAAGAAACCAGGAGTTCCTGCATTCTTCTATCCTCACAACAATAAGTTGGAGATGGTTTGGACGGTAATTCCGGCGATAGTATTGGCCGTTATTATCATCTTGGGGCTCCAAAGCTGGAATGAAGTAACGGATGAAGCAGAAGACAAAGCGATCCGAGTTGAGTTATTCTCATACCAATTCGATTGGAAAGCACGTTATGCTGGTGAAGACAACAAGCTTGCGAAGTACGATTACAAACTGACTGACGAAGGAGCAAATCCATTGGCTTTGATGACGACGGAAACTATCGATAAGGCAATCGAGTTGATGACAACTGGGCCGAACGGTATCGAAGACATGGAAACGAAGCTGAACGATCCTAAATTGGTATTCTCTGAGAAGATGCGTACGGAAATGGAAGAGCGTCTGGCGCGTAAAGAGCAGTTGATTCGTTTGTTGCATCAAATGAAAGCTCGAAATACTGGAAAGTGGGATGAGCGTGCAATGGATGATTTTATCGCAGATACATTGTTCTTGTGTAAAGGTGAGAACTACGAGTTGACATTCCGTTCAAAAGATGTAATTCACTCGGCATACATTCCTCACTTACGTACTCAAATGAACACGGTTCCTGGAGCAATTACCCGATTTAAGGTGACTCCGAGTATGACGACTCAAGAGATGCGTGAAATTAAGAACGATGAGAACTTCAATTTCATCCTCATGTGTAACAAGATTTGTGGTGGGGCTCACTACAACATGAACATGATGGTTATGGTTTTGGATAAACCAGAGTACGATAAATGGTTCAAGGGTGAATGGCAAGAAATCGACGGGAAAAAACGTTTGATGAAGCGTGGAAAGATTCATGAGGAGACATTCGCACACACGTACTATAAGGAAGATCCTACAAAGACTTACCCTGAAATGCAGGCGGAGAAAGCGGCTGCTGAGGCAGAGGCTGAAGGAGAAGAAATGGAAGGTGAGGATAATGCGGAAGGTCAAGAAGCAGAAGAGCCAGAAGCATAAGAAACAATATTTACAATAGTTAGACTAAAAAATTAAATTAAGATAGAATGGGGGCAGTAGCGCACGAAGCACACGGACACCACGACGATCACGGACACCACGAGGAAAGTTTCGTATCAAAGTACATCTTTAGTCAGGACCATAAAATGATTGGTAAGCAGTTCTTGATGACTGCTGTCTTCATGGGGGTTGTGGCAATGTTGTTATCTATTTTGTTCCGTATCCAATTGGCATGGCCAGGAGAAGAGTCTGAATTCCTTTCTTTTTTCCTTGGAAGTGAATGGGCACCGAACGGAGTATTGAGTGAGGATATGTACCTAGGATTGGTAACGATTCACGGTACAATCATGGTATTCTTCCTTCTAACAGGTGGATTGTCAGGGACATTCTCAAACCTTTTAATTCCATTGCAAGTAGGAGCACGAGATATGGCTTCAGGATTCCTGAACATGTTATCGTATTGGTTCTTCTTCATTTCATCTGTATTGATGTTCGTTTCACTTTTCGTTGAAACGGGACCAGCGATGGCCGGATGGACCATTTATCCTCCACTTTCAGCCTTACCAACAGCGGTACAAGGGTCTGGAATGGGTATGACGCTTTGGTTGTTCTCCATGAGTATTTTCATTGCATCGTCATTAATCGGATCATTGAACTACATCGTAACGGTATTGAACTTGCGTACAAAAGGAATGTCAATGACACGTCTTCCATTGACGATCTGGGCATTCTTCGTAACGGCAATCCTTGGGGTACTTTCGTTCCCTGTACTACTTTCAGCAGCGGTACTATTGATGATGGATCGTATGGCAGGAACAAGTTTCTACCTATCTGATATTATCGTTCAAGGAGAGATGCTCACCCAGCACGGTGGATCACCATTGTTATACCAACACTTATTCTGGTTCCTCGGTCACCCGGAAGTATATATCGTACTCTTACCGGCCTTAGGACTATCATCAGAGATCATTTCTACGAACTCGCGAAAACCGATTTTTGGTTACCGAGCCATGATTGGTTCCATTCTCGCAATTGGATTCCTCTCATTCATTGTATGGGGTCACCACATGTTCGTCACCGGTATGAATCCATTCCTGGGTAGTGTCTTCGTATTTACAACCTTGTTGATTGCGATTCCATCTGCCGTGAAAGTGTTTAACTACATTACCACACTTTGGAAAGGGTCGATTGTATATACACCAGCAATGTTGTTCGCAATTGGATTGGTTTCAACGTTCATCACAGGTGGTGTAACAGGAATCATCCTTGCCGATTCAGCCTTGGATATTGCTATTCACGATACATACTTCGTAGTAGCTCACTTCCACATTGTAATGGGTATGTCAGCGGTACTCGGTATGTTTGCCGGAGTCTATCACTGGTTCCCTAAGATGTATGGTAGGATGTTGAATACACGATTGGGGTACGCACACTTCTGGATTACTCTTGTTGGAGCGTACGGAGTATTCTTCCCGATGCACTTCGTTGGATTGGCAGGAGCACCACGTCGTTATTACGATTACTCAGTGTATGAATCATTCGACGGAAACGCATTAGAAATGATGATGGACTTGAATGTGATCATTACCATCTTCGCAATTATTGCGGCATTTGGTCAAATCTTGTTCTTGTTCAATTTCTTCTATAGTATATTCCGAGGGCCAAAAGCACCTCAGAACCCGTGGCGTTCAAATACACTTGAGTGGACAACTCCAGTAGAGCACATCCACGGTAACTGGCCAGGAGAATTGCCAACTGTACACAGATGGCCTTACGATTACTCGAAGCCGGGTCAAGAAGAAGATTTCGTTCCTCAAGACGTGCCATTGGCCGAAGGCGAGGAAGAGCATTAATAAAGCATTTATCGCAACCAACCCTGACTTCGCAAGAACGTCAGGGTTTTTTGTACATTTGAATAAAGCGGCGAGTATTGGACGATTCATTTGATTACAGAGATGAGGCAGAAGACAGATCAAACGATCAGGATTACGACAAAGTCTTACGCCCGAAACGACTCGAAGATTTTACTGGACAACGAAAAGTAACAGAGAATTTAGAAGTCTTTGTGAAAGCTGCAACGCTAAGAAATGAACCGTTGGATCATGTTTTATTACACGGGCCTCCCGGTTTGGGGAAAACAACGCTTGCAAATATCATAGCCAATGAATTGGGTGTGAATTGCAAGGTTACTAGTGGTCCAGTATTGGATAAGCCCGGAGATCTTGCAGGATTGTTGACCAATTTAGAGCGCGGTGACGTGTTGTTTATTGACGAAATTCACCGTTTGAGTCCAGTGATTGAAGAGTATCTGTACTCGGCGATGGAAGATTATACGATCGACATCATGATTGATTCGGGTCCCAACGCCCGTACGGTGCAAATTGAATTGAACCCTTTTACACTTATTGGAGCCACCACTCGATCTGGTTTGTTGACTTCACCATTACGCGCACGTTTTGGAATTAATTCTCGTTTGGAGTATTACGATTCGAAGACGCTAACGATGATCGTAGAGCGTTCTGCCGGATTGTTGGATATACCGATTGATGAAGACGCTTCTTATCAAGTAGCGAGCAGAAGTCGTGGAACGCCGCGTATTGCGAATGCATTGCTTCGTAGGGTTCGGGATTTTGCTCAAATACGGGGAGATGGCACCATTACACTGGCAATTACAGATCATGCGTTAGAGGCGCTCAATGTAGATAAGAATGGACTGGATGAGATGGATAACAAAATCCTATCTGTAATCATCGATAAGTTTGGCGGAGGTCCTGTTGGAATGTCAACAATTGCAACAGCGATTGGAGAAAATGCCGGGACGCTCGAGGAGGTTTACGAACCATTTCTCATTCAGGAAGGGTTTTTGATGCGCACACCGAGAGGTAGAAAGGTTACCGAAAAGGCATATAAGCATTTGGGTAAAAATATGGGATTCTCGCAAGGAGGACTTTTCTAATGGAACTAGTCTCTCACGATCCACTAACTTTAGACATTATTGAATCTGGGTGTGTCACCTGGGAGGATTTGGTGCGTAGCGTTCGCAATTTCAAATACGGCCGCGGTGAAGACCGAGGGGATTTTGAATCGGTATGGTATCGAAGAATGGGTACTTGCAGTACGAAACACGGATTTCTATATCATGTGGCTAAGTTGAATCAATTTGAAGATGTTGAATTAATCGTTGGAATTTATTTGATGACCGCATCTAATACACCCAAAGTAGCTTCGGTATTGGAGCAATATCAGTTAGAAGGCATTCCTGAGGCCCATTGTTACTTGAAAGTAAAAGGGGAATATTTAGACGCTACTTCAAACAGCAGTTCGTACGAAGGTATTGCTGATGATGTCATGCTTGAGCGCGCTATAGCGCTCGAATTCCTTGTTGATGCCAAAATGGAACACCACAAGAATTTCATAGAATCATGGCGCTTGTTAGTTAGTTCGGATTATTCTTTAGAAGAGCTTTGGAAGATGCGAGAGGAGTGT
>JADFAL010000044.1 GCA_015665275.1 Flavobacteriales bacterium | reverse complement strand
AGATCAATATGTCCGGTACCAAATAGAAGTGATGTGGTATGGAGTCCTGTGAACACCGTTAGGTTAGAATCCAAACCGTATCCCGCTTCGATAGAAGACAAAGGTGCAGGAATGGGAATTCCATTAAATCCAACCAAAGGTCCACCAACACTTCCTCCAACTGACCACTGATCTTTCTCCAGCGGCTCCACAAATCGACTTGGTGCACAGCCAATTAGCGCAAGCACCAATAGTGCCATCATAAGTTCTTTCATGATGCAAAAATAGGTGAATTCAATTAATAATACAGCTTATTAATTATGCACACACGATTTACGCATAACACAATTTTTAAATCCCAATTGTCAAGCTCAGGAGCAATAAACCCCTTACCTGCTGGTTTACTGACCGTTAAACAAAATCAACACTCATTTTTAATCTTGGTTTCGTTATAGCTAAGACTGATGCGAAAGTACTCTTCGTTCAAGACATATTTATCCTTTGACATTAGATGGCGATCGACATTAGTATTGTACCAACGAACTTCCGTGTCATTCCTACAAATGGAAACTTTACCACGCTTTTCAAATTCGATGTGATAAGCGTGATTGTGATTTGCGGCAGAAATCCAAAATATACTATCAGGACAATAGGGAGAGGTCTTCTCCTTGGTAGTTCCTATCCACTCCCATTTCCCTTGAAGGATTTCGTAGTCCCCAACAAGTTCATCTTTCTTGCAAGCTACGAGAACAAAACAGAGCATCGATATAAAGGCGATCGTTTTCACTGAATCCAATTTATCATTAAAATCTAACCATCTAGACGTTCTAGGCTGGCGAATGGTTGAAGGAAATGATTGCCCACACCTCATGAAACAAAAAACCCTGACGCTCTCTCGAGGTCAGGGTTTTAAATATGACTGAATGTCTTATTAAGACATTGCGAGACGTTTGAAGTCTGTTACTGTCAATCCATCTTCTGAATTCTTCAAGAATTGCTCAACAGTAATTTTGTTATCACGAACGAATGACTGGCTCAACAAAGTGTTTTCTTTGAAGAATTTACCCAAACGCCCTTGAGCGATTTTGTCTGCCATTTCAACTGGTTTTCCTTCTTGGATAGCCAAATCACGACCTACTTCTAACTCACGAGCGATAGTTGCTTCGTCTACTGCATCTTTGTTCAAAGCGATTGGAGCCATTGCAGCTACCTGCATTGCTACTTGCTTACCTGCATCAGCAGCAGTCTCAGAAGCCTTGTTCAATCCTACCAATGAAGCCAACTGGTTTCCTGGGTGATTGTATCCAACAACGTGATCTGCTTTGATAACATCGTATCCAGAGATAACTAATTTCTCTCCAACAACACCGACTTGCTCAGTAATTTTCTCTTCAACAGTCAATTTATCGTCGTAACTCAACGCCATCAACTCATCTTTCGTAGAAGGCATGTTTTTCATTGCTACGTCTACCAAAGAGCGAACGAATGCATTGAAATCAGAGTTCTTCGCTACGAAGTCAGTTTCACAACTCAACGCGAAAACGATTCCTGATTTTCCATCTTCCGTAGTTTCTGCGAAAATCAATCCTTCTGTTGTTTCGTTATCACCGCGCTTAGCAGCAACTTTTTGACCTTTCTTACGAAGCACGTCAACTGCCGCGTCGAAATCGCCGTCTGTTTCAACAAGAGCCTTTTTGCAGTCCATCATGCCTGCTCCTGTCATTTTTCTTAGTTTGTTTACATCTGCAGCTGTAATTGCCATGGAATAAACTTTTAAGTGGTGTAAATAATTATGCTTCTTTTTCCTCTGAAGATCCTTCTTCTGTAGCTGCTTCTGCTGCAAATTCCTCAGTAGCCGGTGCTGCTTCCTCTGCTTTCGCTTCTGGAGCCGCTTCTTCTTTTACTTCTTCCGTTGCTGGTGCTTCTGCCTTTGGCGCTTCAACTGGAGCCTCCTCTTTCGCTGGAGCTGCTTCTTCCTTTGCAGGAGCCGCTTCTGCTTTTGGAGCCGCTTCTTTAGCTGAAGCTGCTTCCTTAGGTGCCGGAGCATCTTTCGCATTCTTACGCTCAGTCAATCCTTCTTTTACTGCACCACAGATTGCATCCATGATGATAGAGATAGATTTTGTTGCGTCATCATTACCTGGAATTGGGAAATCAACCAATTTCGGGTTAGAGTTTGTATCTACGATAGCGAATACCGGAATGTTCAAACGCTTCGCTTCTTTCAATGCGATGTGTTCTTTAACGATATCTACGATGAAGATTGCCGCAGGCTGACGCGTCATGTCTGCAATAGATCCAAAGTTTTTGTCCAACTTCTCACGCTGACGTGTTTTAAACAAACGCTCACGCTTGTTCAATGTTTCCCACGTTCCGTCCGTTTGCATTTTGTCAATAGACGTCATTTTACGAATGGAACGACGCGTAGTTTGGAAGTTTGTCAACATACCCCCTGACCAACGTTCAGTTACATATGGCATGTTAATTTCCTTTACACGTTCAGTGATAATATCTTTCGCTTGTTTTTTTGTAGCAACGAAAAGAATCTTTTTACCCGACTTTGCAATTTGCTTCAAAGCAGCCGCCGATTGATCGAGGTGTGCAATTGTCTTATTTAGATCGATAATGTGAATACCTTTCTTCTCCTCGAAGATGTATGGCGCCATTGCCGGGTTCCATTTTCTTTTCATGTGTCCGAAGTGAACACCTGCTTCTAATAAATCTTCAAATTTTACCTTTGACATTTTCTTCTTTTTAAAATTGTTTACGTTCCCTGTCTGCCGACAGGCAGGCTATAGTCGCATCAGCTTTTGAGGGCCTTCCGAGTTCTCGGGGTGGTGCTCAAGGCTTGGATACTAAACAACCGCCAAAAATTGTAACTCTTGCGCCATAAATACAGCGCAGGAATATTAACGTTTCGAGAATTGGAATTTCTTACGTGCTTTCGGCTGACCTGGCTTTTTACGCTCGACCATACGTGGATCACGTGTCATTAATCCTTCTTCTTTCAACATTGGTTTGAATTCTGCGTTTAGTTCTACTAGTGCGCGAGAGATTCCCAAACGGATGGCCTCAACTTGTCCGTTGATCCCTCCACCTGAAACGTTCACTTTTACATCGTACTGATCAACTGTATCTGTCAATGCGAATGGCTGAACGATTTTTGATTGAAGTACGGCTACAGGAAAAAATTCCTTGTAGTCACGCTTATTTACAGTCACGTTCCCTTTACCTTTTGTAAGGTATACACGGGCAACGGATGTTTTTCTTCTTCCTAGTGTGTTAATTACTTCCATGATGTTATTTGAATGTATCTAAGTTTAGTACTTCTGGTTTCTGAGCTTCTTGATTGTGCTCAGTACCTACGTAAACTTTAAGGTTCGTAAATAACTGACGTCCAAGCTTGTTTTTAGGAAGCATTCCCTTAACTGCTTTTTCGACTAATCTTTCTGGATGTTTTTTCAACATCTCTTCTGCTGTCAACGAACGTTGTCCACCTGGGTATCCAGTGTAACGGATGTATTCCTTGTCAACGAGTTTTGTACCTGAAAAGGCAACTTTTTCTGCGTTGATAACGATAACGTTGTCGCCACAGTCAGCATGCGGTGTGAAGTTTGGTTTGTGTTTCCCACGAATAACCTTCGCCACCTTACTTGCCAAACGACCAAGAGGTTGGCCTTCAGCATCCACTACGAACCACTTTTTATCAGCGGTTTCCTTGTTAGCGGAAACGGTTTTGTAACTTAATGTATCCACAATTAAACATTTATTAAATAAGACAATTCCCCTAAATTGGGGGTGCAAAGATATGATTTCTAGGTTTATTAACAAACCCTTTTGAATAAAGAATTTGCGTATCTGAAATTACGGGGAGTAATTGCCCCGAAAAGTCCCCAAAAGTGCAAAATTAGTTTAACATCTCCTTAACAGAAAGGTTAGCAACCTTTTCCAATCGAATAGTGTCATTATCATACTTGTGAAAACGTTACTCGTATTTATTCTAATAGGCGCACCAAACTCAGTTCTATTTGCACAGATTACTTCTGAAATACAGAAAGAAGATCTGACTCCGCGTCATATTGTTTTTAAACCAACCGCTGAAACCCTAGACAGCACATTCCAGATTCAACAATTAATTAAGCCGAATGAGTGGATGAATTACCCTACTGACTATGAACATGTACAATGGCATGGTCAAATCGATTGGGATTATTACCAGCCGATAACATATGATTTCTCTTCAATCATTTGGACATTCAATGCATGTGGAGATTCCTATCACGAAAATGGCATTCTAAGAAGTCGGTGCGCTTGTAACGAGGATAGCCTTCTTCATGGCAAAGCAGTGTACTGGGATGAGCAAGGACGGATTAGTACCGTAAGTCATTATTGGAATGGAAAGCAATACTCTTATAAAACATACGATGAGGGAAAAATTTCGGAACTCTGGAACTATACACATCAAAATGGACTTCAGGAAAAACATGGGAAGCACGTTGAATTCACATCGAACGGTAAGATTGTAAATAACTATCGATACGGAGTTTTGCATGGTGAAGAGATCGAATACGTAAATGGTTATAAAAAGCGCGAAACTCTTTATGATGAAGGCATAATTCTTTCTTCCGAAAGTAGAGACATTAATGGCATCCTTATACATTCCGAATACCGAGACCAAGCAGGAAACAACCTGGGCACTTGGATCGATTATAATTCTCGCGCCAATCAATTGATCAAACAAGTTCATGAAAACGGCCGCCTTGTGCTAAAGCAAACCTTTGTTGATGAGAAATTAACCGAGCGTCATACTTACCAGAACAACAATAGTTCTACAAAACAGATTTTTTATCCAAATGGCAGCAAGCAAGAATCGTGGGACATTGCAGCATCTGGGTCTATAATTTATAAATCATGGAGTCCGGAAGGAGAACTTTTGAATGACATGGAAACGTTGCAAGGGAAATTTCTAAGAAACAGTATATCCTTCAATGGTCTTGAAAAAACTTTCGTCACCATTGAAAAGAGTTCAGATGGATTCGAATACTTGCGCGGATTGGTGACAACAGGGCGGGATACCATTAGAGAATTGTATGCATTGAATCAAGGCAATTTGCTTGGTTCTGTAATCCATTCAAATTATTATACCCAAGTTGCAGGCAAATCAGTAAAACAAGGACAGTGGCGCGTGTACAATAACAATAAACTGGTTGAAGTGGTTCATTACTCTAATGGACAGCGCAATGGATCTGCGGTATTCTTCGACACTACCAATTACGAGCCTATGCCCTATGCTTCTGGAAACTTTACCGCAAATCAAAAACACGGGTATTGGAACTATAAAAATGACACCATTCACATCGAATGCAGATATCATTTAGACACCCTTACTTCCGAATACAAGCGATACTTACGTGAGGCTGACACAACATTTCTAAGCACAAGCAACACGCTTCCACAGCAAAATCGAGAAATTCATGAAACACTCGCGCCCCTCATTTCGTGCAACTATAAACTTGGTGTTTTAAACTACGACTTGCAAACCTTCTATCCAAATGGATCAAAGCACTGGTTAATCAATTATACTAATGGTATCCGAAGAGGGAGCTGCATTGCTTATGAGCAGAACGGTGATCGAAAATATGCCGCAATTATGGCAAGCAATGAGGTGCTTAAGTATTGGTACGTTACCAAACGGAAGAAAAACGGAAAATTAAAGCAGAAGAAGGATCGCAAAAATGATTACACCCCAAGTATTGACCACTTACTGCCATTTTCAGTTTATGGTGAGCACTTGATTGAGCCTGCTCACTGATGTAATGCGTCACTTTTGAACGACGAGCGATTGACGGACAAGATCTCCATCGCTAGTTTGAAGCTGCACAATATAAACTCCGTTGGAAAGTTCGGTGATGCTAATTTCCTCATTCGCAACAAGCATTTCAACCTGTATCACCTTCTTTCCCCACAAATCAAATATTTGGACTTCTTGCGCTTCTGACCGAACAGCAATTTTATCCTGCGCAGGATTCAGATACATGAATAATACAGCAACATCGTCTCCGTTCCGGTATAACTCTAAGTCTTCGAGTATGATTCCGCCACCAGAACTATCGGTGTAATCGAAGAACTCTTCTACCAATGGAACTTCAATGGAAGCATCCTCCAGATTATAGATTGTCGCGCTTGTCTCGCCCTGCAAACCTGACTCTGTAATAGTGATAACCTTTGTACACTCATTGCAAGTACACTGTACTTTTGTATCCAAAATACCTTCGAGAGAACAATCGCAAGTACCTTCACAACGTAAGGATACAACGTCGGCTCCGGAAATCCGAGCGGTAGTTGAATCTTGAGCGTGAGATATTCCTGAAAGAAGCAAGAGAGTTAAAAGAATAGGAAATGCTATTATTTTCATGGCCGTTTTTTGGTTGTGATACTCAATTTACATTTATTGCACACATAAAAACAAACCAAACCCCTGAATTTAAGTGGTTTCACCTATAATTTCAGGTATTTGTTGCTAAGTAGAAATGCTCAATTTTGTTCAAAAGCCTCGCGGATCGAGGGATGAACAAATTCTGGCAGCATCACACGTTCCAGATGCCAGACATTGTTTTTGTCGTAAAAAACATGCATTCGATGACTTGGGATCCCGGCTTTGTTTCGAAAGAACAATAAAGACAAGGAGGTATCGAAAATGAATTCTATTTTTTCCAACCCAACATAACTACCCAACTCGCGTTTTTCGAGGTATTTTAAAACACTGTTATTCACTACACCGTCTAAATTGACCACAGTATACTTTTCCCCAAGGCAAGCAGAAGGCAAACCTGCATTATAGACTCCAATGAGCGTTCCTGGAGCTAGAATTTTCTCAAGATCCTTGCAGGAGTGAATTACAAATTGCCCGTCGAACGTTCTCGGTTTCCAAGTCGCCTCTCCCCAAAGCATTCCTATCACAACAGGAAACATTACTAAGTATAGCTTTTTCCCGCTCACGAACCACTCAATCCCATGGGCTACTAAGATCAACAGTATCAAATACTGAGGGACAAAATACCAGTCGCGGAAACCATGAAGTGTCTTAATTGTGACAATCATTAGTACGATGGAAACCAATCCCAAGCAGAGCAGTAATCCCCAAAGGTTTCGATCCTTTTTAAGAAAGAGCGCATACAAACCTATAAGGGTTAATCCAATGATCACCCAACTCAACGCAGATTCCGCATAAAACACCGTTCCGATCGCGCCCTTAATTCCTTCGAAAAATGGAAACTCATACCATGTCGCATGTGTAGCTTTCGCTTGACCAGATGAAGTAACTATATTGCCCAACGAGACAAAATTGATAGTCATCCAGGCTCCGAAAGTAATAATGGGTCCAATAGCCACAAGAAACCAACGTTTTAAAGACTGCCCCTGAATTAAAGCGAACGCAGCTAAAAAGAAAAGGATCAATGAAAATTCCATGCGGGTGATTACGAACAAGCTAAAAACCGCAATAGAAGGCAGAAAATTTCGCTTTTCTTTCATCCAGAGAAATGCTCGAAGTGTCAGAACCAACATTAAAAATGACAATGCCCCTTCTGTTCCGTTAAACGTAACACTGAGAATTTTTGGGTGCAAAATAAAGAAACCGGGGAGCAGTACAGCCAGCCATTCAGACCATTCCATTTCTCGTGCCCATTTCCGCAATTGAAAACACGCTAGAACACTGAGCAAAGTGACAACGAGTGAAACAACAACCCAAGAGGAATACCAATCGTTTAGCATTAACTTCCCGAACGGAATCAATACGAATAGGAACAAGGGTTGAAATCCGTTGGTGGAATGTATCCCGTCGAAAGTAAATCCATCTCCTGACGCTATATGCCCTGCAATTTGCGAATAGTAATACAAATCGTCAGAACCCCATCGCGTTAGTAGATTAGCTTCAGGCTGAAAAATGATGATCAACCTTACAATCAGCCCTGTTAACAGTGCTAACCAGAAAAGATGAGATGGTTTAATTCGATTCATTGATAATCGAAAGTAAAGATTCTTGGGAACTTTTGGGTATAAAAAAACCGGCATCCAGGCATCTCGACAAGCTCGACGACCTACGTACCGGATTATATAGTAAGGGTAATATCTTTACTTACTTTTGAATGCATTGATTGCATTCACTGTGAACTCGGAAAGAACCAATTTACCGCTCATTGCTGCGCGTTCTGCCAATAATTCATCCCAGTGCTCTGTTCCTTCCCAGAAAACTTGTTTCAAAAGTGCCATGGCTTCAGGGTTTGATTTCGACAACTTCTCTGATAGTTTCGCGATCGCTTCGTCCATTTCAGTCGCCGAAGCATACGTTTCTGTGTACAGTCCATTATCGCGCGCCCACTCAGCTGATCGCCATTCCGTAGCATTGATTGCCAACTGACTCATTGCCGAGCGTCCAATTTTTCGCTCTACGGCTGGTCCAACAACAAAGGGTCCAATTCCAACGGCCAATTCAGAAAGCTTGACGGCAGCATGCTCTGTTGCGAAGCAATAATCTACTGCAGACGCAACTCCAACTCCACCTCCAACGGCTTTCCCTTGGACACGTCCAATAATCAACTTAGGACATTTACGGCATGCGTTAATGACGTTTGCGAAACCTGAGAAAAACACTTTACCAGTAGGGAAATCTTTAATTGAAATCAGCTCATCGAAGCTAGCTCCTGCACAAAATGCACGATCGCCTTGCGACTTCAACACAATCACTTTCACTGAATCATTCTGACCCAGTTCCGTAATGGTATCTGCTAATTTCTGCAAGATCTTCCCGGGCAATGAATTGCTCAATGGGTGACCGAATTCGATCGTTCCTATTCCTTTATCATCAATTTCGAAAGTTACACTTCCTTGGTTGACTGCATCTGACATATTACTTATCTGTCGTTTTAGGTTTCGGTCGATTTTCTTTTGGAGATGCAATTTTCACATCTAACTTTCGATCATTAACTTCCATTCCATTCAACGCTTCAATTGCGCGAATAGCTTCATCTGTGTCTTCCATTTCTACGTATCCAAATCCACGCGAGCGCTTGGTTTTCTTCTCGTATACAACGTGTGCGTAAGCTACTTTTCCGAATGATGAAAAAGTGGCCCTGAGGTCTTCTGAAGTGATACTCCAGTCAAGATTCGCGATAAAAATATTGACCATCTAACTTATTTGAGTGTAAAACTATCAACTCCAATCAATTGGCCTTGACAGTAGATATTTACTTTGTAGGTTCCTTTACCTAATTCTGAACGTACGCTGTATGTCATCAGCATATCAACACTTGCGTTTTGATAATCAATGGTACGTTTGTGCGAGTAAGGAACATTCCCGCTTTCCGTTTCAACAATTCCAGAGAGCGTATTTTGCAGTGTTTTCTTATCAGGACCGACTATCTGCATGTACACAGTTTTCTCCCCGGCATCGGTAATTGCATTTTTACCGATGGTAAATTCGGATTCAACCCGAACTGCGTTTTTCGCTTTGTTCGTCTCTTTGAAATTGTTGGTAATTGTTTGCTTCATCGCTCGTGATGCGAATGAACTTTTAATTACCGTCAACTTTTGCCCCGCCTTTACCTTCTCATCCAGCGCATCTGCTTTCACTTGCAGATTGTCACGGTCAATTGTCGTTTCTTCCAGTGCAGTGCTTGTTTCATCCAAGTCGTTTCGCAACGAAAGATTCAAAGTATTCAAGGAATCAATCTCGTATACATACCCTCTCATGATGTCGCGCAACTCATCGTTTTCACGCTTCAATTTCGAGATCGTGTAGTAGTTCAATTTCTTGTTCGAATCCAATTCAGACAACAATTCTTCAATGCGTGCTTTTTGTTGGGCGATCTCGGCATTTTGTTCAGGAGTACCCATTTCTGCCAGCTGATCGTAATTCGCCAACATTTGATTTAAGTTCGCCTTTAAATCTTTTGAATCGCTTCCGATGTATTTCGCGATAACAGCATTCAGCTCCTTTTTATCATTGTCCAACTTCTTTACAGTATTGTTGGCATCCACTAATTCTCCTTGAACATTATTCCAAGCGAAGAAAAGTGCACCAATTCCTACAAGCAAAATAATGATAATGGCGATATACGCACCGTTGCTCTTTTTGTTATTTACGATTTCTTCAGACATAACTAATTGTTTTGAGTTTGTTCCGGTCACCAGTCAAAGGCGATGCCAAAATGAACTCGGGCAGATTTTAAACTGCCTCAATCTCGTAGACGTAGCTCTCCATGATTTGGTTCGCTAACAATTTCTTGCATGCTTCGTCTACCATTTTATCGGCGTCTCCTTGTGAAGGTGCTTCTACAAATAAACGTACGTGTCTTCCGATTCGCACACCGTCTATAGCATCAAGACCAATATTCTTCATGCTTCCAGTAACCGCTTTCCCTTGTGGATCAAGCAATGCGTCTAATGGCATCACATCAATTTCTGCCTTAAATCTCATCCGTTTTCTTTTTATTAAATACGTTATCTAACAGCGATAAAACCAAGTACAAAAATACAATTAATGCAATTGCCCAAGTTTTAAAAATGATAATTAATCCAGCACTTATCAACAAAAACGAGTATCGGATTTCATTGCCTTTCCAGCCGAATTGCTTGAATTTCAGCGCAAACAGTGGGATCTCGAGGATCGTCAGAAAACTCACCGTAACACATAAAACAGACAAAACTTCTGGTTGACAGGCAGTTAGAATCATTTCCCGATCCGCTAAATCACCGTAGCAAAGTACCAAGGGAAAGGTCATAAAGAAAAGTGTGTTCGCCGGAGTCGGCAAGCCAATAAACTGGTCCGTTTGTCTCAAATCGACATTAAATTTTGCCAATCTGAAAATGGAAAAGAAAGGAATCGCCAATGCAAAAAGTGGAATTGCATACCTCTGGGTACCATCAGCCAATTGATTTATATAAGCGAAAAAATCCATGGAAACTGCTTCGGGAAACACTTCTCCCTCCATTCGGTACTCCAAGTAATCGTTCAGGTTCATGGACATAAGCACCATCATGATCATTCCCGGCGCCACGCCAAACGTGACCATATCGGCCAATGAATCCATTTGTTTTCCCATTTCTCCTGCAATTCCAAGTTTACGCGCAAGAAAACCATCAACGAAGTCGAAAAGTGCTCCTGCAAAAATTGCGAATGGCGCCAAATCAATCCTTCCGGCAAATGCCAAAAGAATGGCAATTATACCCGAAAGTAAATTGGCTGCGGTAAACAGATTGGGTAGATTTATCATTGAATCTATGGAAATGCTAATTTTGTAGTGGTAAATGTCAACGAAAACTATTTCTACTACGTCTAATTACCATACAAGCCACAAAGAATACAATTTTTTGTAAAAAATGCTGTTAAAGGAGGTGAAAATTAATTTATTTATGAAAACTAAGATTCTTGCAATCTTGCTTACTACTGGTGCGCTAAACGCGTTCGGCCAAGATCCCTCCACTCAAGAAAGCCTCACAAACGCGATTGCCCCAAAATATTCGAATGAGTTTTTGGCCATTGGTGTTGGTGCGGACGCATTAGGACTTGGAAATGCAGTTGTAGCACAAACTGGGGGCGTAATGTCTGGGTATTGGAACCCAGCAGGATTGACAAAAGTTGATAAGTGGTTAGAAGCTGGAGCGATGCATGCGGAGTACTTTGCAGGAATTGCGAAATACGATTACCTCGGCTTGGCCCATTCTATTGACGAGAAAAGTACCGTTGGCTTCACGGCTATTCGATTCGCTGTTGATGATATTCCAAATACGACCCAGTTAATTGATAACAACGGAAACATTGACTACGACCGGATTTCAACATTTACTGCCGCCGATTACGCTTTCATTTTTTCCTATGCACGTAAAATGCCCATTGAAGGACTGAGCGTGGGGGGTAACGTAAAGGTAATTCACCGTCGTGTTGGAGATTTTGCACGTTCTTGGGGATTCGGACTTGACGCAGGTGTTCAGTACGAATCGAAGAAAGGCTGGCAGTTCGGAGGAGTCTTGCGCGATGCAACCTCCACATTCAACGCCTGGATGTTCACCTTAAATGATGAAACGAAAGAAGTATTCTTGAATACAGGGAATGCACTTCCTGAAAACGGATTGGAATTAACACTTCCACGTCTTGTTCTAGGGGCTTACCGAAAATTTGAATTTGGCGAAAAAGGATTGTATGCTGCCGGAGAAGTGGATTTAACAGTAACAACGGATGGTCAACGAAATACCTTGCTTCAAACAAGTTTGGTTTCCGCAGATCCACATCTCGGACTTTCATTCGGATTCAAGAACTATGTGCAATTGCGTGCAGGTTTGAGCAACATGCAATATGTAACTGACTTTGATGATACCCGATCATTAAATGTTCAACCCAACCTTGGAATAGGTCTAAACATCAAGAATTTCTATTTGGATTATGCCTTTACGGATATCGGAGACGCTTCGGTTGCCTTGTATTCGCATATTATCTCATTAAGAATTAAATTAGACAAGCCAAATAATGCAGACCCATGAAGCAAGCACGATTGACCATATTACTACTTCTACTTATTTCGCCTATTTCTTTACTTGCCCAAAACTTTGGGAATGAGTGGATCAACTACAGTCAATCCTATTACAAATTCCCCATTGTAGAAGACGGCATCTACCGACTGGATTACAACGCTTTAAACAACGCAAACATCCCCTTATCGGTTTTTCAGTCTGAAAATATTCAAGTTTTTGGGAAGGAACGTGAAATCCCCATTCATATCGAAGATGGCGGTGACAACAGTATCGATCCCGGAGATTACATTTTATTTTACGCAGAAAGAAATGATGGCTGGCTAGACTCTTCAATGTACCAAACTCCGGAGAACATTGGCAACCCGGGATTCAGCCTGTACAACGACACTTTGATGTATTTCTTTACGTGGAATACAAACTCGAATAACTTACGATTCACAATAGAGACGGATGTCAATTTTGGAGCATACAGCAATGTTGCAGATTACATCATATACAATTCAGCTGTTTACGGTACTAGTTTTTACCATGAAGGAATTCGTGCTACTTCTGCTTCAAGCTCCTTCTACACAGCAGGCGAAGGATGGGGTTATGGCCGAAGAAACGGAGTGGACCCAGGGTACTCTCCAGAAATCTTAAACCCGAGCACCCCCTTTCCTTACACTGGACCTGGCGCCCCAAATGCTTTATTTACAGGAAGATCTGTTTCCACCTCGAATGCCAGCGGAGGAATTAACCACCATTTACGATGGGAATTTGGCACCTCCAATACTGTACTCTTAGATACAACATGGGCCAGTTACGATCAGGCGCGCTGCGACAAGACCTTGTCTCCTACTTTGATATCGAATGGTACCACTCCAATCACCATGCGCATTGTGGATGATTTGAATGTTGCTACGGATTATCAAGCCTTTCAATATTTGAATTTGGAGTATCCGCGCGAGCCCAACTTCGATGGTGAAAACGAATTAACATTCCATGTAAACAACGACCCTCAAGGAAAAATTCGATTGGATTTCAGCAACGTGGGCACGTCCAATGTGGTAGCGATGGTATTAGGTGACACCCCAAGAATAGTTCCTTTTGCAACGAATGGATCGTTTTATTCCACCTTAATTCCAAACAGTACTTCTGGAAATGATCAGCGTGTGGTTGTGAAAGACGTTTCGTTGATTAACGACATCACGAACATTACGTCCGTTAACGACAACAACAATCCAAATTTTACAGATTACACGGTAATCCCAGACAGTGCACTTTTAATGGTGTATCACAAAAACTTGGAGTCTGCTGCAACTGCATATTACAATTATAGAAATACAACAGGAATGTCACCTTATATGGCAAACGTTGAAGAGTTGTATTTGCAGTTTGGCGGAGGAATCCCAAAACACATTTATGGTATACGGCGATTTGCACATTTCGCTTACCAAAATTCTACCCAGAAGCCAAGAGGACTTTTCTTGATAGGAAAAGGAGTGCGAGAGGCTGACATCAATCAGACTTCATTTGACGGCCAAGGAACGAGAAACAACCCTTCTATTTACGCACTTTCATTAGTGCCTTCATACGGACAGCCTTCGAGTGACGCAGCTATTACCGCTGGACTTTCTGGTTCGTCAGATTGGAAGGCACTGATTCCTACAGGACGTATTTCTGCTCGCACGAATCAGGAGCTACAAGATTACCTCGACAAAGTTATTGTTTATGAAAATGAACAAGACCCTAACAGCGTGTACGATTCTCAAATCAAGGATTGGCAAAAGCACGTACTGCACTTTGCAGGAGGCTCAGATGCCTTGGAACAATCGTCCTTCCAGTCGAATATGAATGCGATGGAAGCTAAGATTAGCGATAGCCTTTTCGGAGCAACTGTGCATCAGGTTTACAAAGAATCGAGCAATCCGCTTGATCCGACGATTTTATCGGAAGTTACGGATCGTATTGCAGACGGAGTTTCACTCATGACTTATTTCGGTCACGCGACGGGAACCAATAGTGGATTCGAAATCAATCTGGATGACGCTGGCAACTGGAATAATCAGGATCGATATCCTGTTATGTACGTGAATTCTTGTTATAATGGTAACGTATTTCAATCAAGCGTCTCTAAATCGGAGGAGTTTGTTCAGGTAGGGAATAGTGGAGCCATTGCTTATATCGCCCCAGTAGGTCTTGGGCTAGTCGGTCAATTGAATGGTTATTCACAAGCCTTATATACGAATTGGAGTTCAGAGCACTATGGAAAAACATTGGGTGAGTTTTTATCACTTACAACTGACGATATAGAGGCGCAAGTCAATAACCTTGAAAATGAAACAACTTGTATGCAAATGGTTCTTAATGGAGACCCAATGTTGAAGTTGAACTCACATGAAAATCCGGAAATTGAAATTACCCCAGACGATCTTTCCTTCTCTCCTAGCATTTTGGATTGGACGGTTGATAGCCTAGAAATTCAACTGAATTTGACCAATCTCGGTCAATCGGTAACGGATACCTTCCAAATTGAATTGACACGCTCTTTCCCGAATGGAAATGGCGATTCTGTTTATGTATTCTACTATCCGGAACTACACCACGTAGACACCCTTCGATTCAAAATTCCATTGTTGCCGCAGATTTCATTGGGTGAAAATACCTTCACGGTCCGCGTCGATCTCCCATCATTCATTCAGGAGCAATACGACGAAATCACCAACAATCAGATCACAAAAAATTTACTTATTAATCTTGATGGCATTGTCCCCGTCATACCTTATGAATTTGCTGTAGTTCCTGATCCATATGTAACAGTCAAGGCATCTACTACGGACCCAATAGCGCCATATAATACCTATCGTTTTGAAATTGACACCATCGACTTTGAAGGAATATTACCGCAAAGTCCCGAATATAGATATGCGCTAGTTAGTGGAACTGGCGGAGTTAAATCTATAGACCCTTCTCAATGGCTAAGCACTGCTACTAACGACACAATGTCTCTGATATGTGAAGATAGTGTAGTATATTTCTGGCGTGTGGCTATCGAGGGAGATACGATTTGGCATGAATCTTCATTTCAATACATAGAAGGTAAAACAGGTTGGGGACAAGATCATTTCTTCCAATTTAAAGACAATGACTTTGCCAACATAGGATATCAAAGAGGTCCAAGGCAACGTGTTTTTGAACCGGCCCTCGTAGAGATTGAATCGAACGTAGGGACGAGTACTTCATCGCCAGCATACTACTTTGAAAACAACTGGTACATTGATGCACAATTAATTCATTATGGAATTGGACAAGGGCTCGCTCGTAAGCTCCATGTTGCCTGGCTAGATGGAACAACCCTTGAACCACATCAAATTGCATCTTGCGGTGGATCGGATCATGGCCAAATCAACACGAACATTTTCTGTAATGAATTCCAGTATTTGCAAGAAGACTCCACTTCGATGGCAAATTTCTGCAACTTCGTGAACAACGTTATTCCAGTGGGTGATTATGTATTAATATACGCACCAATAGAAACCAAACATAGTACATGGAATACACTTCTTGACTCTACGACAATCTACACCACCTTCCAGAACCTTGGAACCGATAGCATCACGGCAAATCATGCTGAATTACCATTCTCTTTCTTTGTACGAAAAGGATTCCCCGGAACGAAAATCGAAGGGTATGCACCTCCAGGTGGAACCTACCAGTTGACAGCAAGTGTTTTAGGACCATCCAGCAGTGGTGTAGAAGCCTCTCCATTGATTGGCCCGGCATCTGACTGGGGCAACGTTTACTGGAAACAAGACCCACAAGAAACGCCTTCATCGGATACGACTTTACTTTCTATTATTGGATACGACATCAATGGAATTCAGGATACAGTCATTACACAAGAGTTCTCCTTAAATGATTCTTTGATCAACCTCAACCTGAATTTGGATGCGGCGTTATATCCTTACATCTCTTTGAGAGCTAACTACGTAGACAGCGTTGACCAAACACCTTCGCAGATTGACCGTTGGCACGTATTGTATTCTCCACTTCCTGAAGCGGCAATTGACGGTAGTAGCGGTCATTATTGGTCTGCCGGAACGAATGTTATTCAGGAAGGAGATTCCATCTCATTTGCAGTTGATGTTAGGAATATTTATACTGTTGACATGGATTCACTACTTGTGAATTACTGGATTGAAGATGAGAATGGCGTTCGCACCGAAATCAATTACCCTAGACAAGACTCGCTTCGCGTCCCTGATTTGCTGCGCGATACAGTTACATTCTCTACGTTTAATTTGGGAGGGGTAAACTCCTTCTGGATGGAGATCAATCCTTACATCAATGGCAGTTTCATTGTTACGGATCAGCCGGAGCAAGAACACTTTAACAATTTACTTCAAATTCCTTTTATTGTAGCCGAAGATGACGAACACCCGCTTCTAGACGTGACCTTCGATGGAAATCACATTTTGAACGGTGACATCATCAATCCTTATGGAGAAATCTTGATTACCTTGAAAGACGACAATCCTTTCTTGGTCATGGATTCCGATGACGACACTACAAAATTTGGAATCTACCTAACGGACCCATCAGGAGTTCAAGAGCGAATTCCTTTTGTTGATGGATCGGGAAATACAGTCATGCAATGGATTCCTGCTGATGTTTCGAATCTTCGTTTCCAGATTATTTGGCCGACAAATTTTGAAATGGATGGAACATACACTTTATCCGTGCAAGGCTCTGATAAAAGTGGAAACCTATCTGGAGACTTAGAATATCTCGTAGACTTCGAAGTGATTCATGAATCATCCATTACTGCAATGATGAACTATCCGAATCCGTTCAGTACGAGCACACGATTTGTATTCACCCTTACGGGTTCTGAGGTTCCAGATGATATCCTAATTCAAATTATGACTGTTTCGGGTCGTGTGGTACGGGAAATTTCGGAAGATGAACTTGGACCGATTAATATTGGTCGAAACATTACTGATTTTTCTTGGGACGGAACAGATCAATTCGGCGACCCGCTTGCCAACGGTGTATATCTCTATCGCGTAAAAACACGCATTAACGGAGAATCTATTGAACATCGTGATTCTGGAGCCGATCAATACTTTACAAAGAATTTCGGGAAGATGTATTTGTTGAGGTAGATTTTAGATCGCTGCGCTTATAAGATTCTAGACCGCTTTTCTTAAGGACATCAGACCGCTCCCCCGTCGCTTTTAGACATTAGATCGCTGCGCTTTTAGACGGTAAATGAGACTTCTTTGGATTGAGTTTATCGAAATCTCGAAGTGGACTGATTGAATCAAATGTCTTAGTTAAATCTATGATCAACGTGTCTTTTATCTAACGTCTAAAGATCTTTTGTCTAGCTTAAAAAAATCGACAACTAAAGATCGCCGTATCATCCACCAAGTCTAAGGGACCTTTCCATTCGTCAAGCTTTGAAAAGATGAGACTGTTCATGTCGCCCATGCTTAGCGGGTAATAGCTTTTGATGAGTGTTTGCAATCGATCTGAACCAAAGAATTCTTCTGCTTCATTTTCCAACTCCACAACACCATCTGTGTATAGAACCAACGTTGTATTCGGACCCAATTCGGCCTTACCAACATCAAGAAATGGAAGTTGATCTAACATTCCCAATCCAATGGTTCCTTTATCTAGTGGCGTAAAATTCCGTCCATCTGTTAAAAACGGATGATTGTGCCCTGCGTTCACATAAGACATCTTTCGGGAATTTGCATCGTAATGAGCGATGAAAAAGGTAATAAACTTCTCCCCTTTTGCGCTCGACATCACATTCTCATTCAATTCGAAAAGCAATTCTTCCATATTGAATTCACGATACTGAAACATGGTGCGCAACGTCGCCTGAAAATTGGCCATGAGCATGGCAGCACTAATTCCTTTCCCGGAAACATCAGCGATACAAATAATGTACTCATCATCTCCCAAGGGAATGAAATCGTAATAATCTCCTCCAACTTCGTGGCGCGACTTGTACATCGCTGAAATATCCATTCTCTTGTTGGTCGGTAAACTCGACGGAAACAACAATTGCTGCATCGCAGAGGCAACTTCCAATTCCTTTTTCAAGCGTTCCTGCTTGATGTTAACACGCGCCATTCGCTTGTTTTCAATCGCCACAACGATTATGTTCGCCAAGGTCTGAATGAAACTCATGTAGTTGATTTGCTTGTTCAGATGTCCGTCGTACTCAATCCCTTTAATGAGCAAATAAGCCAATGGATTGCCCTTGTGCAAGACGGGGACAATCACATCAAAGTCACTCAGTAATTTGGAATGCGAAGATTCGATCACCGTAATTTCTCGGAACCGACCAAGTTCTGCATCAACGTTGAATTTTCTGACTTTGGTTTTAACTCCAACACGTAACATACAATTCCATTCGTCCTGCTTATTGAACAGGATAAACTTATCATAACCGAGTTGTTCTCGAACGATGAATTCGAATAAGCGTGTTAATTCTCGGACATCTTTATTCAGGTTGATGGCATTGGTGACCTCCAACAAAGAATGCAACTTGAATTCCTTCAACTGCAATTGGTTTTCCATATTTTGAAGCAAGCGCGCTTCCATTAGAGGTGTTCTATTATTTCGGGCAGCTTACGAATGGCTGCTATTTCTCTAAATTTCTTTCGGGCCTCATCACAAGGGCTTCCGAGGTATGACTTCCGTCCATCCAGACTTCGTCCTACACCAGCTTGACCAAGAACTACGGCTCCTTCACCAATGACCACATCACTAACAACACCCACCTGTCCCCAAAGCGTTACATGATCTTCGATCGTAACACAGCCAGCTATACCAACGTTCGCAGCCATGAGACAATGCTTTCCAACAACAGTATCGTGACCAATATGTACTTGGTTGTCAATCTTGGTTCCAGCGCCAACTATCGTCGTAGCAGAAACACCTGCGTCAATGGTACAAAGTGCACCAATCTCCACATCTTTTTCCAATCGAACATCGCCACACGAATGCATGCGATCAAATCCGGTATCTTTCTTTTTGTAATAAAAAGCGTAGTGACCAATAACAGAATTCGAACCAACAATCACGTTGTCTTCCAACACGCTTCGATCTCCAATTACGGCCCCTGGATAGAGCACTACATTTTTGCCAATAGACACATCATTTCCAATGATCACATTGGGATATATGCTCGCAGACGGATCAATTGTACAATTCTCACCGACATTACTAGTCCATGGAATTGTTGGTGCAAATAGTTTCGTCAACTTGTTGTAATCGTCAAAAGGCTGATTCGAAACAATGAGTGCTTTTCCCTCCGGACACTCCACCTCCTGATCGATCAATATCGTTGTAGCTGCACTCTTCAGCGCTTTCTGATAGTATTTCGGATGATCCACAAACATCAAATCGCCTGATTCCACACGGTGAATTTCATTCAATCCGGTAACTCGGTGATTTGCATCTCCAACGAAAGTTGCATCAATTAACGCCGCTATTTCGGCAACTGTATGTTCTTTTTTAAGCTTCATACTGTGGTGTTATCATTCGAAGGTACAACCATTAATCGCTGTGTTTTCGAGGGATTCAAAATGTTATGAGCGTAAAATTGTTGATAGTAGTGAACCCATTTCAAATCGAGTTGTACTAATTAAAACAACGACAGAAATTACAACATGAAAACAATTCTTGCTACACTGATCATTTTATGCGGATTACCCATATTTGCCCAGACTTCCGTAATCCGATTAAAAAGTCATCATGGTAATGTGAAAGATTTGAGTTTGTCTGAAGACAAATTTGGAATCCCGGCGCCAGATCGATCTATCGACACCATTGAACGAATCAACGAAACTTGTGTGATTCATTACGTGAAAGAACAAGACTGGGGATCGACAAATGCATTCTACTTCAAGGACACCATTTGCAACCATTGGCAGTACAATGATGTAAATTACGATCCAAAGAAAATTCAGAAACTTTACGATCACGAAGTGACCCTTATCGGTTTCGAAAAAGAGAGTTCCAGCCTTAAATCAACAAGCAATTCTTACTTTAAGAAGCGCAAGAAAAGTAAAGTTCGATGGTTGTTACTTCCATTGATTTTAATAGGCTTGGGAACATACATATTTCAACCGCAACTTTCTTGGAAAAAATAAGACCGATACCACTAATTGCAGGCACTTGGTTGTGCCTGTTTTTTCTTTTTTTGCCGTTTCCATTGGACATCGTTCCAGAAATTGGCACGCACATTACGAAGCTATTTCTTCCGTTCACCAAAAGCCTGAGCGCTAATAGTGCAGAGACACTTTCCAGTACGCATAGTTTTTCGGATAGCGTCCATTTGTATTTACAATCTGCACTACTTGGAATACTGGCACTTATTATAGCTCTGGTATTGGTTCGGCTTAAAAAAGCACACCTCGCACTCCCATGGATCAGAGCGGTTATCACATTTACCCTTGCTTTTTTCTTGTTGAAATATGGGATTGAGAAATGGACGCGACTGCAATTTCCTGTGCCTCCGCCAAATATTCTTCACGCCGAAATTGGCAGTCTCGACAAAGACATTCTTTTCTGGAGCTTAATGGGGTCGAGCAAGGCCTATGCCGGTTTCATGGGATTCATTGAAATTCTTGCAGGAACCTTTCTTTTCTTCAAGAAAACGCGATTCATTGGTGGGTATTTAGCGCTAGGTGTATTCGCGAACGTCCTTGCACTAAATATCGGATTTGACATTACCGTGAAACTGCTTTCGTTTGGACTACTACTCGGCTCGATGTTCATCATTGCTCCTTCAGCAAAACCATTATTCCAACTGTTATCTAGTTCGTCAATCCTGGCAATTGAATCAGACTCAGTTGAAATCAAACCAATGCTTTACAGAGCCTTGAAAGGATTCGCAGTTACCTTGATTCTTATAGAATGCTTCTGGCCTGTAATCAATAGAACCGAACACGCGTTCAACCCAAAAGCTATCAACCACCAATCTTTTACCATTGTACAAACGGAAAAATGTCCGGATGGCATTCCGAACCAAGAATACAAACGATTACACTTTCATCCGCTCGGTTTTTTAGTAATGGAGACATTTGATGGACAGTTTCAAAGTTATCCGATTAGAATTCCGCAAGGGTCGAACCAATTCAAGTTTTCCAATGGGACTCACATCCGAGCGATACGACAAGACAAGGAATGGCTTTTTGTAGAAGGCAACCAATTGCTTTGGCGATGCAAGCGTGTTTCTAACGAAGATTTGCCTTTACTTCAAGATAAGTTCCACTGGACCGTCGAAAGCATGATTCCGGAATAGCGGCATTTTGTACATTTGTGCTGTTACGTATCATTTATGCCAGGATTCAACCTACGCTCTTCCGGATTACAACACCCTCAAAAAGTTCCCTATCTCAACGATGGCTTGGAACGGACGGAATGGTCTGCGAATGACTATTTTGAGTTTACGGGTCAGTATCCTAAAAACTATCCGCACGAATTCATCGAGAAGTACGGCTCTTACTTTGAAGGAATGGTGTACAACCTCGATCCGAAAGAGCATTTCAAAGAGTTGACGCGACTGCTGGATGCATATCATTTTGACGAAGTCATTGAGAAAATCCGATACTGGGATGGCGAGTTCGTATTCATGCACCGCGATCGAAGTTCCAAATCTATGTACATCGTGAACGATTCGTGGGGACGATTACCTGTATATTATTGGCAACAAGGTGATCAATTCATTGCGAGCAGAAACATCTCTTGTATAACGCATTTTGCCCAACCGGAATACCATCCGCTTCATTTGGGGATGAATCTATTATTGGGCACCGATTTGGGAACGAATACCATTTGGAAGAACGTTCAACGTATGCCACCGCGCAGTATTTTGCACATTCACGGAGATGGACACATCTCCTTGTACGAGTACTTCTATCTGGAATCAGTAGGAGGTAATAAAACGCTCGAAGAAGTGGCACCTTCTATTCAAAAGCAATTTGACGCTTCTCTTAAAAGTCGATTGGAGCAGTTAAAAAATCCGTCTATATCGCTAAGCGGAGGACTGGATTCTCGATTGATCGCCGCGGGCGTAAAAAAACTGGAGCAGGATATTCCTTTTATAACATATAGCCGTAAAGATGGAACCGATTATTTAGATGATTCCTCTTCTGAAGACATTGTAAAACGACTTGATCTAAAGCAACACGAGGTGTTCGAAATACACCCTCCTGAATTGCCCGATGCAGAGGAATTGCTTCAGTTCAAACAAGGAATCAATTACCTTTCAATGAGTTATGTACTTCCGTACTATCGCATGCATGCAGAGCGAGAACTCACAACAATCACTGGAGATGGTGGCGGTAAATTTTTCGTAGACCTGTCCGCATTGAAATCGATTCGTTCGATGAAAGGACTTATGCGTTACATCATGCGTTACAATGCGTTTTGCTCATTGGAAACTGCTGCGAAACTAGTAGGCATATCAACCATGGAGCTCGAGGAAAACGTTATTGGTCATTTGGATTCATATCCATTCGCTTCCTTTGATGATAAATACGTCTACTATCTGATCCGAGAAGCTGGAATTAACTGGGCGTTTGAAGGTGAAGATCGGAACCGACAATATGTTTGGAGTACGACTCCATTCTACAATCCAAAGTTAATTGAAACGTGCTTAAGCATTCCTCAAAACGCCAAAGAATACGGCGGACTTTACCATTACTTATACCAGCAATACCCAGGAAATCTTAACGAGGTTATTAATCCAAACTGGAAGGAAGAAGTAGCCAACCAGAAGCAAGTAAAACGGATTCACGATCGCCAAAAAATGAAGGCGTTTTTACCCGAAAGAATTCTGGAAGCCAGAAAGAATACGGGCATGGAATCGTTTGGCTTTGAACAGGAATTACAGCAATTGATTGCTTCTCACAAAGAAGTACTAAATCTAAAAGCGTTGAAATCGAAACACAGTATCAATTTTTATTGGCAGTTATTTACTGTGTTGAAATTGATGGAAGAGGATTAATCATTGTTTACTGACACTCGCCCTATATAGTGTCAAATCAGTTTTAATTAAGATTTGATAGCTTCCAGCAGGCAAAAAATCTAACGTTACAGTATATGTATCGCCCTGTTTAGTGAGGTCAACTGCTATAGACTTTCCCTCCGAATTAGAAACCAAAATAGCATTGATTTGAGACTCGGTATCAAAACTCAATTGATCTTCTACTGGGTTCGGGTACACCTCAATCGTTTTTTTCTGTAATTCATCCATCCCAATAAAAAAATCACAGGCGACATATTGTCCAGATTGAGAAGCACTGTAACCATATAGAATAGTATCCATGTGACTCATGCAGTACAAAATACCTGCATAATTGGAAACGTTGCCAATAGGGACTTGAAGAAACCCTACGTTCGATCCAACACCTTCAATCCAAGCCCCATCAAATACTTGAATCCGCTTTCTACTGACTCCATTAATCACAATTGTTGATGTATCCCAATCATTCAAAGTGAAATTGTACCATGAATCGCTCCATACTTGATCTTCTGCGTAAAAATCTACCGTATCATCTGGCATTGCAGAGAAATCGTAAATAAGCCTCTCTCCGATTGAATCTTTGGGCAGATAATAAACCGATCCGGCAGTGTCGCGAAAAGCCCCAATGTAATCTCCGTTGACACAAGACTCCATTTTCGTATAGATTAGGGCATTAATCACGGTATCCTCTCCGTTTGCGCAAAAATACTCTGAGTACACTAGATCAGCACCAAATTCACCTACATTATACCCCGTATTCACCCAAACGGCCCCAGAATCTGGAAATGGCAAATAATTTTGACTGCGAGCAGTGAATGAACAACAAATTAACAGCAAAGCGAGAAGGCTGATTTTCATACCTCTAAGATACGAATTGCCAAAGAATGATTGCAATAGCCACACCGCCTCGAGAACCTAGAATTACTTTCTGAGAAATAAGAATCAGCTTCAATCGTGTTTGCACAGACTTCACCTCTTTCTCATCTTCGATATTTTCGAGGTAAGCCTTACTGTTTCGGAATACTTTCCTCCAGATATTCCCGCCCATAAGGTCGCCTTCTTGATCGTATTTATTCAACCAGAAAATCAGTGAAATCATCAAGAACAGCCAAACCAACATCGCAATCACTAAAATCAGTGAAGACAGCATCGTAACAGTGATGGCAGCCTGTTCCATTTTAGTAATTCAAAAGATCGTTCAAGGCAGATTTTACTTTCTCACCATTGGTTAGTAACTCCGCCTCCAAGATGGAATTCAATGGAATGGCAGGTGTATCAACTGAACCAACAATGGCAACGGGAGCATCTAGCGATTTGAAATTATCACGTTGAATGCGTCCAGCCAATCCCAAGGTAAATGAAGCTTCTTCTGATTCTTCCGTCACCAACATCACCTTGCTATGCTTCTTTGCAGCTTCGTTCATCGCTTCGTGATCCAATGGATTCAAGGTGCGCAAGTCGATAATTTCAATTTGACCTTCAAAATCTTTTGCGGCTTCCAACGTCCAATAAACTCCCCGTCCATAGGTAATTACTGCACAACTTTCTCCCGCTTCAATTTTGTCAGCATCCGCTTCAATAACAGTTCGTGCCTTTCCAAAAGGAACCACGTAATCTTCGTCTGGTTCAATTGACATGGCACCTTCTGTTCCTGGAATTTTCGACCAATACAATCCTTTGTGCTCCAATAAAACTACCGGATTTGGATCGTAATAGGCAGCCTTGATCAATCCTTTCAAATCCGCTCCAGTTGATGGATACGCGACTTTGATTCCTCGAATATTTGTCAATATTGACTCAACACTAGACGAATGGTACGGTCCTCCAGAACCGTAGGCTCCAATTGGAACGCGAATGACACAGCTAACCGGCCATTTACCGTTCGATAGATAATAAGATCGACTTACCTCCGTAAACAACTGATTCAGTCCGGGCCAAATATAATCTGCGAACTGCACCTCAACGAAAGGTTTCAATCCTACCGCTGACATCCCCACCGTAGAACCAATAATAAATGCTTCTTGAATGGGCGTATTGAAAACTCGTTCGTCTCCGAATTGCTGCGCCAAGGTTGCTGCCTCACGGAAAACACCTCCTAACCTCCCTCCAACATCCTGTCCATACAACAACGATTCCGGGTGTTTCTCCATCAATTCACGAACCGCAAAAAGAGCAGAATCTACCATCACAGTTTTCTTCTTTCCTTTTGGTTCGCGCTCTCCTTTCTCTTCTGTAATTGGAGTTGGAGCAAAAATATAATCAGTGATAGATGACGGCTCTGGCTCATCAGCTTCGAAAGCCCGATTGTACTCAGCATCAATATGTTTGCGTGTATCTGCTTCAATATTGATAATATCCGCTTCGTCTACTCCTGCTTCGCGAAGCAAGGTCTTCAATTTTGGATACGGATCATCTTTGGCAGCTTCTTCCAAATCATCGCGATACCATTCCTTACGAACACCAGAAGTATGATGCCCTAACAAGGGAACTTTCGCATGCACAATGAAAGGACGACGTTCTTTACGCACTGTATCAATTACATCCTGCATTGTTTGGAATGACGTTTCAAAATCACTTCCATCTATGGTTCGCACTTCGATTCCTTTGAATCCTTGGGCGTAATGTGTAATATCCTGAGCTCGAGTTTCTTCTGCATTTGCCGAAATATCCCAGCCATTATCCTGAACCAAATAGATGATTGGGAATTGCTTCAATGCAGCCATTTGGAACGCCTCAGAAACCTCTCCTTCGGTACAAGAAGCGTCGCCAAGTGAACAAACTACCACTGGGTTTTCGCCACCGAAATCTTCGGCCAAACCTTGCATCTCTTTGTATTGAATCCCCATCGCCACTCCAGTTGCAGGAATCGCTTGCATACCTGTTGCAGAAGATTGATGTGGGATTTTAGGCTTATCGTCATCATTCAAAGAAGGATGCGAATAATAGGTGCGCCCTCCAGAAAACGGATCGTCCTTTTTCGCAAAAGCCTGAAGCATCAAATCGTAAGGCGTCATGCCAATTCCCAATAGGATACTGTCATCACGGTAGTACGGCGCCACCCAATCCTGTGGTTTCAATTGCATTCCGCACGCCAATTGGATCGCCTCGTGTCCACGCGAAGTTGCGTGCACGTATTTTGATGTCACTTCTTTGTTCTCTTCATACTTATCTGCCAGCGTTTTTGCTGTACACATTAGCTTAAAAGCTTCAAGAAGCGTTTCTTTTGATGTTTTAATGGTTGACTTTTTATTTTTAGCTGTCGCTTCGCCCATTCTGTCTGGTTTTTCGGACTACAAATATACACATTCGATAGCAAATACAGGGCGGTTCAAATGCCGAATCCGAGGTAATAACGTTCAATTTTCAACGTTTTCTCAATGAACCAATTCTCAATTGGTAACTTGTCAAAAACTACACATTCAATTATGAAGACCATTTCGATTCTGTGTTGCGTTATTTTCATAGCTAGCTTATCCGCCTGCAAAAAGGAAAACAATTTAGAACCTACCTCAATTGTCACGGGGCAAACATTCACAACGAATCTTCGTGTTGACGGACATCATTTCGATAGCCTGATCATTGAGAACTGTGTATTCGATGAAGCTACGTTAAGCATTGGAAATGCCGACTATGTAACGATCAGAAACTGCACTTTCAAGAACATCAAAGGAAATGGAATCAAGGTTGGGTTTATCGGTCCTGCAAATCATGTAAGAATTGAAGAATGTACCTTTGAAAACATCGGATACAATGCGATCGACAGCCACGAAGATGCTTCACATGGATTCATCACGGGATGCCAATTCAATAATGTCGCGCTTTCTCAAACAGGAGCTACGATGGCGCAACCGCATCACGCTATATACTGGAAAGGTCCATACGTAACTATTGAAAAAAGTAGGTTCATCGGTGGAGATCAACCCTTTGGAAATGGCATTAGCGTAAGAAGCTCAGGACACATCCATAAGAATATTATTTCCGGTTATCCGAAAAACGGAATCATGTACTACGCAGACCACCCTGCAGACGAAATTCTTTTGGTTGAAAACAACTTCTTATTCGATAACAATTACTCGATAACCGCCGCCAGTAATGGTGATGCATCAAATCATGTTGAGTCGGTGGTAATTCGATTCAATAGCATGGTACAAGAAGAAAACTATTCGATTTATATTGGAGAAGAGTTTGAAAACTCCACAATGGTGATGATTTCCAGCAATATTATCGTAAACCCATCTAAGGAATACTATCGTACTTTTTTTGATTTGTATTTGAAAGAATTCAACTATACATCGGAAGACAACATTGGCTTCGTAAATATGAACTCTGGAGACCTACACTTACAACCAAGTTCGCCTGCAATAGGTTACGCAACTCCTAATGTGCTTGGAGCACCAGGTGAAGATATTGATGGCGACCCAAGAACTGGGTCAATAAATGCTGGAGCAGATGAATAGAATTTTTATCATTTGGACATTCCTGATGGCGACGGCATCTTACGGCCAAGAAAAAGAAGGTTTCCTTCGTGGTGAGACGCGTTTTGAAATGGGCTATCCGCATGCTGGATCTTACAGCAAAGAACGACCTATCCTAGGAGTGATTCAAGGATTTTCGTATCACTTCAATTCAAAATTTTCATCAGGAATTGAAACTGGATTTGTTCTTTACCCCGGAGCTTTTACCATTCCAGTGCATGCAATTGGCTCTTATCATTTCAAATGGTGGGATCAATATTTCAGTTGGAACCACAGAGTTGGGGTAAATACGAAATTGGGGCAAAATTCTTTCTTTAATTATCGCTACCAAACGGATTTACGTTATTCTATGTATATATCTGCTCTACCCATTCAAACGTTTGTATCGTTAGGCGGTGCATTCATGTGGGACCGCTGGGGCGGAAAAGCACTTAATGGTGTTTTCAATATTGGCATGGCCTATAAGCTTTAAATTACCTTGCGCAAACTGTCGCATTTAACGATTGTGAATTGGATGTTAAGCAGAAATAATATTGCTTTAACCCGACATTAATCCACAAATTATCTTCCATCAGTATCATTGTTGTATGATGGAAACAGCACCAACCATAAGGAAAGATTCACCACTGAAACACCCAGATCAATATTTGAAACTGGGAAATAACGCTGGGAAATTCGGCAACATGGAAGAATCCTTGAAATGGTACATGAAAGGACTGACACTTGCTAAAAAAATGAAAGACATAAAGAACATCAACGATTTATCTGCACTCATTGCGCTCTCGCTCTAGCCCTGAATATCAATGTCAATTCCTCTTCAGAAGAAGTGGCATTTCTTTACGCCTCTGCGGCTGCCTTTACTGATTATTCTCCATCACATACTCCAACACCTTGCGCATTAAGTGATCGCGATCTTTACCACGAACATTGTGCGGGTGCATTGGGTACGGGAAGAAATCCATTTGAATTCCAGCTTTGACAAACGTTTCTACTAACGAAAGGCTGTGCTGCATCACTACAACGTCATCCACGGTTCCATGAATCAACATAAGATCTCCCTCCAAGTTTTCTGCATGCGTAAACAATGAAGCTTGCTTATATCCTTCAGGGTTTTGGTCTGGCTGATCCATGTAACGTTCTCCGTACATAATCTCGTAATATTTCCAATCCGTAACAGGGCCTCCAGCTACACCAACATTAAATGTTCCTGGCTGACGCAACATCAAAGACGTTGTCATAAATCCACCGAATGACCACCCGTGCACTGCCAAGCGATCCGCATCCACATACGGAAGAGACTTCAAGTACGCCACTCCGGTCATCTGATCTTCAATCTCCACAGTTCCTACTTGACGGTGAATTTGCTCTTCAAAGGCTTTTCCACGATTCG
This sequence comes from Flavobacteriales bacterium, assembly GCA_015665275.1. GTDB lineage: Bacteria > Bacteroidota > Bacteroidia > Flavobacteriales_D > Crocinitomicaceae > UBA4466. The sequence goes on along the minus strand of JADFAL010000044.1, from coordinate 28,409 downwards.
CAGAACCGCGGTTATCAACGGTGTAAATAATGTACCCTTGCTCTGCCATCCAAAGCATCCATCCAGACGCTCCAGTGCTCCATGAATCGGTAATCATTTGAGCGTGCGGCCCACCGTAAACGTACACCAACACTGGATACTTTTTATTCGGATCAAAATCACTAGGCTTGATCATTCTGGTATACAACTTAGAACCATCTTTCGCCTCAATTGTACTGATCTCAATGGTACCAATAGTATAGGCGTCCAACTTACTTTCCGCTTCTAATTTCTTGGTTACGATCTTACCACGACCATCCAATATCCAGTGGTTGTTAGAAACTTTCTGACTAGAGAAATTATCATGAAAGTACTTGGCATCTGGAGAAATATCTACTGAGTGTGTTCCATTTGCTCGCGTCAAGATTTTCACCTTTCCTTTCAGATCAACTGAATAAACGTGTGATTCAATGGGTGTTTCACCAGTAGTTTGGTAATAAATCCGTCCTTCCACGTAGTCAATGATGTTATTTACAACGAAGTCGTGCTCAGTTAATTTCTTAATCAACTCCCCTTCGAAATTGTAGTAGTACAAGTTGTTGAATCCATCTTTTTCCGAGATCCAAACAAAGTTGTAAGAATCATCCTCAGGGAAAAATGCCGGGTGCTCTGGTTCTACCCACGTTTCACTTTTCTCTTCCAATAATGTCTTTACGTATTTTCCTGAAGCTGCATCGTACACATTCAACCACAATTGGTCTTGATTGCGATTCACTTCTGCGACTAAAACAAACTTGCTATCCGGTGTCCATGAAACGTTAGTCAAGTAGTTTTCGGAGCCATTTCTTGTTTTGAAATACACCAACTTCTTAGAACTCAAATTGTATATTCCAACGCGTGCCTTCTCTGAACCTTGACCCGCCATTGGATATTTGATATTGCGCAACGTCCCTGGAGTTGTAGAATTGTCTAACAATGGATAATCTGCTACATTACTTTCGTCCTTCTGATAAAATGCCAATTGCGATCCGTTTGGAGACCAGAAGAAACCTTGCGTAATTCCAAATTCACTTCGTGCAATTGCCTGACCCGAAACAATATTTGGATCTTCAATTTCTGTCACCGAATGCGTCATCCCATCTACACCTAATATCCTAACATTGTTATCCAATGTATAAGCTACGTGTCCTACAGCATCACTTTGACTTGGGTTTTCAACTCCCTCAGGAAGTTCGACTAAGGTTTTCGCTGTATTGTTGCTGATATCAAATTCTACGTACTTTCCTCCTTGACTGAGCCAAAATTTCGAATCGTCCTTCCATTGCACTCCATACATATGACGGAACTCAACCCCTGCAATCTTATTGAAATCTGCGAGCGTTAGAAGCGTTTCCATTTCATCTCCTGTCGCTGTTCCTTTCAAAATGGATTGATAATCTGCTGCTAACTGTGTGTAACATTTAGAATCCATCATCCATTGAAAATCAAGAATTGATTCTGGAACCAAACTTCGGAACCCAGAAGTAGATTGCTCTAATGTCAATTCTTGCTGAGCAAATCCTTGAAGGCTAATTGTCAGGGTTACAAAACCCAATAATAACTTTTTCATGTACGGTATTTTGCGAGTTTATGTATCTCGAATTTCAAACGATCCCAAATATAGCGATCCTGAATCAGGATTTAGGAAAGATTGGACGAGCGGTAATCAAAAATCGGCTACCTTTACGCGAAATATTTCCAAATGAAGCAAGTAAGCATTAACAGTATAGAGAAAGCCATTGAAAAAATCGACAATCTGGATGACGACGGATTAGGACGTATTTCAGAAACGTATGCACTGGCACAACAAACCTTGCTAGGCTATATTATGTCTGCTTCTGTTGAGTATAAAAATGAGCAACTTGAAGGCTTGTTAATTTATTATTACTGCCTTATTTCAGAGGCTTTTATGCAAGAACAGGTAACATTAAACGACATCACAGAGGACGATATCGATGCCTTCGAACAGCCGTTTTTTGAAATGCTGGATGAATATTTTGACAAAGAAGAAGAGGACATTATTCACGGATTCACAGAGCAATCTGAATTGGTTCGTTTCATGATGATGGAAATCACTACGAAAGATGAGGACGGAACTTCCTTGGACGATGATACAGCCACACAATTATTCATAGTGACTGCAGCGATGATTACCTTGATGTCGCGTGCGATCAAAGCATGAAAACCCCAAAAGAAATTGTTGACCTAATGCTGGAAGGCGACGCTTTTAGTCGCTGGATGGACGTTTCGGTTAAAAAACTTCAAAAGGGGCACTGCTCGTTATCATGTACCGTTCGATCGGAAATGTTGAACGGCCATCAAATTGCCCACGGTGGCATCTCTTATTCGCTCTCGGATTCAGCGTTGGCGTTTGCAGCAAATTCCTATGGAAACAAGTGTGTAAGTATTGAAACTTCAATCTCGCATCTCCTTCCCGTAAAAGCGGGTGATACACTTACGGCTACCTGCAACGAAATTCATCGCGGCAAAACAGTCGCCATTTACACGGTTACTATCTTCAACCAACGCGAAGAAAAAGTTTCCATGTTTAAAGGCACTGTGAATATCTCCAGTGAAATTTGGTAAATTGCCACATGCGTCCATTCTTGACGATTTTCTTGTTACTTGCCATAAACTCAAATTCGTGGGCTCAAAACGTATCGAACGTAACACTGGAAACAAACGTCTTCACAATTGAGTTTCCTGGAATACCAAAATTCGAATGCGACACACTTAATCACTCATCACTGATTGTCAAACATTCGTATACATTAGAAGGAGAGAACGATCAGTCCTATTCGATAGTGTACCGGGATCGCATGGAAGATGACAACAAGCATGATACCTTTCAAAGTGAAATGGATTGGCTGAGTTATTGGACACTTCCTGAAATTTCTCAAAAGAAAAAAGGGAAACTGAATGGATATCCCACACTTAGCTTCATAGCGAAAACTTCCACTGAGACGATCCATTTCCGATACATACTGACGAAATCACACTTTATTCGGATTGGTGCCAACAGTGAAAACGAATCACTAGCCCCAACTACGAAGCACTTTTTTGACAGTTTCACACTCAAAGAATGAGTCAGGTTAAAGATTCCTAAAATTATTCATGCATAATACATTGCTCAGCAAAATTACTGTGACCGCATAGAAATAATTCTTAGCTTTAAGGACTTTAAACAATGCTATGAGTAAAAAGAAAGAACGCGCGTACATGGTGGATTTTGTCCTACGTCATCTGTGGCACAAGACTTCCCGTATGTACAACCAAAAAGCGAACGATTATGGAGTTAGTATCTCCGTTGGTTTCATCATGTTAAATATAGACAAAGAAGGAACTCCCAGTACACAATTGGGACCTAAAATGGGAATGGAACCTACCAGTCTTTCAAGAACGTTAAAAACGATGGAAGAAAAAGGTTGGATTCGCCGAGAAGTCGACAAGAACGATAAACGGAAGGTTTTGATCTTCTTAACCGACGAAGGCTTAGAGAAAAGACGCATTGCCAAAGATGTGGTTTTGACCTTTAACGAACGTATCATTGACTCTATTCCGAAAGGAAAGTTGAATACGTTTTTTGAAGTAGCCGAACGCATTGACATGGCCCTTGATAGAGAATTGAGTAATTTTTAAAATATGAACAGACACATTCGTAAAGTTGCAATTTTGGGATCCGGAGTAATGGGATCGAGAATTGCCTGTCACTTTGCAAATATTGGGTGCGAAGTTGTGCTTCTTGACATCGTTCCTCGCGAACTGAATGAGGCAGAACAAAAGAAAGGAATCAGTGCCGATTCCAAAGCGCACCGTAACAGAATCGTAAACGATGCTTTGCAATTTGCACTGAAATCGAACCCTTCCCCGATTTATCGAAAGTCTTTTGCTTCACGCATTCAGACTGGAAACTTTGAGGATAATATGGCTCGCATCGCAGATTGCGATTGGATCATGGAAGTTGTTATCGAACGACTGGATATAAAGCATCAGGTATTCGAAAACGTAGAGAAGCACCGAAAACCGGGAACGCTGATCACATCAAATACTTCCGGAATTCCAATTCACATGATGTTGGAAGGCAGAAGTGACGATTTCCAGAAGCATTTCTGCGGAACACATTTCTTCAATCCTCCGCGCTATTTACAATTACTGGAAATTATTCCAACGCCAAAAACAGATCCTGAAATCGTTGATTTCTTAATGGATTTCGGCCAGCGTATGCTAGGTAAGAAAACGGTGCTTTGTAAAGATACACCCGCATTCATCGCTAACCGCGTTGGAGTTTATGCAATCATGTCGTTGTTTCATGCCGTTCAAGAAATGGGACTTTCTGTAGAGGAAGTAGATAAACTGACTGGGCCAGTTATGGGGCGACCAAAATCGGCAACATTCCGAACATGCGATGTCGTTGGACTGGACACCTTGGTGCATGTAGCCAATGGACTCAAACAAAACTGCCCAGACGACGAAGAAAAAGACCTATTCGAGCTACCTGAGTATATCTCAAAAATGGTAGAAAACAATTGGCTCGGATCAAAATCAGGTCAGGGATTCTACAAGAAGGTCAAAGACGAAAACGGGAAGAGCAATATTTTGGTGCTCGATCTCGAATCGTTGGAATATCGCGAGAAGCAAAAGGTAAAATTCCCGACGCTTGAAATGACCAAACCCATTGAAGATTTAAAACAACGCACGAAGATGTTGTTTATGGGAATGGACAAAGCCGGAGAGTTCTATCGAAAAGTATTCGGTGGCCTCTTTGCTTATGTCGCGAATCGAATTCCTGAAATTTCCGATGATCTATACAAAGTAGATGATGCCTTAAAAGCCGGTTTTGGTTGGGAATTAGGACCATTTGAAACGTGGGACCTTATTGGGCTTTCCAAAGGAATTGAACTCGCTGAGAAAGAAGGAAAAACAATCCCTAGTTGGATTTCAGAAATGAAAGATGCCGGCATTTCGAGTTTCTACAAATTTGAAGACGGTAAGCAGTTGTATTACGATTCTGAGAGCAAAGGATACAAAATAATTCCTGGTTCTGAAGATCGTGTTTCTCTGGAAGCACTTCGCGAAAGAAATACACTTTGGAAAAACGAAGACACTACCATCATTGACCTTGGAGACGGAATTCTGAATCTTGAGTTCCATACCAAAATGAATACAATTGGTGGAGGCGTTATTCAAGGAATCAATAAAGCAATCGACCTTGCAGAAGAATCTCACAAAGGATTGGTGATTTCCAATAACGGACAAAACTTCTCAGCCGGAGCCAACGTCGGAATGATCTTTATGATGGCAGTTGAGCAAGATTTCGACGAATTGAACTTCGCTGTAAAAACATTCCAAGACACCATGATGCGAGTTCGCTACTCGAACATTCCAGTAATCGTTGCACCGCACAATATGGCCCTAGGTGGAGGTTGCGAAATTTCGCTTCACGCCGATAAAGTCGTTGCGCATGCAGAACTCTACATGGGACTTGTAGAGTTTGGTGTTGGTCTCATCCCTGGCGGCGGAGGAACCAAAGAATTCGCCAAACGTCTTTCGGAGGAATTGCACAGCGGTGATATCAAAATCAACCGAATGCGTGATCGCTTCCTGACTATTGGGCAAGCCAAAGTATCTACATCGGCCTATGAAGCCTTTGATCTTGGATACCTGAGAGAAGGAATCGACGAAGTTGTGGTAAGTCGTGAGTTGCATTTGACCCGAGCAAAACAAGCCTGTTTGGAGCTAGCAGACAAAGGATACGTTAGTCCGAAACGCGAGAAGAACGTTACAGTTATGGGACAAGAGGGCCTTGGAATCGTTTATGTTGGAGCCAACACCATGCTTTCTGGAAATTACATGTCGGAACACGACCGTGTGATTTCTGAAAAATTAGGCTTCGTTCTTTGCGGTGGCGATCTATCCGAAAACGCCATGGTCTCTGAGCAATATCTTTTAGACCTTGAGCGCAAAGCTTTCTTGGAATTGTGCCGCGAGCGAAAAACATTGGAACGATTGGAGAGCATAATTAAGACCGGGAAAGTTTTAAGAAACTAGTGAGACACTAGAGGCTAGACATCAAGAAGCTAGACTGAAATATCTTCGAAATAATTGGATAATTCTTTCTAACTTAAAGAGAAACCTAACCTTATGAATCACAATTTTAAAGAGTTGAAAATCTGGAAATACGCGATGAACACAAGTCGAAATATATACAAGTTAACTGATAACCTGCCGAAGTCTGAACGATTCGGATTGATTGACCAAATGAATCGATCATCCGTTTCTATTGCGTTGAATATTGCTGAAGGATCAGGCAGAACCACAGAAAAAGATTTCGCTCGTTTCATCGACATCAGCATTTCATCGAGTTACGAACTTGAGACGCAATTGATGTTATGTAAAGACATTTACCAAATTGATAATAAGTCAGTCTTAGAAGAACTAAATGAATTACAAAAGATGTTGAAGGGCTTCAAGAAAGTATTAGTCTAGTATCTAGCGTCTCTAAGTCTAACATCTAAAAAGAATATTATGAACAGAGCATATATTGTTACCGGATATCGCACAGCGGTAGGAAAAGCCAACAAAGGTGGATTCCGATTTTACCGCCCAGATGATTTGGCAGCAGATGTAGTAAAACACATCATGAAAGAAGTTCCGCAACTGGACAAAGAGCGCGTAGATGACGTAATTGTTGGAAACGCCACTCCAGAAGCCGAACAAGGACTAAACGTAGGTCGTATGATTTCACTGATGGGACTTGACACCGTTAAAGTTCCCGGCATGACCGTCAACCGATACTGTTCTTCAGGATTAGAAACGATCGCAATTGCCACGGCCAAAATTGAAGCCGGAATGGCCGATTGTATTATAGCCGGCGGTGTTGAATCCATGTCAACGATGGCAATGGGTGGATGGCGCATTGTACCAAATGCAGAAGTTGGAAAAAACAATCCCGATTGGTATTGGGGAATGGGACTTACAGCTGAAGCTGTTGCCAAAGAATTTGGTGTTTCTCGAGAAGATCAAGATGCATTTGCCGTAAAATCTCACGCGAAAGCCATTGCAGCAATTAAATCGGGACGATTCCAAGATGACATTGTTCCGGTTGAAGTGAAGCACATCTTCTTAGATGAAAACGAAAAGCGTCAAGAGAAAGTCAATGTGGTTGATACGGACGAAGGTCCAAGAGCCAGTTCTGTAGAAGGGTTAGCGCGATTACGCCCCGTATTTACAGCCAACGGTTCGGTAACCGCAGGAAATTCATCTCAAACGTCGGACGGAGCCGCATTTTGCCTCGTAATGTCTGAGAAAATGGTAAAAGAATTAGGATTAGAACCAATTGCACGATTGGCATCTTACAGTGTTGTAGGAGTTGAGCCGCGTATTATGGGAATTGGTCCGGTAGACGCCATTCCAAAAGCATTGAAAGCAGCAGGACGTAATAAGAATGATATTAACCTATTCGAATTGAATGAAGCTTTTGCATCACAATCGCTAGCTGTAATTCGAAAAGCAGAATTGAATCCAGATATCGTGAATGTAAACGGTGGAGCCATATCACTTGGGCATCCACTGGGTTGTACCGGAGCGAAGTTGACAGTTCAAATCATGAATGAATTGAAAAAGCGCAACGAGAAATACGGCGTAGTAACCATGTGTGTTGGAACGGGACAAGGTGCCGCCGGCGTTATAGAAATGTTATAATGAAAATAGAACAACTCCTGAAAAACAGCGGTCACAGTAAGTTACTTCCGCTGCAGGAAGCAACTATTGAAGCCTTCCAACAGCATAATCATGTGCAATTGTTAGCGCAAACAGGATCTGGCAAAACATTGGCATTTCTATTAGGCGCAATCCAGTTGGTTGATGGATCGAAAAAGGGAGCTCAAATTGTCATCCTCTCTCCTACCAGAGAATTAGCGTTGCAAACAGCAGACGTTTTTAAATCGCTAAAATCTTCCATTTCGTTTACGACTTGTTACGGCGGACACCCAGTAAAAACAGAACGAAATGAACTGAACCAACAACCGAATGTTATTATTGCGACCCCTGGCCGCCTGCTTGATCACCTGGAACGAGAACACGTAAATCTTTCAGGCTGCGGAATTGCCGTAATTGATGAATTCGATAAATGTCTGGAGTTCGGTTTTGAGAAAGAGATGCAATCCATTCGCGAGTATCTTCCAAAGGAGATAAAATCAATTCTCGTCTCAGCTACTGAAATCGACTACGTTCCTCAATCATGGAAAGCGTCGAAAAGCAACACCCTCGATTTTAGATCAACAGAGCAGTCATCGCGATTGCAACTCTGGAAAGTTAACTCGGAGAATACATTCAAGAGCTTAACAGATTGCCTTGGTCAATTTCAAGACGAGCCATCTGTCGTGTTCTGTAATTATCGCGAAGTTGTGGAAGATGTTACCGAACGACTAACAGACGAAGGAATCACCTGCATCGCCTACCATGGCGGAATGGAACAGCCAGAGCGAGAAATGGCATTGATTAAGTTTCGAAACCGAAGTGTTCATGCGTTGATTTGCACTGATCTTGGCTCAAGAGGATTGGACATTGATGGTGTGAGCCATGTAATTCACTATCAATTTCCGGATAGCGAAACAGCATTTATCCATCGAAATGGACGAACAGCAAGAGCAGATAAAGACGGAAATGCATACCTCCTCTACAAATCCTCACAGGATCTTCCCGAATACTTATCCTTACCGAAAAAAGAGTTTGTTCCGAATCCAAACGTGATAAACAAACCCTCGGAATGGACGACCCTATACTTCAGTGCGGGAAAGAAAGACAAGCTTCGGAAGCTGGATATTGTCGGTTTCTTATCCCAACAGGGACAACTGAAATCAGACGAAATTGGCAAAATCGATCTTCTTGACCGCATGGCCTACGCAGCGATTCGATCTAATAAACTCAAATCAACCTTAAACAATATTCACATGAAACGAATTAAGGGCAAGCGATATGTTATAAAAAAAGCAAAATAAAACAAAAATATAGCTATGCATGCATAATGCAGTGTTAAGTTTTATTATCTTAGTCATATGCTAATTTATTTAAGATATGGAATCACAGAAAAAACCAATTAAAGGAGGCGAGTTTATCGTAAGAGATACAGCTCCATCAGATATTTTCACTGCCGAGAACTTTACGGAAGAGCAACGCATGATCCAACAAATGTGTCAGGACTTTATTGACGCTGAAGTAAAACCACATTTGGAACGCATCGATAACATGGAAGAAGGTTTAATGCCCTCTTTAATGGAGAAAGCTGGTGAACTTGGACTTCTAGGAATGTCTGTCCCTGAAGATTTGGGAGGTTTGGGTGTTGATTTCAAAACTAGCTTACTGGCGACAGAGTCTCTAGGAGCTGGATATTCTTTCTCCGTTGCGTACGGCGCTCATACAGGAATTGGAACACTTCCACTCCTCTATTATGGAAATGACGAGCAACGTCAAAAATACATTCCAAAATTAGCGTCTGGTGAATGGAAAGCGGCATACTGTCTTACTGAACCCGGTTCCGGTTCTGATGCAAATTCTGGTAAAACCAAAGCTGTCCTGTCCGAAGATGGTACGCATTACACATTGAACGGACAAAAAATGTGGATTACCAACGCTGGATTTGCGAACCTATTAACGGTATTTGCTAAAATTGATGACGACGAAAAGTTAACCGCATTTTTAGTAGAAGCTGACACAGAGGGCATCACTACGAATCCTGAAGAAAAGAAAATGGGGATCAAAGGATCATCTACCCGCCAGGTGTTCTTCAACAACGTAAAAGTTCCGGTTGAAAACATGCTTTCCGAGCGTGAAAACGGATTTAAAATCGCTTTAAATATTCTGAATATTGGCCGAATCAAATTGGCAGCGGGTGTTATGGGAGGAGCAAAAGAAGCAGTTCGCGACTCAGTAAAATACGCTAACGAACGTGAGCAATTCGGTCGCTCAATATCAAAATACGGAGCCATCCGCTACAAATTGGCAGAGCAAGTTATTCGCACGTATGCCGTTGAATCAGCTACCTATCGTGCTGGACAAAATATCGACGATGCCATTCAAGGGTACATGGATCAAGGCTTAGACAAAGGCGAAGCCACTTTGAAGGGAATTGAGCAATTCGCACCTGAATGTGCTATTCTGAAAGTTGCTGGATCAGAAGCATTGGATTACGTTACCGACGAAGCAGTTCAAATTTTTGGTGGAATGGGTTATTCAGCAGAATCAACTGTTGAACGCGCTTATCGCGACGCTCGAATCAATCGAATTTTCGAAGGCACCAATGAAATTAACCGTTTGCTCACGGTCGATATGGTCTTGAAACGCGCATTAAAAGGCGAACTAGATTTAATGGGACCTGCAATGAGCGTTGCGAACGAATTGGTAAGCATCCCTGAAATGAAAGATCCTACCGAGGGGCCTTTAGGAGCAGAGTTCGATGCATTGGAAGGTTTCAAGAAATCGATTCTAATGGTTGCTGGATCAGCTGTTCAAAAACTGATGCAATCCCTCGCAAAAGAACAGGAAGTATTGATGAACATTGCAGACATGTCCATCGACACTTACATCGCAGAATCTACTCTTTTACGCGTTCAACAAATGATTGACGCGCAAGGAGAGGACGCATGCAAGGAACAAATCGCAATTGTTCGAACGTTGTTTTATGACACAGCGGACAAAATCAATAAAGCCGGTAAAGATGCTGTTAATTCATTTGCAGAAGGGGATGAACTGCGCATGATGTTGATGGGGCTGAAACGCTTCACGAAAACACAGCAGTTTAACGTAAAAGAAGCACGTCAAGTTATTGCTCAAAAGCTAATTGAAGCGAATGGGTACTGTTATTAAAATTGCCTAATGAATATATTGAAAGGTCGTCGTAAGACGGCCTTTTTTTATGGACCATAACCAATGTCTTTACAGAACCACAGCGAAATTAATTGGAACTCGAAGCGAAGATAATTCACATAGTAAAATCTTAAACAAACCTTTTCGTAACAAAAAAACTCCATTTCATGTCAATCAGACCTTTCTGAGACTCAAAATTGAAGACTTTAGCAAATAAGAAAGATTCGAATGCACAATCATTCTGATTATAAACTACATAAAACAAAAAACTATGAGTACAACATTCCCAACAGTATCAGTAGATGGAAAGGCACTAAAGCTTTCAAGCAGAGACCGCTTCATGGCCAACGGTGTCTGTCTGCAACCCGGCAAAGGCATTAGCTTTTACGATTACCCCCTATCGGACACAAACTATAACTACACGAATACCGTACTGCTTCCTTATTTAAAGGACTTGAACATCAACATGATTCGTGTGTATCAAATTGACCTTACCGCATCGCACGATAAAACCATGAAATTATTAGAAGACAATGGAATTTATGTGATGCTAGAAGTAGAAAACAAAGAAATCTGCATTAAATCCTTAACCCCAGACTACAACTATCAGTTATACATGCGAGGGATTCAAGTGATTGATTTGTTTCAGAAATATCCAAATACTTTGGCATTTTCTGTAGGAAACGAAACAGAAGACCCAGGCTATATCTATTCCATGAACAATAGTGTAGCAGAAACCGTTCAAATACAGAAGAATATCGCTGCCGCCCTCAAATCTTTCATTAGAGATTTGAAAACTTACATTACTTCAAAAGGGTATCGCGCGATTCCAGTAGGAGTTGCCATCCGAGATGTTTTTCAACCTTCGGTTGTTCCGGCTGGATTGATTGGAACTGACATTTGCGCAGAATACTATGCTGGTGGAACAAATGCCGCAGAGCGTGCAGACTTTATTGGGCTAAACACATATCGCTACGTGACAGCGGAAGACCCCAAAAAAGACCCATTAACGTGTTACGATAACATTGTAAAAAAATGGAGTGGTATGCCAATACCCATCATTTTTTCTGAAATTGGAGCAATTTCTGCCGTTTAGACATGGAAGCGAGACTGGGCCATCATTACTCAAATGTATACAGAGAAGAAGCTTTATGAAAATTTCTCTGGTCAAATCGCATTTTCGTTTTTCAATGAAAAGAACAATTTAGGCTTGTACATTCAAAATGAAGACCAATCTGGAAACTTCAGAAAAACAGCAAAGGGAGGAGTGTCTGCACTTGAGGCACAATTTCAACATGTTAGTGGACTGGCATCATTACCAATTCCGGAAAACCCTCCAGCATCGGCACCCAACCCAAGTACATGCGACCCGGCCTTGTTAGCGAGTTTCTCTCCACCAACTACGAGTATCACGATGGAAAATCTTTCAACAGCCAACTTAGTAGCAGTTCAAGGAAACGCAATAATGGGAAAAATAACAGGAGCACCAAGCAATGGCGTAAAAACACCAACTACCTTGAATATTAACACAACGGACAACCTAGAACTATTCATTCAGAGAGAACCAGGGCCCGGACACACAACTTGGGAAAACTCATGCACATTAGCCGCTGTAGATGTTGAGACCTTAAGCGATGGGGCGGTCATCAACAATGAAAATTGGGAAGGCGCTTGTAAAGTAATAACCACCTGACCAATCAACACATAAAAAAACCCTGACATCAAATGACGTCAGGGTTTTTAATTTCTATATGAATAGTTACTTCTTCAACGTAATTCCGTCAGCAGTGAAGTTCAATTCAAACTCAGCTTCTGTAATCATGTCAATTTCTTCTTGACTTTTACCCGCATCCTCAGCGAAGTGCTGCAAATCAGCCACGGAAATTGTATCCATGAATGCTACTCCATGCAAGTAAGCTCCAGTTCCAACATCAGTCTTCGGTGGAATCGTAAAATGATCCTTGAAACGAACCATAAACATATCCCCGTTTCCTTTGTCAACATTGATCCAGCATCCCGCTTTGGAACAAACCTCTGAGATGTCGGCTTCAAAAGTATATTCAACTTCGCCTTCTTTTCCCTCAAAGTCTTTCAACATTTCCTTTACAGTAATTGCTTTGCTTACGTCAACTTTAACAGGACCGTAGCTTTTTCCCAATTTTTCTTTCCCTTCTTGATTTGTTTCTGGTGCTGAACAAGCAATCGCAATAGCTGCAACTGCAAATGCAATCATATATTTCTTCATAGTCGATTAATTAGAATTCGTATTTCTTTGACAAAAATACACATAAAAAAACCCCAAACACCTCTAAGCGTCGGGGTATAACATATTTTTAAGAATTTTATTTTACGAATTCTGCGTAGAATAAATTCAATTGGTGACTGTCTCCGTCTACATCAACATACATTACGCCGCATCCAGAAAGGAAACGAAGCATAACTTGAGAACTTGGTGCTGTTTCACCAGTAATCTGTACTGAAGCCTCACGAGATGATGCATCGAATGACACGGTGAAATAATCCGGGTAATATGCAGCCACCTTAGTCACTTCTTCTTGAGTCGTTCCTTCAGGTAAAGTATACACATATGTACCGTTCACTTTACTAGTTGCCAATTCCTTAGCGCCTTGTGAAATTGCTGTATTCTTTGCGTCTTGGGCAAAACTCAAAGCAACTACTCCAAGTACAAATACCAACGTAGAAATCAATTTTTTCATCTTATCTTCTTCTTTTACTATTAGACGTATAATTCGTTCGAAACGTTGTTTCAGGTAAACGAATCTACAATATTTTTGCCAAATTTGTTCGCATGAGTAATCTTTTGCTCCATTACCGTAAAGAACAGATTGAAGCGGGCTGTGATGAAGCAGGCCGAGGTTGCCTTGCAGGCCCCGTAGTTGCTGCAGCCGTAATTCTCCCAGACGACTTTCAGAACGAGATTTTAAACGATTCCAAAAAACTTACAGAAGCGAAACGAAAAGCACTCCGGCCCATAATTGAAGAGCAGTCACTTGCGCATGCCGTAGCATTCGTTTACCCGAATGAAATTGATGAAATCAACATTTTGAATGCCAGTTTTCTTGCGATGCATAAAGCGGTAGATGCCCTGCAACAAGCACCAGAATTCTTGCTCATCGATGGAAATCGTTTCAATCCACATGCTAAATTTCCGCACGCTTGCATTATCAAAGGAGATGGAAAATACCTCTCAATTGCTGCGGCTTCAATTCTCGCGAAAACCTATCGCGATGATTACATGGAAAAAATCGCAGAAGAATTCCCAATGTACGATTGGGCTAGCAACAAAGGGTATCCAACCAAAAAGCATCGATTGGGAGTTCAAAAGCACGGTGACTGTAAATATCATCGACAATCCTTCACGCTCTTGCCACCCGAACAATTGGAACTCTTTTAGAGTAAACAGACACCTGTTCATTTCTACTGAACGTTCCATGAATACCAGCCGTCCTTCTTCCTACTTTTGATAAAAATGGATACGGATGTTCAAACGTGTACTTCTCGGTATATTATTCCTTGCTAGCTTAGCCTGGATCGCCTATTATGCATGGGACATTGCTAGTGCCAAGAACAATTACGTTCCTGAAATTGTGTTCTCTGAATCCGATGGTCAACTTTTGGTCGTCCTGCGTTCGGATGAAGTGAATTTCAATGCCATTGAGTCGTTTCAAGAGGCACCTACGCTAGATTTAATCAAAAGTCTTAATGACAGCAGCTATCAGAAAGGATATTTCAGTCAAAAACGTGCACATCTACTGCTGTTTTCCGAGGTAAATTGGAATTCACAATCCATCAAAAAACTCTTTGATGATAAGTCGGTAAAGATCGATGGTTCAGAAGTGAGCGTTGCAGGATATTCAGGCAAATTCTACAAAAACAGCCTCTACCTTTCCAAAGGTAATTTGCTTCATGAAGGAGATGAATCAACACATTTCCTTATTGATAAAAAAGCTTCTGCCAGTTTGATAACCTTCGCAGACAAGGGAATCAAGAACACTACAGACATTTATTTTAAAGCAAACGGACGTGTCAACTTCGTGACTAGAAACGCGAACATCGAACAAGGAACACAAATCAAAGACGAGAACATCTTTGCTGGATTGGTCTCCCGAAACATTTCCAACTATCATTTCTACGAACGTGATTACTACGCAACGCTCGATCAGGAATTTGCTACAGGCCCCATGCATCAGTGGCTACTTAACGGTTTTGCTGTCGCTGACTACGATGGTGAAACGGTGATCGTGTCTGATTACCTAGGCGGTCAAAACCCCATCCTCATCTTGAATGACATTAATCAGACCTTGGATAGCAACCGATTCGAGAATCGTTTAACGAAAGACTTTCCGTCGCAAGGAGGGTCTTATGTTGTAAAGTATCTCGAAGATCTTGTCGTTTTCTCCGAAAGTGAATCGGCGTGCGATAAAATGCTTGCAGACTATAAGCTCGGCATTACGATTGCTTCAAGTACAAATGTTCGTTACCGCTATTTCGGAGAATTACCAAAAGCTGTATCTGAAAGGTTTGTTGGAGAAGATCAGAGTTTTTCGAAATCCGTCTATCAAGGTCGACTTATGGAAACATACACAGGAATTCCAGTTCCTGAAGCTTCCAAAGAACTGAGTGCCTCGGTGAACTTAAGTTGCGGCTTCGACATTAAGGACTTTGTTGTTCTTCCGGGACAAGGAAATTTGGCAGTTCTGGGCACCCAAGGAGAAATTGCTTGTTATACCAACAAAAAACTCGCTTGGAAGAAAAAGATTGATGACAAGATCGTAGGTACCATTTCCCTTATCGACCTGCATTACAATGGTGAGATGTACGTACATCTGAATACTGGCAATCAACTCTATTTGTGGGATCTTAAAGGAAAAGATGCCACCGGATTTCCCGTGAACATTGAAAGTGAGATTACGGCACCAACCAAGTTTTACCGCTGGCGCGAGCGCAGTTATTTCCTTGTTGGAACAGAGAACAATAAACTCATTCAATTTGATGCCAAAGGACGAGAACTCGACGTTTACAAAGTAGATCATCCCATCCAAAAGCCCATTGATATTTGGGTAAGTCAGAAACGACTGTTTGCTGGATTAGCTTCGAATACTGTACAATTCACCATGTTTGAACTGGAAAAACGACGATCGCTTCGATCTTTCGAAATTCTTCCAGGATCGAAATCGGTAAAAGTGCCCAATCAACTCTATAGATTCTCGATTACAGATAATGCCTTGGTGCGCATGGATCAAAAAGGAAGGCAAGATAACATTGATCGATACCCTGAAGGTAAACTCCTGTACATCAGTGAAAATGCCATGGCAATTCAAACCGGAAACACGCTCTCGTTGCTCAATGAAGAAGGCATAGGGTTTGGCCAAATCACCGTCCCGTTTAGCGATGTAGGCGACCTGTACATTACAACGCTAGAATCAGGTAAAACCTACATTTGTGTTATTGATGCATTGGAGAATAATGTATATTTGTACGGTACTGACGGATCACAATTGAGCAACAAAGCTTTAGAAGGACAAACTCGTGTGCATTTGCAAACGGTTGGAAACTCTAAATGTATCACAACTGTTGTAGATCAATTTGTGATACAGTATATTGAGGACTGAAACCAAACGAAAACTAATGAAAACGCTAAAACTACTCGGAGTGCTAGTCGCACTCAACCTGTGTTTTACAGGATTCTCCCAAAACTATCTTGGTATCACCGGAAGTAACTATGCCGGTACCATGGGTATCGATCTACAGCCTGCAAGTTTTGTAGATGGCCGATTTGTAACCGATGTAAACTTGTTCAGCGCCAATTTTGGATTATGGACTAATGCCGGATACTTCGACTCTAAGGACATGCCAAAGTGGTGGAGAAAATCGTTCTCTCCAGATGATCCGAACACAGGAGAATACAACCTGACTGGGAGCAATCCGAATAATGACTGGATTCTTCCGGATTCCACATTTGCAGATCGTTACATTTTTAGAAACTACGATGCATCATCCACTAAAAAAATTGGTTTCTACAACAACGTTCAGGTTGACGCCTTGAATTTTATGTTCCACATCAATCGTAAAATTGCTGTTGGAGCCTCGGTGAAATTCCGTTCCATCACGAACATTGACGACGTTGATCCAAAACTAGCCTTGTTGGCAGAAAACAGTTTGGACATCTCCACGCTATGGAATAAGCAATTTGATGAAGAATTACTGAACGTAAATCATATGTCATGGGCAGAATACGGATTGGTTTACTCCCAAGTAATTAAGGAAGACGGTGAACACTTCATGAAAGCGGGTGGAAAAGCGAAATTCCTTCAAGGATACACGGCCGCTTATGTGCATACCGACAACCTTAGCTATAACCTACTTAACGACGATACCACACAGTACCTACAAGGAGATTTTTCTTACGGTCACTCTCAAGGATTGATAGAAGGTAACGCACCCGAATCTGGATTACCAGAAGCAGCATCAAAATTCGGATTGGGATTGGATCTTGGATTCGTTTACGAATGGCGTCCGGATTGGAAAGAGTACAAATACGACATGGATGGAGAAACAAACATCTGGCGTCGTGATCAAGACAAATACAAAATTCGTGCTGGTGCTTCCATTCTTGATATTGGAGGAATGCGTTTCGCGAAAGGAGGTTTATCACGTGACTTTAGTGTGAATAGTAACAACCTATTTGACCTTACTATATTTGATGCGGCCTCTGGTTTGGTTAGCTTTGACAGTATTGTTGATTCATTGAACACCGTACCTGGTAATGGATGGAACGCTACAGATGACGCTGGAACATTCTTCATGCAATTACCTACTGCAATTAGTTTACAGTTCGATTACCACATATACAAGTGGTTTTATGTAAACGTTACGGGTATCGCAAGTATTCAAAACCGTCGTAACCCGCACCGTGTGCGTACGGCGAATCAATTGTCCATCACACCAAGCTTCGATCAAGCATGGTTTGGACTGCATGTACCGATGTCAATGAACAAGTACTCCGGTTTCAAAGCGGGACTTGCTACACGACTTGGACCGATTACCGTTGGAGTAACTGACATGCGAACATTATTTGCATTTGGTAAAATCAAAGGTGCAGAATTTTACGCTGGATTGCGTATTCCGGTTCTTTACGGTCACCCATCGGATGAAGATGGTGACCTTGTTTCTGATGATGTTGATGAATGTGTGACGACTCCTGGTGTTTGGACGTTCCGTGGATGTCCTGATACGGACGGTGACGGAATTCAAGATACTGAGGATGAATGTCCATTGGAAGCTGGATTGGAGCAATTCAAAGGATGTCCGGACAAAGACGGAGATGGAATTCCAGATAAAGATGACAACTGTCCTGAACT
The DNA here is from genome assembly GCA_015665275.1 of Flavobacteriales bacterium. Classification (GTDB taxonomy): domain Bacteria; phylum Bacteroidota; class Bacteroidia; order Flavobacteriales_D; family Crocinitomicaceae; genus UBA4466. The sequence goes on along the minus strand of JADFAL010000044.1, from coordinate 10,146 downwards.
TCCTGGTAAGAAGGAGTTGAAAGGTTGTCCTGATGCTGATGGTGACACTATTATTGACCCTGAAGATGAATGTCCGGATACGCCAGGATTGGCAGAGTTCAAAGGATGCCCGGATACTGACGGTGACGGAATCAAAGATGAAGACGATGCTTGTCCAGATGTACCAGGTCCATTGGCAAACAATGGATGTCCTGATACAGATAATGATGGAATCCTTGATTTCTTGGACGATTGTCCTGAAGTACCTGGACCACAAGAGAACAACGGTTGTCCTTGGCCAGATACTGATGAAGATGGATTGTTGGATAAAGACGATAAGTGTCCATACATCTTTGGTCCAGTTGAAAACGAAGGATGTCCTTACTCTGATACAGATGAAGATGGAGTTCTTGACAAAGACGATGACTGTCCTACAGTTGCCGGTCCAATTGAAAACAAAGGATGTCCGGTAATCGAAGAGGAAGTTCAAGAAATCTTGCAGACTGCCTTCGATAACTTAGAGTTCGAAACAGCTAGAGACATCATTAAAGATGAGTCTATCCTATCGTTGACAGAATTGGCTGAAGTATTGAACAAGAAGCCTGAATGGAAGTTGCAAATTGCTGGTCACACGGATAGCCAAGGTGCCGCACAAAACAACTTAATCCTATCTAAGAAGCGTGCTGAATCAGTGAAGCGTTTCATGGTGAGCAAAGGAGTTGACGGTAGCCGTCTAAGCGTATTGTTCTTTGGTGAAACTCAGCCAATCGCTGATAACGAGACTGCTGAAGGAAGACAGAAAAACAGACGTGTTGAGATGACAATTATTTTCGAATAATTAAGAAGCCAACGTTGATTACTATAACAGCCTCCCTGTTTCAGGGGGGCTGTTCTTTGTTATATTGGTCGGGAAACGCCATTTAAAGCAAACTACGCTACTATGAAATTCCTGCTCAAACTTATTGTAGCCGCTGCCTCATTAGCAGGCATTGTGCTGGTTATTGCTTTCTTCGTCGATCGTTCTTTTGAAGTAAAACGAAGCGATACCATTTCTGCCAATCGACAAGAAACCTTTGAATATTTCAAGAACCTTGAAAATCATGAAGACTTCAATGTCTGGCTGAACCAAGATCCTGACGCAAACATCTGGTACGAAGGAACACCGGGAGAGATTGGCTATAAAATGCATTGGAAAAGTTCAAACAATCGGGTTGGAGAAGGAACGCAAGAAATAATTACCTTGAATGAAAACGAAAGCATTGAATACAAAGTAGATTTTGTAGAACCCCAATCCATTCAAGCAAATTTGATCGTCCAAATTGAAGACAATGGCCCCAACGAAAGCAAAGTAACCTGGCAAATGAAAGGTGAAATCCCATATCCGTGGAATCTATCCTTACTTTTTAAAGACATTGAAGGGCAAATAGGCCTGGACCTTGAAAAAGGACTTAAAAACGCCAGTCCGCTAATCGTAAATTAGCATCATTAGATTTCCTTTCAAGGTCGTTCAACTGGTTTTTTCTCCCTACTTTTATTCCAATGAAATTGACCAAGGCACAGCGCTATTTATTGAGTACGTTTTCCGGACTGCTCATGGTACTATGCTTTCCTTTCACGGGCAGCATCACGCCTTTGGTATTCATCGCCTGGATTCCGCTTCTTTTCGTCGAATCGTATATTTCACGACAGAATTATCGTTCTGGAAAAGTTTTCATTCATGCATATCTCACCTTCTTCATCTATAACATTGGTACAACGTGGTGGGTATGGAATGCGAGCCAAGGAGGGGCGATATTGGCGTTCTTATTAAATACGCTATTGATGGCAACTGTCTTTTACGGATTTCACCTCACGAAGAAATACGTTGGTCACAAAGAAGGCATTATTGCGTTGGTCTTATATTGGATTGGGTTCGAATATTTCCACTACGACTGGGAAAGTTCATGGCCGTGGCTCACTTTTGGAAATGTCTTCAGCGTTCGTCCAAGTTGGATTCAATGGTACAGCGTATCCGGCGCTCTAGGAGGAACATTATGGATTCTTGTGATCAACTTATTATTGTTCCGAACGATTGAAAATGTGTACCTAAGAAAGGAGACATGGCGTATTCAAACACCCTTGTTTTACATTGCAGGAGCTGCATTAATCATTCCTCTTACCATTTCTCTCATTACCTATTATTCTTACGAAGAGCAGAAAGATCCATTAGAGGCGATTTTGATTCAGCCCAACCTCAATCCGTTGCAACCTGAGGACGACATGCCTTCTGAAAAATTTGGCTCCGATCCTCTTTTGCAGTCCAATGATATGCTGAAGCAGGCAGTTGAAAAGGTGACGCCAAATACCGACATTGTTTTGGCTCCGGAAACGGCTTATTGGAGGGATATTCAAGAAGAGCGTATTCAATCCAATAGATTGTATAGCTTGCTAAGAAGTGCACAACCCTATTTGAACAAGGCAGACATCTTATGGGGTGTTTCGAGTTCCAGAGTTTTCAAAAAGCAGAAAGCTGTTACCATGCGCCCAATGGGGAATGGAGAATTCCTAGAGGACTATAATGCCTCTCTGCATATCAATCCAGAAGGAAAGCCAGAATTTATCCGAAAATCGAAGTTGGTACCCGGCGTAGAAAAGGTTCCATTTGCGAACAGTCTACCATTCATGTCCGATTGGGCGATTTCCATGGACGGAACTCAAGTTGGATATGGAGTAGAAGATTCACCAAAGATTTTCAAATCCAAGAAGTTCAAATTTGCACCTGTGATTTGCTACGAATCCATCTTCGGAGGTTTTGTTGCAGAACAATGCCGCAAGGGAGCAGAGGTAATTTGTATCATTACAAACGATGGTTGGTGGGGAGACACACCAGGATACAAACAGCATGCTAGCTTTGCAAGCTTAAGAGCCATTGAGAATCGACGCAGTGTATTGCGATCTGCGAACACCGGAACCACTTGTGTTGTCAATCAAAGAGGAGACATTTTGAAAGCTACGAAGTGGAGAGAAAAGAAGGCTATAAATGCAACTATTAACCTCAATAGCAATTCAACCGTTTATTCAGAATACGGTGACGTTTTAGGCCGCAGCTTTGGCTTCGTTTCGATATTTCTCTTACTTTTTACATTCGTTAGACGTTTTAAGAAACTTTTTTCAAAGTGAGTGATACTAGTATAGATACAGGGAAGTTGGTTGAAGAACAGAGTGATTATTTGTTATCGTTCGCAATGTCCAAACTGCAAGATCTTGAATTAGCCAAAGATTTGGTCCAAGACACATTCGTTTCCGCAATTACAAAATTGGACAGTTTTGAAAACCGCAGTAATATTCGCACGTGGTTAACAAGCATTCTAAACCGCAAGATCATTGATCATTGGAGAAAAGCAGAAACGCGCTACACGGACCCAGTATCATCCTACTTTGATCAGGAAGGCAAAGCCAAGCACTGGCTGATGGATAAGAAGAACAGTACATCTGTTGAGTCTGTTGTAGATCAAATCACCAAGGAAGAGGCTACCATGGAATTGTACAATTGTATCGAAAAACTCCCTCCGAAATGGCGCGGCGTTATAGCCTCCAAGTATCTGGACGAAAAAGTTAGTGATGATATTTGTAAGGATATGGAGATCACTCCTTCCAATCTATGGGTGATTATTCATCGTGCTAAATTATTATTGCGCGATTGCCTTACAAAAGCTGAATTGCGATGAAAGACTGCCAAGACATTACGGAACTTGTTGAGCGATCAAAAATCGAGCGTATCTCTTTAGGGGATCGCATGTCTATTGGTATGCATTCAGCTATCTGCAAGAATTGCCGCCAGTTCTTTCGCGACAGCGATACATTGGATGAAATGATGCAATCGAAGCGCTTTAAGCATCTTGGTGAATACTCCTTCACAACCGAAGAGAAGGAAAAATTGAAAATCTTGCTTCAATCCAAATCAGATTCTTAGGGTTACATTGCCTTAATGCTTCCTTTCGGGTTAAAATCCGATTCATTAAAACCTGAGCAAGCCAAACTTCTCTTGCCTTCCCCAAATCGCATAGATTAACACCTCATTGCTTCGGTAGTTCACATTGAACAGCTTTGGCATTACCAATGCATCAATATCTTCTCGATCAAAAAATGGCTTTCTTGTTATCTCCCCGGTTTCCAAATCTACATTGGCCAATGCCACCACATTTCTTCGCTTGGAGTAATTCGCTGCATAAATTTGACGCGCATCAATAAAGTTGCCGTTCTGGTCATAATTGCTGATGTGATCATTGAAAATGAAGTTCAGTTTCCCATCTGCCACAAAACTCTCGTAACTACTATACGGACCTCCATCGTTGGTTGAAACTTGAACCTTATCGATTTTAGAAACCCAGGCAAATTGTTCTTCCGCATCGATTTTGTAGGCAATGATGTCGTTGTAATAGTAATTGTAGTTGTTCGAGAAGTCACCTGTTTGCCCCGATTGGGTATTACTGATCTGAACGAAATATTGCTCCAAGGTACCCACGATACTTCCGTCTTCAAGAATATGCGCCTCTCGCATGCGATAATTATACAATTGCGGCTCAGAACCACGACCTCTGTCTTCGCGACGTTCCGATCGCAAAATATCACGTTCGGACCAATCTTGGGTGATGAAATCTTTATCGAATCCCCTAAACCCCTCCATTGTAGTCTCCCCGTTCTTCAAATCAATTCGCTGATAGAAAACTCCATCCACACCGGGCGTATCGTTCATTCCGTAAATTCCCGTAACCGTCAAACTATCCGTTGATGCCGTGGAAAGAGTCATTGCAATGATGCGACGATCATCTACATCCAATTTGAAATCCTGCAACCCATCTTGTGCGATGTGATAAATGTGGAGTGCAATAAATTCCCGATTGTCTTTAAATACCAAATTCCTTTCTCCTCTCTTGTATTCAGAAATCGATAAGAAATAGTCACCGCTATTAGAAAGGTAATGTCCGTGAATGGTCGATAGCTCGGAGGCAAAAGGCAGACGGTAATCGCCCTCGTTGATTTCTACCATATTCGCATCATAAATCCGGAAACCGTAGCGATCTTTCTCTTCTTTCTTCCCAGGGATCTCCCAAATAACTGAGAAATACTTTCCATTATTGGATTGAATTACGTCAAACCAACCACGATCGATTAATTTATCTACATCGTACGATGCCAATTGGATCGGTTCGCCTTTCTTCTCAAGCTCCGTTGAATATTCTTGCATGAACAACAAACGTGTATCTCCTCGCTTATCAGACAAAAAAGCAACCGGACGGTCGCCAATCAAGCGCAGCCCTTCGAAGGTTCCAATACCTCCCGGTACCTCCAATGAGATAGACCCACGGGCTACTTGTTCTAAGTTTTCATGACGCGAAACCTTATATCGGCCCATTAAATTTCCTCCTACCCATCGAAGTGCATAGAAGTTTCCAAGTGAATCTGGTAAGATTTGAACCATGCGGCCATTCGAACGCTGCATTTCACCCCAATCCACAGCATAATCCTGTGCCTGAGAAGGTATAACCCAGAAAAATAAAAGTATGATGAATGTTAACCTCACTAGCTATTGAACTTCAAAAATCAGTCCAATGCTACTTTACCAACTGAATTCCCGTATAGTTTTGAGGTGTAATTTCCTTTAACTCTGATTTCAGTGCATCGGACACTTCTAACGAATCTACGAAAGAATGAACAGTTTGTTTTGTTATTGCTTCGTTTTTTCTTGTTAGTCCTTTCAGTGCTTCATAAGGTTTTGGAAACCCTTCACGACGTAAAATCGTTTGGATAGCTTCAGCTACCACTGCCCAATTCTGCTCTAAGTCGGCTTCGAAAGCTCCTTTATTGAGTAATAATTTACTTAATCCTTTCAAGGTCGCTTTAAACGCAATAAAGGAATGCGCCATTGGAACACCAATCGTACGAAGCACTGTAGAATCTGTCAAATCGCGTTGCAATCGAGACACCGGCAATTTCGCCGATAAATGCTCATACAAAGCATTGGCGATTCCCACATTTCCTTCCGAGTTTTCGAAATCAATCGGGTTTACTTTGTGTGGCATTGCTGAAGATCCTACTTCTCCTTCCTTCAATTTTTGCTTGAAGTACTCCATAGAAATATAAATCCACATATCGCGATCCAAATCTAAAACGATCGTATTGATTCGTTTCAAGACATCAAACAAGGCTGCTAAATTATCGTAGTGCTCAATTTGTGTCGTTGTTTGACTTCTGGACAATCCCAAGGTGTTATTCACAAAATCATTTGCGAAGGCTACCCAATCGTTCTCGGGAAATGCTACGTGATGCGCATTAAAGTTTCCTGTCGCACCGCCAAATTTTGCAGAGTAATCAATCGCTTCCAATTGTATTTTCTGCACTTTCAACCGCTCAGAAAATACTTGAATTTCTTTCCCCAATCGTGTAGGTGAAGCCGGTTGACCGTGTGTTTTCGCCAACATGGGTATATCTTTCCAGTCTTGCGCGAATCCTTCTAAAGAAGCGATCATTTCGTCCAATAAAGGAATGTATTGTTCTTTCACCGCATCTCTCAAAGACAAAGGCACGGAAGTATTGTTGATATCCTGAGACGTCAATCCAAAGTGCACAAACTCTAAGTAATCGTCTAGTTGCAGCCCGCGCATTTTTTCCTTTACGAAGTACTCAACCGCTTTCACATCGTGGTTCGTTACCTTTTCTGTGTCCTTGATCCACTGCGCATCTTCTTCCGAAAAGTTCGTACACATCGCTCGCAACGCATCGTATTTCTCTTTCGGGAAAGATTGCAAGGGTGCCACTCCAGATTCTACCATGGCGATGAAGTATTCTACCTCAACGATAACACGGTATCGGATTAGACCAAATTCAGAGAAATAAGACTGTAATTCCTGCGTTTTTCCCTGGTATCTTCCATCGACCGGAGAAATTGCTGTTAAACTGCTGAAATTCATACGATTTTGCTTTGTGGATCCACAATAATTGAAAGCGCAAAGATACAAATACAATAGAAACTACGGGATATTGATTGCTTTGTTTATTTTTGACTATGCGATTTCTGAGAAACCTCATTTTCGGCTATAAATCCTACATTAAAGCCATTAAGTTCATCATCGAGCACAAGATGTACTGGTTCTTTATTATACCGGCTATTTTGATGCTTGTGGTTTACAAAATTGGCGAATGGATTCAATCCAGACCAATGGATTTGGCTGCTGAGAATATGAGTGAAATCGTTTGGATTTTGATTCAGGTAATGATCGAAATTACCCTCGCGATCTTGCTGATGAAATTCGCCAAGTATCTCGTGATCATTATTCTATCCCCCCTGCTTTCGGAGATTAGTATGAGGACAGAGAAGATTCTGACGGGAAACACCTACCCATTTAATTTTAAGCAACTTATCGACGATATCAAAAGAGCCATGCGAATCGTTGTGCGAAACATGATGTGGGAATACGCCATTTTCATTCTGATCCTTATTGTGACCTATGTATTTAGTGGTTCGGAATTTGGAAGTTCTCCGTTGTTCTATCTCACCTACCTCGTAGGTTGTTTCTACTATGGTTTCGGTTTCTTAGATTATATTCTGGAGCGCAAACGAATGGACATGGATCAAAGTATTCATTTCGTAAGAGATCATCGTGGCGTGGCGGTGGCAATCGGAAGTATTTATTCTTTATTGATTTTTGTTCCGGTAGATGTTGGAATTTTATTCGATTGGTCAGATTTTGAATTTCTTCCTTTCCTAAAACATTTTTCACTTTGGCTTTGTGCTTCGGTCGCTCCGATCCTTGCAATTGTTGCTGCGACTATCGCCATGGACGATCTTGTTGACTTAAAAACAAATGTTTACTCGCAAAAAATAGATACTTTAGAGGAAGAAGAATCCTAAGAAAAAGGATTTTTTACTTGTTTTGCACAACTTTTGTATTACTCAAGCAACTACAAATTAATTACTATGAACCAATTGTACCGTATCGCGCTAAGTTGCCTGTTTGTATTGGCCGTCAATTTATCCTTCGGAGCCAATAATTTTGAAGAACCTAAAGATTCAACGAGTAAGCTAATTGATCGCTCTGCCGCCCTTGTAATGATAGAGGATGGCAAAACGAAATGGGGCGAAGGAAAAGTCCGTGATGCGCTTATTAAGTTTCGTCAGGCTGCCGTGAAAGACCCTTTTACATGGAGAGCTCCCTACTGGATTGCAAAATGTCATTACCGTATGGATAACTACGGATATGCATTGAAATATGGAAAAGAAGCCCTAGACATGGGAAAAGAAGACGTAACCGATGAATTATACTATGTTCTTGGCCTTGCGTATCACCGTAACAATGAATTGGACGAAGCTATCAAGTACTACGAATTGGCTATGGAGAAATTGTCCAAGCTTCGTGTGCACGATCTTCGAATCCAACAAAATATTGATCAGTGCAATTACGCCAAGAAGCAGATGGAGTCGGGAGCGAAATTTGAGCGTGTGCGCATGTCGGGAGACATCAACTCGGGATACCATGATTACAATATTGTATTGTCAGGACAAGACACAGTACTTTATTTTGTTTCAAGAAGATCTAATACTACGGGAGGGAATATGAACCCAGACGATCAGTTATATTTTGAGGATACCTACCGTGTAGTTTACGAACCGGAATTGGAAATGTGGGACGAAGTATCCAATGATCTTGGGAAAATGAACAGCGAAGGGTTTGATTGCCTTAACTGGATTTCCGCTGATGGACACTGGGCTGTTGTGACACTGAACAACACAATGACTGACGTAAAAAAGTCTACCCGTGTTTCGGACATTTGCATTATTAAAAAGAACAACAAAGGAACGTGGAACTCGCCGAAAGCAATCGATAACAAGACAATTAATACTTCATTCTTTGACGGCGCAGCATCTTTGACAGCAGACGGAAACGTGATGTACTTTGTATCGGATCGTAAAGGCGAGAAGAAGTCTACGGACATTTACCGAGTTGAGCGAAACGGGAAATCGTGGGGAAATGCAGAACTTTTACCAGACAATATCAACACTATTGGTCGTGAAACTACTCCATTCGTTTCTCCTGACGGAAAATATTTATTCTTCAGTTCTGACGGACAAGCAGAAGGAATGGGAGGAACTGATATTTACGTAACCAAGCGCATCGGAAAGAACGAATGGTCGGACCCTGTAAACCTTGGAGCTGGCATCAACACAGTGAACAACGATACGCACTTTGTATACGATCCGGCGAACAAGAAAGGATACATTGCAGGATTAGAAATTACAGGTCAAAAATCGAGTATGGATTTGTACGAGATTGATTTGACAAGTTTCGAGTTCCCGGAATAATCAATTCATAATGGACTCCAGTGCTGACGCTCTTCAGCGGTATTTTATAGAACTCTGTTACGATGGCACGGATTATTTTGGCTGGCAAAAGCAACCGAAAGACATCTCTGTTCAGGAGGTTATTGAATCTCAGTTAAGCAAATTACATTCGAATCAACCGATTTCCGTTGTGGGATGTGGGCGCACTGATACAGGGGTTCATGCGCATCATTACATTTTACATGTAGATATTCCGATGGTGAAGGATTTGGAGAAATTTCGCTTCAAACTCAATCGAATGTTGCCCAATTCTATTGCCATTCAAGATGTGTACCCGGTGTCAAAAGATTGGCATGCACGTTTTAGCGCGACAGCTCGTACCTATCGTTATTTCGCGCATCATCAAAAAGATCCATTTCAATCAGGAACGAGTTTGTATTTCCCTCAAGAACTGGACATTCAAGCCATGAATTCGGCAGCAGAATTACTTTTGGGAACGCAGGATTTCACTTCATTATCGAAACTGCATACCGATGTCAAAACGAATATCTGCACAGTCACAAAAGCAGAATGGATTAACGACGGAAAGCAATTCTACTTTGAAATTTCCGCAGATCGATTTCTGAGGAATATGGTCCGTGCTACGGTTGGCATCCTCCTCGAAGTTGGAGTGGGTAAAATTAAACCGTCAGAAGTAAAAACAATATTAGAAGCAAAAGATAGAGGCGCTGCGGCTACCTCTGTTCCGCCTCAAGGGTTATTCCTTTGGAAAATTGAATACGATGGATTACTGTAGGTCTTCAGCGATATTTGAACTTTTTGGCTTAAAAAATAAGATAGAGTTCTGT
>JADFAL010000081.1 GCA_015665275.1 Flavobacteriales bacterium | reverse complement strand
ATTCAATGTTTTTTTTTTATAACACTGATTTCGCTAATGCGATAAGTTGATCGCTGGATTTCATTCCAACAGCCTGCTTTACTAGTTTTCCGTTACCATCAACGATTAACAAAGTTGGATATGCAACTACTCTGTATTTGCGGGCCAATTCCGGTCCGTCAGCATCTTTTTCCATCTCAACTTTCATGTTCACAAAGTTCTTGTTGAACATCTCTCCCACCTTCGCGTCTTTAAATGAAGTTGCTGCCATGCGCTTACACGGTCCACACCAATCTGTGTAAGCATCAATAAAGATTAGCTTCCCAGATTTCTTTGCTTCTTTCTTCGCCTCTTCGAACGACTTTTTCTTGAAAGTAATTCCTTGCGCCGGTGCTAATTTCTCCGTATTGCTACTTATCGACTCACCTGCATGCGACGAGCAAGTTGAACTTATAAAAGCAAGCGACAAGACTCCTACACCTACCAATGCAACTATTTTTTTCATTTGTGTTGTTTTTCGTTCTACGTATGAACTTTCGTTCGTTAAAGTAAACATTACCTTACAATCCCACAAGACGAACTGTCTTACAAACTTGTAATGCAATTGTTGTTACCTTTAAATCAAATTCCATTCCAAAAGCATGCAGTTGTATTTTCATACAGATGACCCATCCATTCAGGAATCCGTAGATTCCTTTGTGGCACAATGGAATAGTCCCGATGATTTCTTTCAAGTCAAGACTTCTGGATCTACAGGAGCGCCAAAAACCATCCATATTTTAAAGGCACATGCGAGGTCTTCGGCTAGAATGACAGGAGCTTTTTTGGGATTCTATTCTGGTATGAATGCACTATTGTGTCTTTCACCGGACACTATTGCCTGCAAAATGATGATCATTCGAGCAATGGAGTGGAATTTAAACCTTCACGTAACACTTCCTTCTGCCAACCCTTTCAAAGATGTAACGAAAACCATGGAATTTGTTGCAATGGTGCCCTATCAGGTACAACGGTCCATTAAGGAATCTCCAGATGCTTTTCACGATCGGATGCAATTGATCATTGGCGGCGGTCCTATCTCCTTGCCTCTTGAGAAACAAATTCAAAAACTGCCCTGTAATGCCTATCATACCTTTGGGATGTCAGAAACCATTTCGCATATAGCCCTGAGGAATATTACCAAAAAAAGTAAAAGGTTTCGCTTATTAAACGGTGTTTCAGCGAATATCAAAGATGGAAAACTACAAATTTCCGCACCTCATTTGGGTGTTGATAATCTTGTTACAAACGATTGCGTTGAGTTCTTTGGTGATCGCGATTTCATATGGTTAGGGCGATTAGACTTCGTTGTAAATAGCGGAGGTGTTAAAATTCATCCGGAAGAAGTAGAGAAGCTTTTGGCGCCTTTATTCAATGCTAATTTCTTTGTCATTGGAATTCCTGACGAGCAACTCGGAGAACGTCTCATACTTTGTATGGAATCTGATCCCTTCCCCATTAAGAAGCAGGATCTCGAAGCTATTTTACCAAAGTATCATGTTCCTGGAAAGGTGTATTTCTATTCTGAATTTACCTATACAAAAAGCGATAAAATCAACCGATTGGCTACTATAGCGAATGAAATGCGAGATGAGAAGTCATTATTATAGAATATTAGGTCTGCCCGACAATGCTCCTATTTCGGACGTACGCAAGCAATACCGCAAGCTTGTGATGCAATACCATCCGGACAAGAACCCATCTCCCACTGCAGAGCGAAAGTTCATCGAAATAAAAGAGGCCTATGAAATTTTAACGGGAAAGAAATCCGCTCCGTCTCAACGAACTGCTCCAAAAAGGCAAACGCGAAGTACTTCTCCGAACAAAGAAGAAAATAGAGCTAAACAAGAACAACGGGCCAAAGAAGCGCAAAAACGTTATGAGGAGCAGAAATTGCGCGAATACCTTGAAAATGAGCTCTACTTCCGGAAATTAACAAGTGGTTGGCGCTGGAAACTCATGAAAACGTCGGCAATTGTTGGATTTATCTTGGCCTTTACGATATCTATCGACTTACTCCTCCCGCATCACTACACCGACGATGTCGTTACAGGATTTAATTCCAATGCTGCCTTCGGAATTGGTGGTAAGCGAGTGAGTTTAATAGAAACAGGAGATCATGGGAAAATATGGATTGAATATTTTAACTCCCAACTTTACTACGGCGATCATGAAATTCTCATTGAGTCCAGTTGGCTTTTTCACAACCCCATTCGAGTTCAGCGATGCGATAAGACAGCAACGTTTGGATATCCAGTAAACTTTAATTTTTATCGATTAAGTTTCCTTCTTATTCCTCTTTTTTCACTCCCAGCATTTACACTTTTCTACAAGCGAAGGAAAATAGCTTTTACCGTTCTGTATCAGCTTTGTATGTATGGAATTAATGGCTTGATGCTGTATATGCTAATCTCTGGAGATCGTTGGGCACATTTGTTAACGTTCGGATTTCTCTGATCGGATTATGTATATTTGGCCTCAATAGTACGAGTCATATGTTACAAAGACGACAAACCTTATTTTTTCTCGGAGCTGCCATTCTAATGCTATTAGTAGCATTTGCTCCTCTAGCTTATTATAGCCCCAGTTTCAAAGATGCACCTAGCGATATTAAGCGTCAATTGAAAGAAGGGCACCCTGAAATTATTATCAAAGCCTCAGACCTTGATTTTCACATGAATTATGTGAAAGACATACATGCCACTAAGAAGAAATATGAAGAGGGGCTAAAAAAGGCAAATGATTCAATGGATACCGAAGTAGATAAACGTGGCATTGGTGTTCTTTTTGACCTCGGATTAATCGGTTGTTTGATTATGGCTGTCTGTATGGGAATCCTTGTTTTTCTCTACAAAAATCGCAAGGCTCAAATTCGATTGGGTATTGCCTTATTCTTGACAACATTAGCAGTTACTACAGGAGTTTTTATTGCTTCTCAAGTGGCACTTCGTGTGTTTGCTGAATTGGATTTGATTCCAATGCGCGTGGCAGAATTGGATTGGGAAATTGGATATGGATATGGATTCTTCCTCTTGCCTGTGATCGCTATTTTCTTGCTTCTTGGAGTGATTTTCGTGCGACGTGATGACAATCTTGTTAAAAGTCTAGATCGATTGCGTTAATTACTTGTACTTCTTCATTGCACGATCCATGGCTCGTTTGTCATCCTTTTCTTTCAGATCTTGACGCTTGTCGTGCAATTTTTTACCCTGAGCAGTAGCAATTTCAAGCTTCGCCCACCCCTTCTCCGAAATAAACATTCGAAGCGGAATTAAAGTATTCCCTGTGACTTTCAGGAACTTCTCAATCTTGTTAATCTCTTTACGGTTCAACAATAATTTCCGGTCACCTCGAGGCTTGTGGTTGTAGAAAGATCCATTTTCGTACGCATTTATATGCATGTTTCGGATAAATACTTCTCCATCCTGAAAAACGCAATACGCCTCAACAATACTAGCCTTACCGCTACGAATACTCTTAATCTCGGTTCCACTAAGTTGCATTCCGGCCACGAATTTGTCAATCAAATGATATTCAAAGCGCGCCCTCTTGTTTTGTATGTTGATTTGGTTCTTCATGTTCACGAACGTACTGTGCAAAAGTAATCAATCGCACCGATTAGCATCTTTCTTTTATCGGTACTTTTGAATTGTGAAAGTTCCTTCCAAACACATCGAGGCTGCTGTTGACCAAATTGCGTCTCTTCCAGGAATCGGTCGCAGAACTGCATTACGGCTGGTTCTGAATCTATTGCAACGTTCCGATGAAGATGTTCAGTCCTTTTCGGATGCTTTTACGGAAATGAAAGCAAACGTACACCGATGCAAAAGCTGCGGAAATATTGCTGATCAGGAAGAATGCTCTATTTGTTTGGATGCGAGAAGAGACGGAACGACTATTTGTGTTGTGGAAGATATTCGTGACATTCTTGCGATTGAAGCCACAGAATCCTACAAAGGAAGGTATCATGTTCTTGGTGGTATAATTTCTCCAATGGATGGCGTTGGACCTTCCGATTTGAATATCCAATCACTGATAGATCGCGTTTCAACAGGAGACATTCATGAAGTAATTTTCGCGTTGAGTCCAACTATGGAGGGAGACACGACCAATTATTACATCTACAAAAAGATCCGTGATTATGAAATTACAGTTTCAACGTTGTCGCGTGGCGTTTCCGTTGGATCTGAGCTACAATACGCGGATGAAGTGACTTTGAGCCGATCGTTGTTACATCGTCAGCCCTTTCAAATTTAATTCGTTTCCATAACGGAATGTGAATAACATTGCAATGCTATTCTATTATTCTGTTATCACTAATGTTATTTTGGCACTTAATCAATCAAAAACTAATACGAAATGTTTAAAGAATTTAAAGAGTTCATCTCAAGAGGAAACGTAATTGACCTAGCAGTTGCTGTAATTTTAGCGGGAGCTTTCGGACTAATTGTTAAGTCTTTAGTCAACGATATTATTATGCCGGTGATCGGATCCTTTATTGGAGAGTCTTTCGCTAGCCTATCTAAAAATATTAATGGTGTAGACGTTATGTACGGATTGTTCATACAGGCAATTGTAAATTTCTTGATTATTGCGTTTGTAATTTTCCTGATTGTACGATCAATAAACAAAATGAAAAAGAAGAAGGAAGAAGAGCCTGCAGCACCAGCTGGCCCAACTATGGACCAAGAGTTGTTGACTGAAATTCGCGACTTACTAAAGAAATAACAGTTTCGAAACATAAAAATAAAGAACCGGGGTGGCTCGGTTCTTTTTTTTGTACCTAGATTTGGGGCATACTATTTTTTAAGTATATTGCTATTATTAATACATTCTCTCTCAATCTGATATGACCAATATCTTTGTAGCGAAACTCGACTTTGGTGTAAGCGACGAAGCGTTAAAATCCCTATTCGAAGAATTCGGAACAGTAGTTAAGTGCCACATTGCCAAGGATCGCGAAACGGGTAAGCCTAGAGGTTTTGCCTTTGTGGAAATGGGAACAGCTGAAGAAGCACAAGAAGCTATTCGTTCCCTAGACGATTATGAAATTAACGGCCGGAACATGGTAGTTAAGTTGGCAGAAGACCGCAGTAGTGGTAATAAACCACGCTCTTCAGGCCCGCCTGCAGGACGTGATTCTCGACCACCTCGACAAGACAGCTCCGATTCTCGACCTCCCAAAACAGACGATTTCAGAGCACCTATTGCCCCAAAAGATGATGATTCTTCTTCCAGTCAATCTGGAGACAAGACTACCAAACGAGGAAAAGGCAAAAAGAAAAAATCTGGAGAGAAAGCAGCAGATAATCGCGAATTCAAGATGTCTGCATATAAGAAAAGTGGTAAAAAGCCCCGTGTAGAGTTCGAAGACGACGATGATTGGGAATTAGAACTTCTCAAGCAAAAACGTCGTGGCTGGACGGAAGACGACGACGAAATGTAACCAATCCAACGGATGGGATTATATGCGTAGGACTTTTATAAGTACCTATACTTCCTGTACGTTGGTGGCGTAACTTTTTAGGGCATTGAATGAAAATTCGGGTTACGCCACTCAACGTCTTAGTCCCCTTCCCTCTTAATAATTGCAAGTAACATGCGTGCCTAGTGCAGTTTACTAACTGATATTTCAGGTATTTGTGCGTATTCTTTTTATTCATTTATTTCGACATATTTACATACTTGGAAATTCCACTGAAAATTTCCATCCACTATTCACTCAAAATGTAAACTATGTCGATTATTTTTTCGAAAAATGCTCCGTCCAATGGAACGGATCTAGTTGCCCAGCATATGGCTCAGCACGAAATCCAATCAAAAAGAGGATTATTAGAAGCCCGCGAAAGCGACAACATTAGCGTTGGTAACGCTATTCAATTATGGACTATCAACGCTGATGACTATAAAAAGCCCATTCATGAAGCGTTTACTCCAGGTCACTGGCAATATCTCGTTTTCGACAAAGACGAAGTTATTTCTGCCTCCTATCTTGCTGATTCATCTCAGGAAGGCGTACACGCGAAGTCCTATGGCACACTGGTAGAAGGGGTGCTTGAAGGGTTGCATGGTGCAGAGGCATTTTCTAAAGACACAGATGACTCTTTCGAACCACGACTGATTGTAATTCCGTCTGTTCACTTTACAGGATTATGGTTATCTCACACAGAGAACGACACCACCAAAGATGTTGTGCTTCCAATCCCGCCACATTCCTTTTCTCAACTAGAGCATTTAAAACCAATTTCTTTAGATCAACTTGGCGAACACATTACAAATGCGTTTAACAACATGCATGATCAAATCAAGAAGAATCCGGGCGATTCGGCTGGTTCGGGAAGTATTGCTGCACCATTTGGACAATCAATAAGTGGTAAAACAGGAATTCCGTCACTTCTTGCAGTAAATAATGTTTCTTCTTTACTCAAAGCGGCAGGAGGAGCACCGGCAGGAGGAGCTTCAACTGTTCAACTTTCATTCACGATGCAACATCAGCTAGAAGCGAATTGGTGTTGGGCTGCTTGTGGCACTTCCGTTGGATTGTTCTACGGCACAGGGAATTGGACCCAATGCGACACAGCTACAGGATGTTTGCCTGGGCAAAATTGTTGTGCAAATGCTGGGTCTTGTAATGTTTATGGATATCTGAACAAAGCCTTAACATATACAAGATCTTTCAATCACACTGCAGATGGAACGTGCCCTCCGAATACTGTTCGTGCACAATTAAACAATGGGAACTCTGTTTGTACAAGAGTAGCTTGGAACGGCGGAGGAGCTCATTTCATGGCAATTACCGGAATAGATAGTTCGAATAAATTAACCATCCAAGATTCGATTTACGGAACTACGCGAATTAACTACAATTCTTATCCTGGAGCTTATCATGGAGGTGGTACTTGGACTACTACTTACTATTGTATGAAAAATTAATCATGCATTGATTCATACTGAAAAGGGAGCTTGGTTGAACCAAACTCCCTTTTCTATTTAATGACTTAAAAAATCAAGCGAAACCATATTTCTTCCTGCTCTTAAGCCACATTTCTCGGAATTGGTTACGATTCAACGGATAATGAAAATCGTTGCTCATGAATAGCATCCATTCAATGCATTTCTGAACATCACAAAAAGTGGCGGTGCTTTTTTCAAAGTAGCCCAGCACCACTTTTTTGTAGGCGTTCAATACAACGTTGACATTATCTTGTGATGAAACTAGTAAAAGCTCTGAACTCAATCCAAGTTCTTGTATTTCATCAATGACATCCAACCCTGTAGATTGTTCGAGATTGTAATCCAAAATGATAATGTTCGGAGGAGATTGCAGTGCTTTTCGGAAGTTTCGTTCCGTCTTAAAGTGTTTCACTTCATCAACAGTAGATTCAAATTGCTTTTTCAAACATCTTCCGTAATAAAGATCGTCGTCGAGAATATATAGAGATGTATGCATGCGTACCCTAACACGAATTCAATGCCATGCACCTTAACACATTGATTAACAGGTGAATTTTATTTTTTTAGCAACGTGGATTTCATCAATTTGACGGAAACTATTTTCAAAATGGAAATCTCTTTAAAGAAACTAGAGATGGACTATCGGTAGTTAGTCGATTTGACTTTTCCAGAAACATGTTTGTTCAATCCTCTCCTGGAATCATTGACACAACCAACACAGAAGTTACCCAGGGATCATCTTAGTATGTAGACGAAATGAGGAACATTGTTTTTTGATTTAAATAGATCCATGAATATAATTGGGGGTGTATTAAAATTAAATGGTCAGTTTGAGCAAAGAAAAAAGCAGTGTGAATTTCATCACTCTCGCTCTGAATCTTCACACTGCTTTGTGGAGCCGGAGGGGATCGAACCCTCGTCCAAACGACGAATTACCTGGCTTTCTACATGCTTATTCTTCGATTCGGTTTTCGACGTATCATCGGACAAAGACACCCAAGTAATACGCTTATCTCCTGAGTTTCACGACTGCTTAGGAGTATCACAATCGCTATCCTGAAAGAATTGGTCCTTCTGAGTCCCTTAATTATCAGGCGGAATTGAGGGAGAAGGAACTCGTCTGTGTACTATTATTCCACTAGATAAAGCTTAATTTACATTCCGTAAATTAGGCAGCAAGTTGGTATGACGTATTGTCAATTATGGTTTGTGATCAGAGATTAACGAGACTCATCACATGGCTCGACATGCTTGCACCCGACAACTGCTATCGCTGTCAAATCCAATACGGCCCCGAAAAAAAGAACAGAGAACAAAGATAGGTAGAAAATTAGTTTTCACCCGTAAATCCGCTAAGTTTCGCCCTTTTCTTTATTTTTAAGTACTCAATTGATCCAAATGAAAAAAGCTACGTGGAACGGACAGGTTATCGCAGAAAGTGAAAAAACCATCATCATTGAAGGGAATCATTACTTTCCGCCTGAAACCTTGAAAATTGACCTCTTCAGGGAAAGCGAAACACATACCGTCTGCCCTTGGAAAGGAACCGCCTCCTACTACTCCATTGAAGTGGATGGCAAAACAAATCAAGATGCCGCTTGGTTTTATCCAGAAACGAAAGAACTAGCAAAATCGATTAAAGGATACGTAGCATTTTGGAAAGGAGTAACTATTGAAGAAAACTAAAGACTATAAACGGACAGCATCCCGGAGAGAAAAATCTCAACACCTATAAAATCCTATTCTTGATTAAGGGCATCTTGGATTTATTGATCTCCTTAATAGGACTCATTTACATTGCCATAGGTTCTTTTGCTAGCTCCGCCTTTGAAGAAGCGGCCTACAGAAGTGGAGAGGAAATTCCTTTTAACCCAGCGAATTTGTTTGTGATTTTCGGTGTTGTCATGTTAATTATCGCCTTGGGAACAGGCATCCCGGCACTTATGGCAAGTTCTAGATTCCAACAGCGCCGAGGCCGAACGTTCATAATAGTTGCTGCAGCCATTAATTGTATTACTGGTATTCTGGGAATTCTATTGTGTATCTTTACCGTGATTGAACTGCAAAAACCAGAAGTACGGGGATTATTCGACGCCAACGATAACTAGGTGTAAGAATAGTTCAAAACTCTTTTTGGCATTCGCTTTGTGGTGAATTGAAATCGTTGTATTTTGAACGGTCTAATAAACGTTTATGAAGTTCTTTAAAAATTGGTTCCGAACGAGAAGGTTCTGGAAACGATTCATCATTACCCTGCTTGTATCACCAATCCTACTCTTTGCTATTGGTGTCACAGTCGTATATGTCAAGCAAGATGAGATCGTGCAAGAAATGCTTGCCGATATGAACAAGGACTTCAAAGGTTCTGCGGAAATCAAAGGTTCGCACATTTCACTTTTTGAAAATTTCCCTTACATCTCTATCGATTTGGAAGGCTTTAAGGTCTACGAAACAAAGGACAAATCATCAAAACCTTTGGTAAATGTCAAAGACGCATACATTGGATTTGATATGTGGACTATTGTCTCTGGGGACATGGAGGTGAAAAAGATCAAACTCAAGGGAGGACATGTGGATTTGATCCAGCACGAGGACGGTAGTTTTAATATCGCCAATGCCCTATCGCCAGAGAAAGAGATTGAAAGTGCCGAGGAAGAATTCCATCTGGATTTGCAAAAAATTGATTTGGAGGACATTGATATCACCAAACTAAATGAAGCGAATGGCTTGAAAGTCGAAGCATTCGTGAGTGAGGCCAGTTCTCAGTTTAGAACGGCTAAGGATCATGTGTATGCCACGTTAGATGCCAAATTCATCATGAATATCATTCAAGATGGAGATACAACTTTCTTCAAGCACAAGCATGTAGACCTCTCTACCAAAGTAGACTTTAGGAAAGGTGTGGATATCATGACCATCGAGCCAACCACGGTTAAGTTAGAAGGTGCTGATTTTAAGATGAAAGGATCGGTAGATTTCCTTAAAGACATGTTGCTCGATCTCGATTTTGGTATGAATAAGAACAATTTCGATTTATTCATTGCTGTCCTTCCTGAAGAAACCATGAAGATGATGCAGACCTACGAGAACAAAGGGAACATCTACCTTAAAACCACTATAAAGGGAAGATCGATTAACGGCCATAATCCTGCTGTGAGAGCTTCGTTTGGTTGTAAAAACGGATATTTCAAGAACAAGAAAAACGGTAAAACTCTTAAAGGGATTGCCTTCAACGGATATTTTACCAACGGAGACGCCCACGACATCGATCATATCTTTGTGAAGTTGACTGATATCAAAGGAAAACCTGGGGCTGGAAGTTTCGGTGGAAACATCCAAATGCAAAATTTACATGCACCAAACATTCTTCTCGATGCAAACGCTGATTTGAATTTGAGTTTCTTCTCCAAGTTCCTTAACATGAAGGAATTGCACCATCTAAAAGGAACAGCTAAAGTCAATTTGAACTATCACGATGTAATTGATCTTGAGAATCCAGAAAAAACCTTATCCGAACTCAATCAGAACTATAAATTGAATGTCAACCTAAACAATGTTCGATTTGAACACGATGATCTGCCTGTTGCCATCAAGGACTTCGACTTGAATGCGAAAGTTAAGGGTCATGAAGCGGCCATTTTGAAGTGTGACTTGAAAGCAGGGAAATCAGATGTACACATCACAGGAATCATTGAAGATTTGCCCGCAATTATTCATCATTCTAATAAAGAGGTAGATACGCGATTAACTATTGCCAGTACGTTTTTAGACATTTACGAGCTTACAGGAGGTGATGAAAATGCTGTGGATGAACAAATTTCAGATCTTTCCATGGATTTTGATTTCAAGGCATCCGCTCGATCGTTCACAGAATCAAAATACTTACCGAAAGGCGAGTTTTTCATTGAAAACCTTTATGGAAAATTGAAACACTATCCGCATACACTGCACGACTTTCATGCAGACATCTTCGTAGAGGAGGAAGATCTTCGTATTGTTGACTTCTCAGGAATGATTGACAAAAGCGACTTTCACTTCTCCGGTATGCTAGAACATTACGAAAAGTGGATGGATGAGCATTCTGGCGGAGATTCGAAAATTGAATTCGATCTGGCTTCTGATCGTTTGCTTCTGGAGTCCCTCTTTTCGTACAAGGGAGAGAACTTTGTTCCGGAGGATTACCGCCACGAGGAGTTCGACGATTTGCATATTCACGGGTTCACGTATCTGCATTACGAAGACGAGTTGAAATCTATCGACTTGACCTTAGACAAACTGGAAGCAAAAATGAAAGTACATCCGCTTCGATTAAGAGATTTCCAAGGAAGGGTTCATTACGAAAATGATCATTTAGTGGTGGAAGATTTTCATGGAAAAATGGGGCATTCGAACTTCACCTCTACCCTACACTATTACTTAGGCGATGATCCTTCTGTGAGGAAGCGAGACAATCATTTCTCCATTGTAGCACCAAGGCTGGATATTGATGAATTGAGTAATTACAATCCAGGTCCGGTAAAACCAGGAAACACAGGCGTGCACGTAGAACACGAAGAAGGATTCAATATTTACGAACTTCCATTCACCGACATGACGTATCATCTGGATATCGGCTTATTGGATTATCACACGTACAGAATCACCAACTTTAAAGGTGAATTGCGCACCACCCCAAATCACTATATCCATGTTGACAATCTCAATATGAATATGGCTGGAGGACATTTTGATGTTTCCGGTTATTTCAATGGATCAGATCCTAAAATGATTTACTTCAATCCGACAATTAAAGCGAAAAACGTGGATTTAGATCAGCTGCTTCTTCGATTTGAAAACTTCGGACAGGACTACATTGTGTCGGAAAATCTCCACGGTAAATTCACCGGAACCATTAGCGGTAAAATTCACGTACACCCAGACTTGATCCCGAAAATTGACGATTCTGAAATCCACATGGATTTGGATGTTGTAAAAGGACGATTGGAGAATTACGCAATGCTTCAATATATGTCTGATTATTTCAAAGACAAGAATTTGAGCAGCGTTCTATTCGATACACTAAACAACAATGTCGATATCGTTGATGGAGTTATTACCATTCCAAACATGACGGTAAACTCCTCCCTTGGACATATGCAAATATCTGGAAATCAGTCACTTGAAGGTAAGATGGAGTATTATATCAGAATCCCATGGAAGATGGTGAGTAGTACGGCTAAATCCAGATTGTTCGGGAAGAAAAAGGACGACGACGAACCCAATGATGGACTTGACGAAATTCAGTATGGGGATGAAAAGACCAAATACGTCAACGTGAAAATCACTGGCGATTACGACAGTTATAAATTCTCGATTGGAAAGGACAAAAACGAGAAGAAGAAAAAGCAATAGCTTTTGAAGACAGAGGCCGAGCCAGGCGGGCGAGATAGCCGATGGATAAGTCGATAATAATGAATAACGATGACTGAGACTCCGAAAGGTTGAACTTGCGAATTCTCGAAATCGGAGATTTAAAGTTATGAACTATGAATTTTTCAGTTATTAGTTACGGTCATAGCAGAGCGTCTTAGGACAATATTGAATCATGAATAAATTAGCTTTCGCTTGGATAAAGTATTCTCTTATTATTCTGCTCTTTCTCTCGGGAAAACAGGGATTGAGTCAGACATATGTTAGATCAATGGACATCGGCTACCCTATTGAAGTGACTATTATCATTAAGGAATCAGACACTTTGAATTCACCCATAGTTGAAATACAATTCTTGGATGATTTTCGATTTCAAGCAATTGAACCTAAATGCGAAGGTGATTATAAGTAGTGTGTCTATCATGAAGACCTTTTAATAGCATCTATGAGATTTCAATTTAGAGATGAAGGGCTTATAATTTCTACTCATTATCATAAAGAAATCGACAAATCCAGTAACCCAGAATTGGTAGAGGAAAAATTAAATAAAGTATTCGGGCATTACACTTTGTTGGAATATTAAATCCTAGAAAAAGAACGTCTTCTATTTCCAAAGACATACGACAAAACCAATTCATGTCCTCCACTGTTGTATTTGATTAAGCGCGAGATGCTCAAATCAAAAGAATAACCAATTCTGAACTTTTCGTTGATTGTGGTTCCGGCAAGAAATGCGACAGCATCTAAGTGACGATACGTAATTCCTGTCCAGAAAACATCTCTAAAATCCATCAAAACATTCGCTTCTACCGAAATCGGAGCATTTCCAACATATTTCACCAAAAGTCCCGGCGTTACATCCATTCGTGTATTTACCATGAACTTGTATCCTACAGAGCCGAAGAAATGCATTACCGGTGAGAAATTGGTGTTAAGGTTTCCAAACCTTACAAGATCTTTCGTTAGGTTCATAGCGGCAAATCCAGCGTAGAAACCATTTCCATAGAAATACATTCCGGCATCGATATCCATCACGTACTGTGCGCCAGTATTTACCTGAGCGTTGTAAACAGCGTCATTCACTCCTGTACCAGTCAGGGTGCTCAACACTTGAGCTTTATCGCTTAGAAAAGTATGAGAACTCAATCCAGCATTTGTCCCGAAAGACATGGTATACGTACGATTAATTGGAAGATGCACCGCATAACTTCCGGCAAACTTCAGTGTTCGAAAAGCGCCAAACTGATCTACCAATAGCTGTACTCCAAACCCATGAACCAGTCCACCGATGCGCATTTTAGGATGCTTGACCGACTTGTTGTTGCGCGTCACCTTTCCGTAGGTACGATTCATAAATGCACTACGAAACTTACTAGCTGGCGTAGACAAATAAAGGTAGGTAGTACTTGGTGCATTGCTCAGTCCTACCCATTGAAGCCGTCCACCAAGACTCATGTTGAACATATCATGAGCCCCTGTTGCTGCGGGATTTACGAGATAAGGATTCTTCTGGAACTGAGTATACTGAGGCAATTGCTGTCCGTAGACAGTCACCATGATGGAGAGGGCGCATAGCGTTGCAAACAGTTTATTCACGTGGTAAAGATAAAACATCCCCGGAGATTATCGTTGATCCCAAACTTCTCCGAGGAAATATCGCTTTTATTGATTGTTAATGAAATTGCGGAACTCTTCTTTATCGTCGTCGAATGTAAACTTCTCCTGTAGCAAGAAGTAATCAGATGTTTCGTAACACAAATTATACGCTGCTTTCGCAACTGTCATGCGATTATCAGAAAAATCAAATTGATCCATGAGTTGACCAACTTGTTCTACACTCAAGCATTTGCGATCCACAAAATCAGTTGTCAAGTTGGTTCTGTCATCCTCAAAAGTTTCATTGGTCACCTTGTTGAGGAAAAGCTCAAAATCTTCCTCTCCAACAAAACAATCCGTGTAATCTCTGCTGTCATCTGTCTCAATGTAGTTTGATATTTCAACTTCTTCCTCGTCCCAAGTTCCTGAACCTGATGTTGTAGTGGTAGTACTTGTTGTAATCGTTTGTTCCGAATGCGTAACCGATTCAGAACCTGTAATCTCGGTGTTCATTATAACTCCCTCCTGCCCTTCAAGTCCTGTCCCTTGAACGTTGACATTTGCTCCATTTTCTCCTACGCTCATGGATATCGAAATACTTTCTTCACCTGTACCAACGGTTGTATTTGAATTCACACCATCTCGTGTTTCCGTCGTAGTAGTTGTAGTGTTGATTGTTTCATTTTGAGAACCTTGTGATCCGCTCACCGACAGATCTGCCTCTATTGACGTACTTGTTGGGCTTTGTGATTGGTCGGTGGTATTGATTGTCGTTGTCGTCGATTGTGTAGCTGTAGTAGTGTTTGTTGAGTTAACAACTTCAGTATTTGTGGCTTCCTCGGCATGATACGCTACTATCGACTGAGTACTTACAGGTGCTGGTGCAGCATTCAACGGTACCTCCGAAAAAAAACGCAGTTTGAACTTACCTCTTTTATTTACAATTCGATACGTAATCAAGGTGTCCTGCTTCACGATGATATTCTTGTCTAGCGCAAAGGTATTATCGTCAGCCATAACTTTACAGCTATAGAATGCTGCTCGAAGCCCTTGAATTCGGACGTTACTTTCCGCCTTTTCATTTTGCATAATTCCATTTAGAATAACATGAAATTGATAGCCGGAATTATCAAAAATGGCCACCTCTCCTGATTGTTGCGAGAAACCAGTTAAGGATAGAAGCAATGCAAGTAGTAAAGTAATATTTTTCATTTTTTTGATTTAATTTTCCGACCTCCCTACGAAATCCGTGCCAGACTCATTGTTCCAACAAATTTAAGACTTTCGAAGTCGGATTCAAATTCAATTAGGATGGAAGTGTTTCGTATGTTATTCATTTCCTGAAATGCCCCATCACTGCATTCGGAAATATAGCAAATAGAGAAGTCCGTATTCCTGCCTCTTTTAAGGCGTTACTCGTCCAGGTATTGCACGTTCTGAATAAGTGATACGACCGTTGAGCCTCGTAAAAATTATCATTTGGACCGTATCCTTTTCCTGGAATCAATTGTACTTCGTCGTTTCTTTCCAAGAAGGAATTGTTGATATATTCTACAATTTTCAAATATTGCTTCTTACTCACTTGAATTTTAACGCAATCCTTATTTTCTTGAGGTGGTGGTTCAAATCCAACATGCATTGCTGTGGAAGTTGGCAATAACAAGGCACTCCCAGCAGTTTTCGCGGTAAGATCGCTCCACTCCGGAGTATTCATATAAAACCCCTTGTCTCCCCAACCGAAGACCATATATTCCTTTGAAATGTTATCGCCAAAATTCTCTGTAGCAATCGTTTCGGTCCAATCAACCGTTCCATTATCGGTAGGAAGAATAAGCTCTGTATGAATTCCGTTAGATCGCACGTAAATGTAATGATCACCGTCTTTTGGAACCTCTCCCATTGGGATTGCCTCACCATAAAAAGCGATTAAAACAAAGGTAAATGCCGCAGCGGAAAATGCTTCAAAAGCACCTGCACAATAGATCAAGCCTGTTTTGGAAAGTATACGCCAAAGCATAGATCAAATTACGAAAAATGAATCATTCCCTCGGTTACAATTCTGATTTCTCATCTTCGTTCGATGATTTCGATCTGAAATAGAAATAGTTAACCGCATGCCCGCCTCCAAAACCAATTACAGCAAAGACTGCAGATTGAATCCAATCTCTTTCGGGAACAAGCAGAAAGAATGCGAGTAATATCAGAACAGTAACGATGATTCCCGGTCCCTGTAATAAACTGCGGTTTTTGGCCCTTGCATTTTGCTTTTCGACATGTTCCGCTTCGCTTCTTTCTGCAAGGCTGCTCATTTCCTCTTCGGAAACATTCCGCTCCTTTAAGACTTGCTCGATTACAAGAATCGCCTCCGAACGATAATGATCTTTTCTATGCGTTAAAATATCGACCAATTCGTACGTCGACTTTGATGACATTATCTCGTAAAGTTTGTTTTCTTGCATCAATCGCCAAATTACAGCTTAAAAAGCGTCGCTTCCTCTCCGTTAATCATGATTCCTGTAAGTTCTTTCTTTTCTTCCCCATAGAGATTCTCAAACGAGAACGTATATGTCAATCCGAAACAACAATTGCATGCACAATTCTCACCATAGCCATGATAAATTAGATCCAATACGCCATGATCATCTGCGGCAACGTCACCCAGAAAATCATAACAACAATTCTCTCCGACTTGGCAATTAATGATCAGCGTAGAATCCGTGCGTTGCACATCCAAAACCTTACTCGAGCCATAGGCTTCCGATTCAGAATGACTATTACAATCACTTCCGCTAAAGCCTGTGAGCCGAAGTCCGTAAGAGTACGTCATATATGAACTACTAGAGTTAGGAAGCATGGTTGTCCCCACCAAGTAATGATTTTCCGTAGGCCTTCCTGAAAACAAAGTGTCAATTCTGTAATTTTCGCCGTCTCCGTGAAGGTCCATATACCGAACAAAAACAGTATCGTTTCGTTGGGCCAACCCGCAAATTGAAATACTCAGGAAGGCTAAAATGGCTACAATTAACTTCATGCGCTCAAGATAATCATAGTTTCATTAACTCAACTATTGGGCAGGCTGCACTTGGTTCCTCCCCACTCTTCAACGGTGAACCCCTCTCGAACGGGTTTGATAGGAAGAACTTGTTGTTCTATTTCAACAGGGGTTTTCAACGGAACATATCCCATCATTACACGGATTAGATTATCGGGCTTCGGAGAAATGTTCAATTCAGCATGATCCGTGTAATCATTCCCAGCAAAATAGATGAGATGGTAAGGATGCTGCTCTAGAATGGGCAACCAGAAAACAATAAATTCATTCGCTTCTTTGTAATTCAATCCCAATTGATCCAAGGAAGATTCTAAGAATGGAATCAAGGAGTCTTTCGAAACTATAGTTCCACAATTCGGTACAATCCGCTCATTAGGAATGCCTTCCCAGAACAATCCATAATACCTGCGCCCATTGGCGTCTGTTAAGTTACCGTCAGTTGTGGCATTCACAGACCAATTCCCTTCTGACTTTGGATAGGTATGCGTCAATTTACCATCGTAGATTAAGTTGACTTCAACTTCAATGTTTTCAGTAGGATAAAGGTAAATCATCGGTTTCAATTCCACTTCCTGTATTCCGAGCTGTCCTTCAAGGTCCAAAATCTTGCCTGCCTGAACTTCAATATTTTTAAGTCTCAACGAACTGTAGCCGAGGTACTCTACCAATACGTCATACATGCCAGGTTCAATATTTTTTATTTGAAACATGCCCTCTTCATCTGTATAACTTCCCGCTTTAACTTCTTCATTCAACATCAACTTCACAGTTGCAAAGGCCACGCCCTCTCCTGTTTCGGGATCGAGAATCTTACCTCGAATGCTACCTCCGTTTTGATTCTCACTAGCTGTATATTTCATTTGGGCTGTAGAAACAGTTGGCTCAGTGGTTTGACATCCAGCAATGAGGAGAATTACTGTCAATAAAAAAGAATATCGGAACATCGTATTATTATTTTAAATTTCGAACGCGGAGCATTCAGTACCACCCCATTCTACAACTGTAAATCCTTTTCGTTCAGGTTGTATTGGCAAAACTTGAGGAGTAATTTCAATGGGAGATTTCAATGGAACGAAACTCATCATTACTCGGATGACCGTTTCAGGTTGGGGAGAAATCTTAAGTTCTGCTTGTTCCGTATAATCTTCTTCTGCGAAATAGATCAGATTATATTCGCTTTGTTCCAAGCGCGGCAACCAATACACTATAAATTCATTCGCTTCTTTGTAATTCAATCCGAGTTGATCTAAGGAAGACTCTAGAAAGGAAATTATTGAATCACGAGATACCACAGCTCCACAATTAGGTACAATTGGCTTTTCCGCAATTCCCTCCCAGTACAAGCCGTAGTAATTACGTCCGTTATTATCTGTCAATCGTCCGTCAGGAGCAGCAGTAACAGTCCAATCCCCCTCCGACTTCGGATACGTATGTGTCAATTCACCATTATACTCCAACGATACTGTTACTTCCGTAGTTTCTTCGGGGTACACATAAATCATGGGCTTTTCCAGCATTTCTTCTTGAATTTCCAAAGGAATATCTTCTTTAATCCAAAGCATTTTTCCTGCTTTAATTTCAATTCCAATACTCGTCATACTTGACCCTGGCGAACTGATCTGTAAATTATATGCCCCCGGAGGAATATCCTTTAATTCAAAGCGTCCATCAATATCTGAAGCAACTCCAATAGTTGTACCTTCTATCCTAATATTTACAAAAGGGGCACCTTCTTCCGAATGAGGATCTATGATCGTTCCTTTTAGGGCACCATTAGCATTGTCCCCATAGTTGACATATTCAAAATCTTTATTTTTTATGATGTTGTCTGAAGTCTGGCATCCAACGAACAAAATGAGAAGTATAATAGCACTGAATAATCGATACATGAGTTGCTTTTTTAACAAGATGCAATGTTCTCTCAAATTTCACAATGAATTGGAAAACAATTTGTTTCTTTAAGGATATGATTCTAAAGTACGTGCACTGTTCCGCTTTACTACTGGCGGTTATTTTCTTGACGTTCAATAGTTTTGGTCAACAAAAATTCGATCCATCTAGCCTAAATGCTCCTATTAAAAATGGCGATGCCGTTGCCAAAAAGTTTGTAACTACAGAAGTATACGAATATGACCTTCCAACTGAAAACGCGATCGTTCTAAATAACGGTTTTCGAAAACATGGATTTGAGAATGCCAATGAATGGCTGAAAATAAAAGACAGCGTCCATATAGAAAAAGTACAGATTGTTTTCTCAAAATATCCAATTCGGAACGGAGTATACAATGAAATTTATCCACTGCTTTTCAATCGAATTAAGGCGACTATTAACTTGGACCCTAATTTGAACAGAGATGATATTGTCTGGGAACGAGTTTGGCAAACACACTGTGAAAACAACGACCAAGTAAACGAGATCTATCATGGTGTCGTGATTCACCACATTACACCAAAGAAAACACCGAAAATCAAACAGGAAACTGGACCTATCGTAGAACAAATCGTTAAACCAAAAGACCCTGTCAACGAAATTCCAACGGTGAATGAAGAACAAAAAATGTCTCCAATCGTGGAATACATGCTGAATCATCCAAGCACACCGGAAACATTAAAGAAGCGAGTAAGCAATTTGCCACCGGATGAAGCCGAAGAAGAAGTGCTTGAATACTTTCAAAATCGATCTGCCTCATCCTTGGATGGACCAATCACCGATCCCATGGTGCAACTGAACTATATGTTCGAGTTGGAAAAATTTGCACGTCAGTTCCCAAGTCCTGATAGCGCAGTGAGTGCTGTTCTGACAAGGCATCCAGAATGGGAAGAAAAAATTGTCATCAACGACTGGACTGGAAGCATGTATGGTTATGGATCGCAAGTAGTGCTTTGGCATTTGATGAATTTGGAACGTTCGGGAATCACCACACTCACCCTATTCAACGACGGAGACAACAAATCTACAAGTCAAAAGAAAATTGGTAAAACAGGAGGTATTTATTCTGCAGATGCCAACAGCCCCAAGGATGTTCTGGATTTGTTCAATTCGGTAATGTCGGCTGGCGGCGGCGGTGACGGACCTGAGAATGATATTGAAGCAATTCTTGAAGCTATTGAAAATTCGCCTAATGGTGAAGTCATCCTAATTGCTGATAACAGCGCTTGTGTAAGAGATATTTCATTAGCCGATCAAATTGACAGGCCAGTGCGCGTGATCCTCTGTGGATACAAACCAAGCGAAGGCGTAAACCCAGATTATGTGTACTTGGCATCGGCTGCCGGAGGAGGGATTTACACAATTGAAGAGGATTTAGAGCAACTCAATGCTAATCTCGACGAAAATGGCGTGTTAAATTATGTAGATGATGATCGGTTTAAGATTGCCACAACGCAATGCCTCCAAGTGGGTCGTGAATTTACGCTTAAGAAAGCTAGATGGCGTAAAAAGAAGGTCTACAATCTAAACGCTTCACAAATGGAATTGAATGCGATTCCCAATTATGTCTACAAAATGAAAAAAATGCAGCGCTTGGATGTAAGCGGAAACTACATCTCTGAAATTGATCCAAGTATTGCAGAGATGACACGATTGAACCACCTAAACCTTAGTAACAATCGTTTGGATACGCTTCCGAAACAAATGAAATACAACAAGTTTCTAGAGCACCTTATCCTTGACAGCAATCAATTTGAAACCATAATTGATCAGGTTTATGAATTGAAGTTCTTATGGCAATTCAGCGTTGCACATAACGAGTTAAATGAACTGGGGAAATTTGATGCGCGAACTCTGGAATCTATTGATGTAAGTCACAATAACTTGTCGAAACTTCCATCTTTGTCAAGACAAAAAGAACTCAATTTCTTTAATGCTTCTCACAACAACCTTACAGCATTCCCAGAGCGGATCAGAACTAAAAAACTAAAGGAGTTGGACGTATCTTTCAACAATATCTCTCAGCTACCGGATGATTTGGTCCCCTACCAAAACCTCAAAAAATTGAATTTACAAGGGAATCCCATATCCACGGGAGAACGCATTCGAATCCGTCAGGCGCTATTCAACGTGGATTTAACATTCTAATTGAGTTTCGTTAGAGGTGTATAAATAGTTCAAATCCAGTGCTAATCAAATGCTAGTTGGAAGGATTTTTTCGTACATTGCTTCCACAATATGAGTAAAGCATTATGAAACATTTATTACTACTTACGGTGCTTGTGTCGCTTACATTTACAGCAACTGCGCAAGATGAAGCCAAGGAGAAGTACTCTCGCACTCAGACTCAAAATAAAGATGTTTATGGAGGTTGGTACAATTTCGGTGGAATGGTTTACGACAACCTTGGGGGCGTAGATTACTTCAGAAACCACTTATTCCCAGATTCTTCGGTACAAGTTGAATTTAGTAATGGTTTTGGACATGTTTGGAAGCATTCCATGGGGCAAGTATTTGATCCGGCAGATGACAATTGGGCCATCGGAGGCATTGTCCCCATTGATTTGACAGATTCCTACACCGTGGATTCTATTCGAATCTGGTATCGTTACTTCCGTAACCAAACACAATACCCTGATACGATTCGTGTACAGGTGTTTACGGAAGCCAATATGTCATTATTTGAAGATCCATGGGCAAATGGACAGTCGTATGCATCCACCCCTTACGATTACACAACCCACTCAGGGCAGAACGCATCGCAAGTATTCAATATCCT
Organism: Flavobacteriales bacterium; assembly: GCA_015665275.1. Lineage (GTDB taxonomy): Bacteria > Bacteroidota > Bacteroidia > Flavobacteriales_D > Crocinitomicaceae > UBA4466. The sequence goes on along the minus strand of JADFAL010000081.1, from coordinate 36,141 downwards.
TATCGATGATGATGACACCTCTACGGTTTCCCAAACTACTTTGGATTTAGAAATCAATCAATTGGTCAATGCTGATGAGGTAATAGGAGTTGTTGTAGATTATTTCCCGGGAAATCCTTACAATTTTGCCGACACAATTGATCAGTATATAACTACTCCACCTACGAATCAGATAAATGCATTCATCATGTATAACTTCCGTGATAACAACGATCAGTTTTACACTGGCTTCTACAATCATGGATGGTTGATCCCTTCTAGTATTCGTTACAACGAGAATACACAAAACTGGAATGGTTCGTATTATCCTGGAATTGCTTACTTCAACTACGTAGATCACTCAGACATTGACTTTCACGTGGTAAGTACGGTTGGTTTGGAAGAAAATGAAAAATCACTGTTCACGGTTTATCCAAATCCAGCGAACGACATCATTCAAATCAACTCAGATTTTAACTTTTCACCGCAAGACATAAAAATCAAGGATATACGTGGTCGGAATGTCGAAACATTGGTTAATTTTATGGACAATTCTATAAACATTGCTACGCTATCGAACGGAACCTATTTCCTTCTCATTGAAAATGATGAGATGAAAGGAACTGAGAAATTCGTGATTGCACGCTAAACCCATTATAGAAAAGAGAGAGAATGAACCCTGGCATCGTAAGATTGTCAGGGTTTTTTATTCAATAATCTTTAGACTCGCTGTAATATCTGAACTTCCCGTCTTTGTATTCAAAAGTAAAATCCTTGGTTTCGGCGCTAATTTGTATATATGCCGGATCATTCTCATTTAAGACTTCTCCCTCCTGCATCTTCTCCAAATCGTCAATCTTGATCAAGTCGATTTTCAATGGGTTATTCAAATCGATTCTGTAAAGACTTCGCTTTTCATGATCTAATAGAAACAATGCTTCTTGGTCATCGACCTTGAAACGAGGAATAATGTATCCTAACGCCCCAGAAATCCCGGTGTAATCAAACTTCTTCACTGCTACACCACGATTATCGATGATATGTGCATTGGTGTACGGTGGTTTCCCTTCAAAGTTGTACACGACCAAACAATAATCGTTATTCAAAACAAAACTACCAGTGACTTGTAAATCCTTCTTGAAATTCTCGTTGTGCTTTCCGTTAGAACGGTAGATGCGTGAACAAAAAGCGAATGTTTTTCCATCTTGAGAAGATTCGATATCGCAATGGCATCCATCTCCTCCGGTAAATGAATTGTAGAAAAAGTCTTTGACTTTCAAATCTCTATTTAAGAAAACAATATAATCTTCGCCTAAATCGGAATCCTCAAACATCCAATACGTGTATAGAAAGTAGCTTCCGAACTCATCAAAGTATCCTTTAAAGTTCCAATAATCGCCTCTACTTCCAGCTAACAAATCGACCGCCACATACGCTTCTAAGTCATAGCGATCCATGCTATTTTCAGCAATGAGATTAGCAGAAGCATCGTACAACCTAAATGTGAAGACTGAATTCACTCCAATATGTTTTTGAGCATGGACTTTTCCATCCTTTGTGTATGCACTTATCCCCATGTATTCGTTACCATCCGTTTTCGAGTTAACGCGAAGTGAATACAATGCTCCATCGATAGTATCATTAAAACTAAAATCAAAATCAGGGCTTTCATAGAATTCATAACGAGCTTCTTCCTGCCAGATAGTATCCTCTGCCGATTCATCCTCCAGAACTTGCTGCACTTCAGGCTCAGCCATTTTTTTCTCCTCTGGCATCTTCTTCCCAGAACAACTGACAATAAGCAGACCGAAAACAAAAATTGCATTAACAAAATTTAGTGCTGATTTACCCATACTCAAAATTAGACAATTCCGTATTTTTAGAATATGGAAAATTTTGAAATTATCAACCCAGTTCGAGTGGTGTTTGGAAAGGAGCAGTGGAGCAGATTGCCAGAGTTACTAAAAGCTCAAAATGCGAAAAAAATAATGGTAGCGTATGGAGGTGGGTCGGTAAAGAAAATCGGATTGTTCGATACCGTAATGGATGCGATTAAAGATGATTTCGAAATTGTGGAGTTTGGCGGTATCCCTGCCAATCCCGAGTATACTAAATTGATGGAAGCCGTTGAATTGGCGCGAAAAGAATCCATTGATTTTATTATTGCTCTTGGTGGAGGTTCTGTTATTGACGGTGTGAAATTCATCAGTGGCGCCATTGGATACAAAGGTGAGCCATGGGATGTTTTAGAACGAAAAGAAGGTTGCGTATTTGATACCGCAGTGCCTTTCGGAACAATTTTGACGATTCCTGCCACTGGATCCGAAGTAAATTCGGGCGGAGTAATTTCCAGAAGTGAAATTGGAGCCAAGCGAACAATGGGCGGTCCACTCTTCTTCCCCGTTTTTTCTTTTTGCGATCCAACTGTTGTTGCTACCTTACCAAAACGCCAATTGGCCAATGGAATCATTGATGCATACATGCACGTACTGGAGCAGTATGTAACAGTTACCGGAGACAACTTATTGCAAGAAAGACAAGCTGAGGCAATCCTATCCACGCTGATCGAAGTCAAAGGTGTCGTGGACAATCCTTCCGATTACGATTTGGCAGCGAACTTCATGCTGTGTGCATCCCATGCACTAAACGGAAATCTTCGCTGTGGTGTAAAAACAGACTGGACAACTCACATGATCGGTCATGAACTAACGGCGAAGTACGGAATCGATCATGCAAGAACTTTAGCCATTGTGGGACCACGCTTGTTTGAAAACCAATTTGAACGTAAGAAAAACAAATTGGCGCAATACGGCGAACGCGTTTGGGGACTGAAAGGCGAAGCAGGAGAAGTGGCGCTCGAAGCCATTAAGAAAACGGAGGAGTTCTTCCAAGAATTGGGGGTTTCAACCAAACTTTCTAAATACTCTGAAGAAACGGCAGAATTCCCGCAGTACGTTTCCGCTATTTTCGAAGAAAGAGATTGGACGGCCCTAGGCGAACATCAGGCGATTAACCCGAAAGATGTAAAAGACATTTTAGAAGCCTGTATTTAAATAATAATCAGCGGTTCGAAAGTTTTCAACAACAAAGCGATCTTATTCAAAGAGAGGCACTCATGCCCAAAAGAATCCGTATATTGCGAACTTTTGAGACCACAAGCGAATTTCCCATATGGATAAAGAGAAATACGAACTTGAATACCTACTAAAAACATCCATCAAAGTTCTGGATAACATGGTTGCCACACCTAGTGGACTTAGCGAATGGTTCGCTGACGATGTAAACATCAAAGATGATGTATTTACTTTCTTTTGGGATGGTTCCGAAGAGGAAGCACGTCGTTTGTCACGCAAAAATGGCGCTAAAATTCGCTGGCAATGGCTAGAGGATGAGGAAGAAGGAGAAGATTCCTACTTTGAATTATTCTACGAAGTAGATCCCATGACGAAGTCTGTAATTCTTACGATTACTGATTTTGCCGAGCCAGATGAAATGGAAGAAGCAAAACGCCTTTGGGATTCGCAGATCAACAACTTACGAAATGTGATTGGCGCATAAGCCAATAATTGAGCATCCTTCACGTTAATGTTCCTGTGCTTCAGCTATTGCGCAAGCATTCGGTGAAAGAAATACAACAACCGTGAAACGTCTGTACTTTTTTAGCATTCGATCATTTGCCGGTCCTTTTCTGGCTACGTTCACTATTTCCATGTTCATGCTTATCATGCAGTTCTTTTGGAAGTACATCGACGACTTAATGGGAAAAGGTATTGAATTGAGCGTTGTCATAGAATTGATTTTCTATGCTTCTGCAGGACTGATTCCTCTTGCTCTCCCCCTTGCCATCCTACTTTCTTCGGTAATGACTTTCGGAAATCTCTCTGAAAACAACGAACTCACCGCACTGAAGTCCTCTGGATTGTCTTTATATCGAATTATCCAGCCATTATTTATGCTCGTGCTGGTCATTGCGCTATTTACTTTTTACTTTTCGAACTACGTGATACCGGTGGCCAATTTGAAATGGCACACCATTATTTGGGACATTCAAAACACCAAAATTTCTGCCGTAATTACGCCCGGTGTGTACAATCATGAATTTACGGGATATGCGATCAAAGTGGATGAAGGTCAAGACAACAAGTTCAAAGGAATTCTCATTCACGACCATACATTGCCTAATGAAATCAAAACGATTCGGGCGAAATCAGGGAAGTTGTACAAGGCGGTAAACGGGAAAGTATTATTCTTTGAACTGAAAGATGGCTACGTGACTGAAGAATTGGAACCCGTAACACCGAAAAAACTCCCCAATGGAACCGTGCATCGATCCAAGGGAAATCACCCAGCCAGAAAGTCTAAGTTTAAATTCGCCCAATACAAGATCAATCTGGATGGATTTGAAATGCAGAAAACAACGGATGACTTCCTTAAGAATAAGCATGAAATGTTGAACGTGTTTCAAATTAGTCATGCAACGGACTCCATCCGTGGGAAAAGTCGCTATTTTCTGAATAATTTTACGAAGAGTATTAAATCGAAACACGCCTATTTCAACGCCTTGGACTATAGTCAAAACGGACCGGTTAAGGTAAAGGGAAGCGTTACCAGTGTGAAAAACGATGATGAGGAAGACAATCCGATGATTACTCCTGCTCGCGCCATCAAATTCGCTGACTTGACGTTTACTCAAAAAAAGGCAGCGATAAACAAAGCACGATCCAATTTACGCTCGATAAATCGAAATCTAAAGGACCAAAAAGTATTTATTGATAACATCGAAAATGATATGGAAGGTTACATGGTTGAGTTCAACCGAAAGTTTGCTTTAACCGTATCCATAATCATCTTATTTTTCATTGGTGCACCTTTGGGAGCCATTGTGGGCCGTGGAGGGTTTGGCGCCCCGGTGATCATAGCCGCGTTGCTCTTCATGCTTTATTATGTACTAATTTCCGTGGGAGACAGCATGGCACAGGCCAGAACTGTTCCTCCATGGCTTGGAATGTGGTTCTCTGCCTTTGTTTTAGCGCCCATCGCATTCTTTGTAACAAGAGCCGCCGCCCAAGATATCCCCATCAACAGCGGCGAATTCTGGCGTAAATTATTCCGAAGAAGTCGCTCATGAAAGTTCTTTTAATAGGAAACAAACCCGCGTATCCCAAAGTAGATGGAGGCTGTGTTGCCAGCGCAGCATTTCTCAATGATCTAATTTCTGCTGGTTGTGAAGTGCATTATTCATTTCTACACACGGACAAACATCCATATCAAGAGGATGCATTTCCCGATTATTTGAAGAACGACGTACATTTAAGTTCTGCGTATGTAGATACAAGCGTTAAGAAATCAGACGCCTTCAAGCACTTATTTAGCAGTGCTTCTTTTAACGTGGAGCGTTTCTACGACAAGAATTTCGAGGATCAATTAGTTCAGTTGGTGAAGGACGCCTCCATTGAGACCATCATCTTTGACAACGTTTTTTCAGCACGATATCAAGCAGGATTGAAAAAATCCTATCCAGACCTCCCCTGCTATATTCGTTCGCACAACGTTGAGTTCGAAATTTGGGAAGGACTGGCAGAAGGCACTCGAAACGCAATAGTTCGCAGATACTTGAAGAAATTGGCCAAAGACTTGAAACGATTCGAAATCAAAGCTTACAATGATTCTCAAGGGGTTCTCACCATTACGGAAGATGATAAAGACGAACTAAAGAAACTAGGAGTAACAAGCCCAGTTGCACATGCTGCGGTTAGCGTACCCATTTCAGATTACACACATGACTACTCTCAAATTGGATTGTTTCATTTAGGCGCAATGAATTGGCGCCCGAATGTAGAGGCAGTGGATACAGTACTGAAGTACCTTCCAAGCTGGCTGGAAAAGGATTCAGACATTCATTTTACCATTGCCGGGCTGCAATCAGAGGAGCGCTATGATCACTTAGAAGATACATCCATTTCCGTCTTGGGATTTGTACCGGATATTGCCGATTTCGTGCATACACAAGGAATACTAGTGGCCCCCATCCAATCGGGATCCGGTGTTCGCATCAAAATATTAGAAATAATGGCCCTTGGTATTCCCATAATAACAACGACTTTAGGAGCTCAGGGAATTGCAGACACATCTGCCGTAATCCTCGCGGATAACCACGAATCCTTAACAGAATCAGTTTATGCACTTCGAAATAATGAAAAGAAACGCAAAGAATTGGGAGAAAAGGCCAAAAGCATTATTACTTTGTACCATAATTCGGAAACGATAAGCAAGAAGATTCTTGAGTTCATCAAAAGAAAATAAACCGCAGATTCTGGTCGTATTGTCCAGGTTCCCTTACCCTCTTGAGAAAGGAGATAAATTACGTGCTTATTATCAGATCAAAGAGCTTTCCAAAACTTATCGTGTTACTTTATTTACTACTTCAGATAAACCTGCATCAAATACTGATATTGAAAATGTTAGCAAGTTGTGTGAAGATATATTGATTCATTATTTACCCCGTGGTAAACGAATGTTCAGTCTTCTCTTAGGTTTGCTTTCAGACCTTCCATTTCAAGTACATTATTTCAACTCTTTATCGGGTAAAAATAGAGTCAAGACGGCCGTTTTGGAGAATGATTTCCAGCACATTTATTGTCAACTCATTCGCTCTTCTGAATACGTTAAAGACATCCATCACATTCCAAAAACGATTGACTACATGGACGCATTCAGCGCCGGAATTGAACGACGGATCTCCAAACGTCCTTGGTACGATCGCTGGTTGTTTAAAATGGAATCGAAACGATTGAAGAAGTACGAACGAAAAATCTTTGACTTCTTTGAGCACCATACAATTATCAGTGAGCAAGACAGAGATTTGATCTCGCATCCAGACAAGCATAAGATTGTTGCGATCCCCAATGGAATTGCGCCCTCTTTCTTTGAAGATTTGGAGCGAAAAGAAACGCATGACTTCGTTTTTGTAGGTAACATGTCCTACCCGCCCAATATCGATGCGGTTAACTATATCGCAGATCAAATCCTGCCGAAGTTTCCAGAATCAACACTACTTGTTTCAGGAGCTACGCCGCACGCATCATTAAAGAAGATGGTAAACGGGAATCCACAAATTGAAATGACAGGTTGGGTGGATGACATACGGGATTCTTATTTGGATGGAAAAATATTCCTCGCTCCGATGACCATTGGAACCGGAATGCAAAATAAGTTACTAGAAGCCATGGCTTTAAAGACGCCTTGTGTAACTACGGATCTTGCCAACAATGCTATTGGCGCTTCGAATAACAAACATATTCTTGTAGGAAACAGCCCTGAGGAAATCATTTCGAATATTCGTATCTTATTAGAATCGGAGGAAAAACGACAAGAAATCGCCAGTGCGGCACAATCTTTTGTTCAGGACAAATACAGCTGGGAACATACAACGGATGAACTTATCAAACTCATGCGCCAAAAAGCTTCCGAAACAATAGCAAACTGAGATTTTTGGCGTAATTTTGCACAAAATTAGAATACATGGAATTCGAGTTGAACACCATTGAAGAGGCGATTGAAGAGATCAAGAATGGAAAGGTTGTCATAGTTGTAGATGATGAAGATCGAGAGAATGAGGGAGATTTCTTAACCGCAGCTCGAAACATTACACCTGAGATCATCAATTTCATGGTAACACACGGCCGCGGATTGGTCTGCGCTCCGTTGGTTGAAGATCGTTGTGATGCCTTAGGATTGGATTTAATGGTTCAATCGAACTCTGCGGCATACGAAACCCCCTTTACAGTATCCGTTGATCTAAATGGACACGGCTGTACCACTGGAATAAGTGCAAGCGATCGTGCTAAAACAATCAAAGCATTGATCGACCCAGAAATTCGACCAGAAGAACTAGGGAAACCAGGACACATCTTCCCGTTAAGAGCAAAGAAAGGCGGAGTTTTACGTCGTGCAGGCCACACAGAAGCAGCTATCGACCTTTCTCGATTGGCAGGATTTGAACCCGCTGGAGTTATCGTTGAAATTCTAAACGAAGATGGTACCATGGCGCGTTTGCCTCAATTGATTGAGATTGCGAAGCGTTTTGATATGAAGATTGTTTCGATTGAAGACTTGATCGAATACAGAATAAAGCACGAATCGTTAATTGAGAAAAAAATCGATATCAAACTACCAACTACGGAGGGTGATTTCGACATGTATCTATACGAAGAAACAAACTCTGAAAAGCAACATCTTGCTCTAAAAAAGGGAGAATGGGAGGAAAACGAGCCTGTTCTAGTGCGTGTACACTCGTCATGTATGACAGGTGATATTTTCGGATCGTGCCGATGTGATTGTGGACCACAATTGCAACGTTCTATGCAAATGATTGAAGAAGCCGGAAAAGGTGTTATCGTATACATGAACCAAGAAGGACGTGGAATTGGGCTATTCAATAAATTGAAAGCATACAAACTTCAGGAGGAAGGATACGATACTTTAGAAGCAAATATTAAGCTTGGATTCAAAGGCGATGAACGCGATTACGGCATCGGCGCACAGATCATTCGTGATTTAGGCGTTAAGAAGATGCGATTGATGTCCAACAACCCCAAGAAGCGTACCGGATTGATCGGATACGGAATCGAAATTATTGAGAACGTAGAATTGGAAATCAAGAGCAATAGGCACAATGAGTTATACTTGAAGACGAAGCGAGACAAAATGGGACACTCCCTAAAACAAGACATGTAAGATGCTTACAGCGAGAGGAATTACGAAATCATACGACGATCTAAAGATTCTGAAGGGAATTGACTTGGAAATTGCTTCTGGTGAAATCGTCTCAATCGTAGGTTCTTCAGGTGCTGGAAAGACTACATTGCTTCAAATCTTAGGAACATTGGACAAACCTGACGAGGGTTCTTTAGAGATTGATGGTGTGCGCCCATTTGAATTGTCTTCGCGCCAAATGTCAGCGTTTCGAAATACGTCTGTAGGATTTATCTTCCAATTCCATCAATTACTTCCTGAGTTTACTGCGATTGAAAACATTGCGCTCCCAGCCTTGATCAAAGGGGAAAGTATGAAAAAGGCGAAAGCCGATGGCATGCAACTATTGGAAGTCCTTGGATTAACGGGGCGAGCTGAGCACAAGCCCAACGAACTTTCGGGCGGAGAACAGCAGCGAATTGCCGTAGCACGCTCTCTTATCAACAAGCCCAGCGTTATCTTTGCTGACGAGCCTTCTGGAAACCTAGATAGCAAGAACTCACAGGAATTGCATCAACTGTTCTTCGATCTTCGCGATCAATTTGGACAAACCTTTATCATTGTCACACACAACAATGAACTGGCCGACATGACGGATCGTAAGTTGGTAATGTCTGATGGAAATATCGTGAGTTAATTCCAACATGAAGCGCTCCGAACTCAAAGAATACCTCGACGAGAAATTCGAGCAATACAATCACCGAAGTTTTATCGAAACCGATCCTATTCAATTGGTCCATCGCTTTGAGCGCAAGGAAGACATTGAAATTGTTGGATTGCTTGTCTCCACCATCGCTTGGGGAAAACGCGAAATGATTATCAAAAGTGGCGAACGGATGTTAGCAATCATGGGCGATCAGCCCTTTGAATTTGTTTCCAACTATTCTGCAAACGCCCTACCCGACTTCGTCCACCGGACATTTAATGGGCAAGATCTTGATTTTTTCTTCCGAGGATTGCAATCCATATACCAACGATTCGGATCGCTTGAAACAGCTTTCGCAGAAAATGAAGAACTTCCGGGCGTGAAAGGACGCATTGTTTCTTTTAGAAATGAAATGTTCAAAGTGGAACATGAAAAACGTTCAGAAAAGCACGTCTCCGATCCATCTCGAGGATCTGCCGCTAAACGCTTGAACATGTATTTGCGTTGGATGGTTCGGGACGACAATTCCGGTGTGGATTTCGGGATCTGGAAAAATATCCCAACATCAGAATTGATGATCCCATTGGATGTGCATACGGCCCGCGTAGCAAGAGATTTGAAAATCCTCAAGCGCAAACAAAACGACTGGAAAGCATTAGAGGAAATCATGTCTGTTTTTAGAAAATTTGATGCCAATGACCCCGGGAAGTATGACTTCTCCTTGTTTGGCATTGGAGCGTTTGAAGGATGATCAGTATTGAAAATGATCATCTCAATTTCCAGTTTAAATTTTATCACCAAGCCCCTAAAAGTCAAAACATCCGAATACACTCTTGCGTTCTTTGCGCCTTTGCGGTCGCTTTCAGCATAAATCATCACAAAAATCAATTAACCATTTTTAGGAACTTCCCTCCGCACTCCTAGCCTACTATTCAGTCGAAATTTTATCTTTACATTCATGAAGTTTTTGTACCCTGAATTCCTTTGGGCCCTGACCGTGCTAGCTATCCCAATAGTGATTCACCTTTTCAATTTTAAACGGTACAAAACACTCTATTTCTCCAGCCTTAATTTCATCAAACACGTTGATCAGCAAACAAAGTCAACACAACGACTGAAGCATTGGCTGATTCTTGCCAGTAGATTGTTGGCATTTCTTTTCCTCGTATTCGCTTTCGCGCAGCCATATTTTTCGACAACGGAAGATAAGGTGAATTCGAAATCACCGATTTACATGTTCTACTTAGATAATAGCTTCTCTATGCAAGCACGCGGACCCGAAGGAGAATTGTTATCCGAAGCGCGTGAAAAAGCTAAAGAAATCGTTGAAAAATCCCCAGCGGACGCACGTTTTATTATCGGAACTAACGAGATGTCTGGACGGGAAGAACGCATCCTGAACCGTCGGGAAGCCATGGAAAAGCTAGATGCAATCGAATTAAGCCCCTTGACGCGTACACTAGAACAAACAACGCAGTGGCAGCAAGAAGTACTGAATAAGCTTTTGGACGAGGAATCAAAAACGCGCGTCAATTCCTTCATATTTAGTGATTTCCAGAAGGACAAATCCGGAGTTCTTCCAAAGGCAGATGAAAATATCACTTACTATCCTACGCGTCTCGTTCCTGAGAAAACAACAAACGTTTATGTGGACTCCGCTTGGTTCAGCAGCCCAACACACAAGGTGAATCAAAGCAATACGCTCAATATCAAAATTCAAAACGATACCGAAGCGGATATTGAAAACTTGGAAACGACAATCCAATTGAAAGGATTGGACAAAACCATCTTTGTGAATGTTCCTGCTGGGAAATCAACAATTACGTCTTTTACCCACACCGATAAAGAATCGGGATGGAATGAAGGCCGAATAAATGTTGCGGACCAAAGCGTCTTTTTTGATGACAGTTATTACATCTCGTATGAGGTACAGAAATTCACAAATATTCTTGTCATTAACGGAGAAGATGCTGTGAGAGGAGCACATGTCATTTACGAGATCAACGACGCGTACCGCTGTGTCACAAAGGAAATTACGTCCGTAACCAAAGATGATTTTGATCAGAAAGACCTTGTTGTGATCAACGGCGCTAATCAACTTCCTTCAGGAATTATAAGCTTTTTGGAGGCATTCCGAGAAACAGGTGCATCCATCTCTTTATTTCCCGGAAGAAACCCAAACCGTGGAAATTGGAATCAACTTTTGCAGAAAAACAAATTGCCTTCCCTGGGCAATGCGGTTAGTAGTGGAACCCGAATTAAAACGGTCGCCGATTCCGATCCTTTCTACAACGGTGTCTTTGATGAGAAAACATCTGACATCAACCTTCCCGGAGTTAGCAAAGCATTCCAAGCGATTAAAAACAATTCGCGTGCTTCGGACTTGATAACCATGCAAAATGGACTCCCACTCCTCTCTTACACCAAAGGAAATGGTTATGCCTTTATGTTTTACAGTTCTGCACATGAAGATTTCGGTTCCATTACGGATGATGTGCTATTTACGACCATCTTACTTCGTATGGGAGAATTGTCGAAGCGAACCCAGCCAATTGCACTGACCATTGGAAATGCTACCAGATATCCAGTTTACAAAGAAATTAAGGGAGATGAAGTATTTCATATTACTGGAAACAACATCGATGTAATACCACAGCACGAAGAAATTTCAGGGGTACATTACCTCTCATTAAGTAAGTTAGACAACTTTACGCAGTTACTGGCAGGCAACTATTCCATCAAAACAAAGTCTCCTGTAGGGAAATTAAGTTTGAACTTCAACAGAGCTGAATCAAAATTGAAATATTACGAACAATCGGACGTAGAACGTATTTTTGGTGAAAACCAGTATCAATACAACGAGATTAGTAGCACCAGCGAATTATCAACAAACGATATTAACAAACCGTTTAGCTACTGGAAAATTTGTATCATTTTAACGATTATTTTTGTGACGAGCGAAATGCTCCTGGTACGCATCTTAAAATAGAACCTGAACTGCATGAAAATAGTGATCAAAAACGCAAAGGTTGTCGACGCGCAATCCTCTTTCCATGGAAAAACCGTTGCTATTCAAATTGAAGATGATCGCATTGTAAAAATCGCAGAGAACATAGACTCCGATGATGCGCAGGTAATTGAAGGAGAAGATTTACACGTTTCTGCTGGATGGGTAGACTTGAAATCGGAAACGTGCGACCCAGGCCAAGAACACAAACAAACCATTGAACAATTATTGGATGCTGCCGTTTATGGCGGATACACACACGTAGCCGTATTACCCGGGACTACTCCAGTAGTAGATGGCAAATCACAAATCCAATACATGCAGCGTCGTGCAGAGCACCATACCTGTAGCCTGCACCCAATGGGAACGCTCACAGTGGGCATGAAAGGTGAGAATCTTTCAGAAATGTATGATATGCACCAATTCGGAGTGCAATTGTTCACAGACGATCTCCTTCCGGTTCATGCTGGAATTATGTATCGTGGACTTCTCTACGCAAGAAATTTCGGAGGAACGATTGTCACTTTCTCACGTGATCCGCACATTTCGGGAAAGGGAATGGTAAATGAAGGGATGGCCTCAACGCAAACTGGATTAAAAGCCGATCCATCCATTGGTGAAATCATTCAAATAGAACGCAACTTACGATTACTAGAGTACACACAAGGAAATCTTCATTTATCGGGAGTTTCCACGGCCGAAGGGGTTCGATTGGTTAAGGAGGCGAAAGCAAAAGGATTGAAGCTCTCAGCCGATGTTCATATTGCCAACCTTACTCATAATGAAGAAGCAGTGCTTGGATTCGATTCCAATTTCAAAGTGATGCCGCCCTTACGTTTTGAATCGGACAGGAAAGCACTTTGGGCTGGATTGAAAGACGGAACAATCGATTGTATTGTTTCCGATCATAGACCTCAGGATAAGGAAGAAAAGGATTTAGAGTTCGATTTGGCCGAGTACGGAAACATTGCTCTGCAATCAAGCTTGGGAGCGTTACAACAATGCGAAGAGTTCGATTTGGAGGTGGTAATCAACGCACTTACGGTCAATGCACGAAAACTATTAAAGTCTGAAGCTTTGACGCTGGAAGAAGGCGCTACTGCAGATTTGACCTTGTTCCAACCCAATACTTCTTGGACCCTGGAAAAATCGGACATCTACGGAATGGCCTTCAATACCCCTTATTTGGATAAAGAATTGAAGGGAAAGGTACTAGGAGTAGTGAATAACGGTAAATTAGTCATCAAAGAATAAGGCATGGGTACCAAAACCAAATTCTTACGACAATTCTTTAAAGACCGCCAAATGGTTGGTGCTGTTGCGCCAAGTACACGCTTTCTGGCTGAAAAAATGTTGAAAAATATCGACTTCGAGAATTCTAAGGTGATCATAGAACTAGGGCCTGGTAACGGCGTTTTTACAGAACTCATGCTGGAACGAATGGCTCCCGATGCGAAGCTTTTTGTATTCGAATTAAACAATGAATTCTACGAACAGGTAGCAGCACGCATAAACGACCCTAGGTCTCAAATCATTCACGACTCAGCCGAAAACATTGGGAATTACGTAAAGGAGGCCGGTACTGCTGATGCGGTCGTGTCTTCCTTGCCACTTATGGTGTTTCCTGAAGAATTACGTTCAAATGTTGTCAATGCTGCACACAAATCACTGCATAGCAAAGGGAAGTACATTCAATTCCAATATTCGTTGCAATCGAAACGCTATTTAGAAGGGATTTTCAAGGATGTAAATATTCAGTTCACCATCAGAAACTTACCTCCAGCATTCGTGTATACTTGCAGTAAATAAAAAGGTGCCACCAATTTCTTAGCAGCACCTTCTCTATATATGTGATTCACATTACTCTTTCACGAAGCGCATTGTGTGCAGTTCCGAATTGTTTTGCATTTGGACAATGTACACCCCGCTACTCCAATCGGACACTGGTATAGTCGCCTCTCCATTTTCGATAGAACCAAAGGCAACTGTTTTACCTAGCTGATTGAATATTGTATAGGCTGCATCAGAAGCGTTTGTATCCGTTTTCAATACAACTTCCGTAGTCGCCGGATTCGGCATTAACTCAAATTGAGATCCTGCTAATTCAGCTAACTCTGCCGGCTTCCACCCTGCTCCTGTTCCGTTGATTTTCCACATCATTTCAGCGCCAAAACAAAATGTAAAGCCGTCCTCATAAGTAAACGCAGCGCTTTTGCCCCAGTCCATATATCTTCCGGATAAAGCAATTGAAGACTCGTTATTCAATCCATTTAAATTGGTGATATCCAAATAGTAATTCGGATCACTGAGTACCGCACCGGCAACATCTAAGTCGATTCCAATGAAGGATGTTGGTTGATTCGGCACGCTACTAGGTCCGGGCCCAAGAACACGTACCCACCAGCCTAGGTTAATACGTTCGCCTGATCCAAGTCCTGCATAAGAATAAGTCAATACAGGTAAAACATTGGGGTTATTACTATTAATTGGCGGCAAAAAAGCCGTTGATCCATCATTCGCCACATTAATACCCGCTTCGTTTATTTCATAAATAATGTCTGTCAACGTATTGGTTCCTACGGTGTATTGGCGCTTGACTGTAACAGCATATTCATTGGCGACTCCAGACGAAGGCGCTGCAATTCTTGGCTCGTACAAACTTGGCAAAACTGGTGAAATATATGGGCTGTATGATAACGTCCCCAAGAAATTTCGTGTGAATGCTCCATAACGATTTCTAGAAGGTCGAAGCCCTACAATATTCACTTCGTTTGCAGAATTCCCTAGGAATGCCACATCGGGCTCAATAATATTGAAATCAACGCACATATTAGTTGGTGCCAGAGGTCCAGTAGCAACTGTACCTGCCGTAAAACTTCGGATCTGCACTCCCCCTAACTGAAGCACAATGGCGTAATTCCCCATGTTATCAGAGTCAATATTGATATGCGCAGGCGAAGCAGCAGTCGCCACAAACGGATAGGCCCAAACGGAACCTGACATTTGTGAGAATCCTGTTCCGGGTGTAAAGCTGGCAGTATTCATGATATAAGCTCCAGCTGATGGTGAATAATACACGGCAATGGCCCAAATATCATTAGATGTTGGACTGGAAACCATTACTACATCAGGATCTACAGCATCTGAAGCAAGTGGGCTACTTCCTGTCAGACCCGCGCTATTTTCCCAATAAAAGGTTGGAGCACCAAACGTAGTGCTAGAACAACTATTGACAGTAACATTCGTGTAGTTCAAGTAATACGAACTTCCAAATCCGAATATTGCGGAACCTCCGGCCGATCGTGTATCCGTTCCAACGTCATTATCAAAACAGGTTGCCGTCACCAATGGTCCATAATTGGTTTCTGGTGCAGTAGCGGGTAGATATTGTGCATCAACTTGGGAGGCACAGAGCATCGCTGCGAATAGAATCGTAGTCTTTTTCATAATTAGTAGAATTGTGTTTCCTATTAAGCCAGAAAAAAACGAAGCAGGAATTATAGACACTATCAATAATTACGTGTATTTACTTATTAAACACCGTTGATATACAGTATCTTAACCTGTAATCATAAGTCTCAAGTGAGCAGAAATCAACATAAAGGACTCCCCACACACTCTACAAATACTACCGTTCAGGATTTCGTCCCGGAATTGGTACACCCTTTGCTTATATTGAGATAAGAACTCAAATAATAACAGGTATGTTAACTTCTATCGAAATAGCAAGACTGTTGAAGAAACAACAGAAACGTAAAGAACAAAAGCAAGGTTTTGATACCGCTTTGCTCGGATTGGGCATTGCATTGAAAAACAATAAGAAAAAACCGAAATATTTTAAGTAATCAGACGATTTCGAAGGCAATCGAGTTCTTTAGCATTTTTGCAACTGGACAGCGACCCGAAATGTCAATCAATCTTTTTACTTGATCTTCATCTAAATCTCCTGAGAATCGAATTTTCTTCTCAACTAGCGTTGGCTCCCCTTTTTCTAGATAACGCATAGAAATAGAAGCTTCACCTAGCTCCCACCCTTTTCTTTCTGCATACATCCGCATTGTGATAAGCTTACATCCTGCCAAAGACGACAACAATAACTCACCTGGTTTCGCTCCTAAATTCGTTCCGCCAACATCCGAAGGTTCATCCGCAACAACTTCATGACCACGTATAGTCATGTTTACTGTGAATCCGTTATTATTAACGGCATCTAGCTCAGAGTTCAACACAGTCTCTTAATTTGTCAAGTAATTCACTCAGCTTATTCGCGTCTTCATCAGACAACTGTCTTGGTACAAATTTTTCTCCTTCGTCTTCAAATTTGACATCTATTTGAGACAATAGATCTAGACCATCCTTCGTGATTTGAACAAATACTACTCGACGGTCATCACTGCATCTGGTTCTGGAAATCATTCCTTTATCGATGAGTTTATCCATCAATCGTGTCGTATTGGGAGACTTTTCAATCATTCGATCCTTCACCGTATTTACAGTAATCTCCGTTCCCGCCCCACGAAGGATTCTTAGTATATTGAATTGGGGCATTGTCAAACCGAAACTTGACATAAACGAATTCTGAATTGTACCGACGTAATTCGCCGTATACCTTAGGTTCACAATAGCCTTCACTTGAGGTGAAGGAAACTTCGATTGTATTGCATCTTCGATTTTCATATCACAAAAATAGATACCATGGTATTATTTTCCAACTACAAACACTAAAATTTTATCAAAACTACCTGTTAATAACCTTTTTATATGATTCCAAATTGAGTAAATTCGACGGCTCAGAGAACATTGATCATGCTTATTAAGGTAAAGAAAACAATTGCGGCAGTGGCTGCTTTATCCCTTTTATTGGTTATTTCAGGATGTGGAGGCGTATCGGAAAATGACCTTATTGGAGATTGGAGCATTGACGTTTCATCTATCGATATTGAATTCGGGGACAACGCTTCTAGTGAAGAGCAATTGGCTCTCATGATTGTGAAAGCTAATTTTGAGAGCAGTTCCAAATCAAAGGAACTGGAATCTATGTCCTTTACATTTGAGAAAGGTGGCAAATTGTCAATAGGCACAGATGATTATTCCTTTGATGGTAAATGGAAGTTAAGGGATGAAAATTTGACCGTTTCAGTTGAGTTCTTGGATACCCCTCTTGAAATTACAACGCAAATTGAAATGGATGGACACCTAATGACAGCAGCTATTACAGGAGAAGAAATTATCCGTCGGATTCGATCAACCAAGGAAGATATCAAAGATTTTATGGGGCTTGATAGCGATTACGACAAGTATAAGGGGCTTACATTTTCTGTGAACTTCGCAAGAAAGTAATGCAACCAACAGACCGTTATCTCCAGCGCATTTCAAATCTGGTGTCTTTAGAAAGCTTTTTGGATTGCAATTGAAAAGTGTGCGTTCCTATTGGAAGGCTTTCGAAGTTTCTGTCAAAAATAACTCCCGGAACATCACAATACAGCCAGAAGTCTCGAAGGTATTTCTTCACCTCTACCGTAACCTCCATCTCCCCCGATACAGGATCAAACTCAGAGATGGTATAGTTGACATCATCGCATGTCGGAATCTCTCTTTCTCGCCCAAAGCGATCAAAACTACGTGTGTAGGTTTTCCCACTAGCGTCATTCCAAGTAAATTCGAGACGAATGTTTTTGTTCCAATATTTCTTCAGAATATCGCTTCCGAGCAAGTTTACATGCTGCATTCCTTTTAAATCAGCTCTTCGATCTATTGTCGCAATCCACTTTCCTTTCTCACCAATTATATGACATTTGATCTTGCACTCAAATGTATCTGCAATCCCAGAAACCAAATAATAATCAACAACATCAAGGTTTTGATACTTCTCCACTACTGCAACTTCCCGATAATCATCTCGAATTCGATACTGCAGTGCCTTCCAATTGTTGTAGTAATCCAAACTAGACCAAGTAGGTGCTGGCCAACAATCATTAATTTGCCAATACAGCGTTCCACCGCAGCGCGGGAAATCTACACGATGCCCTGCCACGGCCATACTTACGGCCATTGCTTGGGTTAATTGAGAGTAATACACAAAGGTTCCAAAGTCCTTGGGGCTCCCATACAACTTCTTCGCATGCTTGGCAATCATATCGTTTCCGACATAACTTTTCTGGTGGTGCTTCATCACGTCTGAATTCAGCTGCCATTGGGAAGTGTCGGAAAACGTTAAAAGTGTGCTATATTCCGGGAAACTCTGGAACCCATACTCAGCATTGAATCTACCAATTTTCTTCCCGAAGTCTTGAATAGGATCATTTCCATGCCATACTCCCCAATAATGCTGAGAACCATGATTGTAGAGGTCCATTTTTCCCCAGTTACTTAATGGACTCGTATGGATGTAAGGAATTCCTGTGTATTCATTGATTATTGATGGTGCGACATTCTTAAAAACGCGATCGTACGCATCTTCTATTTCTCGAGCACTCTTGCCGTACAATCCGTATTTGATCTGAAACCCCCAGTTCCCCCATGCAACTTCCACTTCATTGTTCCCATTGAATTGAACCACACTGGCATGCCCCGCAATTCTAGGGACTTGGTAGCGAAACTCTTCTGAAATATTATTCACGAATCTGTCATCTCCTGGATACATAGCACAAGCAAACATCAAATCTTGCCAGACCATAATTCCAAGTTTATCGCACGTTTCGAAGAAAATTTCATCGGGATAGTAACCACCACCCCAAACGCGAACCATGTTGAAATTAGACGCTGCCATCATTTCTACCATGGCCTCAATATCCTCATCCTTCACACGCGCCGGAAAGATGTCCTGCGGAATATAATCCCCTCCTTTTGCAAAGATCTTACGCCCGTTGATTTTGAAGAAATAGCTAGTCCCCCATTCATCTTGCTCTTGGACCAATTCCACCGTTTTCACTCCATATTGGAAGGAAACATTCATGGTGGATTCCGTAGCTTCATGAAAAAGCGCAAATTCATCGGTATACAAATACGCCTCACCTTGTCCTTTAGGCCACCAATATTGAGGATTACCAATGGTCTTTCTAAATCGAACGATTCCAGAATCCGCAACCGCTTTTTCCTTAGAATGATCGCCTGCCCATACATAGGTGTCGTTTGTTGGGACGGCTAGAAAAACGGTGAAATCAACAATCGCCTCTTCGTTCTGCTCTCCAACCTTTTGAATGCCAGCAATATTTACAGTTTTGTTAATAATTCTGTTGTGATTGTAAGCGTATAAACGGGCTGGCTTGTTGAATCCAATCGTGTTCATTCGGAGAGCCCAATCCCATCCGAATTGATACTGCGGCTTTCGTGTATATGGAGCAATTGCCACCGGATGAATATCGTTTGGCGCCGGAAGATGATAATCGGCATCCTCCCACATTTTCTCATGATAGATCACAGGAGGCGTGATAACAACCTTAACTTCGTTGACTCCTTGCTTAAAGATGTGTTTGGCCTGCTTTCGGTGCGGAATAAAGGCATTGGCTGTTTTCATCAACTCTATTCCATTAATGTACACGGTTCCGTAGGTATCAATATTGCCGAATTCCAATTCCAGGAACTCTTTCTTCAATTGTGCTGAATCCAACACTACGATTGACTTGAACTCCCAAGTATATTGCTCAAACCATCCAAATTTCTCTTCGTTCTTCCCATAATAAGGATCGGGCATTTCTCCGGTAGCAATTAAAGCCTCTTGAACAGACCCTTTCGCCCCTAAGGGAATCCATTCCTTTTTAACTGGATGGAAGAAATCCCAACTTAACTCAATGAATTCTTGTGCGTTACTTGTTAAAACTGACATCATTGCGCAGACAACTAAAATTGATTTGATCATACATCGATTTTATATCAATAATTAAAAATAGCTTTTAATCATCGATCACTTCCACCTCGGTGACACTCTTTCTTCTGGACCTACCTATTAAACGCCCTATAAAAAAGGGTATTGCAAACAAAATTGAAAAGCAAAGAGATTTATGAAATAGATAGTGCAAATTACTTCCGGTAACATGGCATATATCGTATTCCAAGAAGTTCGAAAAATGAGATACATGAAATTCATCGATAAAACTCTTGTCGTAAACATATAAACCTAGCTCGTAAAGCTGCTGCTCTTGTCTAAACCATAGGAATCCATCAATATAGTACGCCAGAAAGTAAACGACAATAACAAGTAGCAACTGTTTCCAATCTCCTTTAAAAAAAACATAAATTATGGCTAGAATCAACGCACCAGAAGACCAAACAAGTACAGTTCTAAAAAGGAGCGATTCATCTGTTGGAGCTATGAAATTGTGCACGAATTCGAAGAACACTGGGTTCCATTCGATAGCAAATAGAGTCATGAAAAGCGCCCCTACAACCGTAAATAGTACTTTTCCTGGGTTGACTATTCCCATTCCATCAAATACGGAGCGTCTTCCAATTCCGCTTTCTTGTTGGTTTTCACAGCAACATTGAACCCCGCATAAACCGAATAAGAACCGTATTCTCCAAATTTGTTGAGAGCCACAAACCCCACTTGAAGGTTGTCCAAATTGTCGTGCTTTCGAATAATGCGATTCACCGCCATTTCACACGCTTTCTGAGGGGAATGCCCTTGACGCATCAATTCAACCACTGTATGACTTCCGGCAATGCGAACGATAGCCTCTCCCATTCCAGTGGCACACGCTGCACCAATTTCATTATCAACAAACAATCCAGCACCAATAATTGGCGAATCACCAACGCGTCCAGGCATTTTATAGGCCCAACCACTTGTTGTACACGCGCCACTCAGGTTTCCAAATTGATCGATCGCTAACATCCCAATGGTATCGTGATTTTCATGATTAATCACCGGCTCTTTACGCTTCTCTTCTTTCTTCCACTCCTTCCAAGACTTTTTCGCCTCTTTAATGGGTGTCTTAATTTTATCAAAGCCCTGATCCAATGCGAACTCACGCGCTCCTTTTCCAACTAGCATCACATGTGGAGTCTTCTCCATAACGGCGCGAGCTACGGAAATCGGATGATCAATTCCCTCCAGGCAAGCTACTGCACCACACCTGGAGTTTTCGTCCATAATACAAGCATCTAATGTAACGTGACCGCTACTATCTGGCAATCCACCAATTCCTACGCTTCGATTTGTGATATCCGCTTCGGTTACCTTTACTCCGTTCTCAACGGCTGTTAAAGCATTCCCTCCGGAAGACAAGGTTTCCCAAGCCGCTTCATTCGCTGCAAGACCATGATTCCATGTAGATACTACCATAGGCTGCACCGCTATTCGAAACTTGGAAGAATGTACGCCCTCCTCTATCATTGCTGCTGCCTTGGATGGTTTGAATGCCGCCAATAATGCACCCGCTACCCCTAATTTGAAAAAGGCTCTCCGTTTTAGTTCTGACATGTTTTCGTTTGTTAGATCTGTGTGCGAATCCACTTTTGATAAGCATTCGCATTATTTATGTGCTGCTTATCGCTTGCAGTAAAGTTGTGTTCTCCTGAAAAGTCCGGTTTCGCACACATGTAAATATAATCAACATCTGCACGATTTAGAACGGCATCTACCACTTTCGCAGGAGTTATACAAATAGGTCCGGGAGGTAATCCGTTGATTTTATAAGTATTATACGCACAATCGATATCGCGATGTTTTGCCGTCAAAATTTGAACGTCGTCCAATTCATGCCCCCAACAATATTTAAAGGTTGGATCGGATTGCAATTTCATCCCTTTTTTCATCCTGTTGAGATACAAGGCGGATATTATTGGCCACTCCTCTTTAATTCTTCCCTGTTCAGAATAAACAATACTCGCTACGGTTACTGCTTGAGATTGTGATCTCAAACCGACAGCATTCAGTTTTTGCATGCGTTCTGGAGTCCAGAATTCCTTAAACTTTGACGCCATAAATGCAACGAATTCTTCTGCATTTGTATCGAATTCCATCTCGTATTTCTTCGGCAAAATCATCGCTGGCATTTGCGCTTTGGCGAACCCATATTTCGTCAAAGTCTCAACCGAAAGCAGAGATTCAGATAACGAAGCACTATCTGCTGCAATGCAAATACTTACATTCTTTGCAACATCATTTAAATCACGACAGTTATTGAATATTACATTCACCAAAACCTCGCTCTTTCCACGACCATCTTCGCCTCGCTTGAATCCGAGTAATAAGTTCTCGAGAGTTGTTCCGGGAAGCACAACATACTTTCCTCCTTCTAACTGATCATCTGTGAGCTTTAGCTCTTTCGCCATGGCACGGGCCTCATCCATACTCGCAATCACTTTTTTGGCGTGCAAAGCAGTCACCAGTTCGTCTAAAGTTGGATCCTCACGAAACAACATTCTGGCTTCTACTGTATTAATTGTTCGTGTTGGCTTTTCACCACCCAATGCATTTAGAATGAATTCGTAATTCACTGCCGCTAGGACAAGGGCTAGGATAAAAAGTACAATACCAATTTTCTTTATCATTTCTTCTCTAATTCACAGACGAACTCAATATAATCAGCATCTTGTTCGCCCCGTTGATTTTCTTCTAAATTTTTCTTAAAGCCTGCTTTTTCAAACAATCGGACACTAGCCTCGTTGTCAGGCAGGATGCGCGCAAAAGCCTTTTCAAGCTCTAACTCTTGGCTCATTCGACCCAATATCAACTCTAACGCAATTGCCCCTGCACCTTTGCCACGATCCTCCCGTTTCGCAATCAAAATCCCAACATAAGCCGTATCCTTCTCCCAATCCGTTTCATAGAAATCAATGGTACCTATAGGCCTTCCAGCTTTGGATTCGCAAATCAAGTATCGATATTGGTCTAGATCGTAGCTGTTTTCTGCATTCTGTTGCGTCTCAATGAGTGATTCGAGGTCTTTCAAACTCAACACTTCTGATCGATCGCTAACACGCCAATTGTCTTTATTATTCTCCCACTCGAGTAAAATAGAAGCGTCCTCACCTCTACATTCGCGAAGTTGTATTTCATCACGATTGTACATCCTGCAAATGCTTCAATCTACGGTGTATATCTGTAGGATTATAATCCGGAATGTGCAGGAAGTCCACGGGAAGTTGCCAACCAAATGCACTCTTAATTATTTCTCTCGCTTCTAACCTTTGCAATAGTCCTTTGAGCCAAGTAGCATCAGAATCATTGAAAATCTGTTTCAAAGGCTCCAAACAAGTAACTTCACCAGGAACAGTGCACTCAAATTGAGCGAAAACGCTTTTAGGATTGTTTGATACACCATCTGGATTAATCTCATAAAATGCCGTAGCAATTTTCTTCTTTCTCAAAACCTGTAGAATCTTGGTAACTTGCAACCCGTCATCCTTACCATTTGCTTTCAAACTGAAAAATTCATTTCCTCGGGAAATCCCTAAATGCGGTGGTATTTTGTTGGCGTGAATTACCCATAGATAGATTTGTTCGTCTGAAAAAGACAGAACCGAAGGGTCTTCAATTCGCGCAAGTGTTCGTTCAGACTTCAATACTTCCATCAAACACTTTTTTTGCTGGTCCAATCAACCAAATATTCTGAAAACCTTTGTCCGAAGCTATTGCTTTCACGGAAAGCTTACCTCCTTTCGTAGAGACGCTTACCTCATTATTCGAACTATTTGTAAGCATATACGCCAAAGCGCACGCCGTAACTCCTGTTCCGCAAGACAAGGTTTCATCTTCCACTCCACGCTCATACGTTGCTACATGAATCGTATTTGGGCCTAATTCTACAACAGTATTCACATTAATTCCTTCTTCTTTGAAACGGTCCGAATATCGAATTCTCTTACCAAAATCCACAATGTCAGGCGCGTTGGAAGCGTCTACAAATTTCACATAATGTGGAGACCCGGTGTCCATGACAAACACTTCTTGATTCTCCTCGTCTCTCAGACGCTCGACATTTGAAACAGGAAGCATTTCCAAATGAACACGTCCGTCAACCGTAATTTTAGCTTCGTGAACACCATCAATAGCATTGAACTTCGTAGCATCAACTAGTTCACCTAACGTTTTCGCGAAAGCCACACTGCAACGCGCTCCGTTCCCACAAAAACTCTGTGATCCATCCGAATTATAATACTCCACATTAAAATCGAAATTTTCATCTTTTGAGATTTTAATCAAGCCGTCGGCCCCAACCCCTAATTTACGATCACACAGAAATCGGATTTGATCCAAAGTCAATGCATCATAATTACCTGACAAATTGTCCAGCATAATGAAATCGTTGCCTGTTCCCTGATATTTGGAGAATGAAATATTCATGCGAAAACAAAGGTAATTTTAATCGTTAAAACCACCTACAGATGCTTAACAATCTTTAACAGCGAAAAGCGTATGACATCGGGATGATTGGCGTTATTATTGTTGTTGCCTTAGCATATTATTAAAACGCTAATTGCATTAGGAATTTTAAATCACAGAAAATTAAATTGACTATGAATCAAAATTTAAAACACTTCGGATTGGGACTGGCGGGCGGAATGTTGCCTTTGGTTTTATTCTTTGCAATGAGTTCTTCTCCAGAGGAAGTAACATCTCCACAATCGGACACAGTTGTTGGTCAACGCGATTCTCGCTTTGCCTATAAAACTGTTTTTAACTCAGGACCTTTAGCATCAACAGAAAATTTCGTTGGAGCTTCAGAAAGTTCTGTCAACTCTGTTGTGCACATCACAACTAAAGTCGTAAAAACCTCGTTTCAACGGGATATTTTCTCTGAATTTTTCCATGGCCCAGGTGCTGGTGGTCAAGAGTTCAAACAGTATGGTCAAGGTGCAGGATCTGGGGTAATTGTAGCTTCGGACGGATATATCGTAACGAACAATCACGTAATTGAAGACGCCAGCGAAGTTGAAGTTACCTTAAACGACAACCGCAAGTACACCGCCAAGGTTATCGGAACAGATCCATCGACGGATATTGCTGTTTTGAAAATTCAAGAAGGTGGTCTACAAGCGCTCCCTCTTGGCAACAGTGATGACCTTCGTATTGGAGAGTGGGTATTGGCTGTAGGAAATCCATTCAATCTTACGTCAACGGTAACTGCTGGAATTGTTTCGGCCAAAGCGCGGAACATTAATTTATTGAATGACGGAAACCGCCAAGATATTGTTCCTATCGAATCCTTTATCCAAACAGATGCAGCGGTAAACCCGGGCAACTCAGGCGGAGCATTGGTAAATGTGAACGGAGAATTGGTAGGAATCAACACTGCTATTGCCTCAAGAACAGGAAGCTATGCAGGTTACTCTTTTGCGGTACCGGTAAATTTGGTTCAAAAGGTAATGGCCGACTTAATGGATTACGGTGTAGTTCAACGCGGTTATCTAGGAGTTCAAATTGCTGATATTACACAGGAATTAAAAGAAGATCAGAAACTGAAAGATCTGAATGGCGTTTATGTTGCCGGAGTTAATCAAAATGGCGGGGCTGGCAAAGCAGGCCTTAAAGAAGGTGATGTAATCCTGAAAATTGGTGCTAAAGAAGTAAACTCAGTGGCGTCGTTGCAGGAAGAAGTAGGTCGTCGTCGTCCGGGAGATAAAGTTTCTGTAACGATTCGAAATTCGAAAGGAGGAATCGAAGTGAAAGAAATAGTGTTGCGCAACGCAGATGGAGACACAAAATTGGTCTCTAAGGAAGAAATCGATAAAAATGTGGCTTTGGGTGCAACATTTATGGAGTTATCGAGTAAAGAAAAGAAGGAGTTGAACATCTCGAATGGTGTAAAGATTACCTCATTAAATGCTGGGAAGCTTAAGTCCATCGGTCTGAAAGAAGGAATGATCGTAACGAAAATGAACAATGAGGTTATTTCCACAGTCGATCAACTCACATCGAAATTAAATAATTCCTCGGGAGGTGTCCTGTTGGAAGTAATGACAGAAAGCGGAAGGAAAGACTACGTAGGATTCGGCCTCTGACACTAGAGAGTCAGGCATGATTTTTGAGTAAAGGGAAAGTTAACAAAATATCACCATTTATTTGGAAACCAAGGTAGAATCGTCGTATCTTTGCAATCGCTAAAGTCTTAAAAGTTAGAGCACGTAATTAGAATGAGACAACTAAAAATCACCAAATCGATTACCAACAGGGAGAGTCAGTCATTAGACAAGTACCTACAGGACATCGGTAAAGAAGAATTAATTACGGCGGAACAAGAAGTTGAATTAGCTCGTAAAATTAAGCAAGGAGACCAACAGGCCCTTGAAAAACTCACGAGAGCTAACCTTCGATTCGTTGTTTCTGTTGCAAAACAGTACCAAAACCAAGGGTTAACGTTACCCGATTTAATTAACGAAGGAAATCTAGGCCTTATCAAGGCTGCGCAGAAATTTGATGAAACTCGTGGATTCAAATTTATCTCGTATGCTGTTTGGTGGATTCGTCAATCAATCTTGCAAGCACTAGCTGAGCAAGCACGTATTGTGCGCTTACCATTGAACCAGGTAGGATCTTTAAACAAAATCAACAAGGCGTTTTCACGTCTTGAGCAGGAATTTGAGCGACCACCCTCTGCAGAAGAGTTGGCGGAAGCATTAGAAGTTCCTGAGGACAAAATCAAAGAAAGTTTGAACGTATCTGGACGTCACGTCTCTATGGATGCGCCCCTATCCACTTCTGAGGATGGAGGTACATTGATGGATGTAATGGCCAATAACGATTCTCCGAAAGCTGACCACTCTTTAATGACAGAGTCGTTGCAGAAAGAAATCGAACGTTCATTGAGCACGTTAACTGACAAGGAGCGTGAAATCATTCGCCTATTCTTCGGAATTGGAATGAATCACGGTTTGACTCTCGAGGAAATCGGAGCCAAATTCAATCTCACGCGTGAGCGCGTGCGTCAGATAAAAGAGAAGGCCATCCGTCGACTCCGACATACGTCGCGAAACAAACTTTTGAAAGCCTATTTAGGATAATATCAAAGCTGCCCTGATTTCTGGGCAGCTTTTTTTTATAATACCCCTTTTTATTTTCAACCCTATAATTTAACAAATGGAAACTGCCCTAGGTTACGAACAGGAACTGAAATCGCACATCAAACAAGAACGTGCGGCGGTAAAACTTTCAAGCGTAGTTGGAGAATTACTCTACGACAAAGGAATTGAATTGGTGTTTTTCAGAAATCACCTTACAGACGTTACTATAGCAAAAATGCTTAAACTACACGTCTATTCAAAGCGCGTGGTAAACAAGCCTGTAGATATTTTCACAAGTGCTGAACTTGCAGAAGCATTATTGCACCTTGATCTTGCTCCAGCGAAATTGGACATCGGGAAATTAGCAAGCGAGTGGCTTAACGAACAGTCAGGATATAGCTCCAAAGGCGAGTTCTTAAAAGACAAACTAAAAGGTTTTGAACTGACCAATGCTGAGCCTTTCAAACCACGTGATGTTATCTTGTACGGTTTCGGTCGTATTGGACGATTAGCAGCGCGAGAATTGATCAAACAAGCGGGTAAAGGACAACAATTACGTCTACGTGCAATAGTGACGCGCGGAAACTCGGAAACTGAGTTGGAAAAACGTGCAGCATTATTGAAAAATGATTCCGTTCACGGAGCATTCGATGGAACTGTATCCGTAGATGGCGAAAAGAAACTATTGATCATCAATGGGCACGCTGTACAAATGATTGCAGCGAACAACCCGGAAGATATCGATTACACGCAATATGGTATCGACAACGCGCTTATAATTGACAATACAGGCGTTTTCACAGATCGTGAGGCATTGTCTCGTCACTTGAAAGCAAAAGGAACGTCTCGTGTATTGTTGACGGCTCCTGGTAAAGAAATTCCCAACATTGTATACGGAATCAATCAGGGTTCACTGGATTTGAAAAAAGAGCGCGTTTATTCTGCAGCTTCTTGTACTACAAACGCCATCTCCCCTGTTTTAAAAGTTGTGAATGACAAATTTGGTGTTGTGAAAGGACACATCGAAACAGTTCATGCATATACCAATGATCAGAACTTGTTGGATAACATGCACAAGAAACCACGTCGTGGTCGTTCGGCAGCAATCAATATGGTAATTACTTCCACAGGAGCTGGTAAAGCAGTAACGAAAGTAATTCCTTCATTGGAAAACAAATTGACAGCAAATGCGGTCCGCGTTCCTACTCCGAACGGATCTTTAGCGATCATGAGTCTGGAATTCGAAAATGAGACCAGCGCTGAGGAATTGAACAATGTGATGCGCGATGCTGCATTGAATGGAGAATTGGTAAATCAAATTTACTACGCAACGGATCCTGAATTGGTTTCTAACGATATTATCGGAAACACTTGTTGTTCGGTATTCGATTCAAACGCTACTATCGTTTCTAATGACGGTAAAAATGCGGTAATCTATGCTTGGTACGATAACGAATTCGGGTATACAAAGCAGGTAATTCGAATGGCGAAATACATTACAAATGTTCGTCGCGCGATTTATTATTAATTGGTAGAATTCACTAGAAATTCAAAGCCCTGCATCTTAAGGATCGGGGCTTTTTTTTGTCTTTACCCTTACTTTCTTGTAAGATTCATCCCAAGAGTAAGTTGTAGACCCGCACTTCCGTCATAACCTCTTTGCAGACGCCACTCTTCAACATTATCATAAGAATAGAGATAGTTGAAGAATCGGTGCCCCATTTTTACATTGTAGGACGCCTCCAAAAAGTATTTCACCCGCTTTTTCCCAAATCGAATGCCTGCAATACCTGAATAGTACATGTCATGATATAGATTGATATTATGCTCCAAGGGTTCTTGAACTCCCGCATAACGCACAATATTCAGACCTCCTAATCCCAAACTAAATCGCTGTCCGAAATACGGAACCCACTTTTTATCATGATTGAAAGAATAATAAACAGGAAGGCAGATACCGAAATAATTTGGATCTCCTGCGAAATCGTTCGGAAAGAACATTTCAAACATTGCACCAGAACTTAAATATTGAGTCTCTTCAGCATTCGTCCATAATTCACGCTTCCAATCAGCACGAATGTGCCCGTTCAATTGCAGGGAATAACCTAGACCAAAATCCGATTTATCCGAAGCCCCTCATCTTAGCATGAAATCAGGAGCCACCAAAACATCACCATATGATGTGTAAGGCCCCACTCCAAAAGTAAATTCGCGCTCACCTTCATCCAATGTTTTGGCCGTTTGCATCATACTCGAAGTATAACAACCCGAGAGCAAAATCAAGAGTCCGAAAGAAACAAGTGCTTTCATATTAGTCAGCTTACATTTTGAGAGTTCAAATATAAGTCATAAAAAAAGCCCACTCCAACGAGCAGGCTTTCTTTTTTATTCTTAGTGTTATGTTATGCCGTTGGTGGCTCAACTCCTTCAGGAGCTTCTGCTGTTTCGAATTTAACCTCTGGCAATTCTTTTGAAGAACTGCTATCAGCGAATCCGCTAGATGTAATGATTGTCTCACCTTCCTCACCCAACATAATTGCAGCGGAACGATTATCTCCTTCAACGTCAAGGATTACGCGGTAAATTACGATTGTAATAATTTCCGTTTCCTCTCCTGGCAATGCATCAACTGGATAACCTGCTGGCGCCATGTCTGACATGAAGTCCAACTGACCTGCAATTCCAAGTGGGTGCAATACAATGTTTACTGGAGTTCCGTTAATTGCTTGCAAGTTAGCAATTCCCATATTTGTCTTCTCATCCCAAGTATAGCTAAATGAGCATACTGGGTCTTTAAGGTCTGTTGATCCTTGCTTTACATTGTCAAGAATAAGATCGAACGATTCATGAACTGAGTCTTCCATAGTGAAATAGTGTTTTGATTATTATATATAATAGCCTCTAAATAAAACCTTATTCGAATTAAATCAATCTTTTCACCTGAAATGATGCGTAAATTTCAAGGTTTTTGTGTAAAGTACTGATATCAAAGCCTTAGAACTAGGTCGGAAGAATGATTAATTTTGAGCTATGGCAAAATTTTGCTCCAATATTATTCTTTGCGCGGTATTGCTCTACTCTTGCGGAAACGCTATAGAAAACAGCAGAAAACCTCCATCACCTGCCATGCACCTCGTGCGCGACGTTGATCTGTATAATAGCGCGGGAGAATTGCAGGCAGTTATTGAAATTCCAGCGGGCACAAACGAGAAATGGGAAGTTAATAAGAAAACGGGAAAGATAGAAAGAGACTCGATAAATGGTTTTCCAAGAACAATCGACTATTTGGGGTATCCGGCAAATTATGGTTTTGTTCCACAAACACTATTATCGAAAGAATCCGGCGGCGATGGAGACCCGTTGGACGCTATTATCCTCGGAAAAGTCAATCCACGTGGTACCGTTGTTTCTTGTAAAGTAATTGGAATTCTAAGACTGACTGATCAAGGCGAACAGGATGACAAATTGATTCTCGTAGACTTAAAAAGTTCCATTGCGAAAGTTGAAACCTTGGAAGAATTAGAAACCTTATACCCTAATGTTTTAACGATTATTCGTGATTGGTTTTTGAATTATAAAGGTCCCGGAAAGATGATTTCGCAAGGTTATGCGAATAAAAATCAAGCGGAAACGATAATAAAAAATACTCATAATCAATTTGTTAAAGGGTCTGTGAAATAATTAATGTACTTTTTCTTGACGAACCGGAAAATTTCTTTTTAAGTTTGTACCCAACGAAAAGCGAAATGATAACAACGCAATTACATCATCATCATTCTAATACTTGCACTCAGGCGAGCGTGGAATGATATATATGTAATTCAACAAAATATATAACCCGTCTGAGTAAATCAGACGGGTTTTTTCTTGCCCATTGGTTTGCTCAGACTTTTTTAAAAATAAAATGAGTAAGCTAAAAATTGCCATCCAAAAGAGCGGAAGACTCAATGAAGAATCCCTCAAACTCCTTAAATCATGCGGAATCAAAATTGACAATGGGCGCGATCAACTCAAGGCTCCTGCGACCAATTTCCCAATGGAAGTATTCTTTCTCAGAAATTCCGATATCCCTCAATATTTGGAGGACGGCATTGTAGATATCGCCATTGTAGGAGAAAATTTGCTAATTGAGCAAGAGAAAGAAATCGACATTGTAACAAAACTAGGATTCTCCAAATGTCGCGTTTCATTGGCTATTCCGAAAGAAGCCACAGGCAGTGGTGTCCAATACTTCGAAGGAAAAAAGATTGCTACCTCCTACCCGAACACGGTAGCTCAATACCTAAAGAAAAACAAGGTTTCTGCGGAAATTCACAAAATTTCAGGCTCCGTGGAAATTGCCCCAAATATTGGATTGGCGGATGGCATCTGTGATATCGTAAGTACAGGCTCCACATTGTTTAAAAATGGACTGAAAGAAACGGAGGTGATGTTTACTTCTCAAGCTGTACTTGCTACATCTCCTTCTCTCTCGAAAGAAAAACAAGTATTACTCGACAAATTCATTTTCAGAATCAATGCCGTGCAGAAAGCAAAAAATACACGCTACGTATTGATGAACGTCCCGAACGATAAGATTCAAGAAGTGAGTAATATACTTCCGGTCTTAAAGTCACCAACGGTTATGCCATTGGCAGAAAAAGGTTGGAGTTCATTGCACTCTGTGATCGATGAAGGTGCCTTTTGGGACGTTATAGACTCCTTGAAGGCTGCAGGTGCAGAAGGCATTCTTATCATCCCAATTGAAAAAATGGTCGCTTAAAGAAATCGTAATGAAATTGTATCAAAACCCCAAAAGAACAACGTGGTCAGAGCTCACCAAACGACCATCGATTGAACAAAACATACTCGAAGAAGGCGTTCGCACAATTATGCAAGACGTTGAACGAAATAGCGACAACGCATTATATCGCTATACACAGCTTCTCGATGGTTGCTCCTTAGATAATTTGGAAGTTACCCAGAAAGAACTTGAAGATGCAACTGTTTCTGAAGAACTTGCCTCAGCCATTGACAAGGCTTATGCCAACATCGAGAAATTTCACCGTTCGCAACTGGTAGAAGAACCGAAAATTGAAACAACACCAGGAGTTACCTGTTGGAGAAAATCTGTGGCCATAGAAAAGGTTGGATTGTACATCCCCGGTGGATCGGCCCCACTCTTCTCTACTATTTTGATGTTGGGAATTCCTGCAAAAATCGTTGGATGCAGTGAAATTGTTCTTTGCACCCCTCCTGATACCAACGGAAACATCAATCCTGCCATTCTTTATACAGCCAAGCGCGTTGGAATCACGAAAATTTTCAAAGTTGGAGGAGCACAAGCTATTGGCGCCATGACTGTAGGTACCAAATCTATCCCATCTGTCTCCAAAATATTCGGACCGGGAAATCAATATGTGACCAAAGCCAAAGAATTGGCGCTGGAAAAAGGTGTTGGGATCGATATGCCAGCCGGACCAAGTGAATTGCTCATCATTGCGGATGCTTCGGCAGATCCAGAATTTGTTGCAGCGGACTTGTTATCTCAGGCCGAACACGGCGCCGACAGTCAGGTAATTCTTGTATCTGATAGCGAAGAACTAATCAAACGTACGAAAGACGCGATTGAACGCCAATTGAAGGAATTACCCCGCAAAGAAGTCGCTCAGAAGGCATTGAACAATAGTTTAAGCGTTTCACTTGAAAATTTGTCAGCCTGTCTCGATTTTAGCAATGCGTATGCGCCAGAGCACTTAATCATTAATACAGAGAATGTCAATAAACTGGCTTCCAATGTGATCAATGCAGGCTCTGTTTTCCTTGGAAATTATAGTTGTGAAAGCGCTGGGGACTACGCAAGTGGAACCAATCACACCTTGCCGACCAATGGTTACGCCCGAAATTACAGCGGTGTTTCCATCGACAGTTTTGTGAGAAAAATCACCTATCAAGAAATTACAGCAGATGGCATACGATCACTTGGACCTTCCATCGAATTAATGGCGGAAGCGGAAGAATTACAGGCGCACAAAAATGCCGTTTCCGTCAGACTTAAAGCATTGAACAATGAATAGAATAGAAAGTTGGACACGTCCCAACATAAGATCTTTGGTCCCATATTCGAGCGCGAAGGATGAATTTTCAGGAAGCGACGCTTTGTTTCTGGATGCCAACGAAAACCCCTTTGGAACCTACAATAGATACCCCGATCCGCAGCAGCGAAAACTCAAAACTGTACTTGTAAAACAATCGAACATTTCATCCAAACAAATATTCATAGGAAATGGGAGTGATGAAGTGATCGATATGCTGCTGCGGATCTTTTGTGAACCGGGAATCGATAAAATTGGAACCTTCTCCCCTACGTATGGCATGTATGACGTTTCCGCTGCCATTCACAACCTGCAGGTTATCAAAATTCCCTTGGATGAGAGTTTCGATATACTAAACGCGGACATTTCGCCACTAATTTCTGACGAACGTATCAAAGTTCTCTTCCTCTGTTCGCCCAACAATCCGACTGGGAACAACTTGAATTTGAACAAAATGAAGGAATTGATTGAATCTTTTCAAGGAATTGTTTGTGTTGACGAAGCATACATTGAATTCAGTGAGCAAGAGTCGATGGCAAATTTGATAGATAGGTACGACAATTTGGTGGTCACCAGAACCATGAGCAAAGCAAGAGGATTGGCTGGTGCGCGCGTTGGGTACGCCTATGCGAATGAAGAGATTATTCAGCTATTCAATAAAGTCAAACCACCTTACAACATTAGTGCTCTCAATCAAAATGAAGCCATTCGAGCACTAGAGAATACGGACATTTTCGAAGTTCAACGAACAACCATTCTCGAAGAACGAAGGATTCTTATCGAACAGCTTGCAAAGAACGACCTCGTTGAATTTATATACCCAACGGCCGCAAATTTTATATTGGTTAAGGTGACAGACGCGGACGGCATCTATAACTCCCTATTAAAACGAAACATCATCGTCCGAAATCGTTCGAAACAAGTTCCAAATACACTGAGAATTACTGTGGGAACACCAAAGGAAAATCAACAATTACTTAAAGCGCTAAAAGAAATCGCATCATGAAAAAGGTCCTTTTTATAGATAGAGACGGAACACTAGTAATCGAACCACCTGTTGATTACCAGCTGGATAGTTTGGAAAAGCTCGAATACTTCCCTGGAGTATTTCAATGGTTAGCACGCATTGTTCAGGAACTTGATTTCGAACTAGTGATGGTCACCAATCAAGATGGATTGGGAACTGATTCTTTTCCAGAGGCTACTTTTTGGCCGGCTCAAAACAAAATCATTCAGGCGTTTGAAAATGAAGGCATTCAATTCTCAGAAATTCTCATCGACAAAAGCTTTCCTGAGGAAAACGCCCCTACTCGTAAACCGAGAACAGGCTTGTTGAACGCATACATCTACGGGAATTATGATTTAAACAATTCATATGTAATTGGAGATAGAGAAACAGATATTGAGTTAGCAGAAAACCTGGGAACAAAAGGAATATTCATAGGAAAGAGTTGTTCCCGGGTAACTGCGCTTCAAACGACGAATTGGCAGGAGATTTATCAATTTCTAAAACAGCAACCTAGAATTGCATCGCAAGAACGAATTACCAATGAGACGAAGATTTCAGTCGCTGTGAATCTTGACGGAAGCGGAAAGAATACTATCGATACCGGCTTAGGCTTCTTTGATCATATGTTGGAACAAATTGCGCGTCATGGTAATATCGATCTTGATGTGAATGTAAAAGGCGATTTAGAAATCGATGAACACCACACGATGGAGGACGTTGCAATTGTTTTGGGAAGCACTTTACTTGAAGCACTTGGAAGTAAGAAAGGAATTGAACGCTACGGATTCCTTCTCCCTATGGATGATTGTTTGGCTCAGGTTGGGCTTGATTTCGGAGGGAGGCCTTGGTTGGTTTGGGAGGCTGAATTCAAACGAGAGAAAATTGGTGACGTACCGACAGAAATGTTCATGCACTTCTTTAAATCCTTGAGCGATTCAGCAAAGTGTAACCTGAACATCAAGGCAGAAGGAGAAAACGAACACCACAAAATTGAAAGCATCTTTAAAGCATTTGCAAAAGCCTTGAAGATGGCCGTACAACAAACAAATGCCAACAATATCCCAAGCACAAAAGGAGTCTTATGATCGCAATAATTGAATACAACGCAGGAAATAGTCGTTCGGTGTATAATGCGCTGAAACGATTGAATCATGAAGCTGTCATCACGAGTGATAAAAGCTTGATCTCCTCCGCTGACAAAGTCATCTTTCCAGGGGTTGGAGAAGCGCGATCCGCCATGCAGTTTCTCCGCGAAACCGGACTGGATGAAACTATCGTTGCTTTGAAACAACCCGTACTGGGCATTTGTCTCGGACTACAACTGCTTTGTTCCTATTCCGAAGAAAACGATACCGAATGTCTCGGAATTTTCGACAATCGAGTGGTTGCCTTTCCTTCAGATGAGCCTGTACCCCATATGGGATGGAACAATTTTATCAATGCAGATGGAGCGCTCTGTCAAGGTGTCGAAATAACCGATGATGTTTACTTCGTTCACAGTTATTATGCCGAAATCTCCAATGAAACCAAAGCGATTTCGCAATACATAGTGGCATTTAGTTCGGTGCTTCAAAAAGACAATTTTTATGCGACGCAGTTTCACCCAGAGAAATCAGCTGACATTGGCGCAAGAATTCTTCAAAACTTTATAGAATTATGAAAATTATTCCGGCAATAGACATTATCGACGGCAAGTGCGTTCGGCTTTCAGAGGGAGATTACGCCA
>JADFAL010000037.1 GCA_015665275.1 Flavobacteriales bacterium | reverse complement strand
CTCATTCAAAGCTATACTAGGCGCAGCACCGTTGATACTCACGTCGGTTCCATCTTGTGTGGCAATTACAATTACCAATTCGGTAGCATCAATTCCATTTCCTTTTAAAACAATGTGATCGTTTCCCAATCGTGTGGAGGGCAGTGTTTGATCGAAGCAAATGTCCCTTGCTCCACTTCCGGAAATTACACCTCCCATAAGGTTTCCATTGTTAACAACAATGTCATTATCAGAGTCAATTAAGGCTCCTATCCAACCATCTTCGTTTTCGGGAACAACTAGATTTACAGCTTCCAACACATAGGTTTCGCCAGCGTCCAAATTGACCGTAATGGAATTCGAGGTAATTCCGCTTGCATTACTTCCTTGTCGGAATTCACAGTTCGAATCGTATCCGCTGATAGTGACGGTAGTGTTGTCATCCATAGCCATAAACCCGATGACTGCATTCATTGCATTATTGTTTCCAATCAATGGAATACCGCCCCAATAAAAATGGTTTCCTCGAGCAATCCGGCCTTTTGCAGTAAGCGATCCACCCTGAGCATTGGAACGAACGCGGTAATTCACATAAAAATTCTCATTTGCAGTAAAAACCAGGCCATCATCTCTTTGAACGCTGCCTACTGAATCAGCGTCCATGCATAGATAATTGTATCCATTGGCGAGATCGAGTCGGTATGGGCTAGAGGCAGAAATAGAATAGGTGCCAATTGCCGTTCCGGTTCCCGTCCTAACGGTAACATCGAATGCGGTTGTTTCGGGTGTTGAAAGGTACACGCTGTGCTCATATGCGCCAGCATTGGAGGCAACATTTCCTGCTGTGACGGGAGGGAGCCAGTGAATACTGTCGAGCTGCGCACAAAGGTGTGTGGCAACAAGAAGCATGCTGATTAGCAAGATGCGTCTGGCGCTATTTGTACATATGAGGATGTTGCATAACATAGCTTTCCATTTAAAGGATGGAAAAGAAGGTTACGGGCGATGGCCGAAAAGGTTACGGGCGATGGCCGAATGAAAACGAGAAGTATTTCCGATCGTAGCGAAAGGGTTTCCGAATGTATTGAGGTGAACGATAAGGGGAATTATGCACCTAGAGCTCAGGTGTTTTGAGCGATCAGTAGTCCTAGAGAAAAGGAAACAACGAATAGAAAAACAATGAATCCGCGAAAGTGTTTTGCTGCCATAATTTGATTGCTTTGTCCAGAAGGAACGCGGCGAAGATACAACTTATTTAGAACTATTCTTAATTAACTAATCCTTGGCCTCGACACTATTGAACGGATTCGATCCGGGATAGTCTTTTTGGAATTCGAATCGACCGGAAAGTTCTATGGTGTCGAGAATGACATAATTCTTGTCTGGTTTGACCGTTGATGCATAGTTTACGTTGTACTTTGTGCGATTGATTTCTGTCTTGTAATCCAGAATTACCGTGGTGTCCGTATCAATTACCGTTGCGGTCCACAACTCTTGATTGCACTTTCCGCGCAGGCACAATTCTCCTTCAATTTCCCATTGATTTCCCTCTATTTGAATCATAGATTCGGCGGTGAATGTTGCTCCTGAATACTTGGAAACATGGAAGAAATCTTTGCTTTTCAAATGCTCTATCAACGTTGGTATTTCATGAGCAATACTATCCATGTTGATGTTTACGGATAAATCTGAAAGTGTGCCGTTATTGTAGGCAATCCTGCCACTGAATTCATTTATTGTTCCTGTTAAGGTATAATCACCCTCTCCTTTTCCAGTCCATTGAATAGTAGATGTTTTGGACAACATGGGCAGTAATTGGGTTCCGTCTTCCAACGTTCCGGCAGTATATAGAATATCATAGCCCATCAAAGTGTCACCCTTCGCGTTGACAGCCTTCACGTACCAAAAGTTCCATCCCGACCTTGACCATGGCTCTACGCGCCAGTTCTTCTCGTAGGTGAGAGAATCTCCGGGGCGCATGTCCAGCGATTTGGAATCGAACAATTCCTTTGTTTCTTTTACGCCGAAAGTAGCCCGTTTCCACCAGTTTCCATAGTAGAGCAAATAGGCTCCGGTTTCCACAACACGAATAATTTGATCCGCTTTGATGATAGTGGAATGTTTCCAGGCCACTTTTTCTTTATTGTCAATGTATTCGGGAATGTTTGGGTTCGGGGTGCTGTAGATGGTTAATTCATTTGGCAGATGTGCCAATTCTGATGGTAGCGGAATTGCTTCTACCTCTGCTTGCTGTGCAATTGTGTTACCTGAGCTGACTAACAATAGCAGCGAAAGAACGAAGTATTTATATCCCAAATCTTTGGTTTTTATTAGTGCCATGTAGGGCGCAGCGTGAGTAAATTTAAGGAAATCTATTGGGATAAGGACCCTTGCGGCTCTCGGCAAATTCCATATTGATTGTATCTTTATTGAAAAAGAAATATGGCATTAACTGAATCCAATCCGTTTCCAATTGGGACGCTGGCTCCCGATTTTAATCTCCTGGATACAAAATCTGGTCGGAAGCTAGGTCTAGCTGAATTGAAAGGAGAAAAGGGAACGGCGATCTTCTTTATTTGCAATCATTGTCCATTTGTGATTCACGTAAACGACGAATTGGTTCGCATGGCAAATGAGTACACAAAGAAGGGAATTGGGTTTGTTGCTATCAGCAGTAACAATGTAGAATCGCATCCGCAGGATGGACCTGACTTTATGAAATCGCACGCTGAAAATCAAGGTTACCCGTTTCCATATCTGTTTGATGCATCACAGGAAGTGGCAAAAGCATATGACGCGACGTGTACGCCGGATTTATACCTTTTTGATGCCGACTTAAAGTCTGTGTATCACGGCCAACTGGACGATTCGCGCCCTGGAAACGACATACCAGTTTCGGGAAATGATTTCCGTAATGCGATGGATAATTTACTTGCTGGAAACAGTGCAATTACCGATCAAAAGCCAAGTATTGGTTGTGGGATAAAATGGAAATAAACAGGAATAAATGCTTAAATTAATTATACTCGGAGTTATCATTTGTGTTGCTTTTGTATCGTCTTCTCAGGAGGAACAGCAAATAAACAGCGAAACAGAACCATCGTCAGTAGTACCACCTCCCCAAAAGGTTAAGCCCAAACCTAAAGGCAAAACAGGCCCAGTAATCGAGTATCCAGATGTTCAATCTGTATTCCCCGGGAACAGGGGAGATTACGAGAAATATATCGCAGAGAACCTGAAGTATCCCGAGTCTTCTCTTGCAGCAAATGAAGAAGGGCAAGTTTATGTAGGCTTTATTGTAGAAACTGATGGAAGCATAAGTCATGTAAATGTGCAACGAGGCGTAAACCCAGATCTTGATGCTGAAGCTCTTGGCTTGGTGCGCAATATGCCGAAATGGATTCCCGGAGAATTATCCGGAAAGAAAGTAAGAACGCTGCGCTTGATGCCTATTCTATTTGAATTACCCGAAACTAATTAAAGTACATACCCATGAAGCGTTCTCTCCAAATCATAATCATATTATTAGCAGCAGGTCAGTTTTCAAGTTGCAGTAGTTCCGAAGAAAAACCAGAAGAAGCAAAGACGCATCAGGAAGTAAAAGAGGAAGCCAAAGAAACGCCCGATGCGCATCTTCCAAATGATGGTTTCTTAACCGCAATGAATGAACTAAAAGGTATTGAAAAGCATTTTGTACAAGGCGACTTGAAGCGTTACCGGAGTCTCTTGAAATATCACGGGAATGAAGATTATAAAAAAGTAGATGATTTTCTTCCGGCGCTTGATGTAGAAATTGTTTTTCTGGAGATCAAGGAGTTAGATGCGCGCAATGGATTTATCAAGTTTGAAACTCCAACCGTCGATTGCGTTGATGAAATGGCGTATTGGCAGAAAGCAAATGGGACGCATCTAATTGGAAAGACGCAAGTTTGCTGTACGATGTTTTGTGAAGGTGAAATAGCCTTTCAATCGTATGATCCAGACTCAGGAATATATTCCAATCTTGAATCCAGTGATGTTATAGTTGATTTGGACCTTATTACGGCCGATCTTTTGGAACAGCAGAAAAACGGTGGTATTGATCATCAATTCGTGCTGCCCCAGAATGGTCTTAACCTTCAGCATTGTATTGGAGATGCATGCGTCGAGTTGAATTGGAGCAACGGGATATTCAAACTCAAAGATTGATTTACTGATCACTCAAAGGCGATTAATTCTAGAGCTTCGTAGGTAATTTCTTTTCGTAAGGTGAACAGGTCGTCGCCATTAGTTGTTTCACCCGGTTCAATATTTGTAGCGAAATAGTAGATCCCCTTTGCTGTTTCTACCCATCCAACAAACCAACAATTGTCCTTATCGTTAGCTACAGACCAACCTGTTTTGCCACGCAAAGTGAACGCATCATTATCTTCAATGATCATCATGCGGCGCATGGTTTTGTATGTTTTTTGAGATACTGATAGGCGTTGTTCATTGAAGGTTTTCAAGAATTCTATCTGTTCGAATTGGGAGATGCCCGATTTTCCTTCCAACCAGAACAGGTCAATATTGGAATCGTTGATATCCATCTTTCCAAAGTTGAATAGGTTGGCGTACGCTTTCATTCTCTTTGTGCCAATTTCTCTGGCAATCTCTTGATAACAAGGAACGCAAGAAAGATGAAATGCATCGCGAAATACCAAATCGCGTTCCCAACGTTTCATGAACCTTGGTTGTCCATCCCACTTACTAATGGTGCTGTCGTTTTCCATGATTCCCAACTCCAACGCAATAATTGAATTGGGGATTTTATACGTAGATGCGGGAAGGCGGCGTTTTTCAGCCCATTTGAAATCATTGGAGTAGAAATTGGTACCGTCGTATATCAATAACGAACCCTTGAGGCCTGCCGATTCAATGATTGCCTTAAAATCAGGAACGTTTACCTTGTTACTTTTTTCCTTTAAGCCAAACTTGTCTGCTTTAGGTTCTGGTGTTTCGCAGCTCCAGAGGAGAAGAATGAGCAAGAAAGTTAGGGAGGTGTATTTCATTTTTCGTTGATATTTGATAGAAAATTCATCAAATTGGAATATCGGAATATTCCGATTAAGAAGTATTCAAATATTCCAGAATTCTCGCTTAAAAACATTATTTTATAGTATAAATCACTAACCCAATCGCTCTCGTATCGTAGCAATTAAACCCTCTCGGTCTTCATGCGCTCTTTTGATGAAGTAATCGGATACTGCTAAATCGTTTTGATATTTGTTGGACCAAACAATTAAATCCACCAGCAGCGGAATTAGATCTTTTCCTTTTTCTGTGAGTGAATATTCTTTCTTTGTTTTGAGCTGCTCGTAAACCTTCCATTCGATTATGCCGATTTTTTCTAATTTCTTCAATCGATCGGAAAGAATGTTAGTCGCAATTCCTTCTTGTGAACTTTGGAAGTCTTTGTAGAATTTCTTTCCCTGAACAAGGTCGCGAACAATTAAAAAAGACCACTTATCTCCAAAGAAGTCAATAGCATAGCTTACGGGGCAGTCAGATCGCATAATGACAAACTTATAATACTTGTTATTTGCAAGTTAATAGTTTTGCCTATATAAATGTGAAATTTTGGATACGATTTCGATTGTTTTTTTTGGAGCAATCACTCATCCCCCAACGCCCTAATCAATCTTCGAAAAAACAAAAAAGCCCCGCATCTGGACAAACTCGATGACCGGGGCCTTTTGAATATTAATTATTTGGATTAGCACTTCACCAATCCAATTTTTGCATCTTCAGTATCTACCAAATCAGTAACCAATGCGTCATCTCCTAGCGATTCGAAAATCACATCGTTTGCCAAAACCTCACTACAAACGTATTCCTTGTTCGTGGAGATTGCATTTTTAATGAGTTCATTCGTATCAACTTTCAAGAGGATACGATCTGTAACTTCCAATCCTGAGTCTTTACGCAGGTTCTGTACACGGTTCACCAATTCACGGGCGATTCCTTCCGATTTCAATTCTTCTGAAAGAGTCACATCCAAGGCAACGGTTAGGCTTCCATCAGAACTTACGAGCCAACCTGGAATATCTTGTGCAGCAATATCAAAATCATTCAAATCCAACTCGATTTGCTCTCCATTAACTTCACCTTTCCAACCGCTATTTGCTTCGATCTGAGCGATATCATCTCCTGACATTTGGTTCACCATACCGGCAATTGCCTTCATATGTTTCCCGTATTTCGGCCCGATAGTTTTGAAGTTCGGTTTGATGCTTTTTACCAGTACATCGTTGTCTTCAGCGAGTAATTCCAGTTCTTTTACGTTCACTTCCGACAAAATCAAATCCTGTACGTGACGAATATTTGCTGCAAACGTTTTGTTTAAAGCAGGAACCATGATCTTCTGCAATGGCTGGCGTACACGCAAACGCTCTTTTTTACGCAATCCAAGAACGAGTGATGAAGTGCGCTGCGCAAGGTCCATTTGTGTTTCCAACTCAGCGTTGATTACACTTTCATCTGCTTTCGGGAAATTTGCCAAATGCACCGATTCACAATCGTGCTTACCAGACGTAGCATTCAAATCTTGGAACAACTGATCCATGTAGAATGGAGCAATCGGGGAACCGAGAATTGATATAGTTTCCAAACAGGTGTACAAAGTTTGATAAGCTGATAATTTGTCCTTTGCGCCAGCTGCATCGTCAGTAGATTGCTTCCAGAAACGGCGGCGTCCTAAGCGCACATACCAGTTCGAAAGTTGATCTCCGACAAAGTCTTGAATTAATCTTCCTGCGAGCGTAGGCTCATAGGAGTCGAAGGCTTCATCCACTTCCTTGATGAGTGTGTTTAACTTGGACAGTACCCAACGATCAATTTCAGGACGCTCTTCTAATGCCAAATCTGCCTCGGAATAGTCAAATCCATCAATGTTGGCGTATAGTGCAAAGAACGAATACGTATTGTACAAGGTTCCGAAGAATTTACGCTGTACTTCTGTGATTCCGTCTACATCAAATTTCAAATTATCCCAAGGCTGTGCATTCGTAATCATATACCAACGCGTAGCATCCGGTCCAAACTTGTCCATGGTTGCGAACGGATCGACACCATTTCCTCTACTTTTAGACATTTTGAATCCGTCTTTGTCCAAAACAAGTCCGTTAGAAACTACCGCTTTATAAGCAACAGAATCGAACACCATCGTTGCGATGGCGTGCAATGTATAGAACCAACCGCGCGTTTGATCAACTCCCTCAGCAATGAAATCTGCCGGGTAGCCAGTACGGTTGTCAATTAAATCTTTGTTCTCAAAAGGATAGTGCCACTGTGCATAAGGCATGGAGCCGGAATCAAACCAAACGTCGATAAGGTCTGCTTCGCGTTGCATTGGCTTTCCAGAAGGCGAAACCAAGGTAATGGCATCCATGTAGTGCTTGTGAAGGTCTACTTTTTCGTAGTTATCCTTAGACATATTACCAGCCTCAAAATCTACAAGTGGATTTGAATCCATCACTCCTGCTGCAACGGCTTTTTCAATTTCGGTTTGCAGTTGAGCCACGGAAGAGATGCAAATGCGTTCTTCATTGTCTTCCGTTGACCAGATTGGGATAGGAATTCCCCAGTATCGAGAACGGGAAAGGTTCCAATCGTTCAAGTTTTCCAACCACTTTCCAAAACGCCCAGTACCTGTTGAAGCCGGTTTCCAGTTGATCGTGTTGTTCAGTTCCGACATGCGCTCTTTCTTCTCGGTAGCTTTTACAAACCAAGAATCAAGCGGGTAGTATAATACTGGCTTATCTGTTCTCCAACAATGCGGATAACTATGGACGTATTTTTCTACTTTGAAGGCACGGTTTTCCGTTTTCAATTTGATCGCGATTTCTACATCTACGCTTTTGTCTGGCGCTTCTCCGTCGTTGTAATATTCGTTTTTCACGTATTTACCAGCGAATTCGCCCATTTCAGGTCGGAACCTTCCTTGAAGATCTACCAATGGCACAGGGTCTTCATTCTCATTCAAAACGAGCAATCCGGGAACACCTGCGTCAGTAGCAACCTTGGCATCGTCCGCACCAAAGGTAGGTGCTGTATGTACAATTCCAGTTCCGTCTTCCGTTGTAACAAAATCTCCAAGAATCACGCGATACGCCTCTTCCGCATTTTCGTAGGGTTGCGCGTACGGCAATAATTGTTCGTATTTCAAACCGACCAAATCAGTGCCGACGCATTCTCCTGCAACGAAGTAAGGGATCTTTTTGTCTTCGGCGTTATATGCCGAAAGTTCACCTGACGACTCTACCGCGAAGAAGTTCTTGCTGAATTGATACCCTACCAAGTTTTTTGCAAGGATAACCTGCATTGGTTCCTTGGAATACTGGTTGTAGGTTTGCACCAAAACGTACTCGATCTTCGGACCAACCGTTAAGGCTGTGTTCGATGGCAAAGTCCACGGCGTGGTCGTCCAAGCGAGAAGGTAAGTGCTACGAGAGTCCCCCCCCTCTTGTCCCCCTCCAAAGGAGGAAGGCAGCGTTTCTCCATTGCGCAATTT
Organism: Flavobacteriales bacterium; assembly: GCA_015665275.1. Taxonomy (GTDB): domain Bacteria; phylum Bacteroidota; class Bacteroidia; order Flavobacteriales_D; family Crocinitomicaceae; genus UBA4466. The sequence continues at coordinate 50,696 of JADFAL010000037.1, read as the reverse complement.
GAACTGCGCTACGATTGTTGTATCCGTTACGTCACGGTAACAGCCCGGCATATTCAACTCGTGGGTAGAAAGTCCGGTTCCGGCTTTCGGTGAATACGGCTGGATTGTGTATCCTTTGTAGATCAACTCTTTATCGTAGAGCTGCCCGAGCAACCACCAAACCGATTCCATGTATTTTGAATCGTAAGTGATATATGGATTTTCCATATCAACCCAATACCCCATTTGGCGCGTAAGGTTGTTCCAGATATCCGTGTAACGCATTACTGCCTCACGACATGCTTTGTTGTACTCGTCTACTGAGATTTTCGTTCCAATATCTTCCTTGGTGATGCCCAATTCTTTTTCGACACCCAATTCCACAGGCAAACCGTGCGTATCCCATCCGGCTTTCCGCTTTACCTGAAATCCTTTCAAGGTTTTGTAACGACAGAAAATATCTTTAATCGAACGACCCATGGCATGATGAATACCAGGAAGACCGTTTGCAGACGGCGGACCCTCGAAGAAAATAAAAGGTGTGTTTCCCTCACGAGTTTCAATCGATTTCTCGAATATTTTCTCTGATTCCCACTGAGCTAACACGCGACTTGCGACATTCGGCAAGTCCAAACCTTTGTACGTTGGATAATTCTGACTCATTTTGTGCGATTTTGCAAGAGGCAAAGTTAGTGAAATGCGATGGAATCATTGGCATACGGAATCGATGGGATGAATAAATAATCAAACTATCTTTGGCATATGCGAGTTGCGATTGTAGGAGGCGGTGCTGCGGGGTTCTTTGCGGCCATTCATGCCAAGGAAAATTACCCGAGTGCTGAGGTGCACATTTTCGAAAAATCGAAGAAGGTTTTGTCGAAAGTGAAAATCTCGGGCGGTGGTCGCTGCAATGTAACGAATGGATGTACTGACATTAAGAAGCTGGCGGAAGCGTATCCTCGTGGGAGTCGAAAATTGCGAAAGGCCTTTGGAAGTTTTCATACGAAACATACAATGGAATGGTTTGAGACTAGAGGTGTTCCCCTGGTAATTCAGGAAGACAATTGTGTTTTTCCCGTTTCGCAGAATTCGCAAAGTATCATCGACTGTTTTATGAATGAGGTACGCCGGCTAAATATAGCCGTTCATCTTGGCAAGGGCATTCGTTCTATAAAAAGTACAGATGAGGGGATTGAACTGGAATCTGGCGATGACACGATTCGATTCGACAAAGTTATTGTGACCACTGGAGGTTCGCCAAAACGATCGGGACTGGAATGGCTGGAGGTCCTCGGACATAAAATTAAAGAACCTGTTCCTTCCTTATTCACTTTCAATATGCCTCACGAAAAGGTGCGTGAACTGATGGGGATTGTAGTTGAAAATCCACTGGTTAGCATCCAGGGAACAAAGTTGAAGTCTGATGGCCCACTTTTAATTACGCATTGGGGAATGAGCGGACCGGCAATATTGAAGTTATCGGCTTTTGGAGCACGCATTTTGCAGGAGAAAAACTACGAATTCAAAACTCAGGTAAACTGGGTGCATCTTCCGAATTCAGAACTGGTGATGAACGAACTACTATCGATTGTTGAAGCGCACCCTCATAAAATGCTATCGAATTTCAGACCGTATCTGCTTCCCGAGCGCTTGTGGCATTATTTGGTAGAACGAGCGGGGCTTTCTTTACATTCTGTTTGGAGTCAATTAGGCAAAAAGTCGATGAACAAACTGGTGAACGTACTCACCAATGACTTGTATCAAGTAACGGGGAAAACTACATTCAAAGAGGAATTCGTTACATGCGGGGGCGTCAGTCTGGAATCTATTGATTTCAAAACCATGCAAAGCACTGTAGTTCCCGGGTTGTATTTCGCTGGTGAAGTTATGGATGTGGACGGAATTACCGGAGGCTATAACTTTCAGGCCGCTTGGACAACGGCTTATATTGCGGCGAAATTACTTTCCTAGTAGCACTTGCTTCCTTTACTATACCATCAAATTTCTTGTCAAGCGTAAATTGACTTTAAGCGTTATAATTTCGTGTCGTAAAAAATGGGTTTTGTGTCAAAATTGTGCTGTTTCGAAGCAAATGGCGAAAGTCCTTCATACAGAAAATGTATATCTGGATCAGACACTCCGATCGCAAAATCTTGCTTGTTTTTTTCTGTGGCTGCTGACCACCGTTCTTCCTTCTTCTTTTGATGATTGTTTGACAATATGCGAACACTAATTCCGATCAGAAAAGACAAAAATGCCTCCTTAGATCGCAAAGCCTCCAGCTTATCGTAAGCTACTAGTAACGATTCATTGATTAAGTCGCGATAGTCCAGATCTCCATACACACGCGCTCTGCAGAAGCGTTCAAACCGTTCATGAACCGGCTCATATAGTGTTAGAAATTGATTTTGTTTGGTATCGCTCATAGTCGCGTTACGAAATTAGGGTTCTATTTGGTTAGTAGGTCGAAAGAAGAAAAAGTGACCAACCATTGTTTTTTTTTCTACGTTTGAGCCGTAAGCACTACATTAATGACTGTTAAACAAAGAAATCTTGGACTTGGTGTCTTCGTTGTAATACTTGCCGCATTGTGCATTTTGTACTATGACGGGGTATTGGACAAGGGACCGCAGGGAAATCATATTTGGAGACAAGCCGATTGTTTGTCCATTACCAAGAAGTATCAAGACGGAGCCAGTTTTTCGGAACCCGAAATGCACTTGCTATGGGCCGATAATTATACTACTGGAAAAAGTGCCGGTGAGTTCCCCGGACTATACTATCTCACGGGAAATTTATGGAAGCTTACAGGTGAATCCTTCTTAGTGTATCGATTGATTTGGTTGATTGTGATGGTCTGCGGATTGATGGCCTTATTTCGATCCGTGCAATTGCTCTTCGATTCGAATTTCTGGGCTGGAGCCATAACCCTGGTGGTTTTTGCTTCACCCGCGTATGCCTTTTATGGCGTGAGTTTCTTATCAGATGGACCCGCATTGGGTTTTCTGCTTATGTCACTGTACTTCTTACTGCTCTATCAGAAGCAGGGTAAGGTGAAGTGGTTGTATTGGTTTGCTGCGTTGATGGCAATTTCAGGGTTGCTCAAGGCTTCCATGCTGATAGCGTTCGTTTTCCTCGGATTCATTTATTTGCTGGAAACCATCTTCAATGTGAAAACCTTACCAGGCCAAAAGGTATTTAAGGATAAATGGCACGGATTTTCTGCCCTGGCAATTGTGCTCATCTGTGAAGTTGCGTGGATTCTTTATGCACGAGATTACAACAAAACGCACGGGTATTATTACACCTTCAACCAGCCATATCCGCTTTGGGATGCCAAGGAGGAAGAAGTGTCGAAGCTTTGGGAAAACATGAAACGCACTACGATCCCTGTCTTTCATAATATCACTTTGATTTGTATGCTGGGAGCGGCGTTTGTAACCAACCTGGTACTAATCCGAAAACTTCCATTGTTCGCTTATTTGGCCAACATATTTATCCTTCTTGGATCCGTTTCCTACTTCGTACTTTGGGGCGGATTCATCGGTGTACACGATTATTACTACGTTCCATTCTTAATGCTGATTTTGTCTTGTTTTCTGCCACTCGCCTGGTTGTTTAAAGACCGATTTAATACCACGTTTCATTCTATGAAAACCAGAGTGGTGCTTGTCGTTTTTGTGTTCTTCAATATTTACTATTGCAAGGAAGTACTTCGCTATAAAATGGGCCGAGAAGAAGGTGATGCGTGGATTGTGATGCACGATGAGTTTGAGGGAATGATGCGCTGGCACAATTGGCGCGTGAAGTCTCACTGGAATAGTTTGTATTTCATCCGACCGAAATTGGAAAAAATGGGTGTTAAGAAAGACGACAAAGTCATTACGTATCCGGATCAATCGTTCAGTATTTCCCTTTATATGTTGGATCGAGATGGTTGGACGAATATGATTGGGTTTCATTCCTCAGATCAAATAGAAGAACTGAAAAAACGAGGCGCGAAATACTTGATTACACACGATCCCGAGATGGAAAAGGCTGAATTCTTAGAGCCCTACAGAAAAAACGAGGTCGGAAGGTTAGAGAACGTCCGCGTGTACAAGTTGTAATAGAAATGCGAGCATTTTTCAACGTATTGCGGATTTATTTCGTTCCTAGTTGAGCTCTACAACCGATCAAACGAAATGGCATGAATACGACCATTATTTAAGAAAACAGGAAATGGATGGATCATTTTTCTGGCAACCATTGCTTCTTGTTTTGCCGCATTCTACAATGACTTCCCTTTAGTATATACTGATACCGGAACGTATTTAGAAACTGGGTTCAGGGGTTTTGTTGCGCCTGACCGCCCGATTTTTACGGGCTATTTTTGCGACATGTAAGCCTTTCGGAAACCCTCTGGCTTGTAATTTTTACGCAGGCTTGGCTAACATGTTGGTTGTTGCACCGCGTCGTTGGTACTGTGGTGGACGGAGTCAAAAGAAATGTCATTTATATTGCCTCTATTATACTCATCACGCTAGCTACAGGATATTCACTCAATGTAAGTATTCCTATTCCAGACATTTTTGTTACCATCGCCTTTTTGTGTTTACTCGTTTTGCTTTACAGTAAGGAGTTAAATCGAGTTCAGACGGTTTTCGTGAGCCTAATTTTCGTGTTAAGTATTTGCATGCACAATTCGAATCTTCCTATTTTCTTTTTGCTTTTTATCGGGTTGGGACTGCACTATTTCTTGAGAAGACGCAAACGCAAAGAAGTGCAACTGCAATTCTACAGGCTTGTTCTGGCTTCGGGCTTGTATGGACTGGCTTTGTTGATTATCCCAACGGTAAATTATTCCTACGATGGAGAGTTTCGTTATTCCAAAGGGTCGCATGTTTTCTTATTCAACCACATGATTGAAATTGGCGCTGCCAAAGCGTATTTGGATGATAATTGTGGGAAGAAAAACTATGCAATTTGTCAATACAAAGACGAATTGAATTGGAATTTCATGTGGGACTACAGCGGACCGCTATACAAAACGGGAGGTTGGGAAAAGAACAAAAAAGACTTTGATGAAATCAATGGCGGAATTATCTCTACCCCTAAATATTGGCCCCTATTGATTCAGAAAACCGCAACTTACACAACCAAACAGTTCTTCCGATTCGAATCGAGGCTTCATACTCTTCAATACAACGGCACGCCGCACGCGCAAATCAGAAACTTCCTTCCAGAATCTGATCGGGAATTTATATCTTCTAAGCAATTGAAGGGGGAATACGATTTATATGTATTGAACCGCGTGGAAGGCGTAATCATTTTCATTTGCATGATTATTTGTGCACTAGTTTTAATTCTGGATAAACGGTTCCAATTGTTGAATCAAGGACTTAAATCGCTGATTTCCATTTCGTTGGTTTTTGGTGTGATCAATTCGATGGTTTGTGCGAACTTATCCACGGTTGATGATCGCTTCCAGAATCGATGGGTTTGGTTGCTTGTTGTACTTACCATTTTGATCTTCATTGACTTGTATTCAAAGAGGGCTATAATTAGCGAACAATGGAAGAAGTTGCAATCTGAGGAAGCTTCCGAGCAGTCAAATTAGGCTGGATTACCCTTCTTAAGAGACGTTAATTTCGTAGTTTTGAACAATAAAATCATCGACATCTTTGTTAAAAAGGCAGATTTGATGTAAGTTTGATTTTGTTTAACGTTTGAGATGAAATATTCAACAGGGCCATATTTGGAGCAAATTAATGTTCCTTCCGACTTAAGAGACAAGTTCAATATCGAGGACTTACCAAATGTATCTCATGACGTACGTCAGTACATCGTCGATGTAATTTCGGAAATCGGAAACAGTCACTTCGGAGCAAGTCTTGGCGTGGTAGAGTTGACGGTAGCATTGCATTATGTGTTCAACACACCGGAAGATCAACTAGTTTGGGACGTTGGTCATCAAGCGTACGGGCACAAAATTCTTACAGGTCGTAAGGATGCCTTGCCAACAAACCGCATCAAAGGCGGAATGTCAGGTTTCCCGAAGCGATCCGAAAGCGAATACGACACTTTTGGAGTAGGGCACTCTTCCACTTCTATTTCTGCAGCTTTGGGTATGGCTGTTGCCAACCATTACAAAGGCGAGAAAGATCGTCAGCATATCGCAGTAATTGGTGATGGAGCCATGACTGGTGGTTTGGCGTTTGAAGGTTTAAACCATGCCGGTTTTGAGCCAGATGCGAATCTATTGGTTGTTTTGAACGACAACTGTATGTCTATCGATCCAAACGTGGGAGCATTACGTGAGTATCTAACAGATATCACAACATCTCATACCTACAATAAAGTAAAAGACGATGTTTGGAACCTTCTTGGTAAAATCTCCAAGTTTGGGCCGGACGCTCAATCCGTAGCTTCCAAAATTTCGACAGCCTTGAAAGGATCTTTGCTGAAGCAAAGCAACATGTTCGAATCGTTGAACTTCCGTTACTTCGGGCCTATTGATGGTCATGATGTGGTTGGAATGGCGAAGATTATGGAGGATTTGAAAGATATTCCTGGTCCGAAAATCTTGCATTGCATTACCAGGAAAGGAGCCGGATACAAATACTCGGAGGAAGGAAATCCAACGAAATGGCATGCACCGGGAGTCTTTAATAAAGAGACAGGTGAAATCGTTAAAGTGGTTCCAAAATCACCGCAACCACCGAAATATCAAGATGTTTTTGGGCATACCATTGTGGAATTGGCCGAAAAGAATGATAAAATTATGGGGGTAACACCAGCGATGCCAACGGGATGCTCGTTGACATATATGATGGAAGCCATGCCTGATCGTTCTTTTGATGTGGGTATTGCCGAACAGCATGCGGTTACCTTCTCAGCAGGATTAGCAACACAAGGATTGGTGCCCTACTGTAATATTTACTCAACGTTCATGCAGCGTGCATTTGATCAAGTCTTGCACGATGTAGCTTTACAAAACTTGAACGTAGTATTCTGTTTGGATCGTGCCGGATTGGTAGGAGCAGATGGAGCAACACACCATGGAGCTTATGACTTGTCATATATGCGATGCATTCCAAATATGGTAGTTAGTGCGCCAATGAACGAACCGGAATTGCGTAACTTAATGTTTACGGCACAGCAGGAAAACATGGGGCCGTTTTCTATTCGATACCCAAGAGGAAAAGGTGTTACAACGGAGTGGAAGACCGCTATGAAGAAAATCAAGGTGGGAACCGGGCGTAAGCTAACGAATGGTAGCGACATTGCGATTCTAACTGTTGGGCATCCAGGTAACTTTGCGCAGAAAGCTATTGATGAGTTGAAAAGTACAGGTGCCTCTGTAGCGCATTATGACATGCGATTCGTGAAGCCGATTGATGAAATGATGTTGCACGAAGTATTTGGCAAGTTCGATAAAGTCATTACGGTAGAAGACGGCTGTTTGATGGGTGGATTTGGATCTGCGGTTATCGAATTTATGGCCGATCAGAAATATAGTGCTGAGGTAGTTCGTCTTGGAATTCCAGATGAATATATTCAGCACGGTACACAGCAAGAGTTGTGGGACGAATGCGGATACGATACAAATGCCATTGTTGCCACCATAAAGGAAATGCTGAATCTAGCGGTTAAGGAAACAGCGCAGACCGCTGAGGCCTAATCCTAAGTACAATTCATGAGCAAGCAATTCGGTGCAAAAGTTACCGAGGTTGAGAAAGAAGCATATCAGCGATCGCCGCAATGGGACGGTCAAAAATTCAATAACTTAGAGGAAACGGTCATGAAGGTGCCATTCAAGGCAATCCCTAAACTCATGTTCAATCAATTATTCGGACGCGGAAAACTGCAGCCGAAATCGCCTATTCAGCACGTTCCGTTTGATAAACAAGCCTTTCTTGAAGACAGCGAAGAATCAAAGTTCATTTGGTTTGGGCACTCTGTGATTTTGTGTCGGATGAATGGAAAAACCATCTTCATCGATCCGATGTTAGGCCCTGACGCAGCCCCAATTGCGCCTTTTAAAATCAAGCGTTTCAACACCATTTCCTTGGAGTTGATCGATGAATTACCGCCAATCGACCTTTTGATCATGTCGCACGACCATTATGATCACCTTGATTTGAAAAGTATCAAAAGACTAGCGCCTAAGGTAGAGCTTTTTTATACTGCCTTGGGTGTTGCCCGACATCTAAAAAGTTGGGGGGTAGAAGAATCAAAAATTACTGAGTTCGATTGGTGGGAGACTAAGGAATATAATGAGATGAAAATCACCTTTACACCTACGCGACATTTCTCTGCACGAGGTATGCGCGATCGCTTCCATGGCCTGTGGGGAGGATGGTCATTGCAAAATGCAAGTGAACACATTTGGTTCAGTGGAGATGGTGGATACGGTGAGCATTTCAAGGAAATAGGCAAGCGTTTGGATGCTTTCGATTTGGCATTTATGGAGTGCGGCCAGTACAATAAATTATGGCGTCCGATACATCTATTTCCAGAAGAGTCGATTGTTGCGGCAAAAGAAGCAGGAGCACAATTGATAATGCCCGTGCATTGGGGAAGTTTCACCCTTTCTGATCACACTTGGACAGAACCCGTAGAACAGTTTGTTGAAGCCGCAGAAAAGGAATCGCAACCCTATTTTATTCCGAGGATCGGGGAGATGTTTACTGTTAGATTGGCGAAGACAAAGAAAAATCGTTGGTGGGAAAGACAATGACACAATCCAACTAATAGAAGTTAGAAAGAATTTTCGATAATGTCTAATTTTTGCAAATACTTTAAATCGGAATATTCCGATATTCCAATATGCACGGGGATTTCAAAAGCATTTTTTTCCGAGAAGCAGCATATAGAAGGCCTTACTTTTAAAATGCAAGTATTCCAATCGCGCAGTATACTGTAGGCTTTGGAGCAATCCCCACTTTTAGTAGCTATGTTGGTAAACCTACGATGATGTACGTTCCGTCTTCTTGGCGTTCCACCGTTACCTCGTCATCCACATTTCTCAAAGATGTATTGATCACCATCTTGAAGCTAACCTTTATCCACCATCTGTTTTCTGAGAAGCGCTTTATAGATTTCAGCGTAAAGCCTTCGAGTTTTAAATTTTCATAAGCTTCCAGTGCATATTCTAATTTTTGAGATCGCTTCCCGACAGGAGTAATCACTTCTTCCCATTTCGTATCGCCACGAACTTTTGAAGCGTAGAAATAGCGAACAAGAGAAGCCGGATCCTTATAATCATAGTTTACGACTTCCGTAGCATTGTAAGAATGATAATAATCTTCATCTGCGTAGTTATTCCAATCGTATTCCGTCATTTGGTTTTCTTCAGAAATAGTGGCCAGAGAACAATCAATTTCGATGTAATCTTCAAGGTCTTCTTGCCCCAGTTTTCTGAGCATAGCAAAGTCATTACACGCTTCATCGATTTTATCTAACCTCTGATAGCATTGCGCTCGTTGCAGCAGAACTTCTTTGTCTTTTTCCTTTTCATTTAAGTGTGCTGTTAGGTAGGGAATCGCTTTTTCTGACTCCCGAGAATAGTAATAAAGGAAGCCATACGATTGGTTGAGCGTGGAATAATCAGGATGGATTCCCTCTGCAGTTTTCAAATCATTTTCGGCTTCTTCAAAACCTTCAAACTTGGCGTAAACATAGGACCGCGCGATGTAAGCCTCGGCATTTTCAGGGTCAAGTTCAATGGCCTTGCTTAAATCTCCGTATGCTTGTGAATAGCTCTCTAGTCCAACATATGCTTTACCTCGGTAATAGTAGGATTGTGCAATGCTTTCATTGTTTTCAATCGCTATATCCAAGTAATCAATGGCCCTTCTATAATTACCTGTAAGTAAGTTGAATTGTCCTTCACTAAAATTGGGTGCTGGATCTTCTTCATTTTGTGAGAATCCGGAGAAGCTAAGAACGAAGCAAAATGGAATGAGAAGTATTGATTTCATAGTAGTGGGTTATTGTTAGCGCAGGTAGGCCCTCGATTAATGAGTTACCTTTAATTTTTGACGGTGTATGTTGGCATTTGTCTCTACGCAGATCAGGTACGCACCTTCATTGAGTTGTATCGTTTTTAATTCAGCCAGATTTCCTTGATATATCAAGGACCCCATCAGGTTGAAAATCTGAATGGAGGTGATTTCTGCGCTCGATTGAATTTGAATGGCGGATCCTGATCGAACAGGATTTGGATAGATACTTACGCCTTCCGATGTGAGTTCCTCGTTTGATAATGGGCCTTGATGCAACACAGCAACACCATCCAGATCAAATCCTCCAGAAGGAAAGGGTGAAGGGAAAGGGTCGTTGATGTAATTTCCATTGATGTCTTGAGAGCCAAAGCTCGGGTTCACACTTCCTACAACATCAACGATCCGAACGTGCGTGATTTGATTGATGTTGAGTTCTTGAATAGTGTCCAATTCGTTCAAATCGAAGGGAGTACCGAAGGTGGAGCGGTATTTCCCTGCCAAATTGTGCAATCTTGTTGGGTCACTTATTGCGTCGAACGGTCCAATTTGAGAGGTGTCGGGGAAGTTTGAAATGGCAGGGAATCGATAAAAATCAACCCCGTTACTGCTTACTTCAACAAAAGCCAGTTCCAAGAAGTTATGAGAAAAACTGTTTTCGAAAATAGCGAAATCCGGACCAGGACCATCGGCAATCGAAGGGTTAAACGACAGCGTAGCAATTCCGGAATCTCCAAGGCTTACAACATCCAGTCCATTCACATATCCAGTTCCCAAGTCATCTGTACCGTACGATGCTAAGCCCAATGCTTTATTACTGATATCAAGCCAACCTCTTTCTACTTCACAGTAATTGGCCCAAGCAATAATTGCGCTGCTGTCTTTGTCAATGGCAAGCGACCCCGGTGTTAACGCAGCCCCGTCGAATTGAGCAAACGCGCCAGTTGAAAGGCAAGTGGCCAGAAATATTACAATCCTTTTCATTACTCACGAAGATACGAAGTTTAAAGCGCATCTCGGCCTCGATCGATGTGCTTTAATACTTTCTGAATTGCACATGGATCAGCGTCTAGATCTAGTAGCCAAACGAGTATAGAAGATCACAACCCAAATACCTTGTTTAGGCTACTGCAAAATCAGGTGACAAACCGTATTTTTGTCCTGCACATGGCGCAATTACTATCGGAAATAGCAGATGGACAGGAGGTGAGGGTGATTTCGATTGCATCTTCGGTATTACGCGTGAAGTTGCTTGAAATGGGTTTATTGGAAGACCAACCCATTCGCGTCCTCTTTCGGGCTCCCCTTGGCGATCCCTTGGCGATTGACGTAAATGGATACGTTCTATCCTTACGACTGAGTGAAGCAAAGCTTGTATCGGTTTCATCAAAATTGGAGCAGGTATGAAAATTGCGTTAGTCGGAAATCCAAATACAGGGAAAAGCTCGATTTTCAATATGCTTACCGGTTTGCGTCAGCACGTTGGAAATTTTCCCGGAGTTACCGTTGATGTGAAAACAGGCGATATGCGCCTTGGTGATAACAGCGCAAGTCTTGTTGACCTTCCCGGAACCTATAGTATTTATCCGAGATCTACCGATGAACGGGTGGTTTATGAATCACTTACAGTAACTAAGGCAGAAGATCAACCGGATGCGGTAATGGTGGTTTTGGATACTTCTAACTTGCAACGTAACTTACTTCTTGCTGGACAGGTTTATGATTTGGGATTGCCCACTTTGTTCGTGCTGAACATGAACGATGTGGCGAAACGCCGCGGTATCTCGGTAAACGAAGAAGGCTTGCGACAACACTTTCCTGAAGCAGAGATTGTGAGTTCGAACGCGAGAGCGGGCATGGGGAAAGCAGCCATTCTCGAAGCATTGCAAAATCTTCCTGAGAGAAAAACAGACAGAGTTGAACCCTGCGAAATGAACGATTTGCCGGGCCAGGAAGAAGAAACGGTTCGCCGTTATAAGGAAATTAAGAAAATGCTTCCAAGCATTGAGTCCGTTGTTTCGAAGCACGATTTTACGAGCAAATGGGATAGAATTCTTACACATCCAGTCTTTGGATACGCCATTTTTGCCACCATACTTCTAATCATTTTCCAGTTTATTTTTGCGTTTGCGAACTATCCAATGGATTTGATTGACGGCGCGTTTTCATCGTTTAGTTCTTGGACGGCAAGCGCAATTCCATCAGGAGTATTCACCGATTTGCTTACTGAAGGTGTTATCCCGGGAATTGGCGGAGTAGTGATTTTCATTCCACAAATTGCTCTGCTCTTCTTTTTCATAGCCATACTTGAGGAAACCGGGTATCTCGCACGCGTGGTCTTCATTATGGATCGCTTGATGCGGCCACTTGGTTTGAATGGAAAAAGTGTTGTCCCTATGATGTCGAGTGTAGCTTGTGCGATTCCTGGTGTTATGGCTGCCAGAACAATTTCAGATAGAAAAGAGCGCTTGATTACTATTCTGATTGCGCCACTGATGAGCTGCAGTGCGCGTATTCCCGTTTATACATTGCTCATCTCACTTGTTATTCCGCAAACAAAGGTTTGGGGTGTTATCAATGCTCAAGGATTGGTGTTGTTCGGGCTGTATTTCTTAGGAACAGTGATGGCTTTAGTTGTCGCATTGATCTTAAAAATGCTGATTAAAACAGATGAAATGGGATTTCTACTTCTGGAACTTCCCGAATACAAATCACCGCGCTGGGGGAATGTTGGACTGGTTGTTTTGGAAAAAGTTCGTGTGTTTGTTTGGGATGCTGGACGTATCATTCTTGCCATTTCCATTGTCTTATGGGCACTTGCCAGCTATGGACCTTCCGAACGTATTCAATTGGCCGAAAATCAGGCAATTATGACAGCAGACGGTTTGGGAATGAATACTGCTGAAAAAGAACAATTAGTGGCATCTGCAAAACTAGAGAATTCGTACATCGGCATTATGGGTAAAGGTATTGAGCCGGCTATAGCTCCATTAGGCTACGACTGGAAAATAGGTATCTCGTTGATTACTTCGTTTGCGGCTAGAGAGGTCTTCGTAGGATCCATGGCAACAATCTACGCTGTAGAAGATGACGGTGAAAAGCAAACGCCATTAATGGAAAAAATGCGTCAAGAAAAACGCTCGGATGGTGGCCCAGTGTATTCCTTAGCAACCGGAGTTAGCTTGATGGTATTTTACGCCTTCGCTATGATGTGTATGGCCACCTTGGCAGTTGTAAAACGAGAAACCAAAGGTTGGAAATGGCCCATGGTTCAACTTGGATATATGAGCGCATTGGCGTATTTTGGAGCATTGATAACGTATCAAATTTTAGCGTGATTCAAACAATTTTAGTCATATTGACAATTGGGGCCGCAACCGCTTATCTTGGTTGGGAAGCCTATAAACGATTCTTCAAAAAGGATACGTCTTGCGATGGTTGTGCGTTTAATCCGGAAGTTAGACAGAAGACTATTAGACACTAGACTGAAAGACAATTATGCGGTTTGTTTACGTCATCTTCCTTTTTACACTTTTTTCCGTTTTTGCTTGCAGTCATAATTCGAATGCGGATAAAAAGATGTCTGACGCCGAAAAGAGGGGCTTAGAAGTAAGTAAGTCGATTGACGAGGCAAACAAAGCAATTGAAGAAAACATGAGGCTCGGAAAGATAGAACAAGTTGAGCGAAAAAGTTTTCAACTTGTAAAGAGTAATTTTGACGGACCTTACCCTTCGGATAAATTCAGTATTAAACCAACAGGCAGGTTCTTTATTCTATCATTATATGCGGAAGAGGAAGACAGTGTTTGGCTGACAATAGATGTAAAATTAGAGAATGATATTGTCGAAAAATACCCAAAACTACAAGCTTACAAAGTAAGGCCTGACTGGATAAAGAAGGAAGATTGGGTTGAAATTTACCACAGTTGCATAAAAAATAAAATGGTCTTCGATCTCAACGATGAGCCCAAAGGATGGCTATTAGAGAACCAGAGTAAACTCATGTAAGGGAATACAATACACCGCTTTTATCCTCACATCTGTTTCATTTGCGAATTCCGCAAGACACCTTTTCTGCTCCTCGTTATTCCGTAATCAGATACTGTGAAGTGACCTTATCTTTGAACCGTAAAACGGCAGAAATGAAAACGCTAATAGCATCTTTTTTAATTGTTCTAAGTTCGAATGTATTCTCGCAGACGCTTTCTTCTAATCCTACTCAAGGAATTGAAATAGAGGTTCAAACGGGATTCAAATATTTAGGGACAAACCAGCATTTTTCACATATCCATACATTTTACGATGGCCCGACTGAAAGACTAGACTTCGTTGATGAGCAGCAAAATATTGGACTCAGCACGGATTTTCAATTGGGATATCGATTCAATCAGAAATGGAGCGCTGGTGCTACAGCTGGTATTATTTTTTGGTATGAAGGGTTCGATTTTATCATTCCACGATTTGGAGGGTCTTCATCTATAGGACTTTATGGCACCTATCATTTCAACGACCGCCTTTCCGTGTTCACTTCAGCCGGGATTCGTAAAATTCCCAATCAACGCTTTGGCGGAACGGTCAAAATTGCGCCCCAGATAAAAATTGGTAAAAGACAAAAGATCGCTTTTCGTGTTGGATCCGAGTTTTATTATGCAAAACGAGATCAGGAGTTCTATTCTGGATATTTCGGAAATGACAAATATCCAAAGACATCGTTCTTTGTTCAGGGCGAAGGCCCCTCTACCACTATTGGGTGGGTGCATGAGGCCTCACTTTCTTTTACAATCGGTGATTAATGTTTATTCAAAATCCACCTTTTGAATGCGCAAAATTCGACGTACGTAGAGCGCAAAGAAGGTCAAATAAGCGAAGCACATCAACCCGACAATAAACGAGGGCTGGATTCCAATTATGTCTGACAGTTTTCCTTGAATCGGCGGGATAATACCACCGCCGAGAATCATCATAACGAGGAAAGCAGATCCTTGCGTTTGATATTTGCCCAATCCTGCTATAGAAAGTGAGAAGATGCACGGCCACATAATAGAACAACACAGCCCGGCGCTCAAAAAGGCATACACCGCCACTAATCCAGTAGTGGAAAGTCCGATCCCCATAGCAACTATCCCCAGCCCACCGAACACAGCGAGTGTTAAAGCTGGTTTGTCATTCGTAACATAGAACGCCCCAATTTGCACCAAAACACAAAGAATATACCAGTAAAGTGCATCAATATCGTATCCAGATAATTTGGAAAGACCAAGTACCACTCCAAAAGCGACTAACGGTACGAAAAAGCGTAAAATCATCTTGGTTTGGTCCTTCATTTTAAAGGCGTTGATAGCACCAGCCCAACGACCAATCATCAAACTACCCCAAAACATGGCAACATACGGAGCAACTTCAGAGGCTTCTAGCCCGCCAAATTCCTTTTGATTCAACAATTCACTAATGTTACTTCCTACGGCAACTTCAACACCTACGTAAACGAAGATTGCGAGCATCCCCAGCGTCAGTTGAGGATATTGCATGGCGCCCCATCCAACTTTGGTCTTAGCACCGCGAACGCTTGCAAATAACAATCCAATAAGTATCACTGCCAGCCCGAGTGTCAACCAAATCATTCTTCTCTCTTCCAGAATCTTTGTCTTATGATCGACGGTCATCTGCATGGTCGCGTTGAACTCTGTCTCATCTTTCGAAAATTCTTCCTTGGTCATACCAAGGCTTTCTGCAAGTGCTTCCGATTCAAATGTGGCTTGATACGCTTCAAAGTCCTTATCAACCTTCTCGTTAACTTCATCCAACTCTTTCTGGATGGCGGTAATTTCCTTTTGATCCTTGCTCGCATAACTTGCAAAAACGGGTGCAAAACAAGCAATCAAAAGTCCTGTAATAACCAATAAGGTAACCAGCGCTTTCCCCGATTTTTCTGTTTTCTCTTCGTTAATTCCCGCAGGAACTTTCTTGGAAAACCCAAACAAAGCGGCAATCCCAAGGAATAATACTCCTACAAAAGCGTATAAAATGATCACTTTGGAAAGGCTCAACGCCTCAATCGCATCGTCGTCAATAGCAGCGGCAGAACCAAAAAGTGCCAAAGAAACGACTAAAGGTCCAATCGTTGTGCCCAAACTATTGATTCCTCCTCCTAAGTTGATCCGGTTGCTCCCGGTAGCTTCATCACCCAGAGAGATCATGAACGGATTGGCAGATGTTTGTTGCAATGAAAACCCCAGTGCTACAATGAACAATCCGAGTAGCATTCCTGCAAACACATTCATGTACACCGAAACTATCATGGCCGCTGCACCAATAGCAGAAAACAACAAGCCGAATACGATACTTTTCTTGTATCCCCACGAGCCCACCAAATCACGACCGGAAGCCGATCCGAAAATGTACAACCCAAGGGCACCCAAATAATATGCGCCGTAGAATGCAAAGTCAACCAACTGACTTTGAAACTGATCGAGACCGAAATAACTTTTACAAAACGGAATAAATACACTGTTACCCGCCGCGATAAACCCCCAAAAGAAGAATACCGTTGTGAGTGTTGTTAGTGCTCCGTAGTTAGTTCCCTTCGGTTCAGAGCCCTTTTGCTCATTGTTTTTGAGTTCGTCTATTACTTCTGCCATCGTTTGGGGTTTGAATATGCAATGTAGAGAGAAATGCCTTGAAATAAATCAAGTGTCGAAGTTTCACTCACCATCAAATTGTTTATAACGAGAAAAATACAAAAAGAATGTGTTATTGTAGAAAAAACAATAAGTTCTTTGATTTGTACCTCCAACTCATTAAATAGCACCATTATTGGCGGAAGCCTTACCGCGGAGGCAAACATCATCTCCGGAAACGGGACTGGACTTACCGGAAATGGTATTAACATAGATGGATCTTCAAATTGCATCATTCGTGGAAACTATATCGGTGTTGACGCTACTGGAAATGTGGGACTGGGAAATGCCGAAAATGGAATCGCCTTAAATGCTTCTCCAAGCACGACAATCGGCGGTCCGGGTCTTACGGATGGAAATACAATTGCAGATCACAATTTTCATGCGATAGTAATTAATGGCGCATCGAACAACTCAATTGTTCAAGGAAACAATTGTGGTACAAATGTAACCGGTACCGCTGCTATCGGAAATGACGATTCTGGAGTTATAGTTATCAATACCACTGGAACGCAGATTGGCGGAACAGGCGCTAACGAAGGAAATGTTTTCGCTTCCAGTATCACCGAATACGGAATTTTCATGATTGCGTCTTCAGCAGCCACTATTGAGGGAAACTTTATAGGTACGGATAGAACTGGCACGATTAATCTTGGCAATTTCGATGGAGGCATACGGTTTGATTTTGGCGGAGGCGCATCTACCATTGGCGGAACAACTGCTGGATCCGGAAATACGATAGCCTTTAATACGGGGTATGGAATTGGTGTTCTAAACGCCGCAACCAGTCAGGTGCTTATTAGTCGGAATAGTATTTATTGCAATACCGGTAGTGGGATTGATTTGAATGGCGTGGGAAATACCAACGAGCCAAGTCCTGTTATTGCCGTTGCTGATAATACTGGGTGTTCAGGTACGGCTTCCCCGAACACTACGATTGAAATATTCTACGATTTCGTTTGCGGAGCATCGTGTCAAGGCAGAACTTATGTTGCAACCGTTACTGCTAATGGCGTTGGAAACTGGAGTTATGTGGGCGCGCTTACGGGAAATGTTACCGCTACTGCTACCGATGCCTCAAACAACACCTCTGAATTTGCCAATTGTATCATCTTTCTTCCGGTTGAATTCGGAGACTTCTATGGAACTAAAAGTTATGGGAAACACCTATTGAACTGGAGTACGATTAGCGAAAGAGATGCTTCTCATTTTGTCATTGAACGAAGTAGCGATGGTCTTGATTGGAATCATGTTGGTTCGGTGAAAGCTGTTGGAAATTCGATTGAGACAAATTATTATTCAATCATAGATACAGACCCGATAGAAGGAATGAGTTACTACCGACTTTTACAATTTGATTTGGATGGTGCAATGGATCAGCACGAGGATATCGTTCGTATCGAATTCAAGGCAAGTGATGCCAATGACCTAGTGGGAGTTTATAACCTGTTAGGGCAAGAAATTGACCCTTTAACAAAAGGAATACAAGTACATGTTTTCCGTGACGGTACTGCAAATAAAGTGGTAGTAGATTAACATAGTGCTAAAAACAAAGAAGGCCGCAGTTTCTCGTGAGATTGCGGTTTTTCATTTTTTAAATAATTCGTTTACCTTGCCGAACTTCTAAAAAACTATCTATGAAACGCTACTTGCGATTATTACAAGATGCCGATTTGTACGTTCGTCATGAAGAAAAAGGAGGAGTAGTAGCTACTATCAAAGCAGACACAATTCTCGAGTATACCCGAGAAAAGCGAAGAAATGGCATTAATTGGATGGAGATCTACCAAGAAGATGGATCCTTGGCATACATTAAGAAAGGTAGAGATGCCATTTTTAAGTGCGAAAAGGTCAAAGTCAACGACCTCCATTCAAAAGGATTCGGCTTTACAACCAAGGGCGACGCAAAAAAATCTATTGGAGAACTATTCGAGCACATTGATGAAAAAAGAGCAATGATTGCCAAAGAGCAGGACAAGGGGGTCGCCTTGCTGGAGGTTAAGGAGAGCGGAGATAGCGCAAAAATGTTAAGTCTACAACTTGAATATTCCAAGGACGAAATAGATGTTGAACCTATCGAATTTCAAAAGGGAGATGAACTTTATGTCATTTTCGAACCACTGGGAAGAAAGGAGTTATTGATCGAAGTCGACAACCTGAATGGACGTAAAGGCTTTCTTCTTAAGAAAACGGATCGTAAATCTTTAGAGGACGCTTGGCTTCAACCTTTGGGAATCGTTATCATGGTGGTTGCAATTCTAGCGATGATCGGAGGATTCGTAGCGGCAGGCTGGTTCGTTGTTAGTGGCTTGATGATTTTCCCGGCAATAGCCGTGGCCCTAGTAACTATAGTTGCAGTGCAGATTGCCATTATGATTGCAAAAGGAATTGTCCATCAAATCCGTAAAAGGTTATAACAAAAAAACCCTTCTTTCGAAGGGCTTTATTTGACTGTTTCTTTTGTCTGAGACGAAAACTCTATCTAACTAAAACTGTACTTATGAAAAAACTCAGACGCTCAAAAACAAAGTCACCTAACGTTGTCTAAATGTAAGAGGGGCATCCCCCTCAAAAAGTTACATGGGAGGAGGAAAATATCTGGGATAGTTTTAAAATAAGGTTTAAAATTGGCAATTACTAGAAATATCTATATTCCTTTATAACCATTTAGTTATATAGAATTCGTCTCCCAATTGCTCGCAGAATCGCAAAAAAAATTGCTGGCACAAAAGACCGTTCTCCCTCGCTTCCACAAAAAATAACAGCTTTGCTAAATGACTACTGGCTTACTATGAAAAAAGATGGGATAGATATAAAATAGGGTTTAAAATTGGCAATTACTAGAATTATCTATATTCCTATATAACCATTTAGTTATATGGAATTCGTCCCCCAATTACTCGCCGAATCACACAAAAAAACCACAAAAAAACCGCTCCCCCTCGCTTCAACGAAAAAGAACGACTTTGCTCTACTACAAACTACTACTTAACTACAAACTGCTCTAATTAATCTATTGATCCCGTTACGCGCTGCATAAATCCATTCAATGCTTCACGCTCCGATTGGCCTTCCGCCATTGCTTTTTGAACTTCCAATGCCCCGTAAGCATTCGAAAGAATTTCACCAATTACATCCAACTCTTCGTCTTTCAAACCTCTGGCTTGTGCCAAATGCTCCAAAAAATCAATCGTTTCATGAACGAAATCGGCATCATTCTCTTCGATGAAGCTATTAATGTGCTTAATTACCGGTAGTCTCATGGATGAAAGATGTTAGTTTGTCTACTTTATTTGTGGATACCTGGCCGACGAATTTACCAGCCTTGAACGCTGCAAAAGTTGGTAGATTTTTCACTTCTGCCATTTCTCTAGATTTTGGGAATTTCTCCGCATCCACCATAAGGAATTGTGCATTTTCCGTTTCTCCAGCCAAGCGTTGAAATGTAGGTTTGATTAATCGACAATTTCCGCACCATCCGGCAGAATACTGCACAAACGTCGTCTTTCCTTCCCCTACAAATTCCGCCAAATTATCTGATGTTAATTCCTGATACATTGCATTGCTTTTTAGTTAAAGAGCAAAGTTAAGGGCGGATAATCTTAAAGGTTATTGAATTCAACTAAGATGTGATAGAAATTATTTATGCAGTCTTCGCATATAGCCGCTTAAATGTCGTTTCGAACATCTCGAGAACTGATGCGCGACCTATTTTCTGAACAGCTAGAACGAAATCTGCAAGGCGTTTCGGAAAACATAGTTCGTTTTGCGTACATCTTCGATATCCCGTGTATCGTGCATGATCGAATATATCAGCCGGAAACTTAGATTCTTATTGATTTTAAAACGAACAGACGTTTCATTCGAAAACCTGAAATCGCCGGCATTGGTTATTTTCGGTTGAAAATAGGAGATCGTATTCAGTCCAATGGACTTGTTGAATTGACCGACGAAAGAAAGAAATGAAGTGGAAAGCAAATCTCTAGAAATGGCCCCCTCAACCAATTCTTCGTATTCCCACATAAACCCAGAGCCGACGGACAACTGGTAGTTTTTGGTATCGATCACATCAAATCGCAATCCAGAACCCAATAAATGGCGAAAGTCAATGCGTTGAATTCGATTGAACTGGCTTTGTTGAAATGCTTCAAAATAAAATCTACTAGAATCCTTGAAATGGTAATTGTACCGAAAATGTTGAAACCCCCGATTCACAAAATCAGACCCTTCAGACTTCACAAAAGACTGGTCGCCCACCAACAAAAACTGATGTCTTTTTTTCAAATATCGGGCACGTAACTCTCCGCCAAATTGCAACAACTGCCGCGAATTCATAATGAAGTTAAAATTCATTTCTGCTCGACCACTCCAGCCTTGCTTGTTATCTGTTAGGCGTAAATTCTCAACGTTTACAATTTGACCAAACCCTTGAAAGCTGAGGGACAAAACAATGCCCACGAATAAAGTGCGCATATACTTTTTGAACAAAAATAGTGTACAAACAGACGCATCGTCAGGCGCTATCATAAAAATTACTCTGTCTTCCCTAGCTTATATCCACTGGAATGCACGTTTTGAATAGAAAGGGATGCGTCATGCTGTAGGTACTTACGTAATTTGGTAATGTATACATCCATACTTCGTGTGGTGAAATAGCTGTCTTCACCCCAGATTTTCTTCAGGGCTTTTTCTCGCGGCATTACCTCGTTGAAATGTTCGCACAGTAATTGCATCAATGCACCTTCTTTGGGAGACAGTTTTCGGGATTCGTTAGTATGATCCAGTAATCGGGTGGCGCTTTCATAAGAATAGGAGCCAATGGAATAAATCGGATTTTCTTTCACTGTTTCGCCTTGCGTTCTTTGGAAAAGCGCCTCTAGTTTCAGTAAAAGAATTTCGATATCAAAGGGTTTTGAAAGGTAGTCGTCAGCGCCACTTTTGTAGCCACGAATCATGTCCTCACGCATATTCCGAGCGGTTAGAAAGATGATGGGTGTGTTGCTGTCCTTATCCCGAATTTTCTCGGTGAGCGTAAAGCCATCCATGTTCGGCATCATCACGTCAAAGATACACACGTCGAACACCTCTTTGGAGAATGCTGAATATCCCTGAGCACCATCTTTCATCCAAACAACCTCAAATTTTGAGAGCTGCAAGTAATTCTGGAGCAACGAACCAAAATTCTCCTCATCTTCTACCAGCAATATGCGCTTTGTTTCACTCATTTAGCAGGCAATTCAACGATTACAGTGGTTCCTTCTCCCTGCTTGCTTTTGATTGCTACGGTTCCTTGAAGTTTTTTGATGACACTTTGAACATAACTCAAGCCCAAACCGAATCCTTTGCGGTTATGGATATTTCCTGATGTTGCCCGATAAAATTTATCAAAAGCCAACTTTTGTTGTTTTGGCGTCATTCCGATTCCATTATCCTTAAATGAAATGGAAACGATTGATCCATGTGCTTCAATCGATACGGATATGTTCGGTTCACTCTCAGATCGATATTTAATGCTGTTATCGATGATATTTGTGAACGCATTTGTTAGGTGGAAAGTATCTCCTACAATAGTGAACTCCATGTTTTCTGGCATAGAAATGGTTCCATTTACATGTTTCAAGGCGAGTTCGGTATTTTTAGCGGCCCGTTGCAAAATCTCAGAAATGTCAATCGCTTCGTTTGATAATTTCAATTCCCCTGAATCCAACGCTGCCGTGTCTAAAACGCGTTCCACGTGGGAGTTTATTCGATCTTTTTCGTCCTCAATTAACCGTGTCAATCGACGTACTTCCTTTGGGTTTTTAATAATTTCTGGATGATTGATGGATGCCGTAGCAATAGAAATGGAAGCTAGCGGTGTTTTCAACTCGTGCGTCATGTTATTGATGAAGTCATTTTTAATTTGACTCACCTTTTTCTGCTTGAAAATGAAGTACAACGCATATCCAAATGAGAGTAAAATCAAGATGGTGAAAACTATTGAAAGTGCCGTCATTTTCCACACTTTCGCCCAAACGAAATTGCCGCTATCTTCAGGCTGAACAAACAAGGTATAGTTCATTCGGTTCCCACGGTCACTTTGAAACAATTTCTTCGAAAAGGCGTCTTTCGTTGCAGTGGACTCATATCTTTTGGAAACGTACTCGGATTCGAACGCATCCGTTTGACCATTTTTCACTGCGAAGGCAAATTTCCCGGGAATCCCTTCCTTTTTCAATGCCTTGCCAATCTTTTCTTTCAAGTCTTTCGGATCGATTCGATCTTTCAATTCTCCTGTCAGCAAAGTCTCATAGGTATATCGTTTCACGAAGGATTTTACGCGGCTTCGTTGCTTAAATACTACTTCCTTTTCCTCGAACGCCGAATCACTTTCTCTAATGCGCGTTTCGACAATCTGAGAGGACCAAACAAGGGCGTTTGAATCTCCCGTACTATCATTAACAATGAATTCATTAGAGTCCGGTCCGTTTTGAATAACTGTAACATGCTCTATGGGTTTGACACTGCTGGAGCGAATCACCGTCATTTCTTCGTGTTCTGAAATTCCATCAGAATCACCATGCGAGACGTTAATTTCAACGGTGGCATTGCTATCCGAATCATCAAGAATCAAAAAGTTGTTCACCAGGGAATCAACTCCGCCAAACTTGCGTTCTAGGAAAAGCTCTACCTCTTCTGTATCGATGGAATCATTTACCGTGTTCAAGGCCTCATTGACTCGAATCTTGAAATCTTGCTCCTGTTCGGCAATCGCGTCGCCAATCCAACTCGTTTGAATCCAGATGATCCCCACCAGTGAAATCAGCATGAGCGAAATCAATATGTAAATAAGCCGATTGTTCATCCGTAACCTTTCAAAGATACAATCACTTCGGGCATTCGAAACCACTTTAACCTAACTTTAACCTATATCAGAAGCGATGGAATCTGCGCGTAAATTATTATATTTCAACTGATCATTCTATGATGATCGCTAAACTACTAAAACTGAAATAATGGCTTATGTATCAAGAGATCGGAGTAAAAATCCGAAGTACACTACAGAACAAAGAGAGAAGATTCTAGAACAACCGAGATGGAAATATGCGCGCTATCAGGTAGACCCAAAAGTGCTGGAAGAACACTTCAACTTCCTGAATAAGGGGGTTGTCATTCGTGGCGATGCGCAAGGTGTACCTTTAATGACTACAACAGGAATTTATGGACCCATTCATCCGCACGACAGAGTAACGCTTCACCAAGTCAATGTCTGCTGGGACGCCTTGCAGAAACACGATCAAAGTTTTCCGTAATCGCTTGAAAACACCATAAAGAATAAATGCTGCAATGAATAAGGAAAGGGCCGGATCCAGAAATGGGACATCTTTAAAGTACATAACAATCGCAGCGATCAACACGGCTACCCAACCCAAAACATCTTCAATGAGGTGCCAAGACATTACTTGCTCGTTCAGTGTTTTTCCGCCCATCAATCGCCAGGCTGCATAGGCATTCACTGCTACTCCAACAACTGCAAAAAAGATCATTCCAGCAGCGTCCGTTTCCTCCGGGTGAATCAACCGTTCTATTCCTTGCCAAATCACGAATATAGAGCCCACAATTAAGATGATGCCATTGATCAAAGCTCCAAGCAAGGAAAAGCGCGCATATCCGAACGAAAACTTGGTGTCGGGTTTCCTTTTAGAAAGATTTTCAAGATACCATGCAGAACCCAATGAGAAGGTGTCGCCCACGTCGTGCAATGCATCCGAAGTCAGCGCAATACTATTCGTATACAATCCTCCGATGAATTCGAAAATGGTAAAAGCCAAATTCAAAAAGAAGGCCGCCTTGAGATTTTTAGAGGCTTGATGTGAGTGCGTTCCGCCCATTGCAATTATGAAAATAAGTGCATAATTTGAATTATCATGACGAAATGGCATGAAAATCACTTTGGCGCAATATTCGACGCCGGTCAAGCATGAGTGATAAGAAAAAAAATGTGTCCTTCAAATGGGCATTCAAAGAATATATCTGGCCCCGTAGAAAAATGTTGAGTTTGGGATTGGTTCTCATTTTGATACGAAGTGCTGCAGGTCTTATTATGCCCGGTGCTACACAAGTTTTGGTTGACGATGTAGCTAAAAATAACGATGTAGACTTGCTCTGGTTGGTCTTATTAGTTGTTGCTGCGGCTATTTTAATTCAAGCTATTTCATCCTTCAGCTTAACCCGATTGCTCAGCGTGCAAGCACAACTCATGATCTCGCAAATGCGCGTTCAGGTGCAAAAAAAGATAATGAAGTTACCCATCAACTTCTTCGACAACCAAAAATCTGGTGCGCTAGTATCAAGGGTAATGAGTGACGTTGAAGGAGTACGAAATCTTGTAGGAACCGGATTTGTCCAACTAGTAGGAGGAACAATTACAGCAATTGCCACCATCGTTATTCTAGTTAACATCAACTGGGTAATGACAATAGCTGCTTTGGTGCCCGTAATTATTTTCGGGATTGTAATGCTAAAAGCATTTGGTTATGTTCGCCCCATCTTTCGGGATCGAGGTAAAATAAATGCGGATGTTAAAGGTCGACTCACGGAAACGCTGGGTGGCGCACGAGTGATTAAAGCGTTTAATGCAGAAGAGCAAGAGAATAAAAACTTCGAAAAAGGAGTAGATACCTTGTATCAAAATGTAAAGAAAAGTCTGACTGCTACAGCATTAATCCAGAGTTCATCTGTGTTTTTGATCGGTCTGGCTTCAACTGGAATTATGGGGCTCGGCACCTATTACATGATGGGTGGAACGCTAGAGGCAGGAGAGTTTATTGCATTTATGTTGTACTTGGCATTCATGATTGCGCCCATCGTTCAAATGGGCAACATCGGAAGTCAACTAACAGAAGCCATGGCGGGCTTGGATCGCACCCAAGAACTTTTAAATATGGACGAAGAAGACGATCCTGCCGTACGAACTAATTTCCTAGCGGAAATCCATGGTGATGTTGAATTCGACGATGTTTCCTTCAGTTACGAAGAAAGCAAAGAGGTGTTGCACAATATCTCCTTCAAGGCTCCAGCCGGAAGTGTTACTGCATTGGTGGGGTCTTCCGGTTCCGGTAAATCTACCATCGCGGGATTGGTAGCTACATTTCTGAATCCGGATTCTGGCCAGGTGAAATTAGACAACAATGATCTTTCTAAAGTCAACCTTAAAAGTTATCGTCAGAACCTAGGGGTTGTACTGCAAGACGACTTTCTGTTTGAAGGAACAGTGCGAGATAATATTCTATTCCCACGTCCAGACGCCTCAGAGGAAGAATTGATGTCGGCAGTTAAGGGCGCTTATGTGGATGAGTTCACAGATCATTTTGAAGATGGACTGGACACCGTGATTGGTGAGAGAGGTGTGAAACTATCCGGAGGGCAGCGACAGCGATTATCCATCGCCCGAGCGTTACTAGCGGATCCGAAAATTTTAATTCTAGACGAGGCTACTTCTAATTTGGATACGGAAAGTGAAGCGTTCATTCAGAAAAGTTTGAATGAATTGATGAAAGATCGAACAACGTTTGTTATCGCTCACCGTTTGAGTACGATTCGTCAGGCGGATCAAATTCTGGTGATTGAAGAAGGGAAAATTGCGGAGCAAGGCAAGCACGATGAACTTCTGGCAAAGGAAGGTCGTTACCACAAGCTGTTTACGTATCAAAGCAGAATTTAGTGCAGCGGGAGTTGGCATGTGACACAGACTCAGCGCAACGAACTAGACTTTTGATTTTATTTACCTCGAGAACCTATTCACATGCTGAAGTCGAAGAAAGAAGCGAGTCGATTATCTCTAAATAAGGATCTTCTGCTTGACAATTAAACGAGCGGTTTCACGTGTTTTCTGCTGAAGCAAAACGTCTTTGTCGGTGGTAACACGATCAATGGTCGCTTGGTCGTAATGGCGGATGGTTACCAATTCCAACCCTTCGTTGAACTTCACTTGGTAGGAATCTTCGAACTCCTGTTGAATTTTCTGGATATCAACTTTCTGGGCATCTACCAAAATAGAGAAACTCAAGGCCGAGTTCTGCATAAGATTGATCTTAGCATTTACTTTCGATAGGCGATCAAAAATGTCACTGAGATTCTTTTCCACGATGAAGGAGAAATCCTTTGGTGTGAATGAGAAAAGCACTTGATCCATTTTAAAAATGAAAGATGGGATCAAATGATCGCTGGACGTAGATTTCTGAATCACCGTTCCTTCCTCATTCGGATTCACAAAGGATTTTACGTGAAGTGGAATGTTTTTGTTTTGCAGTGGTTTTACCGTTTTCGGGTGGATAACCGATGCTCCGTAATACGAAAGTTCAATTGCCTCACGAAACGAAATCTGATCTAATTTCACCGTATTATCAAACCACTTTGGGTCGGCATTCAACATACCCGGAACATCTTTCCAAATGGTCACGCTTTCGGCATCACAGCAATAGGCAATGATTCCGGCGGTGAAGTCAGAACCTTCGCGGCCTAGAGTCGTAGTGGACTTATCATTTGAACCAATAAACCCCTGCGTAATTTGAATATCAACAGATGCATATTGTGGCAAGAAGCGTTTTTCGAAATGACTGATGGATAATTCCCAATCAACTTCTGCTTCGCGGAATTTGCGATCTGTTGCGATCAATTCACGTGCATCTGCCCATTGACAAGACAAACCTCTTGAAGACAGATACGCCGCGATGATTTTTGTAGAAACGATTTCTCCAAAGGATACAATTTGATCGTACTCGAAATCGAAGTTTTCCGAAATCAAATCATCAAAATGGGCCGTTAATTGGTCAAATATGGAGTTGATTTCTTGAAAAATTGGTGCGCTTTTGTCTGCGAACAATGAATGCATGATGTCCAAATGGAACAATCGTCGTTCTTCAACGCGCTCCTTAAAAGTAGATGAGTCGCGCTCCCAATAAGCCTGTGCAATTTGCTCCATGGCATTGGTCGTTTTCCCCATCGCTGAGATTACGATTGCCAATTTCTCTCCATCGAAGAGTTGCAAAATATCCGCTACGTTCTGCACTGCTGCAGCATCTTTTACGGAAGCACCACCAAATTTGAACACTTTCATGCGCGCGATTTTCGGCAAATGTAGGAATTATAGCCTTCCAACGGGAAAACCAGTTTAAAAATATCACAAAAAGTTTCTAACTTAACTTATCTGTTAAAATTCTCATCTCGATTACCGGTGAGATGCGTTCGTACAGAATGTTGTGCACCGCCTCAACAATGGGCATATCAACCTGGAATTTCTTCTTGATTTCCATGACGCTTTTTGTTGCGTAATACCCCTCAGCTACCATGTCCATCTCCATCTGCGCTGTTTTCACTGAGTATCCTTTACCAATCATGAATCCGAAAGATCGATTTCGAGAGAATTTGGAATAGGCTGTAACAAGTAAATCTCCCAGATATGCCGATGATTTCACATCGCGGTGAATGGGGCTCATTTCATCGATGAGGTTCTCAATTTCTTGAATCGCATTGGAGATTAGAACAGACTGGAAGTTATCTCCGTATCCTAATCCTGCACAAATTCCAGAAGCAATGGCATATACGTTCTTCAAAACTGCCGAGATTTCAGTCCCGAACAAATCGTCGGAAACCGTAGCCTGAATATATCGGCATCGCACCAATTCCGCTACTTCTTCACAGATATCCTCGTCCTGACAAGCAATCGTTAGGTAAGATAGACGCTCGAGAGCGACCTCTTCTGCATGACATGGCCCGCAGATGATTCCAATATTGTCATAAGGTGTGCCAAATGTTTTGTGAATGAATCGAGCGGGAATGGCATTGAATTCCGGAATAATTCCCTTCACAGCAGAGAACACTATTTTGTCTTGGAGCAATTCTTTTGGAAAGTCTTCGAATAAATCCACCAAAAAGGCAGAAGGCGTCGCGATAATAATAATATCAGCGGGTTCTACTATTTTCACCAAATCGGTGCTAACTTCAATTTTATCCAGCTGAAATTCAACTGATTGAAGGTAATTTGGGTTGTGTTTGAACTTGTGGATGTGCTCCACAGCTTGTTCATTTCGCATATACCACCCAACAGATGGTACATTGTTGCACAAAATCTTTACAAGGGCTGTTGCCCAGCTACCACCGCCGATTACGGCTATTTTCTTCTGTGCGCTCATTTACTGTGTTGCGAAACAAATTTAGGATTTATTCCAATATAGATGGAACTATTAACGGGATAAGCTTCTATTGTCTGGTAATGATCATTTTATCCTAGTTACTCAATGGGTTATTTCGTAATTTTGCATGCAACCTTAAATAATTAATCTTATGAAAACACTACTACTCGCATTGGCGCTAGTGCCATTTCTGGGGTATTCCCAGTTGGTAGAAACCGGCGCTGATGTTCAATTTGAACCACGTTCGTCTGATATACAGGCAGTTCAATCGAACTCAAAATCAACCTCTTGTGGCCCTGACACGGTTCTTTATACCTTGCAGAAGGCAACAGGATTACAAGCTATTAGCATCAACAATGCTACATCGGCGCAGGGGGTCTCACAATACTACAATTGCCCTCAACCATTAACGATTACCGGGGTTGAATTTTACGCGTACAAGATTGACGTTACAGGAGGAATCACTCAAAACGTAACGGTACAAATTTACACTGCTGGAACCGATTCAATGCCTTCTGGATTGCCTTTAGTGACTTCAACAGTACTTGTTGACACGAACTTTGGCGGAGGGAACCTTGATATTTTAAGCAAGTTTGCAAACATGCCAGCGATTACGGTTACACAACCTTACGTTGTTGTTGTTTCGAACAACTCTCCAAATGGCGTTGGAATGATCTTCAGCGATTATGCAGCTTCTCCTGCTGATGGTGGTCAAGAATGGTTGTGTAGTCTTGATTTGTTCGGTACTTGGACACGTTCTTACGGTGTCAATGTTGCAGGAACGATATTCGACTCGGATGCCTTGTTCTATCCTTTGGTAAGTTATACCATGGATTCCGACTTTACCCCTTCAGCCGACTGTTTTTCAGGAGGGCCAACGATAAACTTCACAAACAATTCGTCTCCTATTCTTCAAGATCGCATGTACAACCTTGCAGCATTCTTGAACCTTACACCGCTCAGTTATACTTGGGACTTTGGTGACGGTGGTGGCGGAAACGCGATCGATACTGCGAATACATACGCGAACACTACTTTGGGTTACACAGTGTATCTTACAGATACATTATTTGGATGGACATCGACTTGTGTAGACGTAGACTCAACATTTATTGGCGACGATTTGAATACGCAATGGTCTTCAGTTCCTGCTGGTGCGGGAGTAGTGAACTTCACAGACAACTCTACTTCTAGTGCAGCAATTACAAATTGGTTGTGGGATTTCGGTGATGGTAACACTTCGACACAGCAAAACCCATCGCATACCTATGCATCATCTGGAAACTATACTGTTTGTTTGACAGCAGTAACAGATTGCGGGGTGGATTCAACCTGTGCAACGATCACAGTAACAGTATGTAACAACCCAACGGCTGCTTTCTCTGAAACGAACAACGATCCATCTTTCGATTTTACAGATGGTTCCACAACAACGGGAATTGTAACGTATTCTTGGGATTTCGGAGATGGGAACACGTCTACTCAACAAAACCCAACACACACGTATATTGACAACGGAACTTATACGGTTACTTTGACCATCACAGATGATTGTGGAACATCGACAGTTACTTCGACAGTTACTGTAAACAACGGGTGTGTTGATCCAGTGGCTGGATTCACGCAATCAGGTTCAGAGCCTACGTTTGGGTTTACAAATACATCTACATCAAGCACAAACACAACGTACAGCTGGGATATGGGTGATGGAACTACGTACACCACGATGGACGTAAACCACACGTATACCGCAAACAATATGTACACAGTGACATTAATTGTTACCGATGATTGTGGTGCAGATACCACAACTCAAACAGTAACAGTTTCAACTATTGGTCTCTTGGATTTGGAAGGCGATTCATTTGTGGCGTATCCAAACCCCGCAAATGATGTCTTGAACATCTTATCCAACCACAACATCGTTCGTTTAGAGTTGATGGATATGACAGGACGCATGGTTGTTAGCAATGAGTGTAACGCAAAAACAGTGGAGGTAAAGACTTCTCAATTAGCAGAAGGACATTACACGCTTCGCGCTATTCAAGAAGACGGTGCAGTGAAAATCACATCGATTGAAGTGATTCACTAAAAGAAGATACTATCATAATTCGAAGGGTCGCCGCAAGGCGGCCCTTTTTTTGTTTGTAGTCTGCTATACTCACCCAAGGAGCTAGTTTGTAGCGCTATGAGCTGATATGTGGCTCTCTACGTCTACTGATAGAACTTCTTGTACATCGAGCGGAGTCGAGATGTACCTTGAATACTCGACGTACTTCGGAATACTCGTTGTACTTGAAAATGTCCCTTGTACTTCGGAAAACGAGGATGTAGATATTTTTGTTAGACGGTAGGCTGAGGCTCTCGAAGCCTAAATGAACAACACAAAAAAAGCCGCCGGTCCTCCAAAAAAGACGCGGTGGCTTTGAAAAACCAATAAGATAATTTCTATTATTTCTTAATCACCTGATGTGTTGAGGTTCCCTCGCTGCTTGCTACACGAATCATGTAAGCTCCAGTGCTAAGCTCCTCAAGGTTGATAGAAGTTGTTTTCACATTGGATACGTCAAATGTTTCCAAAGACTTCCCTTGCATGTCAAGCAATTCGATAGACTGAACATCTCCAGTCCATAGTGCGTTTACAACGTCATTAGTTGGGTTCGGATACAATTCCAAATCTCCGTTCACGATTTCATCCATTCCGGCAAATGCCTCAAGGATTGTGAAGTTGAAGTTCGACATATCGAAGAAAGTACCTTCTTCACTCATTACCATTACACGTGCGATGTTTGTGAAGTTCGAAGGAACTACGACTTGTGCTGTTCCAGTATTCGGAACACCAGTCGCCAATGTAATCGGGAAGTTATTCCCTCCGTCAATAGACAAGAAGATATCTACGTTTTGACAGTTTACCGGAGCATTGTTTGTATTTGCCATGTCCCAAGTTACAGTGCGTGTTTGCGTTTCGTACCAAACAATTCCTAAGGAGTTCGGAGAAGTAACTTCGAAAGGACCGCTGTTTCCGTCTACTGTTACTGTTACGTCTGCATGATCGTTACATCCTCCAGCCCCAGAAGCGTTATCACGAACTGTTACACGGAAGTTCATAGTACGAGAAACACTTGGAATGCGTTCCCATGTGAATGGGCCGTTGTTTTTAACCGCAGATAATTTTGGGAAGTAACGTGTTGGGCTACTATCAGAAGGCCAGCTACGGAAGTTCGGTCCTCCAGTTGAAGTTGCGACTGGCGGTTGTGTGCTTGACTGACTGTCCATTTGTTCCCAGTTGTATGTAATTGGGTCTCCATCTGGGTCCGTTACTGTTGCTGTTAATGCAAATGGAGTGCTCGCTGGTACAGTAGCGCCACCATTTGTAGCTGTAATTGTTGGTGCTGTGTTGGAAAGTGGAGTGATGGCCTCACATTGGTGACCAGAACTCATGATTTCAAAGTGCATTTCTTCAAGGCTTACACCGTGGAAGTGATCGTCGCTATTGTTTTGTACGTTCGGAGCACAAATTCCTGCATATCCCATAATTGTACTTGCACTTCCTGGCTCCATCGCCGTTCCATTGTTACGGTTACAATCGTTGTTCTGAGTATGATTCGCACCAAACTGGTGTCCCATCTCATGTGCTACGTAATCTACATCGAATGGATCTCCAACTGGAGCACCACTTCCTGTTACACCGCGTGCCTTACTACTAGAACAAACAACACCCAATCCAGCCAATCCACCACTGTTCGTTCCGAAAACGTGACCGATATCGTAGTTAGATGAACCAATATTGCCGTTAATATCTGTAACAACTTCTTGGATCATTGCTCCTGTGTTACCGTTAGAGTATGGGTCAGACCCCGAGTTTGTGTAAACAATCTGGTCGTTGTTCGCAACAATTTCCATTGTGATCGCCATGTCTTTCTCATAGATACCGTTCACACGGTTCATTGTGGTAACCTGAGCCGCAAGAGCGTCATTCAAGCTTCCACCTTGGAATTGAGTGTATTCTCCTGTAGCAGCAATCGCACAACGATACGTGCGCAATTCACAAGTTCCGAATTCTTTGATTTCACCCGTAGTGAGTTCGATAGAAGTATTCAAAGGCTCCAAATCACTATTAAATTCACAGTCTCTAACCTTGTCTGTTACGAAGTTCTCGCGCGTGTAAACGATGTAGTAATCGTTATTCCCTTTAATTGCTGGGTCAATAAAAATGGTTGAGCCATCGGGGCGGAAAATCATCGCGTGCAATCCTTTGTGTGTAATGTCCCACTTTACAAAATGCCCTTCGCCATTGTAAGCATCATACGAATGAAGTTCCGGGTAGTTCTCAGCCAAACCTGAGCTCATGGTGCGATTGGCTTTCGCATAGTACGTATGGAAGGTTCCATCCGAATGCGGGAAGTTCAATTCTGCCACGAATCCTTGTCCAACCTCGCGGAACATAATTCCGTCTAATTGAGCTACCAAAGCCTCTTCATCCATTTCAAAGTAGATGGCATCTGTCGCTTGGATTTGTAATTCACCGTGTTGTAGCACGGTTGATTCTGTTACGGGTTGGACTGCGTAGTTTACAGATTTTGTGTTCTGTGCGGTCAAGTTTCCGGATAGCAATAAGGAGCCGGACACTGCCAGAGAGTATAGTACAGTTTTCATTTTCGCTAGTTTAATTCTATTCTCGTTAAAGATAGGGAATTCGCTACCAAAGGGAAAAACTAAATGTAATAGTCCTTTAATTCCTAAAAGAACATGACGAAGATCAGTTTTTTAGAAATAATTGGTCATGGTTCAGCGAAGCACATTCAACCACCTTTGTATAAGTACGTTACAAATACAATGATTATGGAAAATATAGAAAAACAAGGACAGGCATCAGCCGAAGTAATATTTGCAAATAATACTGAGTTTAATCGCTTTGGATTGATTTGCGCAGTGATTTTGATTGTTGGATGTTCTGGAGGACTTGCAGTAGGACTTGGAGGTGTTCAATACTTAGGAACTTTGATTGCTGCCGTAATTCCAACGATGATAACACTTAGTTTATTGATAGCTGTTGCTCCAATGAAATATATCATGATTTCTGGTATTACTGCTACGATTATCAACTTTTTAATGATCGCGTATTTTTTGATTGCTTAACAAATTTCGACGCGCTATAGGTAGCCCTGACATCCGCTAGGATTGTCAGGGCTTTTTTGTTTTGTGGACTTCGAGAGTTTCAGTCTCCACCCAGCCCCCTCCAAAGGGGGAGCGTTTTTTCCAAACTAAAATCAATTTTGAAGTTAAATCTACTCCCCCTTTGGAGGGGGCTGGGGGGAGGATAAAATGTAAGAGCATAAAAAAGCACCGCGATCATTGAGATGCGGCGCTTCTTTTGTTCAACTTTAGATCTATTAATAATGCACGTCCCAGCGGTTACGCTGATCTTTGTAAAATCCCATTTCATCACGGATGTGGCGTTTAGCTTTACCCTCACCGCTATTCATCGCAAGATTTGCCAAACCATCACACTTGTTGAAGTCTGCCTTCCACATGTATAACTCTGCAAGATTACACTGAAGCATTGCCGTAACCTTATCGTTAATACGAGATTTTTTATCTCCAATGTTTGATTCTGCAAGAATGGTTTCTGTCGTTGAAATGGCCGCATCGATTAGGCTCATTGCTCCTGAACGGTCTCTATCCGACCCAACTGCTTGCAGCGCAAATGTTATTTGCGTAAATGCATTTGTTACATCTGTGTAATCAAATCCTTTGAATGATTTCACCGAGTATATTTCTGCTGAACGTGTACGTTGTACAAATCCGAAGTGGTTGTTTAGGTGATCGTTCAATTGTGAAATGGCGCTATTTCGTCCTGCAGTTTCCATCTGGCGAAAGAATGTCTCCTTGTTATCTTTCATGTATAATTCATGATCGTATTTGCTCTTTTGAGAAGGTAGATTATACGTTCTTTCGCTTTCGTACAACGTCGTTTCCATCATGATTCCTTGAGATGGATTGGCAACGCGAAGGCCAATAGGCATAACGTAGCGCGCTGTGTAATTGTACTTGGTAGAAGCACCTGTTCCTTTCTTCGATTCAACAATGCGGTAACTGCGAATTGGATGAATGGTAATGGTGATCTCCACCTCTCCTTCTCCTGTTGTATATCCCGAAAGGTTGATGCGATCCGTCGCCATGTTTTCCTGAAATTCGGAATGTGACATTGGTGCTTCAATAAGGTCCATTACTGGGGCAGGTGGATACATGGGTGCGACAGGTTGTGCCAATTGGGTTCCGTCTGGATTCGTTGTTCCTGCGTTTACTTTTTGTTCCCATGAAGACATCTGCGCAAGATAGATGCGTTCAAGAGAATCACGCTCTCTGTGGTATTGCTCATTCGACTGCATGAATAGTTGCATGGCTACTTCTTGTCGCGCGCTAAACATAACCGTGCTGTCTTCATTCGCTTGACGGTAAGCATGCTCGACTTTCACACTATAATTATCATACTGCGTATCGATTTTTAATAGGGGAAGTTGGATGAAATTGAAGTTAATCTTGTGGTCATTGATATTCTGACCAAATGATACCGATCCTATCAGCATAAGTGCTGAGGCAAGTAGTATTCGTTTCATAAGTTTTGGTTTTTGTTAAATCTAATGATTTTCGTGTTTTCACGGTTGCAATGACAACAGTTGTGCCATAACTTTTTCGTTAAGAAACTTTTAACAAACTAATGGTAGATGCGGTCTGCGATTTTGTGACTCCAATTCGGCGTCTTCTTGAACTCCGCAAATAGAAAGGCGATCACAGTTCCAAATTCAATTACAATCCACCAAAGCGGCTCTTTGAACGAGTCTCCATATGCGAGATACGTTCCAAAAATAAGCACAGACCAAACCAACGGATACACTTTCCCAGATAAAATGGCCAACGGGATGAGAACAGTGACGTACCAAGGATGCAAAATCGGTGTAAATAGAAAGTAGGTGGTGAACAGTAGCAATGCCGTGGTGGCCACATCTGCTTTCTTGAAGAAGGTGATCCAAATCATAATTCCCGCCGAAATGAAAGGGAAGAATAAACTGATCCAAGCGGAAATATCTGCTCCTGAAATGAGCAGTACCAACTCTTTTATGCTGTAGTAGATTCCAGCATTGAAACTGAACCAAGCAAAGAATAGACCCACACTGGATTTGAAATTGGCGAAGGCTTCCAGATTGACATAAATGGCAAACAACCCGATGCTTGCGATTCCAGCAACGGTGCATTGAACTATCCAACGTTTCCAATCCAATTGCTTAAAGAATGCTCCTAAAATGAGGAGCGGCGTCAATTTGGTCATTACGCCCAAGGCAACGGCCAATGCCGCTCCTATCCAATGATTGATATGCGCCAGATAAAGGGCCAAAACAATGAAGGTTATCGCCAATGCCTCTAAGTGCAGATTTCCAGAAAGTTCAATAATGATCAAGGGGTGCAGCCAATAGATGGATAGCCATCCCGATTGATTTTTAGCTGTTAACAAGGCTTTAAGTAGAAAGAAGGTCGCAATTTCGGCAATGAGAATCCACAATCGGAGGATGTCTAGGTTGGTTGTTTTCGGATCGCCTCCTAAAGCGCTGGTTTGAAATACAAATTGATTGACCGACGGATAGATAGAATAATAGTTTTTAGAATTCATCCCGGAAGGGAACTCCGCCGTACTGTCCTTGAGCATTTTCTGGTATTTCTCCGCGTGCTCATCGGAAACATGTTCGTTAAATTGTGAGGGAATAAAACCAAATACTTCGTATCCGTCTTTGTTCAGTTCGCTGTCCCACATGAAGCGAAAATAATCGTCGGAAAGATGCGGTGTTGCAAACAAAAAGCACAACCGGAAAGCGAGACCAATTCCGAAGAGCCAACCCCATTTTTTGGGTATGAAACGATGCATTAATAACCAAAGAGCGACAAGCGTGGCGAAGGTCAGAAGCAATTCTAAGTGTTCTGAACGATGTAAATCTTGTGCAAATAATAAGTAGAGTGGTGCGGAAACCGCTGCGAACATCCAAAAACCATATTTTCGGATCAGCGCCATTGGAACGTTCGGTTTTTAAAGAACAGGGAAAGCGAGAATCCGGTAAGAATGATCAGTGCGTATGCGATAATCATCGCATTCATGGTTTGGAAACCGAGATAGACCCAATAGGCTCCATATCCCCAACAAACAATTTCTAAAAGTTTGATGCTGTACTCTTTTTTGTAATCGTATCCACTTTTGATTTTCTTAGCGATATTCTCATCTCCGAACTTAGGCGTTCGTACAAATGGCGATTTTTTCCCTCGGTAGCCTTCAATAACACCAAAGCTCATGTAGAGCGAAATCCCCGTTGTCATGGAGAAGAAGGTGAACAAAGATGGAATGTACCAAAGAAGTGCATTGAGTTTGTTCCGATTGGCAATTAGAGAGCCAGAAAGGAAAATTAAAAACAGCGATCCACTCACCACTGGGCCGAACGGAAGAAAGTATTTGTAATTGGGCAGCGTGACTAAGTTTTCGCTATTTACGTAGTAAACGAAAGGGCTAAGAAGTAACAATGCAACTACGAGCAGGTAAACGGAACTATTCAGTAAGTGGAACGATCCCATTAATTTGGCCCCGAAACCTACCGATGAACTCCAGAGCAATTTCCAGTTCTTTCGAACACATTCTGCAGCTCCTTTTGACCATCGGAATTGTTGCGTACGATACGCCTCGAAGGTTGATGGAAGCTCGGCGGGAGACCCAACATCAAACAAGTATTCAAATTGCCAACCTTTGGCTTGCGCCCGGAAACTCAAATCCAAATCTTCTGTCAAAGTATCTGCTTTCCAACCCCCCGCATCTTCAATACACGCCTTTCGCCAAACTCCGGCGGTTCCGTTAAAGTTGATGAATCCTTCCGCGTTGTGTCGGCCCAATTGTTCAATGCTAAAATGTGTGTTCAGCATTAAGGCTTGTGCTCGTGTTAGTAACGATTGCGATTCGTTGATGTGGAGCCAACGTGTTTGCACCACGCCCACCTTTTTGTTTTGGAAGAACGGAATTGTTTCCATTAGAAATTCCGGTGATGGAACAAAATCGGCATCGAAAATGGCAACGAAATCCCCTTTAGCGAATTTCAATCCGTATGCCAATGCCCCAGCCTTAAACCCTGCGCGATCATCGCGACGTACTAAATCAAAATTGCACTGGTGTCTTTCAATGTATTCTTGAATGGTCTCCGTTGTTTCATCAGTGGAATCATCCAGAATTTGAACCTCCAATAAATCCCTTGGATAATCAATATTTCTAACGGCATCCAGAAGGCGTTCAATTACATACTTTTCATTGTACAGTGGCAATTGAATTGTGACCATGGGAAGGTCCTCTCGTTTAACTTCTGGCTTCTTCTTTTTCTTTTTTCGCAACGCGTTTACGACCAGAATTCCTTCGTGCAGAACGTGCAACATCAATAAGATGTTGATTACTAGCCAAATGATAAAAATTGCGTTAGACATTGGCGTCAAAAATACTATTTCGATCTGTGAATAAGGCCAATAAGAACACATCAAATACAAAGGCGACCACGATTCCAATCAAAAAGGACCACCCAAAGGGCTGTACCCAATCATATCCCGAAAATAGAAAGGCCCCGAATCCGACCGCTAAAACAACCGATGTAACTGCAATTGGATACAAGGATCCTTTGGTCCCGGAATCGCTGTGTAAAAGAAGATATATGGAATCATCCACACACAACCCCATGATTACCGTAAAAAAGAAGAGGGAGATTGGATTCAAGTCGCTTCCGAAGAGAATCATAACGAGTAGAGCGACAATCAATGGAAGTGAATTCGCCAGTAATGTGGCTACGAAGATGGTCCAGTTTCGAACAAAAACAAAGGTGATTAGCGCACCGAATAAAATGCTGATCAAAATCCCCATTAAGATATTCTCGGAAAATCGTTGGGTGGTGACATCGTTGTAATAGGCCACCCCAGAAAGGGAAGCGGTCAACTCTTTTGGTGGTGGATTTTCCTTCAGGAAGGATTCCATGTTTTTCCAACTTGCTAACGACTTATTCAAATCGAAATTGGAGAAACTGAAGCGAATACGAGCGACACCGTTTTCATGACTTACGATGTTGTCTCCTCCCAGCAGGTTGATGTTGTTCAAGAATACGCTATCGTATTCGGTAGGATAGCTGAATGCGCCAGGATGTCCGTTCCGTTGGAATCGGTGATAGCGCTTCGCGAGAGTTGTAGGATTTGAAACAATCTTAACAGGAAATTGTTTGTGCATTTCTGCCTCTAGCTTTTCGAGATATTGCATCGACCTGTCGTTCCACAAATCGGTTGGTTCGTTGTAGGTGAAATGAATGGCTCCGGTTTTGTCGCCGAAGAAATGATCACTCATAACACCAACTGCTTCAAAAGATGGATGCTCGCCTTCCGCTACATACGGAACGTTATTGATCACACTTTTGTTCCAAACAACAATTGCCAGCAGGATTGCCACAATTCCCGATCCAGCCAGTAGCCAGTAGCGCTTTGAGCGCCAGCGTTCAGTATACTTTGAATGAAAATGATTCCACTTCGAGCCCGTTCCTTCTTTCAAAAGTCGCAATTCTGGAGTAAGCATGCGGATAGCAATGATGCGGGAAGTCAAAAAAGCAAACACCACTCCAACAATGGAAAGCAATGAAATATCGGTTAGTGTTGGACTATCAGAAAGAACTAGGAACAGTACAAATCCCACCATATTCGTGAGGGATGTGAGTATCATTGGGCGGTTCAATGATTTCCCTAGTTTTTTTCGAAGTTCTGCGCGTGAGTTTACTGTTGCGCGAATTTTATGATGCGTGTAAATGAGGTGCATTAAATCCGTGAAGGAAAGCACGATAAGCATGCACGGAATGGCAACCATGTGAATGGAGAACCACATATCGCTGATGTATACGAACAAAGTTGTTAAGGAAAG
The DNA here is from genome assembly GCA_015665275.1 of Flavobacteriales bacterium. Lineage (GTDB taxonomy): Bacteria > Bacteroidota > Bacteroidia > Flavobacteriales_D > Crocinitomicaceae > UBA4466. The sequence goes on along the minus strand of JADFAL010000037.1, from coordinate 10,912 downwards.
GCTTAACATGATCATGGACGCGATGAACATAAGACCTCGTAATGAACCTGTGAACGCTAAAAAGAGAAGTAAAATTATAACGAAACTGATACTACTTAGTACTAAGGTTTCGTGTTGGTTGTCAGCCCGTAATTCTGTTTCGATGGCGGCATAATCTAGGGGAAGTAGTGTCACATTGTCCTTCTTCATTTCTTTGTTGAAGGCTCGAATATTGGCGTCGGAATATTTCTCAGAAGGAACGAATAGTAACCCGTACTTCCTGTTTTTAGAAAGAAATTTTCGGGTAATGTCCTCGAAAGAATCGGCGCGATTGTACCATTTATTGAAACGCTCTTTAGATTCCAACGGAACGAAGTTCTTCGTGCGAATACCTAGAAATGTTTTTACGGGAAAAGGCACATTTGTAATACTCAAAGTTTGTAAGGAGTCGTTTACGTGCCACCACCTTGTTGCGCGATCCATCCATTGGAAATCTTCGTACGTCTCCCATTTGTTTTGATGCTTCAACACCATGATGTTGATCTGATATCCGTTGCTTTTGAATTCGTTTTCAAAGGCCTCCAACGCCTTTCGGTCTTCTTCAGGAATCAAAGTATAGGCATCAGGATTACTTTGGAAGGGGATTTCCGGGGCAACCCAGGCAGCTACTCCAATACAGAGCACGATTACAACATACCAGATCCATCGAAGTTTATTCATTTCCCAGCAGTTTTTCGATGAACGGAATTACGGATTGAGCAATCTTCTTGTGCCCTTTTGCATTGGGATGACTGTCGTATGGAAGGTGCGTATATTTCTTGCTTTTGAACGAGAATCCAACATTCTTCCACGCCACGTTTTTGAGTTTTTTTTGAAGTGCCACCGTTTCATGATTCGTATCCAGACACACTACTCCGAAGGGAATTCCCTTTGCGTTACACAAGGACTGCATTTCACGAATCAAATGCGCAGTGATGTCTATCGAATTGCATTTGGGTTCTCTTCCGCGATCGCGAATGTTTTGAACAAAGTTGATGGACGCCGACCAATATCGACCCGGGATTTCGGAGTATAAATCCTCCCAATTGGCATGTTTCTCTTGCCTAGAATAATCGTCGAAATAAGGGAAACGCGCACCATTCATGCGGTCGTCTACATCGGAAGAGGAGCGACGGTAGCCTATGCGTAAATTAGAACGATAATGCTGAGACAAAACGGTTCGAATAAAATGCACAGAAGACAGACACAGTACAACACCTTTGGGCGAATTTGACTGTACTTTTTGCCTCAACTGGATAAGATGCTGAGCCGTTCCATATCCAACCACCGCAGTGTTTTCGATGTTCCAATCTGGATGTTTCTTTTGAGTAATCGCGGCAAACGATTCGTCGTCATTCACGCCGTAGCCATAGGTATATGAGCATCCAAGAAAGAGCACGTTATCTTTTCGATTTGGATCTGACCCTGGAATCAATCGTTGGGCGTTTTCCTGATGCGTAGCTATGAATTTGACTTTTTTATTTAAGGCGAATTTGAAGGTTCCTGGGTTGAGTTGAATGCCTAAATTGTTATCTGCAACATATGGATTGTTCGGTGTGGAAACTACTTCATAATCGGTATTCGCATACGGGCGATACCCCATAATCCATAGCAATCCCTCCAGTAGTACAAGAGTAATGGCAGTGTAGATGAGTGTATATTTCAGTCCGGAGACGATGCGCTTTTTCACTAGGTAAAGGTATTTATAATTAGGAGACACTAGATCACTCGATACGCTCACTTCTAGAAGTCAGACCACTCATTTCTTTCGCTTGTAGACCGATTACCTTTAGTGAAAAGTCTAGCTTCTAGTATCTGATTGTCTTAGGTCTCTGTTGTAAATTTGTACTTTAGCAGCGAAGAAACACAATGGCTACCAACGTAAAAGAGAATTACCTCAAGGCTATTTTTTACCTCGATAGAGAGGACCCAAATATCTCATTGTCTGATTTGAGTAAGGAGATGGGCGTGAGTATACCTACGGTAAACAGTATGGTGAAACGCTTGCAGGAGGAAAAATGGGTGGTCTATCAAAAGTACAAGCCCTTACAACTTACAGCGAAAGGAAGAAAAACGGCGGCGCTCATTATTCGCAAGCATCGACTTACCGAAATGTTCTTGGAAAAATTCATGGGCTTTGGTTGGGAAGAAGTGCACGATATTGCAGAAGAGATTGAGCATGTTCGCATTGAGAAATTTTTCGATCGCATGGATGAACTTCTTGGCTTCCCAGCTATGGACCCTCACGGTTCTCCGATTCCAGATAAAGACGGAAACATTAAGCCCAGAGATTTCTTCGTGCTTTCCGATATTGAAGCGGGCAAAATGGTGCGGATTTGTGCTTTGAAGGAGAGCTCTCAGGAGTTCTTGCTTTATCTCAACCGTCAGCAAATTAAGCTAGGAACGGTAATGGAAGTTTTGCGCATCGAGGAATACGATAAAAGCGTTCAGGTGCAATTGAAGGAACAATCAAATCCGTTGGTATTGAGTTTGGATGTTTCCAGTAGATTGCTTGTCGACGTACTATGATGGAATCGTGAATAGAATAAGGACTTAATCAATTTCCGTATTCCTCAAAAACTACAGCTTTTCTTCTACTTCAGTTCTAGACGAATCACGGCATTGGGCGTAATCCCCAGGAAGTATTTATCTACAGCGTAGGTCTGAACAATTGGGTCTCCTGCAGTTTCGATTTCTTCCAGTTCGTAACGTCTACTTAAAATGTTCTGTTTGTTGTAAATGTTGTAGCAAGACGCTCCAACTTTCAAATTCCAGTTTTTATCAGGATTGTTCAAGACGTTGTAGAACACGGTGACATCCAATTGATGGAATGGGGCGAATCGAGCACTATACGGAAATTGGTATTCTATTTCGTAGGCATCTGCTCCATCTGCAGGATCACCCACCAGGACGAGTTGATTAAATGGTGTATACGGCATTCCTGTTGCGATTTTTAATGCTGCCGAAAACTCGAAATTGCGCCAGTTGAATGAATTCCCCCAACGGAACATATGTGGCTGATTGAACGGTGCAACAAAGGAACTCTCGGAGAAATCAAGGAAAAGGTAATCGACCTTGCTGTAGGAATAGGAGATCCATGAGCGGAAGTTTTTCCAGCGTTTTTTTAAGAGAACGTCAACGCCGTACGATATTGCATCACCGCGAAGTAATCCTGAGCTAAAGGTAGGATTGTCGGAGAAGGATACGATGTTTGTAAGTTCTTTGACATATCCCTCGGTTTCAAGAAGCCATCCTTTTTTGCGAAAAACAAAACCGAAATCACCAATTAATCCCCGAACTACTGGAATTTCCGAAGTATCAGCCATAACCCAAACCCGGTTGGCCAACCCCAATTCCACTTCATCCAATTGATCAACTTGAGACACAAACTGGTGTTGCATTCCGAAGGCGGACTTAATTGTCCAGGACTTGTTGAGGTTGTATTGCAAATGAACGCGTGGCTCAGGGTAGAATTGATTGTCAGCGGTAAAATAGGATGCTCGTGCTCCTGCTTTCAATAACCATTTCGATTTGCTCCAGATGTAATTTGCCTGTACACTATGAATGGCAGCCGAGTTCGACCCAATTGAACTTACACTGTCCACTTCTCCGTTAAATGAGATTCCATAATCGACCTGATGTCTTGTCATTTGATAGCCAAAACCGAAGGTGATGGCTGAGTCCATTTGGTACGTAGAATTCAATTTCACATCAAGATGAGAAATGTAGTTTGACTTGGCCTGCTGTTCGTCAAAACTTACTGTATCATCAAAAAGTTCGAAATAGGAGAGATCGAAGTTGTAGTCGTAATTCGTTGCGCTCATTTCTACCAGAGAACTCCATTTGTCCGTCCAATTTCTCTTATACTTCAGTCCCAATCCTCTAATTGTAGAACTTACGGTATTCTGCAGTGAATCGCGATCCGTTCCGTCCACAAATGAAGTGAAGTAATTCAGCTCATTGTTGGTGAAAATCCCGCTGATCGAAAGGTAGTTTTTATCATTTGGTTGGTAGATTACCTTGGCATTGAGATCCTGATAAACAAAGCTGTTCACGGTTTGGAATTGTGTGGAAGTTTCTCCCGACTCTCCTTCTACGGAGCCTTCTTCGGATAGTTCAATGGCCGATTCTTGATACACTCGATTTGCGTAGCTATTGTAGGTTGGAGAGGGCCAAAGGTTGAGAAATGATCGGCGACCTGAAACCATCACTCCCACTTTTTCATTGAAGGGAGTAGCGAGGTACAAATCACTTTGTAGAAAGTTGATTCCAGCCGACCCCATGGTTTTTTTTGGGACTTTTTCAATGGAGTGAAGATCGATCAAACCGGAAGCGCGACCACCGAAATACGGATCGTAAACTCCACGATATAAATCTGCGCGATTGATGATATTCGGATTAATGGACGAAATCATTCCATTGAAGTGTCCGGGTTGATATACAGGAATTCCATCCCACAGCAATTGGTTTTGATCTGCGGTTCCACCACGAATTTGAATTTCATTTACCGTAGCACTTGCAGAGTTAATCCCAGGAATTGTTTGTACCAATTGAAAAATGTCTGGCTCTGTTGTTCCAGGTACAGACCCCAATTTGTCGGGATCGATACTCAACGCAGAAGCGACTTCCCCCGTATACATACCGTCAGTCAGGTATTCGACTATTACTTCCGGATAATCGATCAAATCTATCGCGAGATTGACATTCGAAGATTGTTTCAAATTCGCAGCGGAAACGTGTTGTTTTTTGTAACCGAGTGCCGAGATTTTAACCGTCGGTGGCGTATCACTTTTGTGTTTGAGGGTATATCTTCCTTCATGATCGCAGTACGCGCCTTTTCTCGAATTCAAAATTCGCAATTTGGCGTAGGGAATCGGATTCCCATCAGCGTCGTGAACCGTTCCAGAGATATTCCACTCCACATTTGATGGCTGAATGGAATAATAATTCCCATTCACCTTCGAGAAGGTCAATTCGGTATTTTTTAGGATGGCGCCGAGTGCATCATCGACTGAGACGTTGGTAAAACTCACGGTAATGGTGACAGATTCTACCAACTTGGGATCGTATGCGATTTTGATTCCTTGCTCTTTTTCCAGGGTGCTTAGTGCGCTTTCCAACGAAGCATTAGTATAGTTCCCCGAGACCTGTGCAGATCCGATTTTCGTCATCAACAGAAGAACAAGAAGAATTCGCATATAGTTAGTCTAACTTACTCTACAACGACCATAGCATCACTTTGTTTTGTGTATTTAAGTTGCATCGGGCCAAAAATGAGTGCTAATGCCGAATCTAGGTTGTCGTGAGGGAAGAAACCGCGATACAAGCGTGCGCTAATATCTATATTGACATTTACAGTGATGTCATACTGAGCTTCCAATTCATCCACTACATCCTGTAGCGGTACATTGTTGAAAGAACTGTATCCTAATTGCCAATCTGGTTTGTCCTTAATTTCTGGTTCCCAATCATCGGTAAGACTTCCCTTGTTCATTCGGGCAGCCATGCCTTTGGTGAGAATTGTGCTTTTTCCTTTTGAGTCAGTCACGCGAACTTTGCCAGTATAACAAATCACTTCTGTTCGGTCGTTACGATCCAGGACATTGAACTGTGTTCCCAGAACCTCAACTGTACCGTGCTTCGTTGTTACCTTGAATCGCTTTCCTTTCTTGACTGTGAAATGTGCTTCTCCATCCAGTTTTACGTTTCTTTTTTCCTTCCAGGTACCCTTGTTGTATACGATGGATGAGTTGGCATTTAATGCAACAGTTGAGTTGTCCGGTAAAGTCACATTTTTGCGCTCCCCTTTTGATACAGAAACAGTGGTGTTTTCTACCTCAGAATCTCCCAGGAAGAATAGAGACCCTACACCAATAAGTACTAGTATGCTGGCTGCAACAGCCAGGAAACGAGAGCGCGGCATTCCAATAATTTTGGCCTTTGGAGGTGCATTGCGCTTCTCTTTCAATCGCTCATAAGCAGCATCAGTGTCAAACGAACCGACCTCCAGTTGTTCTGAATATTCGGCTATAACCTGATACGATTGGAAAGCCTCCGATTGCTCGAATTCAATCCGTTCGTCATCTGTTAGTTCCCCGGCGAGCCAGCGTCCTAATAGTTCATCAGATATGTCTTTTTCTTCTGCCATTTGCTATTGAAACAAGTTTCTATTCAAATACCCTACTGTTATTTTAGTTCTTTTATTTTGGACCTCAGTGTTTTGAGGGCTTTTCCCATTCGTTTTTCAATTGCTTTCACGCTTACACCAAGGGCTTCGGCAATTTCGTTGTATGTCATTTTATCGATGCGGTTCATTAGAAAAACTTCGCGCTGTGTTTCAGGAAGATCGGCAATTGCGGCCTCCAGGCGGACCTTAAATTCTTCCTCCTCCATCTTAAATTCCGGCGTCTCGATTGATGTATTCGCCTTTGGATTCGCGTTCACGAATTTCAATCGCACTTTCAAATGAGCCATTTCATTTTTAAATGCATTGGAGGCAATTGTATAGAGGTAGCTTTTCGCTTTGGACGGAATAACTTTCCCGCAGTTTTCCCAAAGTTTGATGAATGCATCCTGAACAAGATCGTCAGCCTGCCCTTCTTCACTTCCTCGATATATAAGATAGTTCCGAAGTGGTTTGGCTAATTGTGTAAATAACCCACGATAGGTTTCCTCAGCACAGACGTTATTTTCTTCTTGCTCCTTCAACGTTTCAAATGTACGAACTTTTGAATACTGTGAAATTGAGGATGGAGGTTCTCTGGATCGATAACTGAGGCGCTCGAAGTCGGAGTTCTAAATATCGGGCTTCGAGTGCCTCAGCGCTCGGGTTGAGATTTCTTCTAGACTCACTCTCACACTCAAAACTTCTCCAGGGGGTAGGGTAAATATTATCACTCTTGTTTTAAAGAAAAGCAGGCGTAGAATATACAACAACAAATAGCAAACGCTGGTTTACATAGTTCGACAGGGCATTCCGGGTGTGTTGCAGGGTTTTACAGACACGTTCGGAAAGCATAAATACACAGTTTCGCATGAGCCGAATGTTATGTTTGGTGTGGCGCATTTGGATTGTCCTTCTCGAACTGACTTTGGCGAGTGATCGGAGTCAATGAGATAACTAGCTCTTGATAAGCATTAAGGATGCGTTATAGAGTGGGGGTGTCATAAATGGAGAAAGGATGGCGCCCTCTTTTTTGAAAGGGATGGATCTAAAGGAGTTCTAGGTTTGAATGATTTTAGTCCACTCTTACATAAGTTAAGGAGAAAAAATGGAAATTACTAGAATTATACATTTTGGTAATTCGATAATTGTCGAATAAGCGAATTATCTGTGCAGTAAAGGTGAAAAAACCACTAATATCGCCCTCCGCCCTTATAACTCACGGCTTCTCCTTTACCAAACGAATAACTAAATCCAAGCGTAACAAACCTGCCACGCTGCGAGAAACTATACAAATAGAAATCCGGCTGATCCACTTCACGAATCTGCACTCTGGATGCGAAAACGTCACGAACGGTAAAATTGACAACTGCCTTACCTTTCCAAAATTTCTTTCGAATTCCGGCATCAATAAACGTCTGTCCTTGATTAATTCCTTGAACCGTCAAAATGCGCGATCGGTGTTGAGGCGTCACCTCGAAACTAATATCTGCAGGAAGTTCAAACTTCATTGTCAATTGTGTCGACCACTGATCTCCCTCAAAATCGAAGGATTTCCCTTCAAAACTTCCTCTTCTTACAAAGTAGCCGTAATTCACATCACCCATAGCAGTGAACCACTTTGCTATCCGGTATTTCCAGTTGATCTCTAATCCAGTTTTTGCTTTTGTTCCCAGGTTTTCGCGCGTCGTAATTCGAACATCGTCTACAAAAGTTGATACCTGCTCGAAAATGTTGCGTTCGAACAAGTGATAAATACTACCGTTCAGCGAGAACTTATTGAAAATGAAAATTCCAGTCAGTTCATAAGAATCTGAAAAAACGGGAGTTAAATTCGGGTTTCCGGTACGGATGTTCAGATTGTCTCTTACGTTGAAGAATGGATTCAAATCCCAAAGGCGTGGACGGTAAATTCGACGTGAATATCCCGCTTGAATCGAGTATTTTTTAGAGAACTTATAGGAAGTGTGAAAGGTCGGGAAGAAGTTGGTGTAATTCTGGCTATTGGTCTCATTCGTAGTTTCCAATCGAGTGTCCAGATCCGTGTTTTCTACTCTGGCTCCGAGTTTTACACCCCAAGAATCGTTTTCGTAAGCGGCGGTGGTATAAACGCCCAAGACTTTCTGAATAAAAATGAAGTTATTGGTCAAATCTTCATTGATGTACCAAACTGAATCGAAATTCTCGACTTGAAAATCGTTCCCAACATCATTCATGTCGTACTGACTACCTAATTCCAAGGTCACCTTTTCGGTAATTGGATTGTTATAGTCCAATTTGAAGGTGAAATCGGATTGATAGAAATTGGTTTGTGTGCGCTGATCAACAGCCCCTGACGATCCTACAAAATACTCGTTATCGAAATCTGCGGATAAATCTTTTCCGAAGAACCGGCCCAAGGAGCTGAACTGGAGCGTATGTTCCTTATTGTCTCGGAATTCCTTGCTGTAGTTGAGTTCGTAACGCCATTTTGGGTTGAGCGCACTGGTGATTTCGCGGCGGCGGAATTGCGACTCGATGTTTCCTAAACTGTCGAAAAAGGTAATGTTTGATTCTGAGGGCTGCTCTTCAATTTCGTAGGCAAAATTCCCAGAAAGTGTGATTACGTTGTACTTGTTGAGGTAGTAATCCGCCCCGAGAGTAATGTTGTAAAACTGTTCATCGCGGAAATACGTTCCATTGCTGGTAATGCGGGTTCCTGTTGCACGATTGAAGTTATCGCTTTCTTCAAATCGAGGTTGCGAACGGTACCCTCCTCCAAATTGCGTGAAAAAATTGAACTTCTCCGTACGGTAGTTGAGGCTGGCTCCAACACTGTGATTGTGCGGTATCCCCGTGTTGGCAGACATCGACCCGTTAAAGCCTTTATTTTCTTCTTTTTTGAGAATGATATTGATGATTCCTGATGTTCCCCCAGCTTCATATTTAGCGGAAGGATTCGTAATAATCTCAATCTTTTCGATCATATCCGCCGTTAACGAACCTAGTGCATTTGCAGGATCATCAGACATCACAGAAGGTTTACCATTTATGAGAATTTGAACTCCAGCGTTTCCGCGCAAGCTCACTTGCCCTTCAATATCAACAGTAACCGAAGGCACATTGTTCAGTACTTCCAGTGCGCCCATTCCATTGCTGCTGATGTCTTTCCCAATGTTGTAGACACGCTTGTCTAACTTGAACTCCATAGTTGATTTTTCCGCCTGAACATTTACTGGGCCTATGTCTTGCACGGAACTCATCAATTCAATGGTACCGAGGTTCGCAATATTGTTTATGTAGGTAAGGTTTCGAAAGGCTGTATCGCGGTACCCCATAAATCGAATGTAGACATAGACGGAAGTGTCCGCAGTCTCAATTGAAAAAGAGCCATCGTCCAATGTGGTGGCTCCCGATACGATTTGGTCGGATTCAGTGGATTTCAAAAGCACGGTAACAAAGGGCAGAGTGTCATCATTCTGTCCGTCATATACAGATCCCTGTATCGTGTAAGTGTTTTGTGAGCGAGCTAGTAGCGCAAACGCGGCGAACAAAATCGTCAGGTAAAATCGTTGCATAACTCAAGTTCTTGGGGAGCAAATGTCGTCAGAATGAATAGAAAAAGCTGCAAGACGCTGTTAAAAAAGTCAAATGCGGAAGAAATGCTACGAAATCTCAAACGACTTCCGGAACAATTGAAAGTACTTCGGGTCGATTTGTTCTTCAAATTCAAAACGGAAGACACCCTCGAATCGTTTGCCGCGCTGGTATTGTTTGTGCAGACGTTCTTCGTCGATAGGCGTTGCACTCATAAACTTCACTTCCAACCATTTTTTCATGGGTTTGATGACCAAAAACGTTTTGTTGTGGAGGAACACGATGCAATTTTTTGTAGCACTGTAGGCGGCTCCTTCCCATTCGGAAACTTCTCGAAAAATAGTATCAAAGCAGAGGACAACTTCGTCGGGTTTATCAAGAAACAAGGAATCAATATCGACCTCCTCGCAATAGTGCCAGGCATTTGCGCGGCTTAACGGACGATTGCATTTCGGACAGGTGACTTTTTCCATTTTTGGAAACTATTTACAAAGCGTCAAACTCCTTCTCTCTCTCGTCCATCCACTTCTGAAGTGCTCCTGGTTGCTGCATCATCGCTTGCATTTTCTGCATAGCCTCCATGTGTGCGGGATCGCCCGACACCATCATTTCCATGCCATGTTCTCTGCTTTGAGAAGCAATTTCATCAAATGTCTGCGCATGAAATTCTTTATCACAAGCACCGCCGAGTTGTTTGCAGGTCATTGTTTTCATAGAATCAATAGTACGTAAAATTGATGATTCTGTTGCTAGGAGGTCTTATCATTATCTTTAGTGATTGGGCAATGAAAAAGAAAGAAAAGAAGATAAAACACAAGAAAAGTGGAGGGTTCTTTGGTGGAATCAAGGATGCGTTTTCGGTTATAGTTGACTTCCTTTCCAGTATCATATAAATACGCGTTCTTAAATTGAAAATCGTCTGCCGATATCTCAACAGCAATACAACATTGCCAAAGCGCCTCACTGCTTCATGCAAGTGTATCTAAAACACTTTTTTGGCGTGTTCCGAATGTAGGTCTTCAGCGATATTTGAACTTTTTAGCTTAAAAAATAAGATAGAGTTCTGTCTAATTTAGGTTAAAATTCTGATACTGCTTTTTTCTTGCTTTTAAAGTTCTGTTTTTTGTCATTTTTCGTTGTTTAAATTTTCGATTT